>NZ_CP059275.1:1200000-1800000 GCF_013694365.1 Limosilactobacillus reuteri
TTATTAACTAAACGTAATCGTTGAATATCTCTGACAAGAATATTTGAAGAAATTCATCGAAAAATGCGTGGGTGGCTTCAGTACTACTCAATTGGGAAACTAACTAACTTTATTCAACGCCTCGACAAGTGGTTGAGGGTTCGAATAAGGCAGTATATCTGGAAGCAATGGAAAAAGTTTAAAACTAAGGTAACTAACTTACAGAAGTTGGGGCTGTCCCAGCGTGATGCATATGTCCTCGATGTCTTCGCTAGTACCCGCAAGGGCTACTGGCGAACTGCACATAGTAAGACCTTGAGCTATTCTCTAACTAATAGAAAACTGGAACAACTTGGACTTATGAATGTGTCCAAGACGCTCCAGTCAATTCAATGTGATTAAGTTGTCGAACCGCCGTATACGGAACCGTACATACGGTGGTGTGAGAGGTCGATAATTGAACTAATCAATTATCTCCTACTCGATTGTCTTTAATATCTATCTAAATGAGTTGGACAAAGAGTTGACTAGACGTGGTCATCACTTTGTGCGCTATGCGGATGATTGTAACATCTATGTTAAAAGTCAACGAGCCGGAGAACGAGTAATGCGAAGCATTACCCAGTTTCTAGAAAAGCGCCTGAAAGTTAAAGTGAACCCAGCTAAACAATCGCAACAACGAGTAAAGAAAGCGCTGAAGTTATTAACTAAACGTAATCGTTGAATGCGTGGGTGGCTTCAGTACTACTCAATTGGGAAACTAACTAACTTTATTCAACGCCTCGACAAGTGGTTGAGGGTTCGAATAAGGCAGTATATCTGGAAGCAATGGAAAAAGTTTAAAACTAAGGTAACTAACTTACAGAAGTTGGGGCTGTCCCAGCGTGATGCATATGTCCTCGATGTCTTCGCTAGTACCCGCAAGGGCTACTGGCGAACTGCACATAGTAAGACCTTGAGCTATTCTCTAACTAATAGAAAACTGGAACAACTTGGACTTATGAATGTGTCCAAGACGCTCCAGTCAATTCAATGTGATTAAATGGATGGTAGTATTTCTGGTGAAACGGCATATAATACTGATCCTTATACATCGGGAAAAATGGGAGTTAGTTTGACTTCAGTGGAAAAGCTTAAGCGAGCAGTAAAGATGGCGCGTGATAATAAGCTTCAACTAGCTGTGCATGCGATGGGCGATAAAGCAATTCAAACAGTGATTGATGTAACAAAAGAGATGGCGCCATGGCTAACAACGATGCCATCAGTAAGAATTAAGCATGCCTCCTTAATGACTGATCAAATGTTTACAGAGATTGCTAATAGTAAAATGAACTATGCGTTAGTCACACAACCAATCTTTTTCTTTGCGGAAGATGAATCCTATCGTCATTATCTTTCACCAGCCCAGTTTAAATTAGCTTACCGCGTTAAAACAATGTTGAATTCTCAAGCAATGTTAGGCTTGAGTTCGGATGCCCCATGTACGCCATGGGCAGAACCTGATAGCCCGTTTTATAGTATTTATGCGGCTGTAACAAGAAAGGCCGCGGACTTTGTTATCTTAAATGATGATATCTTTACAGTTGCTCATAGTAAACTTAAAAATATCCACGTGAATGAAACTTGGATGGCAGGGAAGAGAGTTATGTAGATGCCCATTAATGATTTCTCCCACTACCAACTTACCTGGTACCCCGACAAAAATAAGCTGACGCGACCAATTTATAAAAGCTTGCTTGACCAACTAAAGTCAGCGATTGAGCGTGGAATTCTTACACCCGGAACGAAACTGCCCCCGCAACGCGAACTCGCCGATTATCTCGACATTAATTTCACCACCGTTACTCGTACTTACAAATTAAGTGCGCAACTTGGTTTAACTTATGGAATTCATGGTAAAGGAACCTTTGTTAACTCAAATGGTATCGATCCGTTAACTGCCAATTCTCCTTTGACCCGTACCATTGATCTTGGCTTTGTTGCTTCCTTTGAACAGACAAACCACCTCCTTGACAATATTCTTAGCAACACTGTCAAGCAAGGCGCCTCGCAACTTCTAACCTATGACTCACCAACCGGGCGTCCGATTGATAAGGAGGCTTTTCAGCATTATCTTGACTGGCTTGGCGTGAGATTAACTCCTACTCAGCATATCCTTATTACAGCGGGAGGAGAAAACTCACTTACATTACTGTTAATGACCTTATTTTCAAGTGGCGATAAGATTGCTGTCGACGAATTTACCTATGCCAACCTGATTGCAACCGCGCAACTAAATAATCTCCATTTAGTTGCGATAAAAAATGATCAAGGCGGGATGAATATTGAAGCATTAAAACACGCTTGTCAAAACAACAATCTAGCTGGCCTGTATCTCATGCCGGAATATAGTAACCCGACTGGCACTGTTCTCTCGATGGCTCGCCGGAAAGAAATCGCAACGATTGCACAAGAATATGGGCTAAAAATAATTGAAGATGACTACCTAAGTTTTCTTAGTAAACTCAATCCAGAACAGCCACCCAAAATAATGGAGTTATTACCAGACCAGACTTGTTACGTTTGCAGCATGTCAAAAGTTCTTGCATCAGGACTCCGTGTTGGTTATCTAGTTTTCCCAGCACAGCTAGCCCAGCAAATTAAAAATGGCTTCTTCAACACAACAGTCAAAACTTCAACTCTCAATACAGCAATTGCATCCACGGCAATAAAAGAGCATGTCGTCCAACAAATAATTCAAAATAAAGTCAACCTTGCCAAACAAGCTAATATCCTTTTTGAACAATATTTCCCGACTGCTCCTACAAACCAATTAACCGACTATGCCTTTTTTCGTCGATTACCGCTTAAAAGTATTCAAAATACAGCCAAGATCGAACAAGCCCTTGCTAATATAAATATCCGTTGTTTTGGCTCTGATCGTTTTCAAATTAACGCTTCTTCAAATGACCATTTTCTCCGTGTTTCATTGTCCGCAAATAAGTCACTTGATGAGTTAGAAACAGGCCTAAAAAGATTACGCGAGTTTTTACAGAAAGCTAATTTAAAAAGTGATGTTAAGAATTTTTCCTAGATGAGAAAGGAAGTACGTTACGCTTTTCAAAAAACTAGTCCGGTAATGCTTGGCTTTCTATTTTTAGGCGCCGGCTATGGAATCTATATGCATAAACTGGGCTTTAATTTTTTATATCCATTATTAATGGCCGCTACCATTTTTGCTGGATCAGTCGAATTTGTAATTGGTAATCTTTTAGTTCAAAGTTTTCAGCCGTTGACCGTTCTTGTACTAACTGCCCTTGTTAATTCACGACATATTTTTTATGGCATTACGATGTTAAAAAAATATTCCAATACGGGAAAGTTAAAGCCGATTCTTATTTTTGGAATGTGTGATGAGTCTTTTTCCTTAAATGCAACGTTAAAAGTACCAGATAGCCTTGATCGCTCATATGTTTATTTTTACATAACCGCATTCAACTATTTTAGTTGGGTAGCTGGGGCAGGTTTAGGTGGACTCCTTGGGAGGGTGATTAACTTAAACTTAGCAGGCTTAGATTTTGTAATGACGGCACTTTTTATTGTGTTGTTTACAGAACAGTTGAAAAATGCCCGAACTCAGCGTGATGCTCTGATTGGTTTAGCATTTGCAATTATTTGTTTACTATTTTGCAACAAGAATGTTTTTCTATTAGTGACATTAGTAACACTTGTCGCGCTGTTTTCATTAAATTACTTAATCACGAGGAGAAAAAATGACATTAACTGAATGACATTAACTGAACAAATTATTTCAATTTTAATCGCAGCAGTTGTAACTATGGCAACCCGCTTTATCCCATTCCTGATTTTTGATCAGTCAAAAGAATTATCACCTTACCTGGAAGAACTGGGGAAATTCCTTCCGGCAGCAATCATGGGAGTATTAGTAATCTATTGTTATCGGAATATTTCTTTTGCTGAGCCTAGTAAGGCATTATTAGAAATCGTTGCCGGCTTAGTAACATTATTTATTCACCTTTGGAAAAGAAATATGCCACTATCGATCTTGGTCGGAACTGGCTTTTATATGGTGATGCTGAATTTGTTTTAAATGACAGCATTAACTGAAAGTATGTTTGTAATCTTTGACCAGCCAGAATTTTCCTTTAAGAAGATTAAGGAAAATCATTCACCAGAAGAAGTTGCAGACCTAAAAGAGAAGTTTAAAGCCGTTTGGCAAGTGTGGAAGAAGGTAAATCAAACTGTCGCTAGTCAACTACCAACGGGCGAATTCGCGAAGGTTCACGTTGAGAGTTGGACGAACGGCTGGAACCTGCGTGATCATTACTGGGCCTCTTATCGTTTAGCATCGTTAGCAGACTATAATTCCTGTATTGGGGTGATGCTTGATAAAAAGCGGTTACAGGTCTACCTAATGTTTCAACATTATAAGAGTGAGCAACGACAAGGGACGCCGGATGAATACAATCAATTACTGGATAAAATACCGGAATGGGCTAATGATATTGATACTACACGCTGGTATCTTTGGGATAAGGATGAGATGGAATTTTCTGATCATATGTCACTGACTAAATACATCAATAGTCGGGATGCTCAGCAGCAATTTAATTCTGATGCACGAAAGACTAGCTTTTTGCTTGGCAAATTTGCATTTCGTGGAAAAGACAGTGTCAATGATATGGAAAAATATATCGGTTCAGTTATTAGGCAACTTACCCCACTATATGAAGAATTGAAGTGGAAATATAACAGGGATGTTAAGTAGATGAAAGAGAATTCCCAACAATTACAACAAGATATTAAACATGATCGTCAAATGATTGAAGCATCATTTGATAGCAATAAGTTGTTTACGTCTAAAGAGATGAAAGAACAATTTGGAAAATTCGGCTGGGGAAAACATGAAGATTAAGTGCAAGCACTTCATATCGGGTCATACGATGATGAACCGGCAACGATCGAGAAAATACATAAATTTATTGAGAAACAGGGTTTACAAGTAGATATTAACGATGATCGGCATCACCATGAAATTTATTTGTTAGATCCCCGGCGGACGAAGGTTGAAAATCTAAAAACAGTATTACGAATTCCGGTAAAAAACAATTAAATGGCTTATAATTTCAGAAAAGAGCAGAAAGAATTGTATGTCCCCGGAAAGAATCCCAGCCTAATCAATGTACCAATGATGAAGTATCTTGCTGTGCGGGGACATGGGGATCCTAATCAAGAAAATAGTGAGTATAAAAAAGCAATTGAAAAGCTCTATGCTGTTACTTATACCATTAAAATGAGCAAAAAAGGCACCTACCAAATTCCAGATTATTTTGATTTTGTTGTTCCCCCACTAGAAGGACTATGGTGAATGGCTGGAATTCGGACCCATGCCTTAATTGCGGTGGGGGCGGCAATGGTCATGATCATTTCAAAATACGGATTTTTCGATTTAATGAAAATCACCCATAGCAATTGGAACGTTGACCCATCACGGATTGCCGCTCAAGTTGTTAGCGGGATTAGTTTTTTAGGCGCTGGGACAATCATTAATCGTCACGATGAAATAATCGATGGTTTAACTATGGCAGCTAGAATTTGGGTTATCGGCGCAATCGGTCTTGCCTATGGTAGTGGTTTATACAGTATTGGGATTATTGGTACTTGTTGCGTTCTTTTAGCAGAAGTTATTGGAAAATATCTAGATCAGTTTGCACTTAGACAAGGTAAAGGATTCTCCTGCTTTATTCAATTAGAAGGAAATACTGATGATTTGCATGCACTTATTAATCAGTTAAACAAAAAATATTTTGAAGTTCCGCTCAAATACTCGATCTATGATTACGGAGACGGAAAAATCTCCTGTCAACTTTATGGTGAATTAAGATCTGGCTTCAAATCAGAAAACGTCTTTACTGACCTTACTGAGCTAGGCAACATTAAAAAAGTTGAGCTAGAATAAATGAATAACGACGTCGAAAAAGTTTTATATACTCAAGATCAAGTCAATCAACGCTTAGATGAACTTGCCAATACACTTACTGAAAAATATCAAGATGAATTTCCAGTTTTAGTTTCCGTAATGACAGGGGCAATGATTTTCACTAGCGAAATGATGAAGCGCCTTAATTTCAAGTTAAACGTTGATTATGTCGACGTCTCTAGTTACGAAGAAAGTTCAGAATCCACTGGAAAAGTTAAATTAATTCAAGATCTTTCCCACGATATTAAGGGTCGACCAGTTATTATTATGGAAGACATTATTGATACTGGTCATACATTAAAGTATCTTACTGGTCTTTTCGCTGATCGTGGCGCGAAGAGTATTGAGATTTGTTCCTTACTCGATAAACCGGACCGTCGTGAAGTTAATGTTGAAGCTGATTACGTTGGTTTTAAAGTTCCAAACGAATTTATTGTCGGATATGGCCTAGACTTTAATGGCCTTTACCGAAACCTGCCATTTGTCGGTGTGTTAAAGCGTTCCGTATATGAATAAATGGGCAAGGAAAATGGTAATAACTTCCCTCACCTAATTATTACAAGTGAACAAGTTACGAAAGATTGCCTTGATTACCTCAACAGCCAAAACATTTCATGGATCGCAGCTGGGAAAAATCAAATTGATCTAGCCAAGGCAATGGAAATTCTTGCTGATGAATTCAATATTGACCGTTTAGCAATTGTGGGCGGCGGAAAAATCAATGGTGGTTTTCTAGAAGCGGGATCAGTTGATGAAATCAGTATTTTAATTGGGGCTGGTGTCGATGGGCGAACCGGTCAACCAAGTTTTTTTGATAATCGTACAGAAAGCAGTCGTCCAATCGCTCTGCAATTAAAAGATGTTGAAAGCTATGAAGATGGCGCCGTCTGGTTACGGTATTTGGTTAAGTAAATGAACAAACCATATATTATCGTTCATATGATGACATCAGTTGATGAACGAATTGATTGTGAAATGACGATCCAATTAGCCGGTGAACCCGAATACTATTCTACATTGGACAGTTTAAATGTTCCTACAAGGATTAGTGGACGTGTTACTGCAGAAGCCGAATTGACGCGTGGTGGTAAATTTAATTCGCAAAACAAAGAAATCCTTGGTAAAACTGACTTTGCTAAAAATGCAACTGCTGATAGTTATAATATCGTTGTCGATACTAAAGGAACTTTACAATGGGCAAGGAAAATGGTAATAACTTCCCTCACCTAATTGTTAGTCGAAGACGAAGAAAGTCTTGCTAGTTTCTTGATAACCGAGCTAGAACTTGAAGGTTATGAGGTCATCTGGGCAAAGGATGGACGCGAGGCCCTAGCAATATTCAAAGAAAAAGAAATAACCTTGATTTTATTAGATTGGATGCTCCCCGTTTACGATGGGCTAACTGTTCTCCGGCGAATTCGTCAATCAAGCAATGTGTCGATTATTATGATTACCGCCCGTAGCCAAACTTCTGATATTAGCATGGCACTTGACCAAGGATTAGATGATTATATTACTAAACCATTTGAAATAGAGGAACTCTTAGCTCGAATTAGGGTTGCTTTACGACGGCTAGGTCAAGAAAAAGTAGACAAGCTTGACTACCATTTTGGACCATTTGAAATAAACTTACTGAAACATCAATTTATGGTGGATGGGAAACAGGTGCATTTAACCCCGAAAGAATTTCCCCTCATGGCGACCCTCATTAAAGAACCCGGAGTAGTCCAAACCCGTGATGACCTTCTTAACGAAATATGGGGTTATGATTTTGACGGCCAGACCAATACGGTCGATGTCTATATCCGGGCTTTACGCAATAAGTTAGGGAAATATCGTGACTCAATTAGAACTGTGCGGGGGATTGGGTATGTATTAGGTGATGAACAATGAATGAAAACCACACGAGCAGTAACTGCATCTCGACAATTAACCCGCCTTTTTCTAATGCTATTTGCAATTATTTTGGTAGTTATTAATCTGCTCTTTGTGGTTACAGCTACTAACCTAATCTATCGTTATGCTGATGATCAGGCAGAAGAAGTAATTGAGACCATTGAAAAAGACTGGCCCGAAAATCAAAATCGGGAAACTTTTTTGAATGCGTATGTTGCGCGGCAAGATGATGATGCAATCGAGATTACTGATGGAGAACGGAGATATACCTCGCCCAAAGCGCGTAAAATTTTTAAGCGCATTGACCACCGCAAGTTAGCCCTTAAAAATCTACAGTTAACCTGTCATGGGGTCTATTATCTACGGCAGGAAAAGGTCCATCATCATCGCACCGTGAAAGTAGCAATTAATGTTGATGATTTAATCAAATTAACGGGTTGGTTGCTGATAGTGATCCTGTTAATCAACCTGGTAATAAGCATCGTGGCTCTCCCCATCATTCGTCGCTTGGCACACCGGTGGACCCAGCCCCTGACAAATTTGAGCGCTGAGATCGATGCAATCACGCCTCAAAGTGATCGATTGCAGACTTTGACGGTCCCTAAACAGCCGTTAGAGGTACACAAAGTTGCGCAGTCCTTTAATCAATTATTAGGCCGGCAGTATCAGGTAATGCAACGAGAAAAAGAATTTATTGCGAATGCCTCTCATGAGTTAAAGACCCCCCTTGCCGGAATTCTGGGACATGTAAATTTAATCAGAAGGCACGGGGATAAACATCCAGAATTAATTGCTAAGTCATTAAGGTATATTGACCAAGAAGCGCAACGAATGAGTCAATTAATAAATGAGCTGTTGATCTTAGAAGGACATCAAACGAAAAAGTTAACCGAAATCAACTTATCACAAGTTGTTCTCGCAGAAGTTAAATCCCTTCAAGGGGCATATCACCAAAAGATTATTACCGATTTAGACCCAGAGCTATCTTATCGGATAACCACCGGAGATTTTCAAAGTCTTGTTCATAATCTCTTAGAAAACGCGGCCAAATATTCACCTCCTGATTCAACGATTAATGTCCAATTAACGGCGGATGATCACCAAATAATATTAAGCGTCGCCGATCAAGGGCAGGGAATTGCTAGGGAAAATCGGGAAAAAGTTTTCGAAAGATTTTACCGTGAAGATGAATCACACTCTAATAAGGTTGCTGGTTCAGGGATTGGCCTGGCGATTGTCAAAATGATTATCGAAAAATACCACGGAAAAATCACGATACGCGATAATGAACCAAGTGGGACCATTTTTACGATTTACCTTCCAAAATAAATGACTGAAAAAATTGAAAAAAGACAAGACCAACAACCAAAGCCAGACAAGAAGAAAGCAAGGAAGTTCCCAAAGATGACTAAAAAAGTTCTGATTACCGCCTGTGTTTGTGGAGGACTTGCGTTAGGAGCTGGAGGCATTGCTGGTGTCGCCGCAATGGATGGTTATCATGCTCAAATCGAAGCCGCGGTGAAACATGAAAAGTTAGCTAATAAGAGCGGCATCAAGATTGACCAACAGGCTGCAATTGATCAGTTTAACAAGAAGTACCCAGATAAGCACCTCAATGAAGTAGAGCTGGAAAGTGACAAGGGAAAATATGTGTACAAGGTAAAGGGCTTTGACAATACCAACGAATACAAGGTTAAAGTCAATGCCAAGGATGGCAAACTAATCTCTAACAAGTCTGAAAAGCTTGACCAAAATGAGAAGGAATATGCCTTAGATCCAGGTAAGGCAATTAGCCGTGATGAAGCGAGCCAAATTGCGGAAAAGGCAGCTAAAAAGGGTAACAGTATTGAATGGAAATTAGAACAAGAAAAGGAAAATCAAGCTGTTTGGGAAGTTAAAGTAAAAGATGGCCGGACAGTTAAAGAAGTTAAGATTGATACCGGTTCGAAAAAAGTATTAGCCGTGGGAAACGACCATTAAATGTTAAAGAAACACCCTTTAGCCTTATATATTACGTGGATAGTTGCTTTAGCAGTTATTCCATTACCGTTTATCTTGACAAATAGTCAATTAACGACTGATTATGAAGATCTTTTTGCTTATGATGTGGGGATATTGGCCTATGTTTGGTGGTTGGTTATCATTTTCCTCTCAACTCGTCCAAGATGAATGTATTTTTTGCATGCTTCGTTAGGCGTTGCAGTGCTGATTGCTGCGACTGCTCACAAATTTTTAAGTCCCGGCGCTGATCACCTTGTTGAAACGACGGGAGATATTGCTTGGTACTTGGCAATTGTCGGTATAATTTACGCGATTGTCTTTATGTCGGGATGGTTAGTTGACCGCTTTAAGCTGCTTCGCCACGTCCTTAATGATGTAACTGGTCAAAAAATAGATGACTCTGTTGAAATTCGCTTGCCGATCCGTAGTGATTACGGAGCTAACCTAAAAATTGGGAAACAAGTATTTATCAACAGTGGTGCAATGTTTACTGATCTTGGCAGAATTGAATTAGAAGATAAAGTGTTAGTCGGACCCAATGTCACAATTATTTCGGTAAATCATCCCCTGGATCCAGAAAAGCGCCATGGTATTGAATTGAAGGCAGTCCTTATTAAGGAAAATGCATGGCTTGGCGCAAACGCTACAATCTTACCAGGCGTTACGGTTGGAGAGAATGCTGTTGTTGCAGCGGGGGCAGTTGTTAGTAAAGATGTTCCTGCCAATACTGTTGTTGCAGGCGTTCCTGCTAAAGTAATTAAAAAATTGGAGGAGAATAATATGTCATTTGGATACATTACACCATTATCAGCAAACGTAGAACGGCAAAGGATTACTTTAAAAATCGTTAGGGCTTAAATGAAAAAGTATTATCAGTTATTATTAGGACTTAGTGCCATTTTTGTTGGTTTATTAGGAATAAGTTCGCGCGTTCGTACGGTGACCCACTATGTGCAATCCGCGACCCCGACGATTTTTGTGCATGGCTGGGGGAGCAGTTCTCATGCCGAAGAAAAAATGGCTAATGCGGCCCGTGATGCCGGTGTAATCAAGACAATTGTGCGGGCGAATGTTGACAAAAAAGGGAAGGTAACTTTTAACCGCCCAATTCCCGCAAATGCCGTTAATCCTATTGTGGAAGTCAACCTTGAAGATAATAAATTAAGTGCATATCGAGATAATTACACGCAGGGCTATCATCATGGTGGTGAATATGTAAAAAATGTGGTATTAGCTTTAGAAAAACAACACCATTATAAGCAAATTAACCTTGTGGGCCATTCAATGGGAAACTTGGAAATTATCAATTATATTAATGACAATGTAAATGATAAAAGCCTTCCGCAAGTAGCCCACTTAGTAGCGATTGCTGGACACTATAATGGACTGGTAGGGCAAAGTGAGACGCAAAATGCTAAGATAAATCCAAAGACCGGCGAACTAGAGAAAATGGACTCTGCCTACCGCGAATTACTTGGTTTACGGCAGACCTTTCCGAAAAATACAGCCGTGTTAAATATTTATGGGGATGTTGGGGATGGTAGTCACTCGGACGAAGATGTACCGGTAAATTCTGCTAAATCATTAAAGTATTTAGTCAGTGATCGTGCAAATCATATCGCGAAGTTGAAATTCATGGAAAGAATGCCCAGCACAGTAAGCTCCACAATAACAGTCAAGTAAATGACTGCAAATAAAAACGTTACCTTAAATGAAGAACAAGAAGCTTTTGCTCAAGAACTTTTCCAAGCTTATCAAAGCAAGAAACCACTGGTAATGGATGAATGGGCAGAGGTCGTTAGCGATGATAATACAGCTTATGCCCTTCAAGATCGTTTCGTTGAATTAAAGGGACTCCCAACTGGCGGGTATAAAGTTTCCTTAACTAGTAAGAAAACCCAGGACATGTTTGATTCTGATAGTCCGCTCTATGGACAACAAGTTGATGCCCACTTCTTACCATCACCTGCCGTTCTCTCTCTCAAAGAACAAACGATGGCTCCGTTAGTGGAAGTTGAACTCGGCTTCCGTGCTAAAACTGACTTGCACGCCAGTGATTCGATGGAAGATTTATTACATAAGACTACTGTCTGCGGCACGCTGGAAGTACCTGATAGTCGTTTTGCTGACTGGTTCCCAGATCTAAATAAATTCAGTGTCATGAGTGATTGTGCTGTTGGTGGGTATGTAGTATATGGTCAAGAACGACCAACCGATGAGGTGTTTAAGACTGTTGATGATGCAGCAAATGTAAACGTTACCCTTTACCACGATGGCAAAGAAGTGGATAGTGGGGCGTCAAGTGAAGTGCTTGGCAACCCATTAAAGTCATTGCAATGGCTAGTCAGAAAGCTTGAAGAACAAGGGAAGACATTCCGCGCAGGGCAGCTAGTATCATCAGGTACTTTCCTCTTACCACCACATTTAACTGCCGGCAAGTGGGAAGCCAAATTTGATAATGGCTTCGGCACTGTGAGTGTGGACGTAACCGACTAGATGACGAGAAAAGTAGCAGTAGTTGGAATGGGTCACGTTGGGGCAACGGTAGCGCACTATTTAGTTGCTGGTGGCTTTGTCGATGACCTCGCATTATTTGATACTAATGAAGCTAAGGTGCAAGCGGATGCTTTGGACTTACGAGATGCAATGGCCAATTTGCCTTACCATACTAACCTGACTGTTAATGATGAAAGCCAATTGCGTGATTGTGATGTGGTCGTGTCAGCCCTAGGGAAGTCAAAGTTGGTTGATACGCCAGATCATGATCGCTTTGCTGAATTTAAGTTTACGCGGACCCAAGTGCCCTTGGTAGCAAAGATGTTAGTAGACAATGGATTTCACGGTAAGTTAGTTGATGTTACTAACCCTTGTGATGTGATTACCTCAATGTACCAAAAATTAACGGGATTACCAAAAGAACACGTGATGGGGACGGGAACCTTACTCGACTCTGCACGGATGCGGGCCCGGGTTGGTGAAGCTTTGAAAGTTGATTCACGCTCTGTTGTTGGTTTTAATCTTGGGGAACATGGCAATTCGCAATTTACGGCATGGTCGACAGTCCGCGTCCTGGGGAAACCGGTCACTGAACTAGCAAAAGAACGGGGATTAAAGCTTTCTGAGCTAGAAGAACGTGCTCGTCAAGGAGGCTACCTCGTATATCAAGGGAAGAAATACACTAATTATGGTGTTGCCACGGCAGCAGTCCGGTTAACCAACGCATTATTGAATGATGCGCGAACTGAAATGCCAGTTTCTAATTATCGTGAAGAATACGGCACGTACCTTTCATATCCAGCTGTCGTTGGCCGTGACGGGGTAGTGGAGCAGCTGCATCTGGACTTGACGCCGGAAGAAGAATCAAAACTAGCAACATCCGCAACATACATCAAAGAACGATTGAAAAAAGAAGAAGAGCGAGCAAACCAGCTAGCTCAGGCAGAATAGATGACCAAGTTTAATTTTTCCAAACGCGTGCCAGCAGATGGAACAGATGCAGTCGGTGTAATCTTAAAAGCAGCGGCGGATCCAAAGATTATTTCTTTTGCTGGAGGATTGCCGGCGCCTGAGCTTTTCCCTGTCAAAGCGATGAAAGAAGCTGTTGACCAGGTGTTTGCTGAACGTGGTCAAGAAGTAATGCAGTATGGAGCCGCTAAAGGGGTGACAGCCCTCCGTGAATTGGTTCTCCAACGTGTCAAAGAAAAAGAAAACGTGACCGGACAGCTAGACAATGTGTTGATGACGACAGGTTCAGAACAAGCTCTTGACTTAGTCGGGAAGGCCTTTGTTAATCCTGGTGATACCGTACTGGTCGAACAGCCAACTTATCTTTGTGCTCTTGATGTCTTTAAATCATATGGTGCCAACTTTGTGGGGGTAGAAATGGATGAAGCGGGGATGAAGATGGATGCCCTAGAAGAAGCATTAAAGGCTCATCCGGAAGCTAAGTTGGTTTACACCGTGCCAAACTTTCAAAATCCAACTGGCCGAACCATGGCACTAAAGCGACGGGAAAAGCTGGCCGAACTAGCCGCTAAATATGATGTTTATGTGTTAGAGGATAATCCTTATGGTGAAATTCGTTTTAAGGGGCAGCATGTGCCAGCAGTTAAGTCGTTTGACAAAACCGGACACGTTTTCTATATGGGGACTTTCTCCAAGACGCTTGCTCCTGGTTTCCGTTTAGGATGGGTGGTAGCCGATGAAGCTGTTGTTAATAAGCTGACGGTACTAAAACAGTCTGCAGACTTGCATACAGATAACTTAGCCCAGTATGCCGTAGTAGAATTTCTGAAGCATAACGACCTTGATGCACATGTCAAGCAAATTAGTGACCTGTATGGGCAACGCAAAGCACTAATGACAGAGGGGCTAGAGAAATACTTCCCCCAAGGTGTTAAATATACTGATCCAGAAGGCGGAATGTTCCTATGGGTTGAAGTACCCGGAGTAGAAGATACTGTTGAGCTTTTTAAGCAATGTCTGGAACATAACGTGGCCTTTGTACCAGGTGACCCATTTTATGCAGGTGACCCACAGCCCGGTGCCTTCCGGTTGAACTACTCCAATGCTCAGGAAGACCAGATCAAGGCAGGAATGAAGCAACTCGGTGAAGCTCTGCAAGACGAGGGAGAGAATTAAGTGCGCTCAAATAAGTTAACCAAAATCATTATTACTTCGACTCTTGCACTATCTTTATTAGCAGTGCCAGTTAGCCAGGCCACAGTTTTGGCGGCTGAAACAACTAGTGAAAGTACGAGTAGCAGTTCAACTACCCAGACTCATACGTTAAATAAATCATATGTTGTATATGGAGCAGGGGCTGCCGAGAAGAATGAATTAAATAATGTGCTAGCAGTCGATGATAATTTTACAACGTTAACCGCTACTGCCAGTGATTATCAGAAGTATATCAATCCGAATGGTTCGACAACTAACGCCGCCATGGTTAGTTCGGTAGCAATTGTCCCTACCGATCCAGGTTCGGGGATTAAAGTTAATGTAAAAAAGTTTAATGGTGAGGATAATATTACTAAAGTAACCGCTCAACAATACGCCATGGTTGCGCAAATGGCGGGGGTTACGGATGTTACTATCACCGTTAGCGCTAACCGGGCCGTTTCTGGGGAGTCAGCTCTAACCGGAGTCTATAAAGCAATTGCGGCAGATGGAGTTAGTTTAAATGAGCAAAATACTCAATCTGCTAACCAAATGTTGACCGCAACAAATGGGGCAATTGAAGCCAATAAGGATGATAGTAAATATCCTGGTAAGTTGATGGCTGCGGTTGGTGATACCACTAAGGAAATTAACCAACAAAAGAAACAAGGAACTACCCCAACGCAAAATCAAATTCAAGTAATCTTTAATCAGAAACTTGAAGAGCGAAACATTTACAATGAAACAAAGAATCATGAACAACCAATTATCAATGCGCTTGTTCGGTTTAATAATGCTCCAATTAGTTCAAGTAAAGACTATAGCTCGCACGTAACTGATACGATTAATAATGTAAAGAATTCATCAGGAGATATGATGAATAAGGCGAAAAAATTCTTGAATTCTCAAGACGGGCAGGCAGTTAAGCAACAAGCTCAGTCTTGGTGGACCCGGTTTGTTAACTGGATCCGTAGCTGGTTTTAAATGACGAAAAAATTATTACTCCTTTCAACCGGTGGAACTATTGCCTCGGTTGTCTCTGATGAAGGACTAGCTCCAGGCGAATCTGGTGAAGAATTAATCAAAATGCTTGGTCGGCTGGAATATGACATTACTGTTCGTGATATTCTCGAATTAGATTCATCCAATATTCAACCAGAAGAATGGAAAATTATTGCCGAAACGATCTATGACCATCGTAATGAATATGATGGGATAGTCGTTTCACATGGGACAGATACGATGGCTTATACTGCTTCAATGCTGACTTTCATGCTTCAACATATAAATATTCCGGTTGTGCTAACTGGAAGCCAAGTTCCTATGAATGTGATTCTTAGTGATGCCCCTGATAACTTACGACTTGCCTTTGCAGCCGCTGCTAACTGCGAGCCAGGAGTCTATATTGCTTTTAATCGTAAAGTAATGCGTGGTTGTCGGAGTGTTAAAGTACGGACAACCGCCTTCGATGCCTTCGAAAGTGTGAATGTCCCACCAGTAGGAGAAGTTACTTCAGACGGTTTTTCCATTAGGGATCACCAGCATCCCCAACCTGGTAAAAGTCAATTAAATACTAAGATCGATACTCATGTTTCACTGGTAAAGCTCTTCCCAGGATTTGATCCTGCCTTGCTCCATGCAATGGCTAAAAATGGCTGTCACGGAATTGTGATTGAAGCGTATGGTCTCGGAGGAATGACCTCGATTCGGCGAAATATGGTCGCTGCGGTTGGTGAATTAATCCGCAATGGCATTCCAATTATTACTTCCAGTCAGTGTCTTTACGAACGAAGCGACTTGACAAAATACGAGGTCGGACGACTTGCACTACTAGAAGGAGCAATCAGCGCCCGCGATATGACTTCCGAAAGTGCCATCACTAAATTAATGTGGGGTCT
The DNA here is from genome assembly GCF_013694365.1 of Limosilactobacillus reuteri. Classification (NCBI taxonomy): domain Bacteria; kingdom Bacillati; phylum Bacillota; class Bacilli; order Lactobacillales; family Lactobacillaceae; genus Limosilactobacillus; species Limosilactobacillus reuteri. The sequence continues at coordinate 1,216,414 of NZ_CP059275.1, forward strand.
TGGTCAAGGGATGGATGTTAAAGAAATTGCAGACTTCTTCAATACTGATGTTGCTGGTGAAGTAACTTTAGATTAAATGATTGATAATTACTTGCTTGAAGAATTAGTGACCTTCGCCAGTGAAAAAACACTTGCTAAAACCGCTGAAAAACTTAGCGTTACCCAGCCGACAGTTACCCGGGGGATGCAAAAATTAGAAGACGAGCTTGGGATTCAATTATTTGACCGCCAGCCCAACCGGATCGTCCTCACTGATACCGGAAAATTAGCTGCTGAAAAAGCTACTGAAGTTCTCGCCGTCAACCGTAATTTTGTTCAACAACTTCAAAATTATGCTGCTCGACAATCAGTAATTAAAATCGCATCAATTGCTCCGGGTCCATTAATTCTGCTTCGCGTAAAAAGTGCATCTTTTTCTACACAAATTTCGATTGACAAGAAGTTTATTACTCATGACCAAATCACCACTTCACTTTTAAATAATGAAGATTCAATAATTATCAGCGACCAAGAGATTCAGACTGATCAAATTGAATCGCGTTATTTAGGGACCGAAAATCTCTATGTTAATCTTGATAAATTTATGTACCTTGCTAATTCCCAACAGGTTTCTTTTAAGGACTTAGCCGGATTAAGTTTTGTCGTTTTGAACGATATCGGACCGTGGAAAGAAATTATCAAAAAATATATTCCAAATGCTAAATTTTTATATCAAGAAGAATGGGCCGCGCTTACTGAAATCACAAAATATTCTAGTTTTCCATACTTTAGTACTAATATAACAACAGTTAATCCACAACAACGTACGTCAAACGACGATCGAGTCCGACTCCCGATTACCGATGAAGTTGCGACAATGACGTTTTATGCTAATTACCTTAAGAAACAAAGAAAATCCTTAATGCCCTTACTTAATGAAATTAGCCAAAGCTGGCCTAATTTAAGTTAAATGACAAATGTACCAACAGTAAAATTAAATAACGGAGTAGAAATGCCAACCCTTGGATTTGGAGTATTCCAAGTTCCAGACTTAAGTCAAGCTGAACAAGCAGTTACCGATGCTCTTGAAGTCGGCTATCGTTTAATTGATACTGCTGCTGTTTACCAAAATGAAGAAGCAGTTGGCAAGGCAATTAAGAATAGTAGTGTAAACCGTGAAGATGTCTTTGTAACTTCTAAGTTATGGGTGTCTGATTTTAACTATAAGCGGGCTAAAGCAGGGATTGACGCTTCACTGCAAAAGCTTGGCCTTGATTACATGGATCTTTACCTTCTTCATCAACCATATGGCGATACAATGGGTGCTTGGCGAACATTACAAGAAGCACAAAAGGAAGGTAAGATTCGCGCAATCGGTGTATCGAACTTCTACGCTGATCAACTAAAGGATCTTGAATTAACAATGCCTGTTAAGCCAGCGGTCAACCAAATTGAAGTTAACCCTTGGTACCAACAAGACCAAGAAGTTAAGTTTGCGCAAAGTGAAGATATTCGTGTTGAAGCATGGGCACCATTTGCGGAAGGTAGGCATGATATCTTTACCAACGAAACAATTGCGGAGACTGCTGCTAAATATGGCAAGAGCAATGGTCAAGTAATTCTTCGCTGGCTTTTACAACGGGGCATTACTGTCATTCCAAAGTCAGTCCACAAGAACCGGATGGAAGAAAACATCGATGTTTTTGATTTTGAACTTTCCGATGATGATATGAAAAAAATGGCTAGTCTTAACAAGAACGAAAGTCAATTCTTTGACCACCGTGACCCGGTTACGATTGAACAGATCTTTGGCTCCAGCTTAAAGATGGTTCAAGATGATGAAAAATAAATGAAATATGCTGTAACTGCTGCTACTGGTAACTTAGGACAAGCTGCTGTTAAAGAATTAAACAAGTTAGCTGGTGCAGAAAATGTTATTGCTATTGCCCGGAACACTGATAAGGCTGCTAAGCTCTTTCCTAATAATGAAGTTCGTCAAGGAGATTACGAAGATAAGTCATCAATGATCAATACTTTTAATGGAATCGATCACGTTCTCTTTATTTCATCTCAACCAGGTGGTAAGGTTGATCGTGCTACTGCTCATGCTAATGTAGTTGATGCATTAAAGGAAAACAATATTAAATTTGTTGCCTATACTAGTTTTCCCGACGCACAAAATTCTACTGCTGCCCTTGCAACTGACCACCGCCTTACAGAAAATGCAATTAAAGAAGCAGGCATTGATCACTCATTCCTTCGTAACAACTGGTATCTTGAAAACGAAATTGGTTTCCTTCAAAGTGGAGCTGCTAGTTGCGATGCATTGTACTGGGCTAACAACAAAGCTGGTTGGGCACTTGAACTTGATTACGCAGAAGGGGCTGCAAAAGTTATTACCAGTGAAGATCCTCGTGAAGTTTACGAATTTGCTGGTAAAACCCGTACTTATGATGAATTAGGAAAAGCTCTCCAAGAAGCTACTGGCAATGATTTTACTATCAAGCAGATTTCCCATGATGATTATGTAAAATCATTAGAAAAAGCTGGCTTAGATACTCCAACAGCTGAACTTTTCGCATCATTCCAAGACCCAATCAACTCTGGAAATCTTAATAAAGAAAGTAACGATTTAGAAGAAGTTCTTGGACACCCCGTTACTCCACTTGTTGATGCTATCAAAGAAGTCCTTGCACGGTAAGTGCAATTAATTATTACTGATGCTGCTAGCAAGTGGTTCCAACAAAAATTTAACCTCGCTAGTGGAAATGGAGTAAAATTTTATGGTAAAACAATTCAACCACACAATGTTAAACATGGTCCTAAGCAAGGGTATAAACCAGAATCGACGCTCGATGAGGCAACAATCGTCATAAAAAAAGATGGTATTAATTACCATGTTAACTTTGCGGATGCTTGGTTCTTCTCAGGACTAGTTGTTACTGTTGATTATCAGCAAGAGGCAGAAGAGCCAGTTTTTATTTTTCGCCGTGAAGATAATGGTGGAACAGATGTTGATGCTGCAACTGGGGCATCACGAAAGTATGAAGAATATTGGGAATAAATGAGAATCAATGTTTTGCAACACACGCCAAATGAAGGACCAGGAACAATTCAAGAATGGTCACAGGATCGCGGACATGAGATGTACGTTTATCATCCCTATCAGTTTGGTAATTTGCCGACTGCTGATGAGACTGATATGTTGATTATTCTTGGCGGTCCCATGAGCCCTAATGACGACTTAACGTGGATCAAGCAAGAGCGAGTTTTAATTCAGCGACTATTGGATGCTCATAAGCCAATTTTTGGCGCGTGTTATGGGGCTCAACAGATCGCTAAGACACTCGGTTATGCCGTAAAGAAGGCACCACATAAAGAAGTTGGTTGGGCGCCGGTGTATCTAAAAAGCGATCTTATTTCCGATATTCCCCAAAAATTAACTGCTCTGCATTGGCACGAAGAGATGTTTGAAGTTCCAGCTCAAGCAGACTTATTATTTAGTAGTGACTTAGTTAAAAATCAAGGCTTTGTTATGAACGGTAATGTTATTGGACTTCAGTTCCACTTTGAGCCGACAGCAGATAATGTTCGCGAGATTGCTGTAAATGATGATCAGTATCCATTAGACCATAATGATCTTCACCAAAATGGAAAAGAAATTATTCAGCATGGCGTTCCGGCTGAAAATAAGCGAGTTATGTATCGGTTATTGGATTTTATCGCAAATAGCTAAATGATGGCAAATTTTGAAAATTTTCTTTGGTGGATATTCATTATCTTTACCCTAACTTGTGGCGGCTTTTGTATTGAGGCTCACTATCGATATAAAAATAAAGACGGGATTGATAATGAGCACAAATTTTCAAATAAATATAAGTATTTTGGCCAACCTGTTTATGACAAACAGAATAAAATTCATGGTTATGAACTTTTATTACGGGAATACAATCATCATACTAATAAATGGCAATTACCACGAAACGTTGTGGACTTCCCCCTCAGTAAAATTGTTTCTACAATCCAAGAAATCAATCCACAGTTAAAAGATATCGCAAACTTATCGTTAAATATGACCGTCAGCCAAATTACCGATTTTCGCGCTGAGTATTTCTTTACTTGGGTCTTAGGAACGACAAATATTAAGCAACTAGTCATTGAATTAGATGCTAATGATATTAGACGTGCCAATATTTTTAAACGTAAAGAAATATTATATATACTAAGAAAAATCAAACGACTTCAAATTAAAGTTACTATTGAAAATATTGATTCTTCTAAAAAAACATACAATTTGTTACAGCAGTATTTGCCAGATATTGCCTATTTAAAATTTAATATTCATTCTTTTAATAAGTCAGCAAATCACTGGATAGATGTTACACTCGCACAGTGGCAACGAAGAAGCGCCATTTTTAACATTGAAATGATTGTCGGTAAAATTGAAGATGCTAACCATATTGCATTAGTAAATCAACTAAATATCCCTTTCCGTCAAGGTTATGCTTACGGTCATCCAGAAAATTTAAAAAAATAAATGGTTTCTAACATTTTCTATGAAGCATTTCAAACTAACTCCCCATGGATGATCTCTCTTATAATAATCAATTTAATTTTATGTATATATCCTATTTTAGGAGCGATGTTCTGGTTCTTTGGTGCAATATCATATGTTCTATTTCGCCAAAAAGAAGAATTACCACCAAAAGCTGAAATTACCACCGAACCTTTTGTCACGATTATGATTCCAGCTCATAACGAAGAAATAGTAATAAAAAGCACTTTAGAGTATTTATTAACCCAATTGAATTACCATAATTATGAAGTGCTGGTAATGGATGACGGAAGCGATGATCGCACCCCTGAGATTCTTCGCTCAATGCAAGCAAAACATTCTCGTCTCAGAGTTATTAGAATCGAACAAAATCAAGGAAAGGCCCATGCATTTAATATTGGGCTTTTCTTTGCTAAGGGTGAATATATTTTGAGCAATGATGCTGATACTATCCCTGAAACTGATGCACTGATAAAGTATATGCAATATTTTACAAGTACTAACGGGATTAACTATGCTGCTATTACTGCTAATATGGACGTTTATAATCGTTCCTCATTATGGGGTAAATCTCAAACGGTTGAATTTTCCAGTATTGTTGGCATAATCAAACGAAGTCAAACTGCCATTAATAACACGATGTATGCATACAGCGGTGCAAATACCATGTATCGACGCGATTTTCTTATTAACGTTGGTGGTTTCCGCCAAGATCGGGCGACTGAGGATATTAGCATTGCCTGGGACCATACCTTTATTAATGCTACTCCGAAGTTTGCTCCAGATATCGTTTTCCATATGAATGTTCCTGAAACGTTTCACGATTTATATCGGCAACGTAAGCGATGGGCCCAAGGTGGGACAGAAGTTTGGCTTTCTAATTTTCTGAAGGTTTTTCGCCATCCGTGGCAATATCGGTTTGTCATCCCCATGCTAACAGACACAACCTTATCGATTATTTGGTCTTTCTTTTTTTGGATAACAAGTATCATTTTCATTATTACAATGTTGTATTTTGCAATAATTGGTAACTACGAACGGATTTGGCACGGCATTGTTATGAGTATGATCTTTGTCAACTTTCAATTAATAGCCGGTCTTTTTCAAGTACTGGCGGCATTGATTCTTGATTTTAATGGATCTAAGTTACGCTATTTAATGTTTTCGCCACTTTATCTCTTATTTACCTGGATCGTTAATCCTTTAACAATCGTTACTACATTTCATAAAGCGATAAAAACTGTTACCGGCCATGGAAGTGGTAAATGGGTTAGTCCTGAAAGAAAGGTAGTTGACAATGATGGCAAATTTTGAATGAAAAATAATTACCATGATATGTATTTTGAGCACCACCACTGGCTCTTAAAAATTCGACAAACACTAATTATGTTCCTTAGCTGGTGCATTTTACTTATCCCCATTATTATCACTACTTCAACCTATGTGGCTTACCGGACAAATGGTCATCGCGGGCATTTTTTCTGGGATTATGCTCAAGGATTTCGTGAACTTAATTTTTTAGTAATCATTTTGCTATTTGCTTTAGGAATGATTGGGGTATTCTGCATTACAATGGGATATATCCAAGCTCAAAGGACTCGTGGACTAACTACAAAATGGCCCATGTTCGACATTAACAAAAGTCATTTACAACGCCAACGAGCTGAATCATTCATGACTAAGCAGTTTGGTGATTTTGAGATGCGAATAAATACGCGCAATTTTGCTGTTAAGCCTGAACAAAATCTAGCCAAGAATAAACTGCGCGATATTATTAACAAGCCCATAGGAGATGATAAAGATGGTTTCTAATTGGCGCTTAAACTTTTTTACGCGATACTCTATTTACCAATCATCGTTATTTGTATGATTATCAGTCAAATTTATTTTGAACGGTATTGGGTTTCGTATAAGAATTCACGGTTAACTAGTTGGGGGCTAGGAGCCGTTATTATAATTACTTACTTTATTCAGGAATTTTGTTTGTTTCAGTTGTCCTTATTTAATATCGGGCAAGTTGTTTTCATGCAAGTTGTTTCTGTCACAATGCTTTTTCGCGATAAAGTATATAAAATATGGTGGGTATTATTAGCTCTAACCCCGTTATTTGTGAATGTCGTGGAATACTTAATGGGGATTTTACCGCTAAAGGACTGGTGGTATTGGATCATTGAATCGATTGTTTTTACGACAATTTGTTTGGTTTTAACGCGGTGGCGCAGCATTTCTAAAAGAATTAGTTATTTTTATGCCATTGCATCGCTAGGAATAGTTGAGTTAGTATCGCTGGGGATTAACCATAGCTTTTCACCTGTAAGTGTTGCCGCAGCCACGTTAGGATTATTCGTTATTGCGATGTTTGAAGAGCAACGTTTTTATAGTGAGAAGAAAAATGAGCAAAAAATAAAACTTCTTGAAAAAGAAAGTGAACGTGACTATTTGACAGGGTTACTTAACTACCGAGCGCTTAGTCAAGAAATTAATCGATTAGATAATAATAGTGAAATCCATAATATCGTAATCGGGGCATTAGATATTGATCACTTTAAGAAGATAAATGATACATACGGTCACTTTGCTGGTAATGAAGTGTTAAATTATTTTTCAACAGTTTTTCGCGAACAAATTCATTCCGCATTTTCCAAGCATGGTTATGTATATCGCTTCGGGGGTGAAGAATTCACTATTGTAGTTTCTAACCATTCACTAGAAGAGGTTTATCAATTACTACAGTCAATTGAAAAATTCTTTAATAATAAATTGATTGTTACCAAGGAGGGAATGAAATTAACAATTAGCTTTTCATGCAGTTTAACTGATCATTTGAATGATGAATTACTTGACACGACCCTGAAGCGAGCTGATAATATGTTATATGGTGTAAAGAACAATGGCCGGGGATGGATTGTTACTGATCAGCATCACCAACGTCCTCGAAAGACTAGTTCAGAACGTAAAATAAATAGCAATTATTAAATGTACAATATATTTCAGCCAATCCTTAGTGTTGATCAAGCGATGAATGCTGAAATTGACACTTATGAAATGCTTATTCGAAATAATAATGGCGAATTTCCAGGAATTAATTTCTTGCACAGTCTCACAACACAAGAGGGTAACGATGCATGGATTAAGGTAAGCCGTAAATCATTAAAAAATGCTTTAAACGAGCAACAAAATCGCAAAATATATATTAATTTAGAACCATGTCAAATGAAATTTGAAAGTATTTGGCAATTTTTAGCAGAGATTCGCGAAGCATATCACGATCACGTGGCCATTGAGATTACGGAACGCCGCGAAACGATTCATAGTCTTGATTACTTAGATAGAGAAATCCAACGTCTCAAGGAAATGGGCTTTGAATTGGCGATTGATGATGTGTGTGCGGGTAGTAATAGCTATGCATTCATTAAGAGACAGCTAAAGGTTGTTAGTCGAATCAAATTATCGCTATTACTTTTTAAGGATGAAGATTATGAACTGATGATAAGCTTTGTTAATGCGTGGTTAGCTTTTGCAAAAAAACATCATCTTACCTTTGTTATTGAAGGAATTTCAAATCGGCAATTAGCTAAAAAATTTGCTGGGAATCCAGTTATTTTACAACAAGGATTTTACTGGGGAAAAGGAACAGCTCATTTTAATAGTAAAGAAAAAGTAAATTGAGTGGAAACTATTACAATTAGTGAAGCACCAAAGCATGTTGGGGAAACAGTTAAAATTGGTGTTTGGTTAACTGATAAGCGTTCAAGCGGTAAGATTGCATTCTTGCAACTCCGTGACGGAACTGGATTTTTCCAAGGAATCATCCGTAAAAATGATGTTTCTGAAGAAAAATTTAATTCTGCTAAGCATGATTTACACCAAGAAACCAGTTTTTGGGTAACCGGTGAAATCGCTGAAGACAAGCGTTCAAAGTTTGGTTATGAAATTCACATCAAAGACTTTGACATTGTTGGCGAAAGTGAAGATTACCCGATCGGTAACAAGGAACACGGAATTGATTTTTTGCTTGATAACCGTCATTTATGGTTACGTTCTCGCAAGCCGTGGGCATTAATGCGGATTCGAAGTCGTGTTAAGCTTGCGACAATGGAATTCTTCGAAAAGCATGGATTTACTCAATTTGATGCTCCAGAACTAACTGGAAGTGCTCCTGAAGGGACAACAGAATTATTTGAAACTGACTACTTTGATCGTTCTGCTTTCCTTTCACAATCTGGTCAATTATATGCAGAAGCTGGCGCCATGGCATTAGGCCGCGTCTATACGATGGGTCCTACTTTCCGTGCTGAAAAGTCAAAGACTCGTCGTCACTTAATGGAATTCTGGATGATCGAACCAGAAATGGCTTGGATGCACCAAGATGAAAGTCTTAAGATTCAAGAACAATACATTGCTTACTTGGTTCAAGACTTAATTGACCACTGTGCACGCGAACTTGAAATGGTAGGGCGTAGTGTAGAAAGTTTGAAGCCGTTCACTGAATTACCATATCCACGAATCACTTATAAGGAAGCCATTGAAATGCTTCAAAAGGGTGGCTTTGATGTAGAATACGGTGCGGACTTTGGTTCACCAGAAGAAACCTACTTAGCCGACCAATTCCAAAAGCCAGTCTTTATCTTGAACTACCCTAAAGAAATCAAGGCTTTCTACATGCCTGAAGATCCTGAAGATTCTCGCCAAGTTATCTGTGCGGACTTGCTTGCTCCAGAAGGCTACGGTGAAATCATTGGTGGTTCTGAACGTTCCTACGACTACGAATACATCACAAACAAGCTTGAAGAAAACGGCTTAAGTAAAGAAGATTACGGTTGGTACGACGATTTACGGAAGTACGGTTCAATTCCACACTCTGGATTTGGAATGGGACTTGAACGATTCCTTGCCTGGATTACTCTCCAAGACCACATTCGTGAAAACATTCCATTCCCACGGATGCTTAACCGTTTGAACCCTTAAATGGACTTAACTATTCCAAAGGATTACGATCCACGTCTTTCAATTAGAGAAACTGAAGCTGCTATTCGTTATATTCGTGAAACTTTCCAAGACGAATTTGGTAAAGAGTTAAACCTTCAACGGATGTCTGCACCAATGTTTGTTGAAAAGAGTACTGGATTAAACGATAACTTAAACGGTGTTGAACAACCAGTATCGTTTGAAATGAAGGATATGCCAAGCGAAACTGTTGAAGTTGTCCATTCTCTCGCTAAGTGGAAACGTCTTGCTCTTAAGCGGTACGGTTTTGGTATGCATGAAGGTCTCTACACCAACATGAACGCCATTCGTAAGGAAGAAGACCTCGATAACTTCCACTCAATTTATGTTGACCAGTGGGACTGGGAAAAGATTATTAGCAAGGATGAACGAACAGAAGAAACCTTAAAGGATACAGTTCGTGATATTTTCAAAGTGATTAAGCATATGGAACACGAAGTTTGGTACAAGTTCCCTCAAGCTGTTTACCATTTACCAGATGAGATTCACTTTGTTACAACGCAAGAGCTTGAAGATCGGTGGCCAGACCTCACCCCACTTGAACGGGAAGACAAAATCGCTAAAGAGCTTGGTGCTGTTTTTGTAATGAAGATCGGTGACAAGTTGCAACGCAGTGGTAAGCCTCACGATGGTCGAGCACCTGACTACGATGACTGGAGCTTAAACGGTGATATTATTTTCTGGTATGAACCTCTTCAACGCCGGATCGAAATTTCAAGTATGGGAATTCGGGTTAGTCCAGAATCAATGAAATACCAACTTGAACAAGCCGATGCAACTGATCGTGAAAAATTACCATTCCATAAAATGTTGCTCAATGGCGAATTACCATATACAATTGGTGGAGGAATTGGTCAATCTCGCCTTTGTATGCTCCTTCTTGGCAAAGCTCATATTGGAGAAGTACAGGCAAGTATTTGGCCAGAAGATATGATTAAGAAGTGTGAAGAGAACCACATTCAAATTCTATAAATGGCTCTCCTCTTCATTCGTTTGCCAAAAGAGTTGATTACCTGGCCGATTGAAACCTTGCTTGTACTAGTTATCCTGCGGCAATTATCACGATTAAATTTAATTGCAAAAAAGAGCGAAAAATAAATGTCTACGTTATCATTTGCCGGACCGCGTTTTACTACAAAGAATTTGACTTTAGCTGCTATGCTGGTCGCACTGCAGGTAATCTTAAATAAACTTTCAATTGGAGATCCAGCGGTTTTAAAATTTAGTTTTGGTTTTATTGCCACTGCACTTATTGGTTACTGTATTGGACCATGGATTGGTGGATGGCCAATAGTCGTATCTGATATCATAAGTAATACTATTTTAAATTCAGGAAGCTTATTCTTTCCTGGCTTTACCTTATGAATGAAATATTCATATAAACTAAGTGATGCTGTTCACTTATTAAGCTATTTGCACATTTATCAGGATGGTGACTTATCTAGTAAAGCGATTGCTGATAGTATTGAGTCGAATCCGAGTGTTGTTCGTCAATTAATGTCAGATTTGAGGACTGCTGGTTTGATCGTAACTAGAAAGGGGGCTGCTGAACCGCGGTTAGCTAAAAAGCCACGAGAGATTAACCTGTTTGATATCTACCAGGCAATAAATATGGATCATGATTTACTTCATGTTGATCCAAAAACTAATTTGAAGTGTATTGTTGGTGGAAATATTCAGGCGTCATTAGAAAAGTATTATGATCAGATTCAAGCAGCAGCTTTTAATGAGATGAAGCAAATTTCATTAGCAGATGTAATCGACGATATTCTACAACGCCAAAGTACAAAGTTAGATTTATTAAAGAAGCAGATTTAAATGGCAAAACTCGAACGCTTTTATAATACTTTCCAACCTGACCATTATGATGTTTTTATCGATATTAATCGAGCAAAGAAAACTATTAATGGAAAAACAACTATCACTGGTAACGCGACTGATCCTCAAATTGCAATTAATCAAAAAAATTTGCAGGTCACTGGTGTTCAAGCAGACGGTCAAGAATTAGACTTTAATATTGATAATGATGCCGAGGCAGTTAGGATTACCCTTCCGCAAACTGGTAAAGTAACTTTTACTGTAACTTATAATACTAAGTTAACTGATTCGATGATGGGAATTTATCCATCATACTATGAGGTTGACGGGGAGAAAAAGCAAATTATCGGGACTCAATTTGAAACAACTTTTGCTCGGCAAGCTTTTCCCTGTGTCGATGAACCAGAGGCTAAGGCTACCTTCAGTCTAGCAATTAAATTTGATGAGCATTCTGGTGAAACCATTATCGCTAATATGCCAGAAGATCACGTTGAAAATGGCATCCACTACTTTGAACCCACTGTGCGAATGTCCACTTATCTTGTTGCCTTTGCATTTGGAGAACTCCAAAGTAAAATTACTGAAACAAAGGGTGGCGTTAAAGTAGGTGTATTCGCAACGAAAGCGCACCAACCAAAAGAACTTGATTTTGCATTAGATATTGCTAAGCGGGCAATCGAATTTTATGAGGATTTCTATCAAACTCCGTACCCTCTTCCCCATTCATGGCAGTTAGCTTTACCTGATTTCTCTGCCGGTGCAATGGAAAATTGGGGATTGGTAACCTACCGGGAAGCTTACTTATTACTCGATCCAGACAACACTTCCCTTGAAATGAAACAATTAGTTGCAACTGTCATCACACACGAACTAGCTCACCAGTGGTTTGGTGATCTTGTGACAATGAAGTGGTGGGATGACTTATGGCTTAATGAAAGTTTTGCTAATATGATGGAATATGTTGCCGTCGATGCTCTCCAGCCTGACTGGCACATTTGGGAACTTTTCCAAACTTCAGAAGCTCCAATGGCATTACAACGAGATGCAACTGATGGTGTTCAATCCGTTCATGTTGATGTTAACAATCCGGCCGAAATTGATGCCTTATTCGATGGTGCGATTGTTTATGCCAAAGGATCGCGAATGTTAGTAATGGTCCGGGCTCTTTTAGGTGACAAAGCGTTACGAGAAGGTCTTAAGAATTATTTTGCTGCTCACAAATACAGTAATGCAACCGGAGCTGACTTATGGAAAGCCCTTGGCGACGCATCGGGACTTAACATTGGAAAAATCATGAATTCATGGCTTGAACAACCAGGCTATCCTGTTGTAACAGCAAAAATTAATGATGATGGCGATTTAGTATTGTCACAAAAGCAATTTTTCATTGGTGATGGTAAAGATGTTGATCGTCAATGGCAAATCCCACTTAATAGCAACTATGATGAAGCTCCACAAATTATGGCGGAACAAGAACTCAACCTTGGAAATTATCAAGCATTGCACGATAAGAATGGTCAACCATTCCGTCTAAACCTCGGCAATAATTCACATTTCATCGTAAAATATGATGATACGCTACTAAACGATATTTTAAATCACACTGATGAATTAGACCCGATTACCCAGCGTCAACTTCTTCAGGATCTGCGGTTACTTGCCCAAGGACAACAAATATCTTATGCGTCATTAATCCCATTATTAAAGCAATTTAAAGATAGTCCTTCAGCAATTGTTAATGCCGAACTATACCAAATAGCTAATAGCCTTAAAATGTTTGCTAAACCTGATTCTCCTGCTGAACAAGAACTACGACAATTCTTTGATCTATTAAGTAAGGATCAAGTAAAGCGGCTTGGTTGGTTACCTAAAGATGATGAAAGCAACGATGACCAATTGACGCGCCCTTATATCCTTAGCGCTTCACTATTTGCACACAATAATGATTCAATTACTCAAGCTCACCAAATCTTTACTGAAAATCAGGATAAATTAGAGTCTCTTTCGGCGGATATTCGTGGTTTAGTTCTTAAAAATGAAGTTCAAAACTTCGGGAATGCTGAATTATTTGATAAATTAATCAAAGCTTACCAACAAACAGCGGACGCAAGCTTTAAACAGGACTTGCGAATGGCAATACCAAATACAACTGATCCAGCATTAGTTGCAAAAGTTGTTAGTTACTTTGAAGATGCTGACGTCATTAAGCCACAAGATTTACGAGCATGGTATCGTGGCCTTCTTGCCAATAAAGCAGGTCAACAAGCTGCCTGGAATTGGCTTCGTGATGAATGGCAATGGTTAAATGACACAGTTGGTGGCGATATGGAATTTGCTACCTTTATCACTGTCACTGCCGGCGTTTTCCATACTCCTGAACGATTGAACGAATTTAAAGACTTCTTTGAACCTAAACTTAATACACCAGGTTTAACCCGAGAAATTAAAATGGACATTAGTGTAATTGAAAGCAAAGTCAATTTAATTAACAAAGAGCAAACAGCTGTTAATGATGCAATTGCGCAACAATAAATGAAGAAAGTATTTGTTGTCGGTGGTTCAGGCCGTGTTGCTACTGACTTAATTAAAGATTTAGTTGCCACTGGTAATGAAGTTACAGCTGGTGCTCGCCATCCGGAAAAAGTTATTAAGTTAAACCACGTTACTGCTGTTGAATTGAACCTACATGATAGTGTTGAAAAAATCGCTGAATTAATGAAAGGCATGGATGCAATTTACTTTGTTGCCGGATCACGTGGTAAAGATTTACTGGAAACTGATGCGATGGGAGCAGTTAAAACAATGCAAGCTGCTGAAAAAGACGGCATTAAACGTTACATTATGTTAAGTTCGCTATATGCTTTACAACCTGAAATGTGGTCAAAAGTTCCATCATTAGCTTCAATTATGGATTATAACATTGCCAAGTTCTTTGCTGATAATTATCTTATCTCAAATACAAATCTTGACTACACTATCCTTCAACCTGCTAATTTAACTGAAGAACCCGGTACCGGTAAAATCCAAATTGGTGAAGGCTCTGCAACTTCTAATCCGATTTCAGACGTTGCCCAGACTTTAGCCGATATTCTACAACACGATAATACAATCGGCCACGTCATCATGATGCGGAGTGGAGATACGCCGATTGAAGAAGCACTAGATCAAATTTAAGTGACTGAAGAACACGATTTAACCTCAAAAATGGTTGAAAAATTAAAGAAAGAATTTCATTCACGTAAAGATGCAGAAATTATTGCCCGGGCAATACAAAAAAATGGGATTAAAGCTGCGAGTGAAGATCCAACGGCAAGCGAACGTCTTCATCGAGCATTTTCTTATGAAATTAAGACGGGGAAGCCAACCAACCAGCGTCATAGTGGACGTTGCTGGTCTTTTGCAGCATTAAATACATTACGTCATAAGTTTGCAACAAAATATAAGTTCAAGGACTTTGAATTGTCACAAAATTATCTATTTTTCTGGGATCGAATTGAACGGGCAAATATGTTTTTCCAGAAGATTATTGCAACTGCTGATAAGCCTTTGCATGATCGAACCGTTGATTTCTACCTTAGTTTTGCATTAAATGATGGTGGGCAATGGGCTAATGCTGCTTCTATTATTGAGAAATATGGTGTTGTTCCAGAATATGTAATGCCTGACACACATAATACGAAGGATACTTCAGATGTAGCCGAAGTATTTGATAGCTTAATGCGCAAAGATGCAATTGAATTACGTGCAATGGTGCAAACTAATGCCAGTGCAACGGAATTACAGGAAGCACAAGAACGAATGATGGGTGACGTTTATAAGATTGCAGCCTACTCATTTGGTGAACCGCCTGCAAAATTTGATCTTGAATATCGGGATGATGATAAAAAGTTCCACCAAGTTCTTGGCTTAACGCCATTAAAGTTCTATCATGAATACTTTGATACAAACTTAAGTGACTATGTTGTAGTTACTAACGCTCCTGATCATGAAATGGATCGGAGTTATTTAATGCCAGCGCAAGATAGTGTGGTTGATGGTTTGCCAATTAAATTTGTTAATGTTCCTTTTGCAGAATTACAAGAAGGAGCCATCAAACAATTGCAAGCTGGTGAAACAGTTTGGGTTGGGAATGATGTTCTCCAACAAATGGACCGTAAGCGAGGCTTGATGGATGCAAAATTATATCATCGAGAGGAATTGCTTGATGTTGATTTTGTAATGGATAAGAAGCACCGTTTGGAAACTAAGCAAGCCGTCGTTTCTCATGCAATGACATTAACAGGCTTTGACATGGTAAATGATCAACCTACACGATGGAAGATTGAAAACAGTTGGGGTAAAGATAATGGCGATAACGGATACTTTGTAATGACCCAAGATTGGTTTGAAGAGTATACTTATGAGGCTGTTATTAATAAGAAGTACCTTAGCGATCGAGTAAAGAAAGTAGCTGCCAGTGAACCCGTTACTCTACCAGCTTGGGATTCTTTGCAGTAAATGGCGAAGGAAAAATCGATTTTTACAAAAGATGTTGTGCTCGTAATGGCGGCTTCGTTCTTTTTTATGTTTAGTAATATGTACTGTAACCCATTGATTAACGGTTATGCTCAAGATTTAGGCGCATCAAGTGCTTTTGCAGGTATAATCGTTGGAATGATGAGTATTGTTTCAATGTTTTTGCGACCAATTGCTGGTAATCTGACTGATCGTTTTTCAAAATATTCATTAGCTTTTTGGGGTGGAATATTGTGCTTTATTGGGGTTGCAGGTTATGTGTTAACGCCTAATAGCACTTTCTTGTTAATATGCCGTTTGGTTAATGGATTAGGATTTGTATTATGTACAGTTTGTATGACAACCTGGCTATCATATTTAGTTCCATTTAATCATGTTGGCGAAGCAATGAGCTTTTATGGACTGATGAACGCTTTGGCAATGGCATGTGCCCCCGCTGTATCAATTAACTTATATCGAATTATTGGTTATCGAGCTGCAATGGTGATTTCAGCATTATCGGCTTTACTGGTTGTTGTCACAATTCAGTTTGTCAGTAACCGCGCTCAACCGGCAGCACACTCTGTAAAACAAAGTGGCTTTCATATTAAAATCATTCAGCGAGACGCTATCCCGGTTGCCCTTTTAACAGCTTTATTTGCTATCCCATATTTTGCAACGCAGGCAGATATTGTTGAGTACGCTGAACAACGTCACTTATCTATTGCTGTTGGTGCTTATTTCTTAATTTATGCTGTAGTTCTTTTACTTAGCCGATTATTCTTACGGACCCAATTTGATACTGTCCGTTTTGAACCATGGTTGATTTTAAGCACGGTTGCAACAATCTTTTATCTTATTATGTTAAGTATTATGAAAAATAACATTGAAATGGCACTGGCAGCTGCTGGAATGGCATTTGGCTATGGTATTATTTATTCCGTTTGTCAATCAACTGCAATGATGCTAGCTCCAGATAATGAACGAGGGTTAGCAAGTTCGACATTCTTTCTCGGCCTTGATATTGGAATGACGCTTGGGCCAATCATCGGGGGGATTATTGATAGTACGTTACCTGTGAAATATTTTTATCCCGTAATGCTATTTATTGTCCCGTTAGTTATTATTATTTTTCTAGTAAATCGAAAGAAACTGAATAGTGCAATTGACCAGCATTAGATGAAAAAATTAGAAAAGTTGACTGGTGTCTGTAGTTTATTATTAAATTTAATGCCTTTTTTGCTGTATATTTCCCTTACTAAAGAACAGTCTGATATCTTTGTTGGTGCCTTGCCCTTCGCTATTTTCTATGCTTTCCGGCATACAATTTTATTATTTTGCCGTGATTTAGAATACGATTATCAACGGCTGGCCTGGATTGGTCTTTATAGCGGAATTATTGGTTACTTTTTAGGGATGTTTGGTGGATTTCAACCAATCTTCTGGGATTTGTCAGGTGCAGGGGCAGGGATTGCCTCTCGACTATTTCCAACCGCAATAAGTCAGCGGCGGCGATTAATAAAACGAGGACTCTTACCCCAGCAGGATCATCTTAAGCCGCTTTTTCAAGTTATTATAGTTTTGATTGTGTTTGGGATAATTGTGTGGATAAAGAAGCCAGTAATTAGTTTTGTTTTAATGTTAATCATTACTTTTGGTGCAATGGGATCAATTTGGAAAACACCCCATGCAATTCGTCCGCTGCCAGTTCGTCTACATTGGGCTAATTACTTACTAGCATTAATTTTGCTTGGCGCAATGTTACTGTTGCGATTAGGGAGAAGTTTAGGCTTTGGGAAACCACTTGAATGGGGAACCGCTCTTTTATTAATCTTCCTCATCACGATGATCCTTACCTTGCTTGTAAACCATCGGCGATTACTTCACTATCCCAATCATTTACGGCAACGAATAATGCTTTATGGTGCTTGTGGTCAGTATTGGACCTTGTATAGTACCGTTTTTATTGGCATTTTGTATGGCACAAAAATGTATTCTTGGACAATTGTTGCTTACTTATTTGCTTTCGTCTTTGGAGGATTATTGGTAAAACAAACCCACCATTTATTCCATTTTAAGGATTGTCAAATTAATTTAGTGATGCTAACAATTGGAATTCTCTTAACATTTTGGTTGCCAACATATTTTATTGGCGTATTTATCATCCGTAGCTTTGCCGGTGCAGAACGTAAAACAGCAATTGATGACTACGAGAAAGCAACCCATAATTATAGTATTTCTTCGATCGTCAATTATTACTATGCATCAATTGCGGGGATAATTTCCCAATTAGTAATGTGGGGAAGTTTATTTATTTCCCGAAATGTCAATTTAAGTTAGTTATTTATTTCCCGAAATGTCAATTTAAGTTAGAAAAAAAGTAGTTGCTCATCAGTGACATACTTCATGAATACCTCGTAAGGTGTTTGATAGCCCAATGATTTGCGAGGAATGTTGTTCCGGTAACTCATTATTAAGTGCGTCATTTGACGGACATCCTTTCATATAGGTTTGGTTCACTTAATATGATACCTGATGTCACGCCGAATGGCGTTTTTTATTTACCACCAACTGGGTGGCTAACTTCATTCTATAATCCACCTTTTTATGATAGATTTCACTAATACAGAAATGGCAGTAGCCGTTATCTTTACTTTAATAATAATGTTTGTAATATCCTTTGCAGTTAGTTTTTTATTTTGGTTGATTTACCACCAAAATATGAAAAAAGGTGGATTATAGATGACACAATTTAAATATTCAAAGCGTGTTCCAGCAGATGGTACGGATGCGGTTGGTGCAATTTTACAAGCAGCGGCGGATCCTAAGATTATTTCATTTGCTGGGGGATTGCCGGCACCCGAATTGTTTCCTGTTAAAGAAATGAAAGCAACTGTTGATAAAGTTTTTGAAGAACACGGTCAAGAAGCCATGCAGTATGGGGCAGCGAAGGGAGTCACAGCTTTACGTGAGGTTATCCAACAACATGTGAAGGAAAAAGAAAATGTGGATTCCGAATTAGACAATGTTTTAGTAACAACGGGATCAGAACAAGCCTTAGATTTAGTGGGCAAGGCTTTTGTTGATCCGGGTGATACTGTATTAGTTGAACAGCCAACGTACCTCTGTGCTTTAGATGTTTTTCGTTCTTACGGTGCTAATTTTGCTAGTGTTGAGATGGACGAAGATGGGATGAAGATGGATGCTTTAGAAGAAGCACTAAAGGCTAATCCAAATACCAAACTCATCTATACTGTGCCAAATTTCCAAAATCCAACTGGACGGACAATGACTGAAGAACGACGAAAGCAGTTAGCTGAATTAGCAGAAAAATATGATGTATATGTACTAGAAGATAATCCATATGGTGAAATTCGTTTTGCTGGCCAACATGTACCAGCAGTTAAGTCATTTGATAAATCGGGTCATGTCCTTTACATGAGTACATTTTCAAAGACATTAGCACCAGGATTTCGTTTAGGATGGTTGGTTGCTGATGAAGATGTGGTTAATAAATTAACGGTCCTTAAGCAATCAGCTGACCTCCATACAGATAATTTAGCTCAATTCGCGGTTGCCCAATTCTTTGCTGACAACGATGTGGATGCCCACGTTAAAGAAATTAGTGATTTATATGGCAAACGTAAAGATTTAATGCTTGAGGGAATTAAAAAGTACTTCCCAGAAGGAGTTAAATATACGAATCCTGAAGGCGGTATGTTCTTATGGGTAGAAGTTCCTGGCGTTGACGATACAGTAGAGTTATTTAAGGAATGCCTTGAACATGATGTAGCCTTTGTTCCAGGCGATCCGTTCTTTGCTGGTGAAGCTCAACCTGGTGCTTTCCGCTTGAACTATTCAAATATGAAAGAAGACCAGATTGAAGTTGGTTTAAAACGTTTAGGAGCGGCCTTAACAGCTGCAGTTAATAAGTAAATGGCTAAAAAACGTGGTAAGAAGTACCAAGACGCGCTCAAGAAAGTTGACAGCAAGAAAGAATACGCTGTTAAAGACGCTGTCCAATTAGTAAAAGATATTGCCTACGCTAACTTCGACTCTACTATCGAAGTAGCATTTAACTTAAACGTTGACACAAAGCAAGCTGACCAACAATTACGTGGTGCCGTTGTTTTACCAAATGGTACTGGTAAGGATCAAACAGTTATTGTTTTCGCTAATGGTGAAAATGCTAAGGCTGCTCAAGAAGCTGGTGCTGACTTTGTTGGCGACGATGATTTAGTAGAAAAGATTCAAGACGGTTGGCTTGACTTTGATGTTGCAATTGCAACACCAGACATGATGCCTAAAGTAGGTCGTTTAGGACGTGTCCTCGGACCTAAGGGCTTAATGCCAAACCCTAAGACTGGTACTGTTACGATGGACGTAGCCAAGGCTGTTTCTGATGCCAAGGCTGGTCAAGTAACTTACCGGACTGACCGTGATGGTAACGTTGCTGTACCATTCGGTAAGGTTTCATTTGATACTGACAAGTTAGTTGAAAACTTGGCTACTTTAGAAGATATTGTGGCTAAGGCTCGTCCAGCTTCAGTACGTGGAACATACATCAAGCACGCTTCCATTTCTTCAACATTTGGACCAAGTGTTACGCTTGATTTAACCACATTTTAAGTGGCAAAGAAAGTAGCTAACATTGTCAAGTTGCAAATTCCTGCCGGTGCCGCTACACCAGCTCCACCAGTAGGTCCTGCACTTGGACAAGCAGGTATTAACATTATGGGCTTCACTAAGGAATTCAACGCACGGACTGCAGACCAAAAGGGTATGTTGATCCCAGTTGTAATTACTGTATATGAGGACCGTTCATTCGACTTCATTACTAAGACGCCACCTGCTGCTGTCTTACTAAAGAAGGCCGCTGGTGTTGAACATGGTTCCGGTGAACCTAACACAAACAAGGTTGCTTCAGTAACGAAGGACCAAGTTAAGGAAATCGCTGAAACTAAGATGCAAGATCTAAACGCAGCTGACGTAGAAGCAGCTATGCGCATGATTGAAGGTACTGCTCGTAGCATGGGCTTCACTGTTGAAGACTAAGTGGAATCACATGAAAAACGTTGGTATGTGCTCCATACCTACTCTGGTTATGAAAACCGGGTTAAAAGTAACTTGGAATCACGGGCTCAATCAATGGGAATGGAAGACTACATTTTTCGCGTAGTTGTTCCTGAAGAAGAAGTTCGCCAGGTTAAGGACGGTCAAGCAAAAGAAACAATTGAAAAGACATTCCCAGGCTATGTTTTGGTTGAAATGGTAATGACTGACCAAGCTTGGTACATTGCTCGTAATACTCCCGGCGTAACTGGTTTCTTAGGATCTCACGGTGGTGGTTCCAAACCAACCCCATTGCTTCCTGAAGAAGTTGATCGGATTATGAAACGGATGGGAACCGAAACAACTGTTAGTGACATTGATGTTAAGGAAGGCGATACTGTAAAAGTTATTGCGGGATCCTTTGCAAATATGACTGCCAAGGTTGTAGAAGTTGATCACGAAAAGCAAAAGATTAAGGCGACTGTTGAAATGTTCGGTCGTGAAACGGCTGCTGAATTAGGCTTTGATCAGATTGATACATTTTAGATGCACTTAATTCGATTTATTAAGAGTGTTAACCACGAAATGAAGCTAGTTGTATGGCCAACAGCTAAAGAGAATCGTCGTGATACGACTATTGTTGTTTCATTGACTCTGTTCTTCGTACTATTCTTTGCTCTGTTTGATTGGTTAATTCAATTAATGATGAAACTCTTTGTTTAAATGTCCCAGAAAAAAGTAGCATTGGAATGTACAAAGTGCGGTGCGCGTAATTATACGATTACCGCTAACCCTCAACGACAAGAACGATTAGAATTACGTAAGTTCTGTAAACATTGCGGTGAGTATACTATTCATCGTGAAAGCAGATAGATGAAAAATGAGAATACGGATTTTATTATTGGCCGACATCCAGCTGTGATGGCACTAAAATCTGACCAAGAGATCAATAAAGTTTTTATTCAGTCGGGGTTAAAGGCCGATGCTATTTCCCAGATTGTTAAATTAGCGAAGGAACGCCACTTAGTAGTATCGAATGTTCCTAAGAATAAATTGGACTTGATGACTGACCGACAAAATCACCAGGGGGTTGTGTTAGCTGTAGCAGCATACCAATATGCAACTATTGATGACCTCTTTGATAACGCGGCTAAGCATGACGAAGATCCATTTTTCCTTATTCTTGATGAACTAGAGGATCCGCATAATTTAGGTTCAATCATGCGAACTGCTGATGCCGCTGGTGTTCATGGTATTATTATTCCACGCCGGCGAGCAGTAGGATTAACTTCAGTGGTTGCAAAAACATCTACGGGAGCAATTGAACATGTACCAGTTGTCCGAGTAACAAACCTGGTTCAAACTGCTAAAGAATTGCAAGAACGCGGTGTTTGGCTGTTTGGTACTGATATGAAAGGAAAAGATTACCGAACATGGGATGCGCATGGTGCCGTCGCTTTGGTTATCGGCAATGAAGGTAAAGGAATTTCATCCTTGCTAAAGAAAACTTGTGATGAAATGCTAACAATTCCAATGGTTGGGCATGTTCAAAGTTTAAATGCGAGTGTGGCGGCAAGTTTGTTGATCTACCAAGGCTTTAACTCTCGTCATCCTTTAAAATAAATGGTACAAGCAGACTATCGACAACTTAATGGAATTGCTTTGGCTTATTTAGGGGATGCAGCTTATGAGGTTTACATTCGTCAGCATCTTTTAAACAAGGGAATTAGTAAGCCAACGAAACTACAACATATTGCTACCCACTATGTTTCGGCAAAAGCACAGGCGGCTCTTATTGACTTGATGAAAGAAGACGAGTTACTGTCTGATGAAGAATGGTCGTATTTTAAACGTGGGCGAAATGCTAACAGTCATACTCACGCTAAGAATACATCAGTTATGACTTATCGGATTTCTACCGGATTTGAAGCAGTAATGGGTTACCTCAAATTAGCTGGTAAAGAAGAGCGATTGGCTGAATTAGCGCAATGGTGTATCGAACAAGTAGAAGCGGGGCGAACAGCACATGAAAAATGAATGCTAACAATTTACAATACGTTAACAAGAAAAAAAGAAGAATTTAAGCCATTGCATCCAGGCGTTGTTAACATGTATGTCTGTGGTCCGACGGTTTATAATTACATTCATATTGGAAATGCGCGCAGTGCGATCGCCTTTGATACAGTCCGACGTTACCTTGAATTCAAAGGGTATAAAGTAAATTATGTTTCTAACTTTACAGACGTTGACGATAAAATGATTAAGGCAGCTGCCGAGCAAGGGATTACCGTTCCACAATTAGCGGAGAAGTATATCAATGCTTTTATGGAAGATACCGCAGCAATTAATATTGAGCCAGCTACTCTTCATCCCCGGGCAACGGAAAACATTACCGAGATCATTAAGTTCGTGCAAGGATTAGTAGAAAAAGGATATGCCTACCCTAAAGATGGGGATGTTTATTATCGCGCACGAAAGTTTAACCACTATGGACAGCTTTCTGGACAATCACTTGATGATCTTGAAGTTGGGGCAAGTGAACATGTTAGTGCAGATGAGGTTAATAAGAAGGAAGATCCACTTGATTTTGCTTTATGGAAAGCAGCTAAGCCCGGCGAAATTAGTTGGGATTCACCATGGGGAAAAGGTCGTCCAGGATGGCATATCGAATGTTCAGTGATGTCTACTAAGTACTTGGGCAAGACAATTGATATTCATGCAGGGGGACAAGACCTTGAATTCCCTCACCATGAAAATGAGATTGCTCAAAGTGAAGCAGAAACAGGCCAAAAATTTGTTCGTTACTGGATGCATAATGGTTTCGTAACAATTGGAAAAGACAACGAGAAGATGAGTAAGTCTCTCCATAATTTCATTACTGTTCATGAAATTATCAAGGAAGTAGATCCTCAGGTTTTACGTTTCTTTATGGCGACTACGCAATACCGGCGTCCAATTCAATATAGCCAGGCAAACCTAACTGATGCGCAAAATAATCTTAATCACATTCAAATAGCCTTTGATAACTTGACTTATCGTGAACAAGATGCCGATGAGGGAGATGTTCAAGAAGTCACTGATCGGCTTGAGCAATTCCATCACCAATTTATTACAGCAATGGATGATGACATCAATGTTCAAAACGGGATTGCCACAGTCTACGAATTAGTTAAATATGCAAATGTTTATGCTCAACAAGATAATGTTAGCTTAGGTGCCATTCAAGCAATCAAAAAAGAGCTTGTTGAATTGATGAGTATTTTTGGCGTTAAGCTTGAAGCAAGTGACAATCAAATCAATGATGAAAAGATTAAGCAATTGATTGAAGAACGAAATATAGCACGGAAGAATAAAGATTTTGCGCGAAGTGATGAAATTCGAGACAATCTTAAAAAACAAGGGATTATTCTTGAAGATACTCCTCAAGGAACGCGTTACAAAAAGGAATAGATGCGGCGTAGAATGATTACTCTCATTTATATTCTAGTTGGCGCGGCAGTGGGATTTTACTATTTGCCATTATTATGGGGGATTTTGAACATCGCTCTTAATCCGGCATTATTAGTATTTATCGACATTATTATTGGTGCACTTATTTTCTGGCTATTATCCCTCCCATTGGTTAGCGGCACTGAAAAGTTGATCCAGCGAATCGAAAAAGAACTAACAAAGCGTAGTCCTGTATACCTTTTCTTTGGGACTTTATTAACGATTATTGGCTTAGTTTTAGCAGTTCTTATTTCGATTCCATTGTGGAGAACGAGGATTCCGGTAATTAATAATATTCTGCCGATCCTTCTAATGATTGTCTTTAGTTATTTTGGTTTTCGAATTGGTACGACGCGGTTAGATGATTGGCGTAAAGCATTTACCCATGCCAAAAGTAGTAAAACCGATGGTGGTAATGTGATTGAACGGCAAGATGATAATTATCACCATTATAAAATCCTAGATACAAATATTCTGATTGATGGACGCATTTATGATTTAGTCAAAACGGGTTTTCTAGAGGGAACATTACTGGTTCCTAACTTTGTTTTATATGAATTGCAATATATCGCTGATTCTGGCGAAAGTATTAAGCGTGTTCGTGGGCGCCGTGGCCTTGATATTTTAAACAAGTTACGGAAAGAAAAAATTGTTCCAATCGAAATGTATGATGGAGACTTTGAAGATATTCCAGAGGTTGATAGTAAATTAATTGCCCTCGCTAAAGAAGTCAATGGGGTAATTGTGACAAATGATTATAACCTTAATAAAGTAATTCAATTCCAAAATGTTCAAGTATTGAATATTAATAACTTAGCAAAATCATTACGACCACGAGTTATTCCGGGCGAAACGATGACGGTTGTTGTTGTGAAAAAAGGAACTGAACGACAACAGGGTGTTGCTTATCTTGACGATGGAACGATGGTGGTTGTTGAAGATGGTCGTTACTTTATGGATAAACAAATTGAAGTTGAAGTAACTAGTGCTCTTCAAACAGACGCTGGTCGAATGATCTTTGCTCGTCCGCTTCATTCACAACGAGGAATTGACGAGTATACGGATACGGAACATAAAGAAAACCGAAATAATAAAGATAAGAAAAAATAAATGGCAAAAATTCGAACACAATATGTTTGCCAAAATTGTGGTTACAACTCACCACGCTACTTAGGCCGGTGTCCAAATTGTGGTGAGTGGAATACTTTAGTGGAAGAACAGGTAGAGACCAGTTCTGCACCAACCAAAAAAGCAACTACCACCTTAACCGGCTTAGTTGCCAAACCACAGAAAATTAATGAGATTAATAGTACAGAGACTCCCCGTGTTAAAACAAAATTGAATGAGTTAAATCGCGTTTTAGGTGGAGGAATCGTTCCCGGATCACTAATTCTAATTGGAGGAGATCCGGGAATCGGAAAATCGACCCTCCTTTTACAAGTTTCCGGACAATTAAGTGATGAGCATCACCGGGTTTTATATGTGTCTGGAGAAGAAAGTGGGACACAAATTAAAATGCGGGCGGAACGATTAAAAGTTGCTGGGGATGACTTTTATGTATATCCAGAAACGAATATGGATAGTATTCGGGATACTATTCGTGACCTCAAGCCAGAGTATGTCGTGATTGACTCGGTACAAACGATGCAGGCGACTGATGTAAGTTCAGCAATTGGTAGTGTATCGCAAATTCGTGAAGTTACCGCCCAGTTAATGCAAATTGCTAAAAGTAATAACATTACGATTTTTGTCGTTGGACATGTGACAAAGGGCGGTGCAATCGCTGGTCCAAAGATCTTGGAGCACATGGTTGATACAGTCTTGTATTTTGAAGGAGACCTGCACCATACATATCGTATTTTGCGATCAGTGAAAAATCGATTTGGTTCAACTAACGAGCTTGGTATTTTTGAAATGCATACAAATGGGCTGACGGAAGTAAAAAATCCATCAGAAATCTTTTTAGAGGAACGATTACATGATGCAACCGGTTCAGCGGTGGTTGTTTCATTAGAAGGAACACGACCAATTTTAGTTGAAATTCAAGCGCTGGTAACACCGACCGTTTATGGAAATGCACAGCGAACTGCTACCGGTTTGAGCCGAAACCGAGTATCATTGATAATGGCGGTATTAGAGAAACGTGCTAACCTAATGCTTCAAAATCAAGATGCTTACTTAAAAGCAGCTGGGGGCGTTAAGTTAGATGAGCCAGCAATTGATTTGGCAATTGCAGTAAGTATTGCCTCCAGTTATCGGGATAAAGGAACCAAGCCCACCGATGCGTTTGTCGGTGAGGTAGGTTTGACTGGGGAAATTCGCCGGGTAAACCGAATTGAACAGCGGGTTGCTGAAGCAGAAAAACTTGGCTTTAAGCGAATCTTTATTCCCAAAAATAATTTAAAGGGTTGGAAACCGTCAACTAATATTCAAGTAGTCGGTGTCTCAACGCTTAAAGAGGCGTTATATTTAGCGCTGGGGTAAATGAAACGTGGATTTAAGATTGTTTCTAGTAAGAAAGACCAAGATATACATTTACCCCAACGCCAAACAACACGGGCGGCCGGATATGATTTTGAGGCATCGGAAGATTTCGTTCTGCCATCAATTTGGAAAGGCAATTTCTTAAAGGCGCTTTGGCAAATTCATCAACAAAAAAAGCTAACTGATGAAGAGTTTAAGGCTGCTGATTCCTGCTTAAAGCCATACTTAGTACCCACCGGCATCAAAGCCTATATGCAACCTGATGAATTTCTCTTATTAGCTAATCGGTCAAGTGGTCCTTTTAAACGGCGCCTGATTTTACCAAATGGAATCGGCATTGTGGATGCAGACTATTATGATAATGATAGTAATGAAGGGGAAATTTTCTTCCAGCTTATTAACTACGGGTTACGAGATTATCATATAAAAAAGGGAGAACGGA
This sequence comes from Limosilactobacillus reuteri, assembly GCF_013694365.1. Lineage (NCBI taxonomy): Bacteria > Bacillati > Bacillota > Bacilli > Lactobacillales > Lactobacillaceae > Limosilactobacillus > Limosilactobacillus reuteri. The sequence goes on from NZ_CP059275.1 coordinate 1,243,734, forward strand.
TCGGTCAGGGGATTTTTATGCCTTATTTAACTGCTGATAGTGAAGAGCAACCAACCGCTAAACGGACTGGCGGCTTCGGTTCAACAAAAGAATAAATGCAATATCGAGTTGATGGTCAGCGGATCATTGCTTTTGACGATCAAGAACCCTTAGTTGGCGAGATCAGTTTTCCAAAAGTTCCTGATACAAATGATCACGTTGTCGTTGAACGCGTTTTTGTGCAACCAACTTACCGTGGGCAAGGAATTGCAGCTGAACTAGTGCGTCAATTTGTGGATTATGCAACAAAAGAGCAATATATCGTCAAGCTCATGTGTCCATATGCGGTAGCGCAATTCAAACTACATCCAGAATATCAGCAACTATTGCCAGTTGCAGATCGCTTTAATTAGATGGATCAAAATGCATTAAAAGAACAAACAGGTAAGGAATCAGTTAAGTACATTAAATCCGGGATGATCGTCGGTCTCGGAACTGGATCGACTGTTAAATATATGGTTGATGAACTTGGTAAGCAAGTCCAAGAAGGTAAAATCAAAGACATTATCGGTGTAACAACTTCAAACCGAACTGCTAAACAAGCACGCGACCTCGGAATTACAATTAAAGATATTGATGACGTTGACCACATCGATTTAACTATTGACGGGGCCGATGAAATCAGTGATGACTTCCAAGGAATCAAAGGTGGCGGTGGCGCCCTCCTTTGGGAAAAGATCGTTGCCAATGTCTCAAATAAAGTAATGTGGATTGTCGATGAAAGCAAACTCGTCCACAAACTTGGCGCTTTCCCCCTTCCTGTTGAAGTAATTCCATTCGGTTCTCAACATGTCTTTGACCGTCTTGAAAAGAAAGGCTACAAGCCAACTTGGCGGATGGATGGAGATGAAAAGTTCCGTACTGATGAAAATAACTATATTATTGACCTTCATCTTGGCGAAATTGATGATCCTAAGGCCTTAGCTGACGAATTGATCCACATGGTTGGAATTGTTGAAACTGGTTTATTCTTAAATCGAGTTAACGACGTAATTGTTGGTACTCCAGAAGGTCCAAAGGTATTGCACGCCCGTTAAATGAGCTTTTCAATTAATAAAGAAGATATCGCTAGTTTTCATAAAAACTACCGTCATCACCCTAACAGCAGTGTCTTAGAAAATACTGTTACAAAAAACGGTGTACGGAATGCCAGCTTTAATTGGCATTCAATTGCTGATAATACTCCTCATTTCTCTATTGACCTCAAGACGGGGGACGTTGCTGATCAAAAACAATCCGGTCGTTGTTGGATGTTTGCAGCACTGAACACAATGCGTCATGATATGCAGCAAAAATTTAACTTACCTGATAATTTTGAACTTTCCCAAGCCTACCAGTTCTTCTGGGATAAGTTTGAGAAATCCAATTATTTCTACCAAAACGTAATTAAGACTGCTAAAAAGCCTACCGACAGCCGAAAAGTTTCATGGTTAATGAACGAACCACAAAACGATGGTGGCCAATGGGATATGCTTTGCGCCCTTATCAGCAAGTATGGGGTTATGCCAAAAGCCGCAATGCCCGAATCATTTAACTCTTCTAACTCACGGGGAATTGATGAAGTCTTAAACAACAAGCTTCGTCACGATGCCGTTATTTTGCGAAAAATGATTAACGAAGATCATGCAAATGAAGAAGCAATTAACGAAACGCGCCGTAAGATGTTGAACGAGAATTACCGGATGCTTGCTTACACATTTGGTGAACCGGTTAGTCACTTTGACTTCGAATATCGGACAAAGAAGGACAACGAATTCCACTGCGATACTAACCTTACCCCACAAGAATTCTTCAAGAAGTATGTTGGCTGGAATCTTGATGATTATATTTCAATTATCCAAGCACCAACTGCTGATAAGAAGTACCACCAAACTTACACCATCGATATGCTTGGTAATGTCGTTGGTGGCCGCGAAATCAAGCACTTAAACCTACCAATGGATGAATTCAAGCAACTCGCGATTGAACAATTAAAGAATGGCGAAAGTGTTTGGTTTGGTTCAGATGTTATTAAATATTCAGAAACTAAACTTGGGATTATGGCCCTTAACACCTATGACTACGACAAACTATTTGACGTTGATCTTGAAATGACCAAAGCTGAAGCACTTGATTATGGTGAAAGCATGATGGATCACGCAATGGTTATCACTGGTGTTGACCTTGTTGATGGGAAGCCAACCAAGTGGAAAGTTGAGAACTCATGGGGTAATAAGGTCGGCCATAAAGGTTACTTTGTTATGAGTGATGATTGGATGGACAAATACTGCTACCAAGTCGTTATTAATAAGAAGTACCTTAGCGAAGATCTTAAACGTGATTACGCTAAGAGCCCTGTTGTTCTTAAGCCTTGGGATCCAATGGGAACTTTAGCATAAAAAGGGAGCAAGACAGAAGTCACTTGTGACTTCGTTTTTCGACGCGAAGCTAGCCTCTGGGAGCCCCCGCAAGCAACAATAGGCCTTCAGCGTTCGACTTTGCCGGACGCTGAAGGCCATTGTTGTACTGCGTTGTTCGTATTTTATGGAAGTAACCTAACTTATGTCACAGATGAAATTTTGGAAGAAAGCACTATTAACAATTGCAGCCTTAACAGTCAGTACCTCTGCAGGAATCACAAGTGTTTCTGCTGCTTCATCAGCTGTTAATTCAGAATTAGTTCATAAGGGAGAATTGACAATTGGCCTTGAGGGAACTTACTCCCCGTACTCTTACCGTAAAAATAACAAATTAACTGGCTTTGAAGTAGACCTTGGTAAAGCAGTTGCTAAAAAGATGGGCTTAAAAGCTAACTTTGTACCAACTAAATGGGATTCACTAATTGCCGGTCTTGGTTCAGGTAAGTTTGATGTAGTAATGAACAACATTACACAGACACCAGAACGAGCCAAGCAATATAATTTCTCTACTCCATATATCAAGTCACGGTTTGCATTAATTGTTCCTACTGATAGTAATATCAAGAGCTTGAAGGATATTAAAGGCAAGAAGATTATTGCTGGGACAGGAACTAATAATGCGAATGTGGTTAAAAAATATAAAGGCAGCCTTACACCAAATGGCGATTTTGCTAGTTCCTTAGATATGATCAAGCAAGGTCGGGCTGCCGGGACGGTTAACTCCCGTGAAGCTTGGTACGCTTACAGCAAGAAGAACAGTACTAAGGGTCTCAAGATGATTGATGTTTCTAGTGAACAAGATCCAGCTAAGATTTCAGCACTTTTTAACAAGAAAGATACTGCTATTCGATCTTCCTACAACAAGGCACTTAAGGAACTTCAACAAGATGGAACAGTCAAGAAGCTATCTGAAAAGTACTTCGGTGCAGATATTACTGAATAAATGAAATTAACAAATATTAATAAAAGTTTTGGTAATAAAAATGTCTTGAAAAATACCACGTTAGAGTTTCCTGCAGGTAAAACAACAGTAATGGTTGGTCCATCTGGATCTGGTAAATCAACAATTCTCCGCTCACTTAACTTATTAGTAATACCAGAGAGCGGCCAATACGATTTTGATGATCATCATTTGGATTTTAGTCAAAAAGTAAGCAATAAAGATAAGTTGGCAATTCGTCAAGAAACAGGGATGGTTTTCCAAGACTACAATCTTTTCCCTAATAAAACTGTCCTTGGTAACATTATTGAAGGACCAACACAGGTTTTGAAACAGGCGAAAAAGGAAGCAATTGCAAACGCGCATAATTTACTTGCTAAAGTGGGCTTAGCAGATTACGGAGATGCCTATCCGAATGAATTATCTGGCGGACAGGCACAGCGGGTGGCGATTGCTCGGGCACTGGCAATGTCACCAAAGTATATCTTACTGGATGAACCGACTTCTGCCCTTGATCCGGAATTAGAGCTTAGTGTATTGAAGGTCCTGTTGCAATTAGCTGAAGAAAAACAATCAATGGTAATTGTTACTCATAACATGGTCTTTGCGAAACATGTTGCGGATAAGATTATTTTTGTCGAGAACGGCGAAATTTTATATGATGGTACTCCAGACGAGTTTTTTGCTCCAGATAATCCAAACAAACGAATTAAAAACTTTATCGCCTCGATGACAATGGAAAATTTAAAATAAATGTGGGAAATTATCAAGACATCTTTACCACAACTCTTAGCAGCGGGATTTAAATATACGATTCCGTTAGCGATTATTTCATTTTTCTTTGGACTGATTATTGCACTAGTAACAGCTTTAATTCGTCTTTCTCGTCAACGTGGTGCATTCATGATTCTTAAATGGATTGCTAGTCTTTATGTCTGGCTTTTTCGGTCAACACCGCTGTTGGTTCAATTATTTATTGTATTCTTTGGACTGCCATATCTGAGAATTAAGGGAGTCCTGCCGCATGGAATAAAATTAGAACCATTTACAGCCGGCATTATTACATTTTCACTTAATACCGGTGCTTATGCTTCCGAAACAATTCGGGCAGCGATCAGTTCAGTTCCAACTGGGCAATGGGAAGCGGGCGCAGCAATCGGAATGACGCGGTTGCAAATCTTATGGCGAATTATTTTACCACAAGCCTTAAGAGTAGCTTTACCGCCCTTATCAAACAGTTTTATAAGTTTGGTCAAGGACACCTCATTGGCTGCTTCAATTACAATTATGGAAATGTTTGCTGTTAGTCAACAGATTGCGGCCGAAAACTATCAACCATTACTTATGTATACTTTAGTAGCTATGGTTTATGCGGTCTTTACGACAGTTTTATCCTATTTCCAAGGGTATCTTGAGCGGGTAGTAGACCGTCAAGTAAATGCAAATAATAGGTGAATGAAATTCAATACACAATTAATTCATGGCGGTAATAGTGAAGATCCAACCACTGGTGCGGTCTCAACACCGATTTACCGTTCATCAACATTCCATCAACATGTTCTTGGCGGTGAACCTAAATGGGAATATTCTCGAACAGGAAATCCAACACGTGCATCTCTTGAAAAATTAATCGCAGAGCTTGAACATGGGACAGCCGGCTTTGCATTTGCTTCTGGATCTGCTGCTATTCATGCTACTTTTTCTTTATTCTCTCAAGGCGATCATTTTGTAGTTGGTAGTGATGTATACGGGGGAACATTCCGGTTAATCAACAAGGTATTAAAACGCTTTGGCCTTGAATTTACTGTTGTTGACATGCAAGACCTTGAAGCAGTCGAAAATGCAATTCAAGATAATACCGTTGCAGTTTATTTTGAAACGCCAACTAATCCGCTCTTGCAAATCGCTGATATTAAAGCAATTGCTGATATCGCAAAAAAGCATGGAATAAAGACAATTGTTGATAATACCTTTGCTACCCCTTATAACCAACAACCGTTAACTCTTGGGGCAGATATTGTTGTTCACTCCGCAACCAAATATTTAGGCGGTCATAGTGATGTTGTTGCCGGATTAGCAGTTACTAACGATGATGAGATTGCTGAACAATTAGCATTCCTGCAAAACTCAATCGGTAGTACACTTGGCCCTGATGATAGTTGGCTATTACAACGGGGAATGAAAACTCTCGGTGCGCGGATGCGAGCTCACCAAGAAAATGCGAATGAAGTTATTAATTTCCTCCAAAGCGATGACCATATTGGAAAAATTTATTATCCAGGCTTAAAAGATTTTCCTGGTCATGAGATTGCGGCTAAGCAAATGCGGAACTTTGGAGCAATGATCTCCTTTGAACTTAAGGATGGTTTAGATGCGAAGAAGTTTGTTGAAAGTCTACAATTAATTGATCTTGCCGAAAGTTTGGGAGGAATTGAAAGTTTGATTGAAGTTCCAGCTGTCATGACCCATGGATCTATTCCCCGGGAAATAAGATTAGAAAACGGAATTAAGGATGAGTTGATTCGTCTTTCAGTGGGAATTGAGGACCCTGAAGATATTATTGCTGACTTGCAACAAGCACTTAAAAAATTAGATTAAATGACAATACACGAATTAGCAAATAACCCAACATTAAGCGGTCAAGTACGCTTGATTGAAAATATTGTTTATGGTGCAATGGATGGGGAGGCATTACATATGTCGATCTTAGCACCGTGGACGCAACGTTTTCCGAAACAATATCAAACTGAACCACGGCCATTGATTGTTTTTGTTCAAGGAAGCTCGTGGCGAACACCAAAAATGGGAGAAGAAATTCCACAACTGGTTCAATTTGTTCGGGCCGGTTATATTGTAGCGACTGTTCAACACCGTAGTTCAATTGATGGTCACCCATTTCCTGCGTTTTTGCAAGATGTTAAGACAGCCATTCGTTTCTTACGGGCCAATGCGCAAAAATATGCAATTGATCCGCAACAGGTTGCAATTTGGGGTACTTCCTCTGGAGCCAATGCGGCAATGCTAGTCGGCTTAACGGGTGATGATCCGCGCTATAAAGTTGACCTTTATCAAGACGAATCGGATGCAGTAGATGCGGTGGTTAGTTGTTTTGCACCAATGGACGTGGAGAAGACGTTTGAGTATGATGCTAATGTTCCAGGAAATAAGTTACTGCAATATTGCTTATTGGGGCCTGATGTATCAAAGTGGCCAGAAATTGAAAAGCAAATGAGTCCCCTATATCAAGTCAAAGATGGGCAAAACTATCCACCATTTTTATTGTTCCACGGAGATGCTGATAAAGTTGTTCCATATGAACAAATGGAAAAAATGTATATGCGGTTGAAGGATAATGGAAATTCTGTTGAAGCGTACCGGGTTAAGGGTGCGAACCATGAACGAGATTTCTGGAGTCCAACAATTTATAACATTGTGCAGAAGTTTCTTGACGATCAATTTAAATAAATGGCAGAATTAGTAATTGTACGTCATGGGCAAAGTCAAGCTAACCGTGATAATATTTTTACTGGCTGGACTGATGTTCTGTTGACTCCTAAAGGAATTGAACAGGGTGAATTAGTCGGCAAGGAATTGCTAAGACTGGGTATCCAATTTAGTGATGCGTATACGTCTTACATGGAACGGGCAATCATGACGACTAATATTATCCTAGAAGAAATTAATCAGTTATATATTCCTGTCCATAAAACGTGGCGACTAAACGAACGTCATTATGGAGCATTGAGTGGCCGGAACAAAGATGAAGTGAAGAAAGAGATTGGTGCAGAACAGCTTCATAAATGGCGGCGTGGTTTTAAAGATTTACCACCACAATTAAAAGAACGTCAGCATGATCGCCGCTATGATCGCTTAGGAGTTAAGATTCCGCTTAGTGAGAGTTTAGAAATGACGCTCCAACGACTCCTACCATATTGGCAAGACCATATTGCGCCTCGTTTAATTGACGGACACAATCAGTTAATTGTGGCCCATGGTAGTTCTTTGCGGGCCCTAATTAAATATTTAGATGGTATTTCAGATGATGCTATTGATAAAGTGGAAGTTCCAAATGGCAAGCCAATTTTATATCGCTTTGATGATCATCTTAATGTCATTAAAAAGACTTTTATAACAATGGATGGTGAAATTGATGACAATACACGAATTAGCAAATAAATGAAATCTAAAATTGCTAATCTAATTAATTGGGGGCTTCCATACTGTGCCATCGCTGCAATGGCCTATTTAATCATGTTCCCCCAGTTTGTATCACATGGAGTTATTTTAGGGACGGACTCCATTTTTCACTTTAACCGTTTTTACGATGCCGCTAAGCAAATTCAACAGCTTAATTTTAGCTATTTTCAAAGTAATTATAGTTTTCAACAAAGCGGCCGCATCATCAATGCCGTTTATGGCCCCCTCTTTGCATATTTAAATGGGGCTATTCTCGGCGTAGTAGGAACTTGGTATCAATATCAGATCGTCACTACCTTTATCGTCTATCTATTAGGTGGAATCGGTATGTATCAACTTAGCATCCGCGTTCATAGTAAACGGACATTTGCAATTATCTGTGCCCTAATCTATATGAACATTGGGTGGCTTCCACGATGGGAATTAGCACAGAACATGAATGCCTGGGGAGCTGCTCTGGCTCCTTATATGGTAATTTGCGGCGTACGCATGATTCAGGATCACCAACGACCAGTCAACTGGCTACAATTGATGACCCTGATGACGATTATCATTCAGATCCATATGCTAAGTTCTTTATTTTTTGTGATTACACTAACACCGTTCTTTATTATTGGGTTAATTATAACGACTAACCGTAAGAAAATGTGGATCGAAACGCTGAAGGCAGTCGGCGGAACTATTATTTTAACGGCTAATGTTTGGGGAGCCTTATTAATGCTTAACCTCCATAATAATATTGCCCATCCTGCCGATTTTAGCCTCGCCGATAATGTGCTACTGCCTTCAATGTTTAGCAGTACACGCGATTATCTAATCTACGCAATGTGGCTTCTCTTTATCCTTCAACTCATTTACGTATTATTCACCTTCAAAAAATCTCTTACTAATACAGTCCTGACGTTACTTGGTTCTTTGGTCCTCCTGCTTAGTTCTTCCCTTACTCCTTGGTCCTTTTTCCAAGATGTGGTCCCTGCACTTGGACACACTTTGCAGTTTCCTAACCGATTGACAATCATTGCCTTTCCCCTCTTACTCGCAGGAGTTGGGATCAGCGCTACAACCCTTGATAAAAAAGCGCAAGAGATTGACTTACGAAATCAATTAATCACCGGTATCCTCTTGCTAATGGTTTTTCTGGTCTTTACTCCTACAACAATTGATGTTTATAAACGCGCAGCACGCTATGACTCAGAAATTGTTCTTAATAGTTTTAGCGCGATTACCCGCGTAAGTGAAAATAAGGCCGCACTGCGACATTCCGTCCACGACCTTTACCCTGGTCAATTGTTAACGATGGTTGAGAAGAGAAGTCCTGACTATTTGCCGATTCCTAAGAAGTACATGAATCAAAAATATGTTCGTTCTTACGCTTACGAAGGGCAAATTATTAATGAAGCCCATAAATATCCTCATACTGTCTTGTCGCATGGAGGATTGCAATTATCATGGGAAGCAGGAAAAGCGGGAAAAGTTCGGTTGCCAATTATTACGTATCATGAATCACAATTAACGGCTAATGGTCATCTACTGCGCCACTATCAGCGATCCTCGGTTGGTGCCCCTTACGTTCAGCAACGTAAAGGGAAAAATACCGTTACCCTCTACTTTAAGCAAGCTAAATGGTTCACCGCCTTATTAGTGATCTCATTAGTTGGTCTTAGCATACTTGCAATTTATGGCCTTTATTATTTCTGTACTCATATTAAGAAATACTTCCAAGGGATTGCAGCTGGACAAATTAATTAAATGGCTTACACAAATAAATTACGCGTGATATATGGTGATGCGACATTAGGACTTAGTGGTGACGGCTTTCATTATATTTTTAGCTATGAGCGTGGTGGACTAGAATCGCTTAAGCTAAACGGTAAAGAATGGCTATATCGTGAACCAATGCCGACGTTTTGGCGGGCAACCACTGATAATGACCGAGGAAGCGGCTTTAATATTCGGTCTGCTCAGTGGTTAGCAGCGGACACTTTTCATAAGTGTGTTGGGATTGACCTGACAGTTGATAATCAACACTTTGCCGAATTACCTATTGCGCCGATAACCAATGAATTTAGTGATCCGGTATCTGCTGAGAATGTCAAGATTAAGTATACTTTTGAGACGCTAACAGTTCCGGCTACGCAAGTCACTGTAACTTATGAGGTTAACGGACAAGGTGAGATTAAAGTGACAATGCACTACTACGGTCATAAAGACTTACCTGGTCTGCCAGTAGTAGGAATGCGTTTTATCATGCCAACCGTTGCTACCGGCTTTGACTATCAAGGATTATCCGGTGAAACTTACCCGGACCGGATGGCAGGAGCGACTGAGGGTACCTTCCATGTTGACGGCTTACCAGTTACTAAGTATCTAGTCCCTCAGGAAAATGGAATGCACATGGATACTCATGCATTAACAATTACCCGCGATTCAACCCAAAATAATGCTGATCATTCTCGGGAACCATTTAGCTTAACTATTAAACAAGACGAGCAACCATTTGCCTTCAGTTGTTTACCATATACAGCGGAGGAATTAGAAAATGCAACACACATCGAAGAGCTCCCACTCGCACGACGAACTGTTCTCGTTATTGCGGGGGCCGTTCGAGGTGTTGGGGGAATTGATAGCTGGGGAGCAGATGTTGAAGAACAGTATCATATTCCTGCCGACCGTGATGTTGAGTTTTCGTTTGTATTGAATACAAAATAAATGGATGCAGATATCAAATGGCTTGATGAACCGGAAACATTCCGCGTTAATCAATTACCAGCTCATAGTGACCATTATTATTACGGTAACTATGATGAATGGCGGCATAATAATAGTCGTTTTGCGCAAAACTTGGATGGGCAATGGCAATTTAACTTTGCTGAAAACCCGCGTGAACGCGAAGAAGATTTTTATAAGACAGATTACGATAGCAGCAGCTTTGGAACAATCGAAGTTCCTAGTGAGATTGAACTAAATAATTACGCCCAAAATAATTACATTAACACTTTGATTCCGTGGGAAGGTAAGATTTACCGTCGTCCTGCATATGCCCTTAGTCCTGATGATGCGCAAGAAGGATCGTTTAGTGATGGGGATGATAATACTGTTGGCGAATACTTAAAACATTTTGACCTTGATCCTTCCTTACGGGGAAAGCAGGTTCGCATCCGGTTTGACGGTGTCGAGCGTGCCATGTATGTTTGGCTTAATGGTCACTTTATTGGTTACGCTGAAGACAGTTTTACCCCCTCTGAATTTGACCTGACTCCTTACATTCAAGATGAAGGTAATGTTTTGGCTGTGGAAGTTTTCAAGCATAGTACCGCCTCGTGGATTGAGGATCAAGATATGTTCCGTTTTTCTGGAATTTTCCGGAGTGTAAACCTATTAGCCCAACCACTTGTTCATGTTGAAGACCTTAATATTCGGCCAATTGTTACTGATAATTATCAGGACGGTATTTTTAATGTTGACCTTCAACTTCACGGTGAAAAGACCGGGAACGTTAATGTGCGGGTTATCGACAATGATGGTAATACGCTCGTCAATGAAACACACCCTGTTGACTCCACGGTAGAAGTTCGGGATCAATTTTTAGAAAATGTTCACTTATGGGATAACCACGATCCTTACCTCTATCAATTGTTGATTGAAATTTGTGATGACGAAGGTAATTTGGTCGAACTCGTTCCATACCGCTTTGGTTTTCGTCGAATTGAAATTAATAAAGATCATGTTGTCTTATTGAATGGTCAACGGCTAATTATCAATGGTGTTAACCGTCACGAATGGAATGCTAAACGTGGCCGTGCGATCACGATGGATGATATGACGAGTGATATTCAAACCTTTAAGGAAAATAATATTAATGCCGTTCGGACGTGTCACTATCCAGACCAAATTCCGTGGTATTACCTTTGTGATGATAACGGAATTTACATGATGGCCGAAAATAATCTGGAATCCCACGCTACCTGGCAGAAGATGGGAGCAATTGAACCATCATATAACGTCCCTGGTTCAGTTCCTCAATGGCGTGACGTAGTAGTAGATCGGGCACGGACTAACTATGAAACATTTAAGAACCACCCGTCGATTTTATTCTGGTCTTTAGGTAATGAATCATATGCTGGCGATAATATTGTCAAAATGAATGAATTCTATAAGAAGCATGATGACAGTCGGCTTGTTCACTATGAAGGAGTTTGTCATACTCCTGAATACCGTGATCGGATCTCAGACGTTGAAAGCTGGATGTACTTACCACCTAAAGAAGTTGAGGAGTACTTGAAGAACAATCCAGACAAGCCATTTATGGAATGTGAGTACATGCATGATATGGGGAACTCTGATGGTGGAATGGGTTCGTACATTTCTTTACTTGATAAATACCCACAATACTTTGGTGGCTTCATTTGGGACTTTATTGATCAAGCCCTCCTTATTAAGGATCCGGTAAGTGGGCAAGAAGTGATGCGCTATGGTGGTGATTTCGATGATCGTCACTCAGATTACGAATTCTCGGGAGATGGCTTGATGTTTGCTGATCGGACACCAAAGCCAGCAATGCAGGAGGTAAGATACTACTATGGCTTACACAAATAAGCGGCCGTGGCGGAACTGGCAGACGCGTAAGATTAAGGATCTTATGGTCGATTATGACCGTGGAGGTTCAAGTCCTCTCGGCCGCACTAATGACTAATGCTGAATTACAACAATTGACCGAACAGTGGTCGAAAGAATACTTTGGGCGCGAATTTACGCACAAGGTATTTTTTAATAAGCGGTTAAAAACAACTGGTGGACGCTATCATTTAAGTGACCATCATATTGATATCAACCTGTTAATGTATACTGAGTTTGATCTTCATAATCTGCGCCAAGTGGTCCTTCATGAATTGTGCCATTATCATTTACATCTGTTAGGAATGGATTATCACCATCGCAGTAGAGAATTTAAGACTTTACTAGCACAGGTGGGAGGATCAAGATATGCGCCACCGACTAGTAAAAGAAAGACAAATTCTAAGAAAAAATGGCATTATATATGTACCGGTTGTGGTGTTGAATTCGCACGACAACGGCGTTTTAACACCCAAAGATATATTTGTCGACGATGTGGTCACAAATTTATTTTAAAAAATTGAATGGAAGAGGAAACACTTCAGCTTGTTAGCAAACAATTGCCAGATATTCGCCCTCAACAAATTAAAGCGGCCCTCGGATTAATGGATGAGGGAAATACGATTCCTTTTATTGCCCGTTACCGTAAGGAAATGACGGGCACGCTTGATGAAGTTCAATTGCAAGCGATCCGGGATGAATATCACCGGGTAACGACATTACGGGAACGTCAAGCAACAGTTATCAATAAAATTAAAGAGCTAGGTAAGCTAACACCGGCGCTCGAAAAGCAAATTAACAGTGCAACTGAATTGCAAGAAGTAGAAGACCTTTACTTGCCATATAAGCAAAAGCGGCAGACAAAGGCCCAACAAGCTCGTGAACATGGCTTAGCACCGTTAGCAAATTGGCTGCTATCTTATCCTGATGATGATTTAAGTGCGAAGGCGCAAGAGTTTATTAACGATGATGTTCCTGATGCTGAAAGTGCATTAACAGGCGCCCATGAAATTTTGGCTGAAGCAATTAGTGAAATGGCCACGGTACGAAGCTGGTTGCGAAATTATACTGCTCAACATGGTCAATTAGAGACAAGCGTAAAACGTGATGGTGAAGAAAGGGATGAACTGGGGACTTACAAGCAGTACTATGAGTTCACTAGTCCAGTTCAGAAATTGAATTCTTATCAAATCTTGGCTTTTAACCGCGGAGAAAAAGAAGGGATTATTAACGTCAAAATCACTTTAGATGAAGAACCAGTGATGAATTACCTTCGTTTCCGTTTGATTAAAACTAGCAAGAAAAATGATGCGACTGCCTTTATTGAGGAAGCTTACAAGGATGCTTACAAGCGTTTCTTGGGTCCAGCAATTGAACGGGAACTGCGGCGACAATTAACAGAGGGCGCTGATGAACAAGCGATTAAGGTCTTTGGTGAAAATCTCTATCATTTATTGATGCAAGCACCAATCAAGGGAAAAGTTGTATTGGGCTTCGATCCTGCCTACCGAACAGGCTGTAAATTGGCGGTTCTTGATGAAAATGGGAAGTTCTTAACCAAAGCGGTTATTTATCCGCATAAGCCAGCGCCAGAAAAGCAACGAGCCGCAGCGGAAGGCGAATTTATTGATTTGCTAGAGAAGTATCATGTTGAAATGATTGCGATCGGTAACGGGACAGCTAGCCGGGAATCAGAACAATTTGTTGCGGAAGCTCTTAAAAAGATCAAACGGCCAATCTATTATGTCATCGTAAATGAAGCTGGTGCCTCTGTTTACTCTGCAAGTAAGGAAGCGCGTGATGAATTTCCTGACTTGCATGTTGAACAGCGAAGTGCAATTAGTATCGGTCGTCGTTTGCAAGATCCACTTGCCGAATTAGTCAAGATTGATCCTCAAGCGGTTGGGGTTGGACAATACCAGCATGATTTGCCGAAGAAAGAATTGAGTGGGGAACTGGAAACGATTGTTGAACGGGCGGTAAACCGGGTTGGAGTTAACCTCAATACAGCTAGTTACCAATTGTTGACGCGGATTTCCGGGCTTAATAAAACAATTGCTAAAAACATTGTTACCTATCGAGATGAAAATGGCCGCTACACAAACCGGACACAGTTAAAGAAAGTGCCACGGTTAGGACCTAAAGCTTATCAACAATCTGTTGGTTTCTTACGGATTATTGGTGGCGAAAATCCATTAGATAACACCGATGTTCACCCAGAAAGTTATCAGGTGGCGGAAAAGATTATTCAAGCGGCAGGAATTAATGTCGATGAGTTGGGAACGCCAAGTGCTGATGATAAGTTAAAGAAAATTGATGTTAAGCAGTTTACGGATGATCAAGTCGGGACTGAAACCGTTACTGATATTATTTCTTCCTTGCAAAAGCCAGGCCGTGACCTGCGTGATTCAATGCCTGCTCCATTATTACGCCATGATGTAATGACGATTGAAGACCTTAAGCCGGGGATGAAACTTCAAGGAACTGTCCGGAATGTTGTCGACTTTGGAGTCTTTGTTGATATCGGTGTCAAACATGATGGGTTAGTTCATGTTTCAAAGATGAGTAAGCAGTTCATTCGTGATCCGCGGGCAATGGTAGCCGTTGGTGATATTGTGGACGTGTGGATTGATGATGTCGACTTGAAGCGTCAGCGGATTCAATTAACGATGCTTGAACCGGAGACAGTCACAAATGACTAAGTGCGAAAGTATCAAGAAGAAATAATTAATGCATTAGGCGTTAACTCGCAAATTGATCCCCAAGCAGAAGTAACTAAACGTATCCAGTTCATCTGTGATTTTCTCCAAACCACTAAGATGAAGGCCCTGGTATTAGGAATTTCTGGCGGTCAAGATTCAAGTTTGGCGGGGCGGCTTTCACAATTGGCAGTCGAAAAACTGCGGGAAGAGACTGGCGACAATGAATACCAATTTATCGCAGTCCGGTTGCCATATGGTGAGCAAGCTGATGAGTCAGATGCAATGTTTGCAATTAATGACTTCATTAAACCTGATAAAATAATGCGGGTTAATATTAAGGCGGCTACTGATGCGATGGTAGTATCCTTAAACGAAGCCGGTACGCCAATTAGCGATTTTAATAAGGGAAACATTAAAGCCCGGGAACGAATGATTGTTCAATATGCTATTGGCGGAGAAAACAAAGGAGCCGTAGTGGGAACAGACCACGCCGCTGAAGCAGTAACTGGTTTTTATACTAAGTTTGGGGATGGTGGTGCAGATATTACGCCACTTTCTGGATTGGATAAGCGACAAGGAAAAGCCTTATTACAATACTTAGGAGCACCAGCAAAACTTTATGATAAAACACCAACCGCAGACTTGGAAGAAGACAAACCAATGCGTCCCGATGAAGAAGCGCTTGGTGTTCGCTATGATGAAATCGACGACTACTTAGAAGGTCGTGAAGTTTCGCCAGCAGCTGCTGAAAAAATTGAAGGCTGGTATCGTCGAACCCAACATAAGCGTCACTTGCCGATTGCTCCATATGATACTTGGTGGAAGTAAATGAAATTTGATTATCCGGATGATAGCCTTACCCCGCATACTGATGCGTATGAATTGAGTATGATGCAGACCTACTGGAAAAAAGGAATGGGTAACCGCCGTGCTGTCTTTGAGGCCTTCTTCCGTAAAATGCCATTTAATAATGGGTACGCTGTTTTTGCCGGGTTAGATCACATTATTCGCTATGTAAAACAATTACATTTTACTGATAGCGACATTGAATACTTAAAGTCTACGAATCAATTTGATGATGACTTTCTAGAATATTTACGTAACTTTAAATTTACGGGTTCAATCAACAGCTTTGAAGAAGGAGATCTGGTATTTAACCATGAGCCTATTATTCAAGTTGATGCGCCGATTATTGAGGGCCAATTGATTGAAACGGCAATCTTAAATATTCTTAATTATCAGATTATGATTGCGACAAAGGCTTCACGGATTAAGTCAATTGTTGGTAACCAAACTGTAATGGAATTTGGCTCACGTCGGGCACAGGAATTGGATGCAGCTTTGTGGGGAACGCGAGCAGCATATATTGGTGGCTTCGATGCAACAAGTAATGTCCGTGCAGGTAAATTATTTGGTATCCCGATTTCAGGAACCCATGCCCATGCTCTTGTGCAGGTATACATGAATGATTATGACGCATTTAAAGCATATGCAGAAACTCATCATAATTGTGTCTTTCTTGTGGATACTTTTGATACCTTAAAGAGTGGGGTTCCTAACGCAATTAAGGTTGCTAAGGAATTTGGCGATAAAATTAACTTTATCGGTGTCCGCATTGACAGTGGTGATATGGCCTACCTATCTAAAAAAGTACGCAAAATGTTGGATGATGCTGGTTTCCCAGACGCAAAAATCATCGCATCTAATGGCTTAGATGAAAAGACAATTCAAAACTTGCAAATGCAAGGGGCGAAGATTGATACATGGGGAATCGGGACTAAGCTAATTACTGCCTATGACCAACCAACTTTAGGGGCCGTATACAAATTAGTCGCTATTGAAGATGAAGATGGCCAACTTGTTGATACGATTAAGATCTCTAATAATGTTGGTAAAATGTCAACTCCCGGCAAAAAACAAGTATGGCGGATTAACGATCGTGGAGACGGCAAGAGTGAAGGGGATTATATTACATTAGTTGATGAGGATCCTCGTAATGAAAAGTCACTCAATATGTTCAATCCTAACTTCCCACTCCAGCAAAAAGACGTGGAAGATTTTACTGCCCGGCCAATGCTAAAGCCAATCTGGCAAGATGGTAAGTATGTTTATGATGAACCGACCTTAGAGGAGAGTCGTCAACACCGTTTCGATAGCTTAAATGCTTTATGGGATGAATATAAACGCGATTTAAACCCAGAAGTATACCCAGTCGATTTATCACAGAAATGCTATGATAACAAACTTAAATTAATTCACCAAGTTCATGAATATGTTAAATCATTGAATAAGTAGATGAGTTCACCTGTTTATATTCAAATTCATAATCAGTTAAGACAAAACATTGAAGATGGTGAGTGGAAAGTTGGCGATAAAATTCCCGCTGAACGCGAACTCGCTAATGATTTTGGCGTCAGTCGAATGACTTTGCGGCAAGCAATTCAAGCATTAGTTGATGAAGGAATTCTTGAACGAAGAGTTGGCTCTGGAACTTTTGTTGCTAATCGCAAAGTCCAAGAAAAGATGTCAGGAATAACGAGCTTTACTGAATTAATGCACGCGACAGGGAAGAAAGCTGCTAGTAAGACAATTTCTTACCACTTGACGATCCCTTCGCAAACAGAGGTTGAAAAGCTAAAGTTAGCCCCAGATGAACAGGTTTTACGAATGGAACGGGTTCGTTATGGAAATGATGTGCCAATTTGTTATGAAATCGCAACTGTTCCTGCTAACCTCGTTCAAAAATTTAGCAAAGAAGAAATTACCACGTCTTTTTATCGGACGCTAGAAAAAAAGGCGAACCTCTATCCTGGTCATGCAACCCAGCATATTTCAGCAACGAAGGCGACGGAAAAGATTGCTAATTACTTGCAGATTAAACGTGGAGATGCTCTCTTGCGAATGACCCAACTATCTTACTTGCAAGATGGTCGTCCTTTTGAATATGTCCACACTCAATATGTTGGATCACGGTTTGAATTTGTCTTTGAAAAGTAAATGCAACAATTTTTTACAATTTTAGGTGGAATGGGGACGCTGGCAACAGAGAGTTATGTACGTCTGTTAGATAAAAGAACGCCAATTCATCGTGATCAAGATTACTTAAACTATTTAGTTGTTAACCATGCAACCGTTCCTGATCGTACTACATGGATTCTCGATCATAGTCAACCAGATCCTAATGAGGCCCTGATTGAAGATATTAAACAGCAAAGTCTTTTGAATCCTGCATTCTTTGTTTTAATTTGTAATACAGCCCATTACTCTTTTGATAAGTTACAGGCAGCAACGGAGATTCCAATTCTCAATATGCTGCAAGAAACGGTTAACGAGATCAAGAAGATTAAGCCGGATGCAAAGCGGGTTGGCCTATTAGCCACTAAGGGAACTTTGGCAGCTAACCTATATGATCCTTATATTGAGAAGGCTGGGTACGAACTTATCAAGCCAACTCCTGAGATTGCCGATATGACAGAAGGCCTGATTTACCATGATATCAAAGAGGCTGGTCATTCCGATGGCAAGAAGTATCATGAGCTAGTACGGAAAATGATTGAAGAACAAGGAGCAGATGTAGTAGTTTTGGGTTGTACTGAATTATCTTTTGCAGAAGAGATGGATCCTGAAACTAAGTACCCTGTTGCCGATTCACAATCAATTATTGTTGATCGCTCCCTTGAACGAGCATTGAAATTACGACAAAATAATAAAAATTAAATGATACATTCTATCGTTCACTTTATGGTGAGCAATCAGGTTTTTACGCTGTTTATTTGTCTTGCAATTGGCTTTTTGATCGGCAACTATAAAATTGCGGGTAAATTTAATATTGGAGCAACGGTGGGAACGTTAATTGTGACCTTAATCGTGGGGCAAATTGGGAGTTTTCCCCGGGATGAAATGTTAGGAACGATTTTCTTTGGCGCCTTCATGTTCTCTGTTGGTTATCGGATCGGGCCTCAGTTATTAGTTAGTTTGAAACTATTTGGGATTCGAATTTTAATCGCTAGTATTTTCTGGATGGTTGTTGCATTCTTAGTTGGGTGGAGTCTTTTTTCCGCCTTTAAGATTGGACCAGGGATCGCTGCCGGGGTTATTTCAGGAGCCCTCACCCAGTCAGCTACCGTTGCCAGTTCGTTGCAAACGATTGGGTCATTGCCAGTCAGTCAAAGTGTTAGGGCAACTTATGAGGCTCAACTCCCAGTTGCCTATGCTTTAACATATGTTTTTGGGACATTAGGGGTAATTATCTTTTTACGTGACCTAGCACCTAAAATTTTGGGGATTTCAATTGCTGAACAGGGTCCTAAAATGGCTGAACATTATCACTTTCATGCTAAAAACCCGAACCCAACGTGGCGACGAACATATCGCATTGCAAATGATTCACCGCTTGTCGGCAAAACGCTTGAGAAATTTAATCGACGGTCTAATTACCGGATTATTGGGTTAGCTGCTTTTCATGATGGCAAAATGACTGACCACCTTGAATATCAATTGCAGGCTGGCGACTTGCTAACTGTTATTGGTTACGCTGTTCATTTCGATCGGTTGATGCGAGTACCAGGATTAACAGAAGTATTGACGCCAACCAATGCGCCGCGTGAACGAGCTTTTGTTCTGGGAAAAAACTTTAAACCGGGTGAATTAGCCCTTCTACGGCAACATGGGGTTTTTGTGAACATTCAAGACCCAATCAGTGGAAACCAACAATTGATTAACCAGTTGCGACCAGGGGATGTGATTTCATTGACTGGGAATACGTCACGAACCAAAGCAATCTTAAAAAAGATGGGACACTGGAAAGCTGCAGATACAGCGATGAATTATTCTTTATTCTCTTTAGGAATCGGTTGTGCTTCCCTTTTAGGAATTATCGGGCTAAAATTAAATAGTATTCCGTTGCAACTAGGGAATGGAACGGCGGCTTTAATTATGGGACTAATCCTGAGTTCATGGATTGAACGTCACCGTGACCGTAAATCAATCCCTGTAACGGTAACTAGCTTTCTTCAGAGTTTTGGACTAACGCTTTTTGTGGGGACAGTTGGTTTACAATCAGCTCAAGCATTTACAAGTGCAATTAAGTCGTTAGGGATCGGGGTCTTATTTATTGGGGCGATGATTTCAATAATGCCACATTTGCTAACGCTGTTCTTTGGACGCTATATATTGAAGATGGAACCTCTTGCTTTAATTGGTGCGTTGACTGGTTCAGGAACGATTGCAGCGGCAATGAATGAGATTTCGCAAAAAGCAGGGCCGGAAGGTGGCGCATATTATGCGGCTGCCTTTACTCCGGCGTTTGTAGTTGGTAATATTGGAATTACATTACTAGGGCCGATTTTTGTGGCGCTACTATCATAAATGGCAGAAAAAAACTATTCACGGATTTATCTCGCAATTGGTTCCCTTGCATTACTAACGTTTATCGGAATTTTGAATGAAACATCGATGAACGTCACATATCCAGAACTATCTGCTCAGTTTAATGTATCACTCGATGTTATTCAGTGGATTACAACTGGCTATTTATTGATGGTAACAATTACGATGGGGACAACTGCCTATCTATTACGCCAATATCAAGCGCGTTGGTTGCACTTATTTGCAGTATCATTTTTCATTATTGGTGACTTGATGTGTGCTTTGACTGGTAATTTTCCTATTTTGTTAACGGGAAGATTGATTCAAGCAATGGCAACTGGGTTAGCAACCCCAATCATGTTCCATTTAATTTTTACGGAGATTCCGCGTGAAAGAATTGGCATGATGACCGGAATGGCTGCAATGGTTATTTCGTTTGCACCAGCACTGGGGCCAACATATGGTGGGGTCATTTCAGAAATGCTGTCATGGCGGATGATCTTTTGGATTTTACTACCAATTGTTTTGATTAGTCTTGTATGTGGTCAACTTTTTATTCGTAATAAACCGCTTGGAAATGATAAAGCATTTAGTTATGGAAGCTTGATTACACTGGCAATTGCCCTTATTAGTATAATTAGTGCAGTTTCTTCAATTGGGAAACAAGGATTTGGCAAGCAGTTTTGGCTTTTATTATTGGTAGCAATTATCTTCTTTAGCACCTTTATCTATATCAATAATCATGGTAAATCAGAATTGTTTGACTTAAAGGTGTTTAAGGTTTTCCCATTGCGGCTATCAACTGTCACTTATTTTAATTTACAGTTTATTAATATTGGAATTTCGCTTGTTATTCCTATTTACGTTCAATATGTTTTGCACTCTTCGGCAATTGTCGCGGGTCTTATTTTATTTCCCGGGTCATTAATCGGTGCTTTTATCTCGCCATTTGCTGGAACTTTGGCTGATCGTTATGGTTTTGCTACGCCAGTTATTTCCGGGGGGATTCTTTTGGTTATTGGGACAAGTTGCTTTAGTATTTTCCAACGTCATTTAACGCCATTACTAATAACGATCTTCTTTGTTATTTTGCGAATTGGGTTTAACTTTGCTTTTTCTAATACAATTTCCAATGCTTCAATGTTGGTTCAACCGCAAAATGCCCCTGATGTAAACTCAATTTTTAATATGGTCCAACAATTTGCCGGCTCACTGGGAACTAGTCTTCTTGCCTCCACAATTGCTTTATTCCAAATGGGCAACAGCGGTTCACTGATGGGACGTACATATGCTGGAGGACGATTTGACTTTATCTTATTGGGCGTTTTGGCAATCATTACTTTATTAACAATGGTTACTAACTATCGCATGCAACAAAAGAAGGAAAGTATTTCTCAATAAATGCCTAAACAAGGTCATTTTGCAAAAAGCATGCGAACTAAACAAATAAATGATTTTAAAGTGAAACGCAATGCGACTGGTGCGACCATTGATGATGAACAGTTAACAGATTTCCTAGTGGTTCGCTTTGCTTTAACAGCTAAGAAGAGGGTTCAATCTGGGGCTCGAGAAACTGCTCAACGGTTCTTGATTGAAATTTGTGATTCTTTACAAGAAAATGATGGGGATTTACAGGCGATCATTCCAAATTTACTAGTGAGTCTTAATGCCCGGGTACCTTGGCAATTCTATCCAGAAATTCTGGGAGAGTGGGATTTGCTTCAAAAGTTTTTACAAAAAGAACTTCCTGCAGTTCCGTTAGAAAAACGTCTACGAATTAAGCACCCAGTCACAACCCAGGAAATGGAGACGTTAATTGCAAAATTATTGGCCAGAAAGATTACTGCAATTACGTTTATTAATCAGCCGAGAGTTGATCCACATAAAAAAGATCAGATGATGACAATGATGCTAACAACGATCTATCATGATCAAACGATTGAATGGGATAAAGTACGGTTATTACTGGCGCCATTTAAGTTTGAAATTGCCCCTAAACTAGACGAAGAAACAAAAGACTGGTTAAAGAAACTAGCAGAAAAATAATGGGCTATAGCCAAGCGGTAAGGCAACGGTTTTTGGTACCGTCATGCGCTGGTTCGAATCCAGCTAGCCCAAGGAGGAGTAGCGAAGTCTGGTTAAACGCGACGGTCTGTAAAACCGTTCCTTCGGGTTCGGCGGTTCGAATCCACCCTCCTCCAATGAAAATCGCAGTAAGCAGTGACCTTCATTTAGATTTAAATCATGCTGATGTTACAGAAATTATTACTCAACAGGCGCATTATTTAACCCGTCAAGAAATTGATCATTACTTTTTTGTGGGGGATTCCTTTAATGATTTTGCGCAAACCAGCGTATATTTTGCGGAACTACAATTGCAATTGCCTATCACAAAGGTCCATTATCTTGCCGGTAACCACGATATGTTAAAAGGGGTCACTTATGAGCAATTAGAAAATTTGGATGATGATCTATATTTTCATAACCGATTTATCGATATTCCCCAAACAAACTGGCGGATTATCGGTAACAATGGTTGGTATGATTATTCGTTTTCAACGTATGAAAGTAATGTAAAAGGGGTCGCAAAATGGAAGCGGGCATATTGGGTGGATCGTCCAATTATGCAGCAAATGAATGATCCAGAACGAATGGCGATTGTTTTACACCAAGTTGAAGAAAACCTAAAACAGGCTCGCAATCAACAAAAACAGGTTATCTTTATGACCCACTTCGCACCGATTAGAGAAGCTCTCCCGCATCCAATTATTGAGTCAGCACGGCGGCAGCGGATGTGGGAGATGACGACAGCAATGTTGGGTAGTAGACACTTAGGAGCATTACTCGCTAAATTCCCGGAAGTAAAAGCAGTTTTCTATGGGCATCTTCATTATGCTCAATCATTAATTACTGTTGGAAATATTGAATACCGTAATCAAGCAGTTGGCGTAAGACGCAAAAATAGTGAGAACTGGAAGGGGGAAAGCCTATTAGATCAATGGATTAGCTGCCTTTATACTAAAAAAATCTAGATGAGTAAACAAAAGAATTTGGATACCTCCTTCTTTGGACAACCGCGTGGATTGTCGACATTGTTCTTCACTGAAATGTGGGAACGGTTTAGTTACTACGGAATGCGGGCTATCCTTCTATTCTATATGTACTACGCTGTTACCAAGGGTGGTTTGGGTATGGACCAAGCTACCGCAGCATCAATTATGTCAATTTATGGTTCATTAGTTTACCTGGCCAGTGTTGTCGGGGGATGGTTATCTGACCGTGTATGGGGATCGCGTCGAACGGTCTTCATCGGTGGTGTCCTTATTATGTTTGGACATATCGCTCTGTCATTACCATTTGGTGTGTCAGCACTTTATGTATCAATCGCTTTGATTGTTATTGGTACCGGGTTATTGAAGCCAAATGTTTCAGAAATGGTTGGGGGCTTATACAGTCCTGAAGATCGTCGTCGAGACTCTGGTTTTAGTATGTTCGTTTTCGGGATTAACTTAGGGGCCGCTGTTGCTCCTTGGGCTGTCCCTTGGGCTGCTAATGGCTTTGGCTTAAACCTTTTCCATGGTGAAATGAACTTCCACGCTGGTTTCTCACTAGCTGCTGTCGGAATGTTCTTTGGGTTAGTACAATATGTAGTTGACGGCCGGAAGTATCTTTCAAAAGATAGCTTATATCCTGATGATCCGATCGATAAGGAAAGTTTACGTCCAGTAATTATTTGGTCAATTGTTGGTGTTATTGCATTAGTGATCATTCTTGGATTGCTTGCGGCAATGGGTCAATTAAACATCAATAATATCATTACAATCATTACGGTTATTGCTATTGCTTTACCAATCTACTACTTTGTAATGATGTTGAATTCCAAGAAGGTTACAAAGGATGAAAAGTCACGGGTTGTTGCTTACATTCCACTTTTCATTGCTGCTGCTATCTTCTGGGCAATTGAAGAATCAGGTTCAGTTGTTTTAGCCCTCTTCGCTGAACAACGGACTATTTTACACATTGGTGGCTGGCACTTTGCTGCTGCTAACTTCCAGACGTTGAACCCATTATTCATTATGATCCTAACACCATTTTTCGTTGCACTTTGGGATCACTGGAAAAAACAACCAAGTGCTCCTGGTAAGTTTGCTGCTGGGTTAGTAATTGCAGGTCTTTCATATGTTTGGATGGCACTTCCAGCAATGATTCACGGTACAACCGCTGGACGGGTTAGCCCATTCTGGTTAGTTGGTTCATGGTTCATTGTTGAAATCGCCGAAATGTTAATTTCACCAATTGGTCTTTCAGTAACTACTAAACTTGCACCAAAAGCATTTAAGTCTCAAATGATGAGTATGTGGTTCTTGGCGGATGCTGCTGGACAAGCGGTTAACGCCCAGGTTGTTAAGTACTACTCATCAGCTACAGAAGTTCCATACTTCTTAATTATCGGGGCAGTAAGTATCGTCTTCGGATTGATCCTTTGCTTATTCGTTAAGAAGATTCATGGCTTAATGGATGGTGTAGACTAATTGACCTGGAAAAAGGAAAAGAATAATTACATCATTAATTTAAATGATAGTAATTATGATACGCCAATTGATGCGCGGCTAAATGAAGATAATTTGAGCCTTGTAGGTAACGATGAATGGCCTAATCAGTCATTTAAACGAGTTCATGGGGACTTTGACGTTGATAATTTCTTAAAAGAACAACATGCGAAAACTAACAGTTCTACAACTAAGGATACTCATTCTAAGGAATCATTGATTCATGCCCGCGCAGCACTTAAAAAATGGGCGAGTGACCACCACAAAGACACCAGCAAGATTGATAATTTGAAGGCTACGACTGACCTATCTGAGCCAGATGAAGTTTGGGCCTTTGTTGATGATAATGGAACTGAATATGCCATTGTTCGAAATGGAAAAGTTTACCCACGTCCGGTTATTGATGGTGATACGTCATCTAATTAAGTGGGCTCGTATCGTGATGATGCCGATGGAGCTGCTATTACCCTTAATTCAGATGGAACTGGGACATATGTAATGGCAAATCCGACGCAGGCTGATATATTCATGATCAATTGATCCGGCATAGCTCAGTTGGTAGAGCACCTGACTGTTAATCAGGTTGTCGTCAGTTCGAGTCTGACTGCCGGAGTCAATGGAACAACAATTAGGAAAAAATATTGCTAACCGTCGTCATGAATTAAATATGACCCAACAACAACTTGCTGAGTTAAGCAATCTATCAATTAATTTTATTTCTCGCCTTGAGCGTGGTGGATCAAACGATGTTAGTTCAACTACCCTTTTAAGATTGGCAACTGTTCTCGGCACATCGATGGATTCTCTAATGACTAATCAGGCGTCTACTGGAAACAATTCTCATCGTGGACCACAGTTAAGGAAATTAATTAATAAGCTTGAAAATTACGATTATTCTAAAACAGAACATTTAAGTAAAATAATATTAGAACTTCTTGAAAACAATTGAAACAATTGAACTACTCCCACTTAGCTAAACCTACGGTTTAATGCTTGAAGTGGGAGATTCTGGAAACATCGCATACTTACCCTACCGATTCTGAACGAACCTTCGAGCAGAGGTTACGACTATTAGCCAAGGCTCGTCCCGAGCCTAACTTTATCTATCGAATAGCTAATCCTTTTTGCAAGATGACTTGTGCAGCGTTAATATCACGATCTAAATGTTTACCACAGTTTGGACAATCCCACTCACGTACCGCTAACCATTCCGATTTATTTAATCCTAACCGATGATTATTCTTCCCACAATTAGCACAAATTTGGCTAGTATATGACGGATTGACCTGAATAAGCTTTTTACCGTACCAATCACACTTATATTGCAACATATCTACTAATTTTGACCAGCTAGCGTTAGCGATTGCTCTAGCTAAATGGTGATTCTTCATCATTCCCTTAGTATTAAGTTTTTCCAACACAATGATGTCGTACTTTTAAGTACGACATCATTGTGTTGGAAAAACTTAATACTAAGGGAATGATGAAGAATCACCATTTAGCTAGAGCAATCGCTAACGCTAGCTGGTCAAAATTAGTAGATATGTTGCAATATAAGTGTGATTGGTACGGTAAAAAGCTTATTCAGGTCAATCCGTCATATACTAGCCAAATTTGTGCTAATTGTGGGAAGAATAATCATCGGTTAGGATTAAATAAATCGGAATGGTTAGCGGTACGTGAGTGGGATTGTCCAAACTGTGGTAAACATTTAGATCGTGATATTAACGCTGCACAAGTCATCTTGCAAAAAGGATTAGCTATTCGATAGACTCTCTTCTACTTATTTTTTGGGTTACTTAAGTATAACGTGAGAGTTCTTGCGTTTTCTATTTTTTACGCGAGAAAGCCTAGAGTCGCGGTGGTTAGCCGTGATTCTAGGCTTTCAAGTTTCAGAAACTCTCTTCTACTTATTTTTTGGGTTACTTAAGTATAACGTGAGAGTTCTTGCGTTTTCTATTTTTTACGCGAGAAAGCCTAGAGTCGCGGTGGTTAGCCGTGATTCTAGGCTTTCAAGTTTCAGAAACCTCGTTAAAACACTTAGAGAGTTAGATGTAGATGAAAGAAAAATTCGTCAAAAAATTAAGGTACGATATAATCTAACCGATAGTGAAGCAGACAAGTATTTAAAATAAATGGCTAACGTTGATGTAAACCCAGAATTAGTTAAAAAGATTGTCAAACAAGTACTAAATCAATCTATGCAAAATTCTTCCAGCACTAATAAAAAAATTTTTGCGTTCAGTATCCGTAAAGACGAAGAACCTTATGTCAAAGAATGGGCCGAAAATCATCCAGAAGTTGAAGTCGAATATACCAGCGAACTATTAACTCCTGAAACTGCTAAAAAAGCAAAGGATGCTGATGGTGTTGTCGTTTATCAGCAACTTGATTACACTGCTGATACTCTTCAAGCGCTTGCGGATCAAGGCATTACAAAGATGTCATTACGTAACGTTGGTGTCGACAATATTGATATGAATAAGGCAAAGGAACTGGGATTTGAAATTACCAACGTTCCTGTTTATTCCCCTAACGCAATCGCAGAACACGCTGCTATTCAAACTGCTCGTATTCTCCGTCAAACTAAAGTATTAGACGAAAAGATTGCTAATGGTGACTTACGCTGGGCACCGACAATCGGTCGTGAAGTTCGTGACCAAACTGTTGGTGTTATCGGTACCGGACACATTGGACAAGTCTACATGCAAATTATGGAAGGCTTTGGCGCTAAAGTAATCGCCTATGACCCATTTGAAAATCCAGAATTAAAGAAGCAAGGTTACTACGTGGACAGTCTTGATGACCTCTACGCTCAAGCTGATGTAATCTCACTTCACGTTCCAGCAACTAAAGAAAACTTCCACATGATTAATCGGGAATCAATTGCTAAAATGAAAGACAACGTTGTAATTGTTAACTGTTCCCGTGGTGCATTAGTCGATACCGATGCAGTCATTGAAGGCTTAGACAGCGGAAAGATTTTTGGCTTCGTAATGGATACTTATGAAGATGAAGTCGGTATCTTTAATGAGGATTGGCGTGGTAAAGAATTCCCTGACAAGCGCTTGAAGGACTTAATTGATCGCTCAAATGTATTAGTCACCCCTCACACCGCTTTCTACACCACTCACGCTGTCCGTAACATGGTTCTTAAAGCTTTCGATAATAATTTCAAACTAATTAATGGTGAAAAAGCTGACACACCAGTTAAGGTCGGCTAGATGGCTACTAGTGAAGAGTTAACAAAGGAATTATTCTCTTTTTCTAATGAGATTCATCAGCGGATTATTCAAAGCCACCGGGCACATAGCGCGTTTATTGGCCGCGGTAAAATTTTGTGGTTATTGGCAAATAATGATTATGTTTATCAGAATCAACTTGCTAATCTTGCCAAAATAAAGCCGGGATCGTTAACTCAGATTCTTGAAAAAATGGAACATGAGCAATTAATTATCCGTAAACGTGACCATAACGATAAACGTTTGATTTATGTTCGCCTAAGCAATAAGGGAAAAGAGCAATTTCAAAAAAACGAAAAGTATCATCGTGATTTTCAAGAATTTATGACTGCTCCGTTAACACCGGTAGAGATAGATCAGTTTGTCGCGACTTTAACGATATTACGAAAACAATTTAATACATATATTGATCAGCATCAAAAGGAGATGAAAAATAATTGATTGATACGGATAGCACGAAAAAATTTAGCTTTATGGGCAACCTTAGGAGCAGTTCTCTTTTTACTAATTCAAGTTTCCTGTGATTTATATTTGCCAACGGTTACTGCAGATCTTGTTAATCGTGGAATTGTCCAAAAAGATATGGGCGTGATTTGGAGTAAGGGAATTAAGATGCTGATTGTCGTAGCAATCGGTCTTCTCGCTGCGGGGCTTAACGTTTACTTTGCGGCCACCCAATCAATGAGGGTTGGTGAAAAATTAAGGGGCCAAATTTATCATAAAGTTTTACGTTTTTCTAATCGTGAGATGGATGAATTCGGGGACTCTTCATTAATTACGCGTTCGACTAATGACATTGTGCAGATTCAAAACGTAATGGTTCAAATGCTACGGATGATGCTTCAAGCGCCGGTTATGCTGGTTGCTGCGTGTGTTTTGGCTTATATTCGCGAACCGCGGCTGACAAAAGTGTTCTTTATCAGTTTGCCTATCTTAGCGATTATTGTAATGATGGTGATGTACTTTGCAGTGCCATTATTTAAGAGTATTCAGAAAAAGACGGATCGCATTAATCTGATCTTCCGTGAAGGGCTCACAGGAGTACGTGTTATTCGGGCCTTCCGCCAAGATGAACGCGAACAAAAACGTTTTAAAACTGCTAATGAAGATTACACGCAAACCGGGATCAAGGCTTTTACGATTGTTTCGACATTATTTCCGGTTGTAACGCTGATTTTAGGGATGACTAATGTTGCTATCATCTTACTTGGTGGTCACCTTGTGGCAAGTATGAATATGCAGGTCGGTGATTTAATTGCTTTTATGACCTATGCTACTCAAATTATGATTAGTTTTATGATGCTTTCAATGATTTTTGTTTTTGTTCCACGGGCTTCGGCATCTGCTGCACGGGTTAACGCTGTTTTAGACCAGCCAATTAGTATCCATGATGCAGCTAAAAAAGACCAGGAGAAGATTTCAATCGATCAACCAGCATCCCTAGAATTTAAGGACGTTGACTTCCGCTTTAACGGTGCGGAAAGACTTGCATTACAGGATTTGAACTTTAAAATTACTGCGGGACAGACTTTAGCAATCATCGGTGGAACCGGCTCTGGTAAATCAGCTTTAGTTAACTTAATTCCGCGTCTTTTTGATGTCGAGAGTGGTGAAATTAAAGTTAACGGAGTACCAATTAAAAAGCTCAGTCAGCATGACCTTCATAAAGTTATTTCAATTACGCAACAGCAAGCAGTTCTCTTTAGCGGGACAATTCGTTCTAATCTTCAATTTGGTTATGAAGATGCAAGTGACGAGCAGATATGTCGTGCACTGGAAATTGCACAAGCAGCAGATTTTGTTCTTGAAGAGGGCGGACTAGATGCTGTCGTAGAGCAAAATGGAAGCAACTTCTCTGGCGGACAGCGTCAACGACTGGCGATTGCGCGGACGATTATTAAACCGGCTTCAATTTATATTTTTGATGATTCATTCTCCGCGCTGGACTTTGAAACTGATGCTAAATTGCGGGCTGCTTTGGCTAAAGACCCGCAAATTCAGCAGGCGGTTACGGTAATTGTTGCCCAACGGATTTCAACGGTTGTCGATGCTGACCAGATTATTGTTCTTGAAGAAGGCCGGGTAGTTGGTCAAGGGACTCACCAAGAATTGAAGGCCCATAATAAGACTTACCAGCAAATAATCCAGTCACAGGTTGAAAAAGGGGATGTCGATCGTGCGTAGATGTCGATCGTGCGTAGAGGACCACGTGTACCTGAACAAGCGCAGCATTTTTGGCCAACTACTAAGCGTTTGATTGCTTACTTACGGCCTTGGCGTGTGGGTGTTATTGTATCGATCTTTCTGGCAATTGTTTCAGTTATCCTCTCAATCTTGGCACCTAAAATTTTAGGTGAAGCCACTACTATTATTTATGATGGAATGTTAAAAGGATATGCGGAAATAAAAGCAGGAGAACACCTAAGCACGCTTCCCATTAATTTCAACCGCATTTGGCAGATTGGAATTACTGTTATCTTGCTATACCTTTTTTCCGGTTTGTTCAGTTTCTTGCAATTACAAATCATGACACGGGTATCACAGCGTGTTGTGTATAATTTGCGACAAGACTTTGAAGAAAAGATGCGACGGGTACCTATTAAATACTATGATACCCACAATAACGGGGATATTATGAGTCGAATGGTTAACGATATGGATAATATTGCCGGAACACTCCAGCAAAGCCTAATTCAGATTATTACCAGTGTATTAACGGTTATTGGCGTCTTTATCTTAATGCTAACCATTAGTTGGAAGTTAACCATTATTGCGCTTGTGACGATTCCGCTGAGCATTTTAGTTGTTGCGTTTGTTGCGCCTACTTCACAACGATTATTTGGCCGCCAGCAAGCAGCCTTAGGAAAAATCAATGACCAGGTCGAAGAAACCTATGCTGCTCATACAATTGTTCGGACGTTTAATAAAGAAGAGGACGAAGAAAAAGAATTTAATCGGCGTAACCATCAATATTATCAATCAGCGTGGAAAGCGCAATTCTTTTCTAGTCTAATGATGCCGATGATGATCTTTATTCGAAATGTCGGCTATTTAGTTGTTGCAGTTGTTGGTGCAATTCAGGTTATCCACGGCCAAATTACACTTGGTAATGTTCAAGCGTTTCTGCAATATACCAACCAGTTTTCACAACCAATTGCGCAAATTGCCAATCTTAGTAATACCATCCAGCAGACAATTGCTTCTGCTGAACGGATTTTTGAAGTGCTTGATGAGCCGGAAATGGACGATAAGATTAAAGAGACGCCAGTATTGGCAGGCACAAACTTGCCAAAGGTTGAGTTTAAAGATATTCAATTTAGCTATACTGATGAACCGCTTATTCAAGACTTTAACCTTAAGGCGCCACGGGATAAGATGGTTGCGATTGTTGGTCCAACCGGTGCCGGAAAGACAACTATCATTAACCTTTTAGAGCGCTTTTACGACCCTCAAGGCGGGCACATTTATCTCAATGGACAAGATATTAGCTCTATGACCCGCGATGATTTGCGGAAACATATCGCAATTGTTCTTCAGGATACGTGGCTCTTTACGGGGACAATTTTTGAAAATATTAAGTATGGGAACGAAAATGCATCAGATGAGGAAGTTTATCATGCGGCAAAAATGGCACGGGCTGACGCGTTTATTCGTGAATTGCCTGATGGTTATCAAACAGTGCTGGATGAATCGGCATCTAATATTTCGCAAGGGCAGCGTCAACTACTAACGATTGCTCGGGCATTTTTAGCTGATCCAGAAATCTTGATATTAGATGAAGCTACGAGTTCTGTTGATACACGGACAGAGGTATTAATTCAAGAAGCAATGAATGCATTACAGCAGGAACGAACTAGTTTCGTTGTTGCACACCGTTTATCAACAATTCGCAAAGCTGATCAAATTGTAGTTGTTAATCATGGGAAGATTATCGAAACCGGTAATCATGAATCATTGATGAATCAAAAGGGATTCTATGCGGCACTTTATAATAGCCAATTTGCAGGAAATTAGATGCAAAAAATCACACTTAAAGAATCATTTATTGATCAAGCTACTAAAAAAATCACACCACATTGGGGTCCGCTCGGTTGGGTTACATATAAGCGGACATATGCTCGGTGGCAAGCAGATAAGGATCGAACTGAAGAATGGAAAGAAACCGTTAAACGCGTTATTGAAGGAAACATTAACCTTGATCCCCGTCTTAATGATAACCCATCCCAAGCTGTTATTGATGAGTTAACAACTGAAGCAGAACAGTTATTCAAATTAATCTACGGTCTCGGTGCAACACCATCTGGGCGAAATTTATGGATTTCAGGTACTGATTACCAGAAACGGACCGGTGACTCACTAAACAATTGCTGGTTCATTGCTATTCGTCCCCAGAAATATGGTGATAGTCACATTCAGCCAAGCTACTTAAATAATGAGCAAGTAGCAGTATCAATGCCTTTTGCTTTTCTCTTTGACGAATTAATGAAGGGTGGCGGTGTCGGCTTTTCTGTGACAGACGATAACATTAATCAAATTCCAAGCGTAGATCACAAAATTAACTTATCCATCGTAATTGATAAAAGCAGTGCTTCTTATGATGAATCAATTAGTGCTGGCGCTTACGATCGAAATGATATCAAAAAGCCGCTCCAGGAAAATGAAATTTACTATCAGCTTCCCGATACCCGTGAAGGCTGGGTACTTGCTGTTGCTCAATTAATTGACCTTCACTTTAAAAACACCAACCAAAATAATGTAAATAAGCTTATTTTGGATATGACCAATATCCGTCCACGTGGTGCTAAAATCCACGGCTTTGGCGGTACTGCTTCTGGCCCTACACCCCTAATTGAAATGCTTCAAGATGTTAACAAGGTGCTTAACGCTAAAGACGGTACGAACCTAAGCGCCGTTGACTGTACCGATATCTGTAATCTAATCGGCAAAGTTGTCGTCGCTGGTAACGTTCGTCGTTCAGCTGAACTAGCTCTTGGTTCAGGAAATAATCACCAATTTATTACAATGAAGCAAGACCAAGAAAAGCTCCAGCATCACCGGTGGGCATCAAATAACAGCATTAGTATTGATAAGGATTTTGACCACTTCCAAGAGGTCGCTGATTCCATTCAAGAAAATGGTGAACCAGGAATCGTCAATACTAGCCTATCGAAAAATTATGGCCGAATAGCTGATGGCTACCAGAAAAATATCGATGGCGACGTTGAAGGAACTAACCCGTGTGGCGAAATTTCTCTTGCTAACGGCGAACCTTGTAACCTGTTTGAAGTTTTCCCGCTTGTCGCTGAAAAACAAGGCTGGGACCTTAATGATGCTTTTCGGCTTGGCGTTCGTTTTGCAAAGCGGGTTACATTTAGTCACTATGATTGGGAAGTCTCCCGTAAAATGATCCAGAAAAACCGGCGCATTGGGATTTCAATGTCAGGAATACAAGATTGGATTTTAAACGACTTTGGTAACCGCGTAGTAACCGGCTTTGCAAAAAATAATGATGGAGTAATGGAACCTGTCTACGACCAACGAGTAATTGACAAGTTCAACACCCTGTATCAAGCGGTAATTAACGCCGATAAGGAATACTCTGCTGAATTGAATTGTAATCTGTCAATCAAACATACTACTGTTAAACCTTCTGGAACAGTAGCAAAATTAGCTGGTGTTTCTGAAGGAATGCACTTCCACTATGCTGGCTACCTTATTCAACGGATTCGTTTTCAGGATACTGATCCGCTGCTTGATGCATTAAAAGAATGCGGCTATCGGATGGAACCTGATATTTATACTGACCATACTATCTGTGTTGAATTCCCGGTTAAGGCAACTAATGCTGAAAACAAAAACTTTGCTTCTGCTGGAAATGTATCAATTGCAGAACAATTCGCTACTCAGGCGTTCTTACAGAAATACTGGTCTGATAATGCCGTTAGCTGTACCATTACCTTCCAAAATAAAGAAGCTGCCCAAATTCCGGTACTATTAAAGCAGTACCTTAACGGAATCAAATCTACTTCACTATTACCTTATTATGGCGGTTCGCTAAAACAAGCACCTAAAGAACCAATCACTAAAGAATTTTTCGTTAAACGACAAGCCGAAATTACTGGTAATGTAATTGATGTATTTAACGCGCAACAACAGGATAAAGCACTTGACCTTGTTGATCAGTCCGACTGTGCTGGCGGTGCATGTCCAATTCGTTAAATGAAAAAGAATTTATCTGCTTGTACCACTGTCCTTGTGGGTCGCAACGCAACGATTGATGGTTCAACAATGGCAGCACGGAATGACGATACATTTGGTCCACTTACGCCCCAACGCTTCGTTACTTATCCCGCATATCATAATCACCCTAACCAAGTAAAGGCATACTTAAATAAATGTGTAATTGATCGCCCTGCTGATGGTTATCGTTATCAAGGTACTCCTAATGTTGATTATCGAACTGAAGGGGTATTCGATGAGAGCGGCTTTAACGAAAAAAATGTTGGAATGAGTGCAACCGAAAGTGTTTATGCAAATGAACGCGTCCTTGCCTGCGATCCGCTTAATACCGAAACCGGAATCAATGAAGATCTTGTGGTTGCTGCTACCCTTCCCTTTATCGATAGCGCTCGTGACGGGGTTGCATACCTTGGTAAACTAGTCGCCAAATACGGTTCTGCTGAAGGAAACGGTATTATATTCAGCGACAAAAAAGATGTATGGTATATGGAAATCGTCACTGGTCACCACTGGGTTGCTCAACGGATCCCCGATGACTCTTATGCCGTAACTGGAAATCGAGTAGCAATCCAGCAAGTTGACTTTAATGACCCTGATAACTTTATGTGGTCTGACGGCATCCAAGAATTCGTTGAGAAAAACCACCTCAACCCTGATAAATATGGTTGGGACTTCCGCCATATCTTTGGGACTGCTGACGTATTCGACCAACATTACAACACACCACGTCAATGGTATGGTCATAAGGTATTAAACCCCAGCGTAGAATTCGATCCCTTGGATTTTGATATTCCATTTATCATGCAAACCAATCACCGTGTTACCCTTGAAGACGTGCAAAAAATCCTCAGCAGTCACTACCAAGGAACTCCTTACGATCCCCTCGGTCACGAAGGAACTGAACAGCAAAAACAGCTTTTCCGGCCAATTTCTCTAAATCGAACACAGAATTCCCATATTCTGCAGGTTCGGAATGATTTGCCAGAAGCTGCTTCAACTATTATGTGGATGAGCTTTGGCGTACCAACATTTACTCCTTATATTCCATTTTTCGGAAACGCCGAAGATATTGATGTCAGCTACCGTGAAACACCAGAAAAACTCAACATGGATCTTAAGAGTGCTTATTGGATGTACCGTACCCTTTCAATGCTTGTTGAATCACACCACGCTGAGTTCTCTAAGGAAGACTTAGATTACCTCAAAGATTCACGCGAATATTTGTACCGCTGGGTTAATGAAATTGCTCCACAAGTTAAGGGGATGGCACCTAGTGAAGTTAGCGACTTTTTGAGTTCCAAGACTCATGAGATGGTTGCTGAAATGGCTAAGCGAACTAAGAACCTAATGGCTGAATTAGTTATGCACGGGTTAGAGCTTTCTAAACTTACCTTCAAAATCGACAAGAACCTATAAATGAGTAAAAAAAATAAAAAAAGCAAAATGAAAAAAACACAGGTAGAACAAATCCTCGATAAAAATAACATTGCTTACGAGCAAGCTGAATTTCCGACTCACCAAGATGGCGATGTACGTTCAATGAGTGTTGATCATACCGGGGTTGACGAACATATTATTTATAAGACCCTAGTATTAACCGGTAACGTAACCGGACCGCTAGTTGGCGTCATCCCAGTCGATACACACTTAGATGAGAAAAAGCTTGCTAAGGTTTCGGGCAATAAAAAGGTTAATATGGTGCCGCTAAAAAATCTTCTCAAAACTACCGGATATGTGCATGGTGCTAACACCCCTGTAGGAATTTACGAGAAGTTTGAATACCCTATTTTTATTGATAACGAGGCCAGAGAACAAGGCGATATTTTCGTTTCGTCAGGTAAAGTGGGCCGTTCTATTAAATTAAATGCCGAAGATCTTGCCACCCTAGTTCATGCTACTTTCGCTGATTTAGAACAAAAGTAGATGGCAGACTTAGTATATCGCTCAGTGATGCGTGATATAAAACAAAAAATACTAGACAATAAATACCAAGGGATGCGTTTACCTGATGAACGAAGCTTAAGTGAAATCTATCAGGTAAGCCGCAGTTCCATAAAACGGGCATTGGGAGTGCTCGCTCAGCAAGGAATTATTTTTAAGAAACGCGGATCCGGTACATTTATTAATCCGTTATACCTAAAAAACCAGTCATTGTTCCATTATGAAGGTAGTAATTTGGGTGTAACGGACAGTTTCCAAGTAGATGGTAAAAAGCAAGGAATAAAATTACTTGATTACCAAGTTGTTCCTGCAAGTAAAGATGTTCAAGAAGAACTATTTCTTAATGATAACGACTTTGTTTATCAGATTAAACGGCTACGGTTAATTGATGATCAGCCGTTTATGATTGAAACGGGTTTTATTCCAATTAGAATTACGCCCACTCTTTCTCCCGAAGTTGTTAATGGGTCAATTTTTAATTATTTAGAAGATATGATGGGGAAAAGGGTTACAAAGTCATTTATGACGATTGGTGTTTCGCCGTCAACAAATGAAGATCAAGACTTATTGAAGTTGAATGAAACAGAGCCGGTTGGAACAATTGAAGGGATTTTCTTTTTGGATGATGGGACGCCGTTTGAAGTTTCTAATATGCGAATTCACTATAAATACATGAAATATAGTACTTTTGTTAGCCTAGACCAAGAAAACTAGATGGCAGTAGATTACGATTCCAAGAAGTATTTGGAAAGTGTTGATGCTTACTGGCGTGCAGCTAACTACCTTTCAGTTGGTACTTTGTTCTTAATGGGTGATCCATTATTACGCCAACCATTAAAGGCTGAAGACGTTAAGCCTAAGCCAATTGGTCACTGGGGTACTATTGTTCCTCAAAACTTCATTTACGCACACTTAAACCGTGTAATTAAGAAGTATGACCTTGATATGTTCTACATTGAAGGTTCAGGTCACGGTGGTCAAGTTATGGTTAACAACTCATACTTGGATGGTTCATACACTGAAATTTATCCTGAATACACACAAGACACTAAGGGAATGGCTAAGTTATTCAAGCACTTCTCATTCCCAGGCGGTACTGCATCTCACGCCGCACCTGAAACTCCAGGTTCAATCCACGAAGGTGGGGAACTTGGTTACTCACTTTCACACGGTGTAGGTGCTATCTTAGATAACCCTGATGTTATCGCCGCTGTTGAAATTGGTGATGGTGAAGCTGAAACTGGTCCATTAATGGCATCATGGTTCTCAGACAAGTTCATCAACCCAATCAAGGATGGTGCGGTATTACCAATCATCCAAGTTAACGGATTCAAGATTTCTAACCCTACTATTCTTTCACGGATGAGTGACGAAGAACTTACTAAGTACTTTGAAGGTATGGGCTGGAAGCCATACTTCGTATCAGCTTACAAAGAAGCTGACCGTGATGGTGAATTCGATGGTTACAAGCCACACATGGAAGTTCACGAACAAATGGCTAAGACTATGGATAAGGCTGTTGAAGAAATCAAGGCTATCCAAAAGAACGCTCGTGAAAACAACGATGATTCATTACCACAATGGCCATTAATCATCTTCCGTGCACCTAAGGGTTGGACTGGTCCTACTAAGGATCTTGATGGTAACCCAATCGAAAACTCATTCCGTGCTCACCAAATTCCTATTCCGGTATCACAAGATGACATGGAACACAAGGACATGCTTATTAACTGGATGAAGTCATACAAGCCAGAAGAATTGTTTGACGAAAACGGTCACCCAGTTGCTCTTGTTGAAGAGAACACACCAGAAGGTAACCGTCGTATGGCTATGAATCCTATCACTAATGGTGGTATCGATCCTAAGCCACTTGTATTACCAAACTACCGTGACTTTGCTGTTGACGTTCAAACTCCAGGTTCTGTTGTAAAGCAAGATATGCTTGAATGGGGTAAGTACCTCAGCAAGATGGCTGAATTGAACCCAACTAACTTCCGTGGATTTGGTCCTGACGAATCTAAGTCAAACCGTCTTTACGCATTCCTTGACAACCAAAAGCGTCAATGGATGGAAGGCATTCACGAACCAAACGATGAAAACGTTGCTCCACAAGGTCGGATGATTGATTCTCAATTATCAGAACACCAAGCTGAAGGATTCCTTGAAGGTTACACATTAACTGGTCGTCACGGATTCTTCGCAACTTATGAAGCATTCGGTCGTGTTGTTGATTCAATGCTTACTCAACACATGAAGTGGTTACGTAAGGCTAAGGATCTTTACTGGCGTCGTCAATACCCAGCATTGAACTTTGTTGATACTTCAACTGTATTCCAACAAGATCACAACGGTTACACTCACCAAGATCCAGGTCTATTGACTCACTTATTTGAAAAGGAACGTCCAGACCTTGTTAAGGAATACTTACCTGCTGATACTAACTCACTTATGGCTGTATCAAACAAGGCATTCCGTAACCAAGAATGTATCAACCTCTTTGTAACTTCAAAACACCCACGTGCACAATGGTTCTCCATTGATGAAGCTACTGAATTAGTTGACAATGGTCTTGGCTACATCAACTGGGCATCTACTGACCAAGGTAGCGAACCAGATGTTGTATTTGCTTCAGCTGGTACTGAACCTACTGAAGAAGCTCTTGCAGCTATTGACATTCTTCATGACAACTTCCCTGAATTGAAGATTCGTTACATCAACATCATTGAAATCATGAAGTTAATGAAGCAAGACAAGAACCCAGAAGGTTTGTCTGACGCAGAATTCAACCGTTACTTCACTACTGACAAGCCAGTTATCTTTGCATGGCATGGATTCCGTGACATGATCCAAGCATTGTTCTTCGATCGTGCAAACCGTAACGTTCACATTCACTCATACGAAGAAAATGGTGACATCACCACTCCATTCGACATGCGTGTATTAAACGAACTTGACCGGTTCCACTTAGCTAAGGATGCTATCCAAAGCGTTCCTGGTTACGAACAAAAGAGTGCTGCATTTGTTGCCAAGATGGACAACATGATTAACAAGCACAACCACTACATTCGTTCAGAAGGTAAGGACTTACCAGAAGTTACTAACTGGACTTGGAAGGGTCTTAAGTAAGTGGAGCTTATCAATACGAAAAAGAAAAATCCTAAAAAGTTATCGTTCATTTCAATTTACTTTTTAGGTATTAATGGTGTTATTGGGTCAGGTGCTTTTTTGCTACCACAAGTTATCTATAAAGATATGGATTTAGCAAGTGTCCTTGTCTTACTCTGTGCCGCTATTACGGTTAGCATGGTTGCGTTATGTTATGCGGACCTTTCTAGTTGTTTTACAGGATCAGGTGCGGCTTGGCTTTATTCATATAATGCATTTGGCCGGTTTACTGGCTATGAGCTCGGCATCTTTACGTGGCTTTTAGGATGCTGTACTTTATCTGCCGAAGTGGTAGCCTTATTGACAACTCTCCGAAGCTTTTTATCACTTTTTAATACTCATTGGGTATACTATGTTTCTGTTTTTGGCTTAATTTTATTATTTTCAATCATTAACTTCTTCGGCCGGACGCTTGTTAAGTTGGTCGATAACCTCTCTTCAGCTGCAAAAATGATTACGATCCTTGCTTTTATTGTTATTGGCGTTTTTTGTATTCACTTTGCTAATTTTTCACCGGTAATCCCTCATGCAGCAACCACCGGGGCAATGCCGCTTGCCAAACATTTTGGAGCAGCCTTTAGTGTTGTCTTCTATATGTTTACTGGCTTTTCCTTTATCCCAATTGCTGCAAAACAAATGACCGATCCAGAGAAAAATATTCCGCGCGTATTAATTGCCGTAATGGTTAGTGTAACGATTATGTATTCGCTAATGATGCTAGTAGCAATCCGTATTTTAGGAACTAGGATGTCAAAGTATAGTACACTAATTGCCAATGCTTTTGGAACTGGTGTCGGTAAATGGGGGTACATTTTAGTGATTGTGGGAATGTTGATCAGTATTTTTGGGGTAGCGTTTGCGGCCTCCTTTAACACTCCGTCATTAATTTTCTCACTAGCGAATGAACACGCAATGTTACCAAAGTGGGTTGGTAAAAAGAACCGCCATGATGCACCATGGGTAGCGATTATCCTGACAGCCGTTGTTTCGATGGTGTTAGTTACTCAATCTTACCTCTTTCTTGTTTCTTGTATTGTGCCTGCTTCGTTTGTTCAATATGTTCCATCAATTTTAGCAGTAATTAAGTTTAAACATACTAATGAATTCCCTAATCACGGGTTTAAGCTTCCAGGAAAATATATCATTCCAGTGTTAGCACTCTTAATCTCATGCTATATGGTAACCAATTTTACAATTAAGACGATTACAGTTGGTGTTGTAGTTGCCGTATTGGCTGCGGTTTCTTACTTCTTTATCAAGGTGGATGAGAAACACGAGGCACACCACCGTGCAATGTTGGAGAAGCTAAAACATTAAATGGAAATAACAATCAAACGAGATGGTCTAAAGCTATATGGTCTTCTTGAGGGAACAACGACGATTATAAACGATACAGTCGCAATTCTGATGCATGGCTTTAAGGGCAATCTGGGATATGATGATTCTAAAATTCTGTATGCTCTTTCGCACTATTTAAATCAACAAGGAATTTCAACGTTACGCTTTGACTTTGATGGAACTGGTCATAGTGATGGTGAATTCAAGGATATGACAGTTTTTAGTGAAATTCTGGATGGAATAAAAATCATTGACTATGCTCACACAACTATGCAAGCAAAGAAGATTTACCTAATTGGTCATTCGCAAGGTGGGGTAGTTGCTTCGATGCTGGCGGCTTATTATCGCGATATTATTACAAAACTAGTACTGCTGGCACCTGCTGCAACCTTGAAAGATGATGCATTAAAAGGAGTTTGTCAGGGAAGCCAATATGACCCTAACCATATACCAGAAACGGTTGATGTGCATGGCTTTACCGTTGGCGGTGACTACTTCCGAACGGCGCAGCTTTTACCAATTTACGAAACAGCGCAACATTATAGTGGCCCCACACTGCTAATTCATGGGTTAGCTGATAATGTGGTTTCCCCTGAAGCATCAAAGAAATATAATGTAATCATGCCTAACAGTGAGTTGCATTTAATTCCTGGAGAAGGGCATATGTTTAATGGCTCACGACGCCAAGAAATTTTGGAACTAGTAGCTAACTTTTTAAAAAATTAGATGAACTCAATTAAAGCAGCGTGTAAAACCTACTTGGTAATTGGGTCGCTAATTTTTGGAATGTTATTTGGGGCAGGAAATTTAATTTTTCCTGTACATTTAGGACAATTAGCCGGTAACCAGTGGATAGCAGCAACGGGCGGATTCTTGCTTTCCGGTGTTCTTTTACCGCTATTTGCATTACTTGCGATTAGTATTACACATGCAAATGGATTATATGAACTAGCTTTACCAAATGGGAAAAGGTTTGCCCTTATTTTCCTTATCCTGGTTCAAATAATTATTGGACCTTTATGTGCAACCCCGCGTACGGCAACTGTTCCTTATACGATTGGAGTTGCGCCATATTTAAGTAAAGGGATGCAAGGCTGGGGATTATTAGCCTATACCGGAGCATTTTTTCTAATTGTTTACTTTTTTGCAACGTGTGAAGGAAAAATCACCGAAATAATTGGTAAGGTTTTAAATCCAATTTTCCTTATTATGTTATTTTTGATCTTTCTTCTCGCCTTTGTTCATCCAATGGGAAGTACAACTACTCCCCAACCAACTCCAGAATATGTTAATCATGCCTTTAGTAATGGTTTTATTCAAGGATATAATACTGTTGATGCATTAGCAGCATTGGTTTTTGGCGTTACGATTATTACCGCAATTCGCCAACTTGGTTTTAAATCTCAACAATCAGTTTCACTTGCTACTACCAAGGGTGGAATGATTGGAATTTTGGGAATTGGGATTTTGTATATTGGACTAATTTATTTGGGAACAACGAGTCGGCATCAATTCGCAATCGCAGCCAATGGGGGAACAACATTAAATCAAATTGCTCATTATTATATGAGAGAGTTTGGAAATGTATTATTGTTAACCCTTGCGACAATCACGTGTATGACAACGGCGATGGGGTTAGTAGTCGCTTTTGCTCAGGA
The DNA here is from genome assembly GCF_013694365.1 of Limosilactobacillus reuteri. Taxonomy (NCBI): domain Bacteria; kingdom Bacillati; phylum Bacillota; class Bacilli; order Lactobacillales; family Lactobacillaceae; genus Limosilactobacillus; species Limosilactobacillus reuteri. The sequence goes on from NZ_CP059275.1 coordinate 1,286,126, forward strand.
CTTCCACTATCGTTTTCCCCAGATTTCTTATAAAGCCTTTTTGCGGGGCAATTGCCTGTTGTCATTTTTAGTTGCTAACATGGGACTGGACCGGATCGTTTCATGGTCGATACCAGTTTTAATGTTTCTTTACCCGCTAGCCATTGTGTTGATCCTACTAGGTATTTTTTCGCCCCTATTCAAGGGAGCTTCGTTAATTTACCGAATCACGACAGGTATAACAATGATTCCTGCATTTTTTGATATGGTAAATACTTTCCCACCGGTTTTACGGGATACCACATTTAGCATGTCATTAATCCATTTTGCAGAAAAATACTTTCCCTTGTATCAACTTGGCTTTAGTTGGTTGCCTTTTACCCTGGTGGGCTTATTCATCAGTATTTGTATTTGGTACCTTCAACAGCGGAGTCGTGTATAAATGCAACGACAGTATTTGAGTATTGATATTGGTGGGACAGAGATAAAGAGTGCATTAATTGATCACTCTGGTAATATTTTTGAGAGAAACCATGTCCCAACTCCTCATCAAAAAGAAGCGTTTCTGGCTGCAATCTTTGCTGTGGTTGAGCCAGTTTTAGAAAAGGTTACTGCGATTTGTGTCAGTCTTCCAGGAGTCGTTAATCCAACGACTGGAGAGGTAAAGTTTACTGGTACCCTTGGCTTTATGGGGACCTTTAACTTTGCGGCCTATCTGGAATCACGAGCTCATTGCCCAGTATATGTTGGTAATGATGCTAATTGTGCGACATTAGCAGAAATGTGGCTTGGCAATCTCAACGGTATCAGTAATGGTGCTGTAATTACATTAGGAACTTCCGTTGGCAGCGGGATTGTTATTAATAATCAGCTCTTGCATGGACCACATTTTCAGGCCGGTGAATTAAGTGCCATGATCATTGATAATGATGCGCCTGAACTTCACTATTCGACGATGGGGGCTGCTACTTCAGCAGTTAAGATGATTGAAACCATGGCTGATATTTGTGATATTAAGGATAAAACTGATGGCCGACGAGTATTTAAAGAAATTAATTGTCATAATCCAGTTATTTGGTCCTTATTTGAAGGATTTTGTCGGCGAGTAGCTGTTTTGATTTTAAATATTCAGACAGTTGTTGACCTTGAACGTGTGCTCATTGGTGGTGGCATTAGTACGCAAAAAATTTTAATTGATGAAATAAAGAAGCAATTTATGATTCTGCAGAAGAGTGATTACCGTCTTCATGATGATGTTACGATGCCAGAAATAATGACCGCAAAGTTTGGCAATGAGGCTAATTTATTAGGTGCATTGTATGGATTGCTATTGACAATTGAATAAAGTGAGTGGGAATTAACCTTCTCGACAAGGCGGTGGGCTAAGGATAGAACGGTGATTAGCAAGGCACGGGCTGATTAGCGTTCGAACTTAGCCTCGAGCCTTGTGGTTACGACGCGAAGCTAGTTCCGCGATATCTTAAATAATGTTCGTATAAATAAAGAGGCTGTTGAAAAAAGTGAAACAAATTGTTACTGGCATCGTTGCTCATGTCGATGCTGGAAAAACGACTTTAACCGAAGCACTCATGTATGAAACCGGCGCTATTCGAAAGCTAGGTCGCGTGGATAATGGAGATGCTTTTTTAGATCCTAACACACTCGAAAAGCAACGTGGAATCACTCTTTTTACTCATCAAGCTGAGCTAACATATAATGACCTTGCGCTTACCCTTCTCGATACCCCAGGACACGTCGATTTTGCTAGTCAAACAGAACAAGTCTTACCAGTTCTTGATTATGCAATTCTTGTCGTTTCAGCTACTGATGGCATTCAGGGATACACGCGCACATTATGGGATCTTCTTGCGCGTTATGATATCCCGACCTTCATTTTCATTAACAAAGAAGATGTGATTGGTGCTGATCCTAGCAGTGTTATCAAACAACTGCAAAAAGAATTTTCGCCGGCTTGCCTTAATTTTGATGATCCATTAACTGATGAAGTTCGTGAAACAATTGCCATGCAAGATGATAAAGTTTTAGAAAACTACCTCAGTACTGGTAACCTTAGCGATCAAACAATTCAGCAATTGATTAAACAACGTAAAGTGTTCCCCTGTTATCGTGGAGCAGCCCTAAAGTTAACTGGAATCACTAAATTCTTAAAGGGACTTGAGAAATGGACTGTTACGCCTAAGTTCGCTGATGAGTTTGCGGCGCGGGTATTTAAGATTTCCCATGATGACAAGGGTAATAGGCTTAGTTGGGTTCGCGTATTCGGTGGCAAAATTCCAGCTAAAGCAGTTTTGTTAAATGAAGAAAAAGTGAACCAAATCCGAATATATAACGGGGCTAAATTTACCCCAACTCAGGTTTTAAACGCAGGTCAAGTCGGTGCTCTTACTGGACTAACTTCTACATCCCCTGGGCTTGGCCTTGGTAAAACAAAGCCACTCCCGGCGCCAGTCATAAAGCCCGTTTTAAATTATGCCGTTAAAGTTGCTAAAGAAGATCTTCATGCTTGTCTCAACGCCTTAAAAGAGCTTGAAGATGAAGATCCGCAACTACAGATTTCTTGGCATCCCCACATCCAAGAGATCCATGTCCAAATTATGGGAGAAGTCCAACTTCAGATCCTACAACAATTACTTCAGAAACGTTACCAACTAGAAGTTACATTTGACGAGGGAAATGTTCTCTACCAGGAAACAATTACTAATAAAGTTGAGGGGGTCGGTCACTTTGAACCCTTGCGTCATTATGCCGAAGCCCACCTTCTTTTAGAACCAGGAAAACAAGGCTCTGGAATTACTATTAGTAGTGATTGCAGTCTTGATATCCTGGATCGTAATTGGCAACACCAGATCTTAACTAGTTTACAGACCAAAGAACATTTAGGGGTTCTTACAGGAGCTCCCCTTACCGATGTCAAAATCACCCTCATTGGTGGTCGCGGCCATATTAAACATACAGTTGGTGGAGATTTTCGTCAGGCTAGTTGGCGAGCGGTTCGCCAAGGATTGATGGAGTTGAAAAAACAAAACGAATGTCAATTATTAGAGCCTTGGTATGCTTTTCATCTTAAAGTCCCGAATGACCAAGTAGGACGTGCAATTAATGATATTCAACAAATGCATGGTACGTTCGCGCTTGATGAAGCTAATAGTCAAGACCTAACCCTGATTACGGGAACTGCTCCTGTTGTGGGCATGCGCGACTATGTCCAAAGCGTTCGCACCTACACTCACGGCCAGGGTCAGCTCGAGCTTGTTGTTGCTGGCTATTATCCATGTCATAATGCTGAAGATGTTATTAAAGATGTTAATTATGATCCGGTTGCTGACCTAAAGAACACTCCTGATTCTGTCTTCTGTGCTCATGGTGCTGGTTTCCCCGTTCCATGGAATGAAGTCCCCGCAATGGCGCATTATCCGTATAGAAAATAGATGACAGAAATTTATCCATACAAACACATTCTAGTTGCTGTCGATGGCTCAAAAATTACTAGTAACGTCTTAGAAAGTGCCATTGATTCTGCACTACGGAATCATGCTAGCCTTGATATCTTACGGATCGTTCAAGTAACGCAACTAACAGATGGCTATAGTAATGCGGCCCTTAGCAACGAAGAAACATATAACATTGTTAAAACTACCAAGGAACGACTCGATGACTTGAAAAAGCGCGCGGTCGATGCGGGGGTTGAAGATGTTAACGTTCATATCCGGTTTGGAAATCCAAAACGTGTTATTGCTCATGAATTTCCGTCAGATCACAACACCGACTTGATTATTCTCGGTGCGACTGGTGTATCTGGTCTTGAACGCTTTGTTCTTGGCTCTGTTACCCACTATGTTAGTCGGATGGCAAAATGTGATGTTCTTGTTGTTCGCAAAAACGACCATGTTAACTAGATGCGTTATGTTTCAATGACTTCTCATAATATTGGAATGAATTTAGCTACAGAACAATATTTAATGAATAATAAGGATTTTGGGAAAGAGCCTTTAGTACTATTTTATTATGAAGAACCATGTATTATCGTGGGCCGGAACCAAAATACGCTTGAAGAGATTAATCATGATTATGTAAAGGAACACAATATCCGGGTAACCCGACGTTTATCAGGCGGTGGTGCTGTTTATCAAGACTTAGGGAACCTCTGTTTTAGTTTTGTGGTCCCAAGTGATAGTGAAGAATTCGGTAACTTTAAATCGTTTACCCAGCCAATTGTTAATGTTCTTCATCAAATGGGTGCTACTAGTGCAGAAGTCAGCGGTCGTAATGATATTTTAGTTGATGGTAAGAAATTCTCGGGGAATGCGATGTATTCACGTAATGGAAAGACGTTCTCCCATGGAACTTTAATGCTTGATGTTGACTTAAGTGTCGTCGCGGATGCCCTTCATGTGGCAAAAGATAAGATTGCTTCAAAGGGGATCAAATCAGTTCGATCACGGGTTACGAATCTTCGTCCATACTTGGATGAAAAGTACCAAGATATTGATGTGCCAACATTTAGGAATGAATTGCTAAAAGGTCTCTTCCATGTTGACGACCTTGAGGAGATTAAGGATAAGCAATACATGGTTACCCCTGAAGATCAAAAAGAAATTGATAAGATCTATGAGCAGTACTATAACAACTGGGATTGGGTCTATGGTAAGTCGCCAGAGTTTACGGTTAAGCGGCGGAAACACTTTGATATGGGGACAATTGATGCCCGCTTTGATATTAAAGATGGCGTAATCAAAAACGTGAAATTCTATGGCGATTTCTTTGGCCCACAGGATATTAACCAACTGGCAGAAAAGCTCCAAGGGATTAAGTATGACCATGATGAAATTGCTAAAGTCCTTGAAGCGGAAGGAACCCAACAATATATTACGGGAATTCCAACCGCTGAAGTAGCTGATTTACTCGCATAATTTTCAACAGCCTCTTTATTTATACGAACATTGTTTAAGATATCGTGGAAATTAACCACAAGGCTCGAGGCTAAGTCCGAACGATAATCAGCCCGTGCCGTGCTAATCACCGTTCTATCCTTAGCCCACCGCCTTGTCGAGAAGGTTAATTCCCACTTACTTTATGAAGAATAATGAAAAAGTTGTTATTGTAACATCAGTAGCAGCAGTAATTGCATTAGTCCTTGATGCTTTTATGTTTGTTCAGCATGGTCACTCGCTGACATCATCATCTGTATGGCCGCGGCTGCTCCTCTTTATCGTTTTAGCAATCATTGTTAACGGATTATCGTTTTTAAAGATGCGCTTTTGTGGATATGCAACGATTTTAGTAAATCTTTATTTTGCAATCGCTAGTTTAGCCGCATTTCAAATGGTAAGTCCACGAGAAAGTGCATACGGATTATTTATTCAAGCACTAAGTATTGTTGGGATTTTAGTAGGAGCTGCTGGTGTTTATTATGGTGCAAAACAGCGTGCAGACTATACAAAAGCTAAAATTGAAAAAATGAAGGAGCAAATGAAAAAATGAATGAAGATGTCAGTAGCTGATTATTTGTCACAGTTGACGAGCGATCAGGTTGTGACAGAAGAAGTTGAAAAAACTGCTGCCCAATCACAGCAAAAAACAGTATTAACAACTGCAATTAATTTTATGATTGAACAGCTTGATACGGGACACCTTGGTCAATATAAGATGAATATTAAAATGAAAAAAGGTGATCCAGTTAGCTTTCGCTTAGAAACCAACCTAATCAACATACCGATGGATGAGGCAGAGCGATTAGATGTTAAATTATTGGATAAAGAGATCGAGTACCCTGTTAATCTTTATTTAGTAATGGAGAGTGAAGATATTAATAAAACGGGATTGCGGATCGATGAATTAGCAAATGAAACCGATCAAAGTGGAAAGACAACTGATTTGATTACTAAAGCTCAAGAATGGGTAGCCGAACACCTTGCAGATATAATGGAAGCAAGAGCATAAATGAGCATCATAGCAATTCAACTAAAACAAGTTTTGCGCAATCGTTGTTTCTTTCTTTTTACTATTCTACTGCCAGGTATTTGGTATGTGTTTATGATTCAAGTTGCTAGTACATCCCTCCCCGCCACTGGCAACTTCCAGCTCGCTTTACTTTTGCTTGCTCTCTTGATGGGAATACTCGATAATTCGATCGTTACTTTCAGCAAACGGATTTGTATTAATAAGGACTTCTATATTCTTCAATCGCACATTAGCCATTATTCTCTGTGGAACTATTTATTTTCGCAATTAATTACCCAAGTCATCATCAATTTGTTCATCACCATCGTAATTATGATTCTTGCTATTTTCCTTCATACTATCGAGTTCAACTTCATTACTATCACTAGTATTCTGTTAACCAATATCATCGGAATATATCTAAGCGTGATCGGGTTTGCAATTGGGCTTTCCTTTGACGCACCAACTATCGATGCCGCTGGAACCTCAATCCTATTTATAATCGCAACTTTTATTATTCCTTGGAAACACCTCTTACCAGCTAATTCTTTTATTGATTTCTTTACTAATGTTCAAAAGCTATTTCCAACTTATTATCTTTACGCCGACCTTGACCATCTATCGGTTAGTCATCTTGGACTACTATTTGTAACTGCGATTATTACTCTGCTACCTTGGCTTAGCTTTATCTATCGAAAATTAATCAACTAAATGCCGTATTCTTTTCCGCATCAACTGCTCAAATTGCGGACTGAAAAACAATTATCACAAGCTGAACTAGCTACGCGTCTATTCGTTCCCCGCCAGGCCGTCTCTAAATGGGAAAATGGGGATGCTGAACCAAGTATCGATAAGCTAATTTTGCTTGCCAAAGTTTTTAATGTTTCATTAGACCGCCTTATCTTGGGAACAAACGACTTTAATCAACCAGTGGTAAAACTTAATAATATTGTTAAAACTTTTAACTCACCAGTTCTCAACAGCCTTGATTTAACTATTCACAATAATGAACGCATTGCCCTTCTTGGTAGCAATGGCGCTGGTAAAACAACTTTAGTAAAAATAATTGAAGGTGCTTTGAAACCCAACAAAGGTACTGTTAAATGGTATTTTAGTAAAAATGATTCTTTAAATATCATGTCTCAAGAAAATATTTTAATTCCAACCCTAAAAGTTAAAGAGCAGATTATCTTGACAGCCGCCATAACTAAGGTCGGTTCAAAGCAACGAATCAATTATCTTCTTGATCAATTCAAATTATCATCCCAGCAAAATACAATTATTGCGAAATTATCAGGTGGACAAAAACGTCGCCTTTCGCTCTTGCTTAGTGTCCTCCGTCAGTCCAAGCTTCTGATCCTAGACGAGCCAACTGTTGGGATGGATTTAGAATCAATTGACTATTTTTGGCATTTTATTGAAAAGGTTTCGGGAAGTATTTTAGTTATTACTCATGATTTCAATCAAATTGATAAATTCTTTTCCCGTGTTCTGCTCCTTAAAGATGGCCAAATCTCTCAAGACATCCCTGTTAAGGAAATCCACCAACATAATCAGACAATCGAACAATGGTATCGTCAACACAATCGTTAGATGAAATATCGTTTACAAGCTATTATTTTTGTCTTCGTTGCCTTTATGCTCGGGTGTAACGAATATATGATTGTCGGCGTTTTACCTGATATAGCTCACGAATATCATGATTCGCTTGGTAAGTTAGGCCTACTTGTAACTGTATTTGCCTTGGTTTATGCTATTTTCACTCCGATTATTACTTCAATGGCAAATCGGTGGCGACGACATCATGTTTTATTAGTTCTCATGGTCATCTTCTTTATCGGCAATACGTGGACAGCAATGGCGCCAAACTTTATTTCAATGTTGCTTTCGCGGATCCTAACTGCTAGTGTTGCCGGTGCGATTATCTCAATGGTCCTCGTAATGGCGAGCTATGTTGCGCCGCGTGAAAAAAGAGCAAGCCTGGTTTCATGGGTTTTTGCTGGATTTAGTATCGCGTCAGTTATCGGCATTCCAATCGGGACCGTTATCAGCACTACCCTTACTTGGCATGACAGTTTTTGGATGATTTCTGGAATTACGATCATTGTTTTTGTCGCCTTGATTTGGCTCGTCCCACGTGATACGCCTCAATTTAAGAGCACCCTTAGTAAACAGTTTGTGTTATTTAAGGATTCACGAATTATTCTTGGTGTTAGTTTCATTGTTGCTATTTGTGCGGCCGACTACACAATTTATACCTATATTCGTCCTTTAATCACTAACGAAATGGGCTTTGATAACATATGGTTGAATTGGCTCCTATTCGGAATGGGAATCTTCTTTATTATTGGTAATAAATTTGGTGGATACTTGGCTGACCGTGGCGGAATTCATCGTCTCAGTGGAATCTACGCGGCAATGACAATCTTATTTCTCATCTTTGGTCCCGTCTTACCATTCAAGTGGGGTGCCATTATTATTGTGGCTGTCTTATGTATTGCCTTTTCATGCTATGGTTCTTCCACCCAATTAATGTTCCTTGATATTGCCGAAAAACAATATCCTCAATCACTTGACTTAGCTTCATCCTTAAACTCAATTTTTGCTAATATTGGTATTTCACTAGGCTCTTTTACTGCCTCTCAGGCTGTCACCTTCACTGCCATGAAAAACCTCGGTTACGTTGGCGCAGTCTATGGGCTTATTGCAACAATACTAGTCATAGTCCTGAGTAAAAAATATACGGGAATGCGCAATTATTAAATGCTTCAAGAAATTAATGCTATTTTTCAAACTTTTGGCGCGAGTGTAGTTGTCCCAATAATAATTTTTATCATTGCTTTATTACTACGAGTGCAGCCTAAGACAGCAATGATGAGTGCTTTCTATGCTGGTGTCGGTTTAACTGGTTTTACCTGGATTATCACAGAATTTACGCCAGTGGTGACTAAGATTGTCCGCCAAATGGTTGATAATACGGGGATTAAACTACCAGTGGTTGATATCGGCTGGCAAGCAGGGTCATTAGCAGCGTTTGGATCAACGGTTGGTTTATCGTTTTTTGTTTTTGGATTACTAACTGAATTAATTTTATTTGCGCTTGGCGTTACCAAAGTATTTCTGCCTTCTAATATTTGGAATAATTTTGGGTATATGATTTGGGGCACGCTAGCTTTTTATGTAACTCATAATTATTGGCTATCATTAGGGCTGGAATTTTTTATGCTCCTGTACTCACTAGTCTTAGCGGAAATTCAAGCAGATCGGTGGGCAGACTATTATGGAATTGAGAATACCACCGTCGACTCCTTACATAATATCGAGCAAGTGGTTCCAGCGATTATTTTAGATCCGTTATGGAATTTACTGGGATTTAACAAAGTGAAAATGACTCCTAAAGATTTTCAGAAAAAACTAGGTGTCTTTGGGGAACCAATTACAATGGGAATTATCCTGGGATTAATAATTGGGATCTTGGGTAATTTATCTTCACTGGGGAAAATAAGCGCTTGGGGACAGATTACTAAATTTGCGATTCAATTAGCTGCCGTTATGGCGATCTTTCCCCTTGTTACAAACGTATTCGCAAAGGCATTTATTCCCATCGCGAATGAAATTGATGAGCAGCAGAAAAAACGACATGGCGAAAATAAAAATAGCCGTTATGATAAAAAGCGGTGGTTCCTAGCTGTTGATGATGGCGTTGGCTATGGAGAATCAGCCACTTTAATTTCAGGAATCATTTTAATCCCGATTATGGTTTTAATTGCTTTTATTCTTCCTGGCAATAAGACCCTTCCGGTAGTTGATTTAATTGCAATTCCGTACATGATTGAATCAATTGTCGCGGTGACTCGTGGAAATATCTTAAAAGTAATTGCGACGGGAATTGTGTGGTTTAGTTTAGGCTTATATGCGGCCAGTTGGCTCAGTCCGGTCTATACTGCAGCAGTGGCCCACTATGGCGTTGCAATTCCAACCGGGGTAGTCCTGGTAACAAGCTTTAACTTAGTAGCACGACCATTGAATGCATTGGTTTTTGCTGCCTTTATATCAGAAAGTCCCGTTTGGATTTCACTAGCAGTTATCATTTACCTTGTGATGTTGTTCGGATTACGGAAATATCGTTCGCAAATTTGGCACTACCTTAATAAGATGGCTATGAAGAATGCCTAGATGAAAGCATTAGTAGTTGAAAAAGCGTCAGCTCGTTCATTGCAAGATTTGAATTTTGCGGAAGTCTCGGTTCCTACGCCAGCTGAACATAAAGTTCTAATCAAGGTGCATGCTGCTGGGCTTAATCCGGTCGACTATAAAATTGTTGAAGGCGGCGTTAGTGCTTGGCAGTATCGCTATCCAACTTGCTAAGTGCTTGGCAGTATCGCTATCCAACTTGCTAAACTTCATGGTTGTAAGGTGTTTACAACTGTTTCATCTAGTAAATATGACTATGTAAAGCAGCTTGCTCCAGATACAATCATCAACTATCAAACTGAAGATGTGGATAAAAAGTTAGCCGATCTCACCGATGGGCTTGGCATTGATTTGATCATTGATACGGTAGGTAAAAAAGAAGCAGAACTTGATTTGTGGCGGTTAGCCTATAATGGACGCTTAGTAACGATTGTTGACGTTCCTTCACTTGATAATGTTCCAATGTTTGATCGCGGTCTAGGGATAGATGTCGTTAATCTTGGTGGGGCGCATCTCAGTGGCAACCCATATCAGCAAGCTGATTTGGGCCGAATGAATGCGGAAATGTTAAAATTAATAGCTAATGGGGATGTAAAGCCTTTGATTGAGAAGGTGATTCCGTTTGATCAAATTATTGAGGGTTTAACAGCGATTAAAAATCATGAAGTAGTCGGAAAATTAGTGGCTAAAATTGATTAAATGAATCCTAAAAAATTAAAACAGCTAAAAAAGCGGGTAAAAAAAGCTCATCAAATTGTTAATGAGCCTTCATATATTCAAGAACTAAATACTTACCGCGACCTATTCGATGACTTTCCTCCTGTAAAATACCTCATTAATAATGTTTTAGAAAGTGATCGATTACTCAAAAACGGCTTATTGCCACAACCTCTACCAAAATTATTATTGCCGGATAACATTCAAGATGCCATTTTCAAAAAGGTTAATGAACAGTTCCCACAAGGTGATCCACGTGGCGATAAACTTTGGAATAAATATAGTGAGGCGTTGCCAAAATTAGATAAGGCGTTGCGCAACTATCGTGATTATCTCGAGGAAACATACGGAATGTGGTCATACGTCAATGCACCTTTTGCCAATGCACTTTCTGATTATTTAGGTGGGGCACCGACATTAGAGATTATGGCCGGTAATGGTTATATTTCTAAGGGATTACGCAATAACAATGCCACCCAAAAGATTTATACTACCGATAGTCAGGCATGGATAAAAGAAAATGAAACGGGCAAACACCCTGTCACTAAGATTGAGAAGTTGGACGCTCTAGAAGCGATCAAAAAGTATGGTGACGAGGTCGAATATGTCATTATGTCATGGGCTCCCGACAAGGGTGAAATTGACTGGGAGGTCCTGCAACTTCTTCGTTCAACATTCCCTGAAGTCAAATTATTAGTTATTGGCGAAAAAGATGGCGCAACTAACTCTAAGAAATTCTGGCAAGAAGCCCAATTGAGTCAAGACGATGAGTTACAGAAAGTTAATGCTAACTTGCACTCGTTTGACTTGATTGATGAACAGATTTATCTAGCGAAATAAATGTTTCCAGAACGCCTACGAGCACTTCGCAAAGGACAAAAGATAACCTTAAAGGAGCTTGCTACCCATCTCAATGAAAACCTTGGCCCCAATGAAAAACCAAACACTGCTTCACAAATCGGTAACTGGGAACGCGGTATTCGGACCCCGTCATACGTTGAAGCACGAAAACTAGCCGAATTCTTTGATGTCAGTCTGGACTATCTTACCGGAAAAACTGATCGTGATGATTTTGACTTAGCAAAATTATTTTTCTCTAGTAAGAACCTGTCGTTTAATCAAACTGTACTTTCAAGTGATGATCGATATGAAATTTTTCAACTAATCGATGGTTACTTAAAGGGACGACATAATCGCCGGGATACGGACACCTTCTATGGTAAGCAAGAGCAACTAGATTTAAAACTTAAATAAATGGGGTTAATTATTTTGGAAACAAAGACAAAAAAGAAACGGCGGCATCCTTGGCGATGGCTCATTGGAATTGTAGTTGTAATCGCTGTGGCAATCTTTGCCGCTAGTAGCTATTTTTTCTCGGTGGCAATGGTACCGGGGCATAAGGATTTTATTAATAATTCAACTAAAATTTCACGAAATGATCCATTGTATGAGCAGAAAATGTGGTTTAAGCATGCCAAAAAAGAAAAATGGACAATGAAATCGGCTAGTGGAAATTATAAACTAGTTGCTGATTACATCCCTGCTGCTAAACCGACAACTAAAAATGTGGTAATTGCCCATGGATTTATGGGTAACAAAGAGAAGATGGGCGAATATGCCGCGCTTTTCCATCAGATGGGGTATAATGTTCTAATGCCAGATGCGCGTGCTCATGGTCAAAGCCAAGGGAAATACATTGGTTATGGATGGCCAGAGCGTTACGATATTCGCAAATGGATTAATAAACTTATTCGGCATAATGGGGAAGATAGCCAAGTAGTCTTATTTGGTGTTAGCATGGGTGGTGCGACAACAATGATGACTAGTGGCATTAACCTTCCGTCACAAGTAAAAGCATTTGTCGAAGATTGTGGATATACGAGTCTTAATGATGAATTGAATTATGAAGCCGGTAATTTATATGGGATTCCGAAGTTTTTACGGGTGCCATTAATAAGTACGATGAGTTTAATTAATCGGGTGAAGAATGGTTTTTACATTCATGAAGCTAGCTCCTTAAATATGCTGCATCATAATCATCGTCCAATGCTATTTATCCATGGAGCAAAAGATAATTTTGTTCCAACTGAAATGGTTTATCGCAATTACCGTGCAACAGAGGGAAGTAAAGAATTGTGGGTAGTGCCAGGAGCAGCGCACGCGAAGTCATATGCGACCCATCCTAGCGAATATCGGCGCCATTTGACAAAATTTTTAGATCACTATATTAAATAGATGCTTGCAATTATTGTTACGATGTTTGTTGCAATCGAACATTTAGGTATTATGGCCTTAGAAATCTTTGGTAACCCGGCACAGCAAGCCAAGGCGTTTGACTTACCGCTTAAGTTTACGCAACAGCATGAAGCACGGGTTTCATTTGCTAACCAGGGGATTTATAACGGCGCCTTAGGAGCAGCTATCATCGCCAGTTACTGGTTATTTAGTGGGGCAACCTTAGTATTAGTATGGCGAATGCTCTTGGTTTTTGTGATGGTTGTTGCATTATTTGGTGCACTTACTGCAACCAAAAAAATTATTCTAATTCAATTTTTACCAGCATTGATTGCTTTTTTACTTACATTTCTTTAAATGGAAATGATTTTAGGCATTGTTCTTCTATTGACTGCTGTTGTTGCAGCTAATGTTGTTCATCTTGTTTACCCTAAGATTCCACTATCCATCTATCAAATTATTGCAGGAATTCTTTTAGCATCCCTGCCTACTGAGGCCACTAACTTTACCATGCATCCAGAATTATTCATGATGGTGATCATTGCTCCTTTAATGTTTAATGACGGGCAGAACCAATCATTCCGTTATCTTTCAAGCAATATCAAATCGATCCTATCAATGACTGTTGGATTAGCACTTGTAACGGTTTTGATTACTGGTAGTTTTTTACACTGGCTTCAACCAGGAACGTTCTCCTTAGCACTCGCCTTTATGTTGGCTGCGATTGTTACGCCGACTGATGCGGTCGCTGTAAAGTCAATTACTACTAATATGAAAGTACCGAAAAACGTTAATGGTGCTCTGGAATATGAATCCCTCTTTAATGATGCATCGGGAATTGTGCTTTTAGATTTGGCGCTGGAAACCTACCGTTCTGGACAATTTTCGCTTGGTCATGGAATCTGGATCTTTGTTTATGTTTTCTTTGGCGGAATTATCTTCGGAGCAGTGTTAGGGAGTCTGTTAATTAGTCTCCGTACTAGTTTGATGCGAAAACATGTTGATATTGGCTCCATCGTTATTCCGATCAACGTAATGACTCCCATCGTTGTTTACTGGTTAGCTGAAGAACTACACCTTTCAGGAATCCTAGCCGTCGTTGCAGCGGGAGTTGTTCATAGTATCCTCTATGATCGAATGCGGCTTACATCTACTAAAGTGCAAATGTCTACTACCACTATTTGGAACATCATTAGCGATGCGTTAAACGGGTTAGTATTTGTTCTTTTAGGGGTGATGCTTCCGCCGGTACTTGGAAGGACTTCTTGGCAAAATCTGGGTGCAATCGTTGCCTTAGCCTTTGCTATCTATATTATTACAACCCTTTTAAGATTCTTATGGGTCCGGTTTAAGCTCGTCAACATTCAATCGACTAACCTCAACCGTGATAGTCTCTTAATGGCGTTAGGAGGAATTCACGGAACAATCACTCTGGCATTGGCTTTCTCGCTGCCAGTTCTGATTAACAACCATCAATTTGCGTTCCGTAATTCAATGATCTTGATTGCCGCAATTGTTATTTTGATTAGTATTGCTGTTGGCGCAATTGGGTATCCAATTATTTTACCGCCTAAATCTAAGAGTTATTCGAAGAGTGAATTTCAAAAAGAACTTATTAAAACAGTTCAATATGCTATTAATGAGCTACGGACTTCAGAAAAATATTCCCCAGAAAAAGCCGTTGTTATTGACCAATTGAGTAGTCAAATGACGCAATACCACGAATTTAATCGTAATGTTTATAGTCAATTAATGGGTAAAGCTCATCAAATTGAATTAGCTACCTTAGACCGACTTAACGAAGAAGGCCGAATCTCTGACAAGGAGGCCAAATTCCTCGTTAATTTTGTTACGCGGTCGATTTTCCGCGTAAATAAACACAGCTTTCTTGAATTATGGATCATCTTATGGCACCGGTTAAAATGGCGTTTTATTCGCTACCGCCATCTCAAAAAAGGATCCCGCTATAATGTGGGACCAAAATATCAATTAACCAAGGAACAGCGCGCTGAAACAGCTGAGATCCTAGAAATAATTAATCGTGAAATCGATAAATACCTTCATTTGATTGAAACTCCACAAAACGCGAATGAAGTTGCCATGGTACGACGGACGTACTTCCAACGAAAACGATTCTTCCTCCACGATATTTCGATGGATACCGACCTCATTACTTCTTTATTTATTGAGGCATTTCAGCTTGAACATAGTTATGTTCAAATGCAACTTGCCGATGACCAATTTTCACAAGAATTAGCAAACGCATTAAACGAACAGATCTCAACTGATGAATTGGTTTATACTCAATCATTAGACTAATTTTTTCAACAGCCTCTTTATTTATACGAACATTGTTAAGATATCGTGGAACTAGCTTCGCGTCGTAACCACAAGGCTCGAGGCTAAGTCCGAACGATAATCAGCCCGTGCCGTGCTAATCACCGTTCTATCCTTAGCCCACCGCCTTGTCGAGGAGGTTAATTCCCACTTACTGTGAACGATAATAATTTAACGGACCGGATCGTTAATGCTTTATCCTATTTAAGCATCTTATTTTTACCAGTTATCTTTCCACTAATCGTGTGGATAATTGCCAAAAGCAGTGATCGACCAACTATTGCTAAAAACGCTCGCTATGCATTTTGGAGTCAAATTTTCCCATTGTTATATGTAATAGGCGCAATTTTAGTCTTTAGTGTCTTTTCATTAAACCCCGCTAACTTCCACGGGGGCGCATTGTTTGGAATTCTCCTAACATTTGCTCTTTTATTAGCCCTTTTGTTATTTATTTATAATATTGCCATGGCCGTGAAAATGCTGATTGGCCGTGAGTAAATGAATCCTAGTTTAAAATTATTACTTGTTATTTTGCTTTCACTTGAGCTGACTTTTGTAACTAAGCTGTGGATTAACCTGATTGTCATTGTAATGTGTTTGCTAATCCTTATTCATCAGCGATTTCACTGGCGACAATTTTGCTGGTTGGCTTTTGTCCCCCTCTTTCCGGCACTAGCTATTTTTATTACAATTGTCTTCTTCAGTCCTAGTCACAGTTTTTTTGATGGAACTGCTCTTTTTAGTCGACTTTACGTTTATGTCTGCCTTGGAACGGCCTTTACATTTACAACCGATACCTTAACGCTTGCTCGCTCATTAGAACAAAATTGTCACCTTCCTAGCAAATACGCTTATGGGGTGCTCGCCGCTCTTAATCTGATTCCGAAAATGAAACAAGCCGTTACAACTATTTATACGGCCGGACAAATGCGGGGTGTTAATTTACATTGGTGGTCACCAACGCTCTACTTCAAAGCGATTCTGGTTGCTATTCAATGGTCGGATCAATTAGCACAAGCCATGGAATCACGCGGTTTCGTAGAAGGACAAGCACGAACAGCTACCGTAAATATCCCGATTACCAGCCACGATTGGCTTTCTTTTTTAAGTATTATTTGCCTTGTACAGATAATTGTAATTGCGTTCCCTTGAATGCGATTTAATGATCTTTCATTTAATTTTGATCAGCAACCAATCCTTAAAAATATCACCGCTGAATTTACGGCCGGAAAGATTCACTTACTTACCGGGGTTTCGGGGAGCGGTAAATCCACCATTCTCAAGTTAATCGCTGGTCTCCTGCCTAAATATGGTGGTGAAATAGTTGCGGGAGCAGTCGATGTACCAACAGATGCCCAAATTGGGATGGTATTTCAAGATCCGTTAATGCAATTTGCCCTTGATACGCCACGCCACGAATTAGAATTCACCCTAGAAAATTGCCAAGTACCAACCGACAAAATCCCAGAACGTGTTAAAAAAGCTTTACGATTTGGTAAAGTTGATGATCTTGCTAATCGATTAATCACCACTCTTTCTGGTGGGCAACAGCAGCGCGTGGCTTTAGCAGCTGCTACGGCAATACAACCAAACGTGCTTTTATTAGACGAACCCTTTGCCAATATTGATGAAGAAAACCGCCAACTTATCCTTAAACAATTAGTCCGCCTCAGCAGTGACTATCACACAACAATTATCATTACTGACCACGATTTGCATGGTTACGAGCAACTACATCCACTGGTTTGGCAATTAACTAAGGGACACCTTGCCCAGCTTTCCAGTAAAAATAGAAACCAACTTTTGACAGCGAGCGCTACTCCTCAAATTACCACTGTCCTTCCCCTGTCAACATTGCCCGCGATTATCAAATTTGATGAATTAGCAATAAAACGAGATAATCATTCCTTACTTTTACCAACCAATTTAGGCATTGTTAAAAATAAAATAACTTTATTAACGGGACCAAATGGGATTGGTAAATCTACCCTTCTAAAGGCAATTGCCCGGCTTTTGAAATATGAAGGAAAAATTGACTATGAGGGGGAAAACATTCAAAAAATATCACCTGGGAAATATTACAAGCATCTGGGACTAATTTTTCAACATGCAAACGATCAATTCCTAAATGTAACTGTTGGCGAAGAACTGGCATTAGGCTTTAAAACTTGCCAGAACCCCTATTTTAATCAACAACAAGTCAACGAAGCATTAGCAGCTCTTGGTCTGAACGGAAGAGAAGATCAAGTTGTTTATTCTTTGAGTGGTGGTCAAAAGAAAAAGCTGCAAATCCTGCTGATGTTAATGCGCGGACAAGAAACCTTATTGCTTGACGAACCATTTACTGGTTTAGATCCAACATCTTTAAAGACTGTCCTGCAACTAATCAAAGCATCCCAAAAAGAAAAGCCACAAACTTTGTTGATTGTTAGTCATCAATTAAGCGGACTTGATGGTTTCATTGATTATCATCTTACAATGAATCATCAACGTCTTAATTATGTTGGAGGGAGTTATGAATCCTAGATGACTAAACGTTCATTACATTTGCGTGACATTATTTTGCTTGCCCTAATTGGAATTATTTTTGGTGTAATTTATTTTGCAGCCGGCTTTGTCTATAACGGGCTAACTGTTCTACTGACACCAATTGGTTATGGTCCAATGGCTAACGATTTAACAATGGGAATCTGGTGTATGGCTGGACCGCTTGCCGGCTTTTTGCTTCGGACACCGGGAGTGGCTTTCCTTGGTGAGTTTTTGGGAGCCGCCGTTGAAATGCTTCTCGGCGATCAGTGGGGAGCAGCCAACCTAATTTCTGGAGCAGTTCAAGGTATCGGGTCTGAGTTAGGTTTTACTTTTACGCTTTATAAAATGTATAACTGGTTGACCTTGCTCATCTCATCCCTCACCCTTACATTTGTTACCTTTGGCTGGGATTGGTTCCGCAATGGTTATAATCACTTCAGCGGACAAATGCTAATCATTATGCTTATTGCACGCTTCATTTCAATGTTTGTCTTCTCTGGAATTCTGGTTAAATTGATTTCTAACCTTCTCCAACGAGCCCACTTAATTAAACACTAAATGAGTGGAGTAGTTTTTGTTTTATTATTACTGGGAATTGGAATTCTTTCGGGGATTATTAGTGCAGCCGCTGGTTTAGCATCACTAGTCTCCTATCCTTCACTGCTTGCATTGGGGTTACCGCCAGTGATGGCAAACGTAACGAGTGCTTTTTCGACAGTCACTGGTAACTATAGTTCGGTCTTTTCATCGTTTAAGGAATTAGAGCATAATCGGCGACAATTATGGATTATTTTGCCATTGGTATTTGCTGGTTCCATTATTGGGGCTTTTTTGCTATTTGCTGTCCCCAGTAAGTGGTTTGCGGAACTGGTGCCATTATGCATTGCGTTAGCCGGAATTATCTTGTTGTTTCCCCATCATCCGAAGCAAAGTACAGGGACGATGGCAGGAAACAGTAAATTATTTGGTAAATCACGGATCGGCCAATTTTTATCAATCATTGGTATTTTTATTGTTGGGATTTATTCCGGCTTCTTTAATGCAGGTGCCGGAGTGTTAATGCTAACCTTGCTGACAGTGATCAATCGGCAAAAGAACTTTGCAGTTAATAATGCGCTAAAAAATGTTGCGATGACTGTTACAAATACAACATCCTGGATAGTGTTCGCCCTTGAGACGACAATTTATTGGAATTATGTTATTCCGTTGATGATTGGAAATGTAATCGGGGGCTACTTAGGACCGATTATTGTTCGCCACCTG
Organism: Limosilactobacillus reuteri; assembly: GCF_013694365.1. NCBI lineage: Bacteria > Bacillati > Bacillota > Bacilli > Lactobacillales > Lactobacillaceae > Limosilactobacillus > Limosilactobacillus reuteri. Next base: position 1,305,341 of record NZ_CP059275.1, read on the forward strand.
CCTGGCCGTCTTATGCAAATAATTGTCGGGATTGGATCATTGATTTTGGCAATTTCATTGGTAATTCGGAATTTAATGTGAGTGGTTAACAACGCGGTAATTGCCGAATACGCCGATGTTGAAAAGACACCTGCTGAAATTTGGGATAAAACAATTGCTGTTAACCTCACTGGTACAATGTGGGGCACTAAGCTTGGTATTGAAGCAATGAAGAACAACGGGGAAAAGAATTTGATCATCAATATGTCATCCATTGAAGGACTAATTGGGGATCCTGATCTCTTTGCCTACAATGCTTCTAAGGGTGGTGTCCGCCTCTTAACTAAATCCGCTGCGCTTGATTGTGCCCGAAAAGGCTATGACATCCGCGTAAATACAATTCATCCTGGTTATATCTCAACTCCACTAGTTGATAATTTGGTCAAGGATGATCCAAAAGCAGAAGGACACCTAGAAAGCCTTCATCCCCTTGGCCGTCTTGGAAAGCCAGAAGAGATTGCTAACCTCGCTTTATACCTTGCCTCAGATGAATCAAGCTTTAGTACTGGTTTGGAATTTGTCGCTGATGGTGGCTATACGGCTCAATAAATGGGTCGTTTAGATAATAAAGTTGCAATTGTTACTGGTGGTTCTAAAGGAATTGGAGCTGCTGTCGCAAAAAAGTTTATTGAAGAAGGCGCAAAGGTTGTTTAAATTTTATCCATAAATTTGCGAGAATCCCCCACTTCTATAAGTAGGGGATGAATCGCTCTCTTAAAGCACGTTAGTGCTTTTTCTTTTGTTCTATGATATATTTAGTATATATCTATAAAATGTGGTGATAACAATAGAATTAGATAGAAATCTATGAGAGTTTGATCCTGGCTCAGGATGAACGCCGGCGGTGTGCCTAATACATGCAAGTCGTACGCACTGGCCCAACTGATTGATGGTGCTTGCACCGGATTGACGATGGATCACCAGTGAGTGGCGGACGGGTGAGTAACACGTAGGTAACCTGCCCCGGAGCGGGGGATAACATTTGGAAACAGATGCTAATACCGCATAACAACAAAAGTCGCATGGCTTTTGTTTGAAAGATGGCTTTGGCTATCACTCTGGGATGGACCTGCGGTGCATTAGCTAGTTGGTAAGGTAACGGCTTACCAAGGCGATGATGCATAGCCGAGTTGAGAGACTGATCGGCCACAATGGAACTGAGACACGGTCCATACTCCTACGGGAGGCAGCAGTAGGGAATCTTCCACAATGGGCGCAAGCCTGATGGAGCAACACCGCGTGAGTGAAGAAGGGTTTCGGCTCGTAAAGCTCTGTTGTTGGAGAAGAACGTGCGTGAGAGTAACTGTTCATGCAGTGACGGTATCCAACCAGAAAGTCACGGCTAACTACGTGCCAGCAGCCGCGGTAATACGTAGGTGGCAAGCGTTATCCGGATTTATTGGGCGTAAAGCGAGCGCAGGCGGTTGCTTAGGTCTGATGTGAAAGCCTTCGGCTTAACCGAAGAAGTGCATCGGAAACCGGGCGACTTGAGTGCAGAAGAGGACAGTGGAACTCCATGTGTAGCGGTGGAATGCGTAGATATATGGAAGAACACCAGTGGCGAAGGCGGCTGTCTGGTCTGCAACTGACGCTGAGGCTCGAAAGCATGGGTAGCGAACAGGATTAGATACCCTGGTAGTCCATGCCGTAAACGATGAGTGCTAGGTGTTGGAGGGTTTCCGCCCTTCAGTGCCGGAGCTAACGCATTAAGCACTCCGCCTGGGGAGTACGACCGCAAGGTTGAAACTCAAAGGAATTGACGGGGGCCCGCACAAGCGGTGGAGCATGTGGTTTAATTCGAAGCTACGCGAAGAACCTTACCAGGTCTTGACATCTTGCGCTAACCTTAGAGATAAGGCGTTCCCTTCGGGGACGCAATGACAGGTGGTGCATGGTCGTCGTCAGCTCGTGTCGTGAGATGTTGGGTTAAGTCCCGCAACGAGCGCAACCCTTGTTACTAGTTGCCAGCATTAAGTTGGGCACTCTAGTGAGACTGCCGGTGACAAACCGGAGGAAGGTGGGGACGACGTCAGATCATCATGCCCCTTATGACCTGGGCTACACACGTGCTACAATGGACGGTACAACGAGTCGCAAGCTCGCGAGAGTAAGCTAATCTCTTAAAGCCGTTCTCAGTTCGGACTGTAGGCTGCAACTCGCCTACACGAAGTCGGAATCGCTAGTAATCGCGGATCAGCATGCCGCGGTGAATACGTTCCCGGGCCTTGTACACACCGCCCGTCACACCATGGGAGTTTGTAACGCCCAAAGTCGGTGGCCTAACCTTTATGGAGGGAGCCGCCTAAGGCGGGACAGATGACTGGGGTGAAGTCGTAACAAGGTAGCCGTAGGAGAACCTGCGGCTGGATCACCTCCTTTGGCCGATCAGTCTCTCAACTCGGCTATGCATCATCGCCTTGGTAAGCCGTTACCTTACCAACTAGCTAATGCACCGCAGGTCCATCCCAGAGTGATAGCCAAAGCCATCTTTCAAACAAAAGCCATGTGGCTTTTGTTGTTATGCGGTATTAGCATCTGTTTCCAAATGTTATCCCCCGCTCCGGGGCAGGTTACCTACGTGTTACTCACCCGTCCGCCACTCACTGGTAATCCATCGTCAATCAGGTGCAAGCACCATCAATCAGTTGGGCCAGTGCGTACGACTTGCATGTATTAGGCACACCGCCGGCGTTCATCCTGAGCCAGGATCAAACTCTCATATAAAATATATAAGAACTTGAATAGCTCTCAATTATCTTTGTTATTAAGCGAATTGACTTCGCAAATGTTTTGCTTCAAATCACATCGTGATTGAAGACCCTACACATTTGATTCGTCGAAACTTTGTTCAGTTTTCAAAGGTCTACCTGTCGGCTAATTAAGTAGCCAATCAACATCTACATTATATCATGTATCAGATTAACTTGTCAAGAAGAAATTTTAAATTATTTTTCAATTTCTTTTGATCGATAACTCAATCAGCAACTCTATTAATATATCATGTTGCCAAGTCGATGTCAACAATTATTTTAACTTTTTTATTAAACCATCTCAATAGCACTTAGCTGTTTTGACAACGATAACTACTATACATGGATTTCATTCTTTCGTCAACACCATGGATATTCTTAATGAACTAGAATGGCGTGGGGCTATTAACCAAGTTACAGACGAAGAAGGCCTACGCAAATTAACATCAGAAGATAAAATTGCTCTTTACTGTGGAACTGATCCAACCGGGGATAGTCTTCATATTGGACACTTAATTCCATTTATGATTTTGAAACGATTTCAATTAGCTGGCCACCATCCAGTAATTATTATTGGGGGAGGAACTGGTGCAATTGGTGATCCATCCGGTCGAAAGTCAGAACGGCAACTTCAAACCATGGATCAAGTTCACCACAACGAAGAAGCATTAACTGCTCAAATGAAGAAGTTGTTCGGCACTGAAAACTTCACGATTGTAAATAACTATGAATGGTTATCAAAGATCAGCTTGTTAGACTTTCTTCGTGACTACGGTAAACTATTTAATATCAACACCATGTTAAATAAGGAAGTAGTAGCAAGCCGGTTAGATGCTGGTATTTCATTTACTGAGTTCACTTATCAAATTCTTCAATCAGTCGATTTCCTTCATCTTTACCGTCACAATGATGTGCAATTACAGATTGGCGGCTCCGATCAATGGGGAAATATCACTGCCGGAATTGATTTGATTCATAAGGTTGAAGGACCAGATACTAAGGTTTACGGACTTACTATTCCATTAATGCTCAAAGCTGATGGAACTAAATTTGGAAAGACCGCGGGTGGTGCAATTTGGCTTGATCCAGAAAAGACCTCTCCATACGAATTTTATCAATTCTGGATTAACCAAGATGACCGTGACGTTATTAAATACTTGAAGTACTTCACTTTCTTATCAAAGGAAGAAATTGATGACTTGGCAGAAAAAGTTGAGAAGGAACCATGGAAGCGAGAGGCTCAACGTCGCTTAGCCCAAGAAGTAACTAAATTTGTTCATGGCCAAGAAGCAGTTGAAGAAGCAGAACGGATTAGTAAAGCATTGTTCTCTGGGGATGTTACTGACCTTTCTGTTGCAGAAATTGAACAAGGCTTTAAGAATATGCCTTCAGTAGATGTAGAAAATAAGAAAGAAAATATTGTTTTATGGTTAACCGATAATGGCATTGAATCTTCACGTCGCCAAGCTCGGCAAGATGTATCGAGTGGAGCTATCAGGATTAATGGGGAAAAAGTTGATGATGTTGACGCCGAGATTGATCCCCAAGCACATTTTGATGGTAAGTTTGTGATTGTTCGCAAGGGTAAGAAGCACTATTACTTAGCTCGCGTAAAATAAATGAAAATGGAAAAACAACGAACACTCCCAATGAAGGAATTTTACCTTTCATTGAAAGAACTGGTAAAGCCTAACTATTTAAAGGCAATGTGGCCAGTTGCAGGGGTATCAATTATTTTTATTGCTTTAGCAGCGATCTTAGCACTCCTTAATTCAAACATTGCTGCCTCATTGAGTATGACGATGATGATGGTAATGTACGGGATGGCTTCCCCGGTTGCAATCTTGTTCTCATTATTAGAAATTGTAGGGATTGTCGCAATTATTGCTGCGTTAGCCTTCTTCTATACTTTCTTTGCAGTTGCTACCCAATATACATATCAGGATAAGATGGCTCATCCAGAACAACCAGTTAGTGCTGGATCAATATGGATGCACTATAAGCACTTGCGAAAAAACCAAGTATGGCGGATTATTCTTTACATTGGATTGTTTACTTTCTTATGGAGTTTGCCCCTCAACATTGTTAACGCATTACTCTTGCCACATTTATCCGGAGTAGCCGCTGTTTATACGGGGTGGGCAATTCGCATCCTTAATGATATTGTCGTATTATGGAAGAGTATTGAATATTCTCAATCATACTTCCTTTATCGTGAAAAGCAGCCACAATTCCTTAGCCAATCAATGCGTTATGCTTTAACTGCTAGTCGGCGGTTCATGACTGGTCGAAAGTGGAACTACTTTGCAATTCTGTTTGTTTTAGAATTCCTTCCAATGTTTATCTGGACTTTAATTTTTGGTGGATTGGCATTTTACGGCGTTTATACGGCAACTTATGTCCTTACTTATATCGGAATCGTTTTAGTGGTTGTTGGTATTTCCTGCTACCTTCCAGTGGTATATGCAATTCTTGCTTTGTACTACAACAAGGCTCGAGCAGGAATGGAAATGGATGTGCTTTTTAAGGATACTTTTAAGCCAGTAGCCGAATTAACCGGTGAAGCTTATGTTCATGAAGTATATGTAGAAAAACAACCAAAAGAACAACCATCACCAACTGTTAAGCGTGATGATGAAAAGAAACACGAAGCAAAAAAAGATGAATAGATGGCTAAATTAGTATTAATTCGTCACGGTCAAAGTGAATGGAACTTATCTAACCAATTTACTGGTTGGGTTGATGTTGATTTAAGTGAAAAGGGTGTTGAACAAGCAAAGAATGCTGGTAAAGCCCTTAAGGAACACGGCATTGAATTTGACTACGCATACACTTCTGTTTTGAAGCGTGCTATCAAGACTTTGCACTATGCTCTTGAAGAATGTGACCAATTATGGATCCCTGAATACAAGACTTGGCGTTTAAACGAACGTCACTATGGTGCACTTCAAGGCCACAACAAGCAAAAGGCCGCTGAAAAGTACGGTGACGAACAAGTTCACATTTGGCGTCGTTCATACGATGTATTACCTCCATTGCTAAGTGCTGACGATGAAGGTTCTGCTGCAAAGGATCGTCGTTACGCTAACTTAGACCCACGTGCTATTCCTGGTGGTGAAAACTTAAAGGTTACTTTGGAACGTGTTATTCCATTATGGCAAGATGAAATTGCGCCAAAGCTTTTGGACAACAAGAACGTTATCATCGCTGCCCACGGTAACTCTCTCCGTGCATTGAGCAAGTACATCGAAAACATTTCTGATGAAGACATCATGAACCTTGAAATGGCTACTGGTCAACCGGTTGTTTACGATTTTGATGACAAGCTTAACGTATTAAGCAAGGAAAAGTACTAAATGGAAAAGCAGGTCAACGTATTAGTTGTAGGTGAAGGCGGTCGTGAATTTGCCGTGGCGAAAAAATTACAAGAAAGTCCCCGTGTTAAGCAAGTTTATTGTGCGCCAGGCAACGTGGGGATGTCGACTGTAGGAGTAGTTCCCATTGCAATTGCGGAAACTGACTTTGCTAAGCTGATTCAATTTGCTAAAGAACATAATGTTGCGTGGACATTCGTGGGCCCTGAGGATTGTTTGGTTGATGGGATTGTTGATGAATTTAAGGCCGCTGGATTAAAGGTTTTTGGTCCTGATGCGCGGGCTGCCCAATTAGAAGGCTCGAAAGACTATGCCCTTAATTTTATGAATAATTATCACGTTCCCACTGCCCGCCATGCGACATATCGGGATCAAACAGCAGCGATTAATAACGTTGGGCAATTTGGCTTTCCAGTAGTAATTAAAGAAAATGGTTTAGCTGGAGGAAAAGGGGTTGTCATTGCAAAAGATCGTGCAGAAGCAATTAAGACAATCAAAGAAATGTTTGTCAATGGTCAGGCGCGCCTTGTGATTGAAGAATGTCTATCAGGTCCTGAATATTCAATGTTTGTTTTGATTAGTAATGGCCACTACCGAATTTTGCCCATGGCTCAAGACCACAAACGAGCATTTGATGACGATAAAGGTCCTAATACTGGGGGGATGGGGGCTTATAGTCCCTTGCCACAACTTTCCTCAGCCGTTCGTCAACAGATGATTGATGAAGTACTTAAGCCAACAATTGATGGTTTGGTGGCTGGCGAGTATCACTACCATGGGATTTTATATATTGGCCTTATTTTGACTGATAATGGTCCAAAAGTGATTGAATATAATGTTCGTCTAGGTGATCCAGAGACCCAGGTGATTTTGCCCCGCATGAAAACCGACTTGTTCGAACTTGTAGACGCAGCAATTAATGATCGACCATTACCAGAAGTTGAAGAAAATGAAGATGCTTGTTTTGGTGTTGTTTTGGCATCGAAAGGGTATCCAACTAAGCCAATCCACGGCCAAAAGCTGGGAACATTTCCAGTTGATCCTAATGTTACTATTGATTACGCAAATGTTGCTGGAACAATTAATGACTTAAAAGGTGCAGGTGGACGTTTACTAATGGTGATCGGGAAAGATGATTCTCTTCAAAAAGCCCGCGATCACGTTTATGGCTACTTGCGCCAGCTTGATGAACCTGAATGTTTTTATCGTCATGATATTGGTGCAAAAGCTGGACTGCAATAAATGAAAAGAGCATTAGTAAGCGTTTCTGATAAGCAAAACCTGGTCCCATTCGTTAAAGGATTAGTTGAAAATGGTTTTGAAATTATCTCGACTGGTGGGACGAAGCGGGTTTTAGATGAAGCGGGAATTGAAACAATTGGGATTGAGGATGTTACTCATTTTCCGGAAATTCTTGATGGCCGCGTAAAGACTCTTAACCCATACGTCCATGGGGGACTATTGGCTCGCCGGGACTTACCAGAACACATGGCGACCCTCGAAAAACTTAATATTACGCCAATCGATTTAGTCTGTGTTAATCTTTATCCATTTAAAGAGACGATCGAAAAGCCGGGAGTGGAATTAGCCGATGCAATTGAAAATATTGATATTGGTGGTCCTAGCATGGTCCGCTCAGCTGCTAAAAACTATCATGATGTAACAATCGTGGTGGACCAAGCCGATTACGATGAAGTCTTAGCCCAGATCAAAGAAGATGGTGAAACATCATTAGCAACTCGAGCACGCTTAGCAGCGAAAGCCTTTCGTCATACGGCAGCCTATGATTCCCTCATCTCTCAATACCTTACAAAACAGACAGGGCTTGAAGATCCAGAAAAATTAACTTTAAGCTGGGATTTAAAAGAAACAATGCGTTATGGTGAAAATAGTCACCAAAAGGCTTGGTTATATGAAGACGCGCTTCCTAAGGCTTTTTCAGTTTTACAGGCTAAACAATTACATGGTAAGAAGCTTTCCTACAATAATATTAAAGATGCTGATGAAGCATTACGGTGCATTCGCGAATTTGATGAACCAACAGTTGTAGCGATGAAACATATGAACCCATGTGGCATTGGCCGAGGGGATAGTTTGGTTCAAGCTTGGGATCGTGCCTATGAAGCTGACCCTGTTTCTATTTTTGGGGGAGTGATTGCTCTTAATCGGCAAGTTGATTTAGCTACCGCCGAGAAAATGCACAAAATCTTTTTAGAAATTGTCATTGCACCCGGCTTTGACGATGATGCATTTGAGTTATTGGCAAAGAAGAAAAATATTCGTTTGTTGAGTCTGGACTTTAGTAAGAAGGATGAACCAACTAAACATGAAGTTGTTTCAGTGATGGGTGGAATGTTGTTGCAGGAACAAGACACGCTTAAGGAAGATTACCACGACTGGCAATGTGTTACTGAAAAGCAACCAACAGAGGAACAGCTTAAGACATTAATGTTTGCCTGGAAAGCAGTTAAGCATGCCAAATCAAATGCGATTGTCTTAGCAAATGATGAGCGGACATTAGGGGTCGGAGAAGGTCAACCTAACCGAATTGATTCATTGAAAATTGCCGTAAAACATGCTGGCGAGGCGATTGATGACCGGACAGTGATGGCATCGGATGCTTTCTTCCCATTTGGTGATTGTGTTGAATATGCGGGTCAAAATGGCATTAAGGCGATTGTTCAGCCAGGAGGATCAATTCGCGATCAAGAATCAATTGAGATGGCAAATAAGTACGGAATTGCAATGGTCACAACAGGCATTCGTCATTTCCGCCATTAAATGAGAGTCGCAATTTTAGCATCAGGAAACGGAACGAATTTTGAAGTCTTAGCACAGCACTTCAAAAATAATGATCTTCCTGGTGAATTAGCATTACTATTCTGTAATCATCCAGATGCTCCGGTAATGAAAAGAGCTGCCCGACTGGGGATTCCGGCAGAAAGCTTTACGGTCAAATCTTGTGGGGGAAAACAGGAATACGAGGAAAAATTATTGGGAGTGTTGAAAAAGTATCAAATTGACTTTATTGCCCTTGCTGGTTATTTACGAGTAATTGGGCCCACTATTTTGGATCATTATGCTCACCAAATTATTAACCTTCATCCAGCATGGTTGCCAGAATATCCGGGACTACATTCGATTGAACGGGCATTTGCTGATCAACAAGCCCAGACAGGCGTCACCGTACACTATATTGATGCGGGACTCGATTCCGGCCCAATTATCGCCCAGGAACACGTCCCAATTTTACCAACTGATACTATTGAAACCTTAGAAGCACGGGTTCATGAAACTGAGCATCGGTTATATCCTGAAGCACTAAAGCAGGCATTAGAAAAGGAGCAACATTAAATGAGTCGTTATCAAGATGCAGGGGTGGATGTAAATGCCGGGTACGAACTTGTTCACCGTATTAAAGATGCAGTCAAATCAACTGATCGCCCAGGTGTGATTGGGGGAATTGGCAGCTTTGGGGGGATGTTTGACTTAGAAAAATTACAGGTACGGCATCCGGTCCTTGTCTCTGGCACTGATGGTGTGGGAACGAAACTCTTAATTGCCCAACAAATGAATAAGCACGATACAATCGGGATCGATGTTGTCGCAATGTGCGTTAATGATGTCTTGGCGCAGGGAGCGGAACCAATAACATTTCTCGACTACATTGCGACCGGCCATAATGATCCGGCTAAGATGGCAGCGATTGTTAGCGGAGTAGCGACTGGTTGCCGAGAAGCTGGAGCCACTTTAATTGGTGGAGAAACAGCAGAAATGCCAGATATGTATGCAGCCAATGAGTATGACCTGGCAGGAACAGTAACAGGGATAGCAGAAAAAGAAGAACTTCTTACCGCTGCTGGACCGCAAAAAGGTGATATTTTACTTGGCCTCCCATCAAGTGGCTTGCATTCCAATGGCTTTTCCCTTGTCCGGCAGATCTTATTTAAGGATAATCACGTCAAATTAACTGATCGCCCAGAAGCCTTGAGAGGAAAGACGGTAGGAGAAACGATTCTGACTCCTACTAGGATTTATGTTCAAGCGGTCTTGCCATTAGTCCATCGCAAATTGGTTCATGGGATTAGCCATATTACTGGTGGAGGATTGATTGAAAATGTTCCCCGGATGTTAGGAGATAACTTGCAAGCGGTGATTGATCCTGGTCGGTGGCCACAGCTTCCGGTCTTTGACTATTTGCGGGTGCTAGGAGGCCTTACTAAGGAAGATTGTTTCGAAGCATTTAACATGGGAATAGGAATGGTCTTAGCAGTAGCACCAGATCAAGTAGCACAAGTTCAAGAGATACTATCAAATAAAAACATGACAAGTTATCAAATTGGTTATCTTCGTCATTGTTTACCAGATACAAAAAAGATTGTTATCAAGTGAGTGCCAACTGAAATCAAAGGATTAAATGAAGAATGTGGGGTCTTTGGGGTTTTTGATGCGGCTAACGCTAGTCAATTAACCTATTACGGCCTGCATACTCTTCAGCACCGTGGCCAAGAAGGAGCCGGTATTGTCTCAACTGATGGAACGGAACTTTATCAGCACCGTGACCGAGGATTGTTGGCGAAAGTGTTTGCTGATCCGGCTGAGCTTAAACGATTAAAAGGAAACGCTGCGATTGGCCATGTTCGTTATGGGACAAGTGGACATAATTCGATTGCTAATGTTCAACCCTTCCTTTTTCACTTTCATGATGGTGCTGTTGCCCTTGCCCACAATGGTAATTTAACTAATGCTGTTACCCTTCGTCGTGAATTGGAAAATGAAGGGGCAGTTTTCCAGTCAGATTCTGATACGGAAATTTTAATTCACCTTATCCGGAAATATATTAATGAAGGTTTTATTCCTGCTTTGAAGAAAAGCCTCAACCTTGTCCATGGTGGATTTGCCTACCTATTACTGCAAAAAGATCGGTTGATTGCGGCTTTGGATCCTAATGGGATTCGTCCTTTATGTATTGGAAGGTTAGAAAATGGTGCTTATGTTGTTGCTAGTGAGACTTGTGCTTTAGATATTATTAGTGCTCAATTTGTGCGTGATGTTTTACCAGGAGAATTAATAGTTATTGATAAAAATGGGCTACATATTGACCATTACACTACCCAAACTCAGCTGGCAATTTGCTCAATGGAGTATATCTATTTTGCCCGTCCTGATTCTATTATTCATGGGGTAACGGTACATAATGCGCGGAAACGAATGGGAAAGTTATTAGCAAAGGAACATCCGGTTGATGCTGATATGGTGATTGGAGTACCTAACTCATCGTTGTCTGCTGCTAGTGGATATGCTGAAGAAAGTGGCCTTCCATATGAAATGGGGTTAATAAAGAGCCAATATGTTGCGCGAACGTTTATTCAACCAACTCAAGAGTTACGGGAGTTAGGCGTTCATATGAAACTGTCAGCTGTCCGCGGAGTTGTAAAAGGAAAAAGAGTGGTAGTAGTCGACGATTCGATTGTGCGCGGAACAACTTCTAAGCAGATTGTCCAGATGCTAAAAAGAGCTGGGGCTAAAGAAGTTCATATGCTTATCTCCTCACCACCATTTAAGTTTCCGTGTTTCTATGGGATTGACGTATCAACACGTTCAGAACTGATGGCTGCTCATTACTCCATTGAAGAAATGCGGCAGTTAATTGGTGCAGATTCTCTTAATTTCTTGAGTATTGATAGTTTAATCAAAGCAATTAACGTACCAGATGCAGGAGATGCTCCTAATGGTGGACTTACCGTGGCTTATTTTGATGGGAAGTACCCAACGCCACTTTATGATTATGAAGAAGGGTACTTAAAGTCGTTAAGCGAACAAGAGCGATTAGCAAGAAAGGGGTAAATGAAGCAAGCAATGACCCCGGAAGAGATTAAAGAAAAGAAACCATACTTAGATTGGAGCTTGACAGAAGCAGAATATGATTACATTCGTACCCAGCTCTTGGGGCGATTACCCAATTATACTGAAACTGGCTTGTTTTCTGCGATGTGGAGTGAGCACTGTTCATATAAAAAGTCAAAGCCGGTTCTGCGTCTCTTCCCTAATAAAAATGAGCGAGTATTGCAAGGTCCCGGAGAAGGAGCAGGGGTTGTTGATATTGATGATGGACAAGCGGTGGTATTCAAAGCTGAAAGTCACAATCATCCGACAACTGTTGAACCTTATCAAGGAGCAGCAACCGGTGTCGGTGGGATTCTACGGGACATTTTCAGCATGGGGGCACGACCAATCGCTTCCCTTGATTCCCTCCATTTCGGTGAATTAGATAATTCGACAACGCGGATGAAAGTAACTAATACTGTTCGGGGAATTGGTGATTACGGTAATTGTATGGGAATTCCTACAATTGCGGGTGAAACAACATTTGATCCATGCTACCAGGGCAATATTCTGTGTAATGCAATGAGTGTTGGCTTAATGGACCAAAAAGATATCCAGCAGGGTCGCGCTGCCGGAATTGGAAATGCAGTGATGTATGTCGGCGCTAAAACCGGCCGTGATGGAATTCATGGCGCCACCTTTGCTTCCGCAGACTTTAATGATGAAAATACGACGCAACGTTCGGCGGTTCAAGTTGGTAATCCTTTTATGGAAAAACTCTTATTAGAAGCCTGTCTTGACCTTATTAGAAATCATCCAGACTGGTTAGTAGGAATCCAAGATATGGGGGCAGCAGGGATTGTTTCTTCAAGTGCGGAAATGGCTTCCGAAGGTAAAAGTGGAATGGAGCTAAATTTGGATCTTGTTCCGCAACGTGAACCCGGGATGTCGGCTTATGAAATTATGCTTAGTGAATCCCAAGAACGGATGCTACTTTGCGTAAAAAAAGGTCATGAAGAAGATGTCAAAAAGATTTTTGATTTTTACGATCTTGAAGCGGTTACAATTGGCCGGATTACTGCGGGTCATGATTATGTTCTCTTTCATGATGGTGAAGAAGTATGTCATATCCCAGTGTCGAGTTTAACGGATGACGTACTAGAAGAAGAAAGCCTCGAAAAAAAGCCTGCGCGGATTGAATTAGCCGAACAGCAGCCAGCGTGGATTCCAGATGTTGATAACGTTGCTGAAGTTTTAACTGCCTTGCTTGCTCAGTCAACGATTGCGGATAAAAGTAGTCTTTATCAGCAATATGATTCTCAAGTACGGACAAACACAGTGGCTGGGCCCGGGAGTGATGCTGGGGTTCTGCGGATTCGTGGAACACATAAAGGGTTAGCGATGACAACTGATGGGAACGGTCGGTTTGTTTACCTTAGTCCAGAAGTTGGTGGACAAATTGCCTTAGTTGAAGCAGCTGCCAACATAATTGCCAGTGGAGCTGAGCCGTTAGCAATTACTGACTGCTTAAATTATGGTGACCCAACTGATCCAGAAATTTTCTGGGAACTTCATCAATCTGTTCAAGGGATGGCTGATGCTTGCCGTGAATTTAATACCCCGGTTATTTCTGGGAATGTTTCTTTATATAACGAAAACAATGGGCAAGCAATTCATCCGACGCCGATGGTTGGAATGGTTGGTCTAATTAAAAATATTGATCGCGTAATTCCTTCGTTTGTCCAATACCCGGGAGATAAGGTTTATCTAGTGGGCCAAACTCGTGATGATTATGCGGGGTCTGAGTTGCAAAAAATGATGACCGGCGATATTAGCGGAATTGTTAAGTCATTTGACCTTCACCATGTTCATCAATATATGCAACGTTTACTGACGACGATGGAGAACGGCCTTGTTTCCAGTGCCCATGATTTGAGTGAAGGTGGTCTCGGAGTAGCCTTAGCAGAAACGGTCTTCAAAACTGATTTAGGGTTGAAAGTTGACTTTGCTGATCAGCCAGCAGCTCGCCTGTTTAGTGAGACTCCTGGAAGATTTATCGTGACGGTTGCTCCTGAAAATGCAACCGAATTCGAACAGGCATTAGGAAAAGATGCACACCTAATTGGAGAAGTTACAAATAGCCACTGGTTAATGGTTAAACTGGCAAATGGTGAACTCAATGAAAGTGTTGCAAAATTACAAAAAACATGGGAGGAGGCAATTCCGTGCCAACTGAAATCAAAGGATTAAATGAAAATTGCGGTGGTTGTTTTTCCAGGATCCAATTGCGATGTGGATTTATATGAAGCCCTTCATTCCGTTTGCCATGCAGATGTGGAGTATGTTTCTCACCGGCAAAAAAGTTTAGCTGGTTTTGATGCTGTGATGTTACCAGGAGGATTTTCCTATGGTGATTATCTACGAGCTGGCGCAATTGCTCGGTTTACCAATATCATGCCTGCAATAATCAAGATGGCAAATGAGGGGAAACCAGTCTTTGGAACGTGTAACGGATTTCAAATTTTGACAGAAGCAGGTCTTTTGCCAGGCGGACTCAAACGCAATGATAGCCAACGCTTTGTTTGCAAAACTGTTCCTTTAGAAGTAGTGAACTCGCACACTCTTTTTACTAGTCATTACCAGGATCACGAACGAATCGCATTACCAATTGCGCATGCCGATGGTAGTTACTATGCAGATGAAAAAACATTAGATGAACTGGAAGCAAATAATCAAATTGTTTTTCGTTACGCGACTGAAAATCCAAATGGTAGTTTACGCAACATTGCTGGAATTACTAATAAGCACGGAAATGTCTTAGGCATGATGCCCCATCCTGAACGGGCAGTAGAAACTATTCTTGGCAGTACGGATGGCTTACGGTTATTTGAATCCTTGTTAGAAAACGGCAGAATTAAAGTGGAGGCATAGATGGTCAATGTTCGGATTTTCGTAACATATAAGCAATCAGTCTTTGATCCGCAGGGAGAAACAATTAAGGATGCGATCCATTCTCTAGGTCATGATGAAGTAACTGCCGTTAAAGTTGGAAAATTCTTTGACGTTACCTTGGATACAAATGAGGATGAGGTAGCAACGGCAGTAAAAGAAATTGCCGATCAGCTCCTTGTTAATTTCAATATGGAAACTTATACATACCAAGTTATGGAGGAAGCCTAGATGGAGAAGTTATTGTATACCGGCAAGGCAAAGCAGATGTGGCAAACTGAGGATCCAGCGGTTTTACGAGTAGTTTATCTGGACCAAGCTACCGCCCTCAACGGAAAAAAGAAGGATCACTTTACTGGTAAGGGTAAGGCTGCCAATGCTATTTCTTCCCTCGTTTTTGGTTACTTAATGAAGCAAGGAATTGAGACCCACTTTATTAAGAAACTATCAACTAACGAAGACCTTGTAAAAAAATGTGAGATGTTCCCGCTTGAATTTGTAACGCGGAATGTAATTGCTGGCCATTTTGCAAGTCGGTATGGACTTTCAGAAGGGGAAGAGCTTCCTTCACCAGTTGAGGAAACGTTCTATAAAAGCGATGAGCTTAATGATCCCTTTATCAATGAATCCGCAACGATTGCTCTTAAGATTGCCAGCAAAGAGGAGCTTGCGCAAATGTGGGGGATCTGTCGGAAGGTCAATAACTTACTTAAACCATTATTTGCTAAAGCTAATTTACGGTTGGTTGACTTCAAACTCGAATTTGGCCGTTTAAGTGATGGCAAGATTATTCTTGCAGATGAATTTTCGCCAGATAACTGTCGGTTATGGGATCTGACAACTAAGCAACATATGGATAAAGACGTATATCGACGCAAACTTGCTGATTTAACCCAAACATATGATGAGGTATTGGAACGATTAGAAGCAGTGATGAAGGAGGAAGCATAAATGATTGATCGTTATACCAGTCCAGAGATGAAAAAGATTTGGAGCTTAGAAACACAATACCAATGTTGGTTAGATGTTGAGATTGCTGCTGATGAAGCGTGGAGTAAGCTTGGGCATATTCCAGCAGAAGATGTGGAAAAGATTAAAAAGAATGCCAAGTTTTCTGTGGAGGGAATTGCAGAGATTGAAGCAGTGACTCATCATGATGTGATTGCTTTTACCCGTGATGTTTCTAAATCATTGGGGCCTGAACGAAAGTGGGTTCACTACGGAATGACGAGTACAGATGTAGTTGATACTGCACAAGGCTTGCGATTAAAAAAGGCGAACGATATCCTTCGTCAAGATATTGATAACTTTATGGATGTCCTTAAAGACTTAGCTAAAAAATATAAGTACACAGTTTGTATGGGACGAACACATGGTATCCATGCTGAACCAACAACTTTTGGCTTGAAAGCTGCTCGGTGGTATTCAGAAATGAAGCGTAATAAAAAACGTTTTGAACATGCTGCTAAGGGTGTCGAAGCGGGTAAAATTTCTGGTGCAGTAGGAACTTTTGCTGAAATTGACCCATTTGTTGAGGAATATGTCTGCAAAAAACTTGGCTTACGTCCTCAAGAAATCTCCACACAAGTTCTTCCGCGAGATTTACATGCTGAATATATTGCTACCATTGCGCTTATTGGAACAAGTATGGAAGAAATGGCAACCGAGATTCGCTCTCTTCAACGAACAGAAATCCATGAAGTCGAAGAACACTTTGCCAAGGGACAAAAAGGATCTTCTGCTATGCCGCATAAGCGTAATCCAATTGGCTCAGAAAACATTACTGGTTGTGCGCGGATGCTCCGGGGCTTTATGGTACCTGCTTATGAAGATGTTTCGCTTTGGCATGAACGGGATATTTCTCATTCCAGTGCAGAGCGAATGATTTTACCAGATGCAACTTCATTACTTGATTACATGTTGCGGCGTTTTGGTCGAATTTTAAGGAATCTTGATGTATTCCCTGAAACAATGAAGAAGAATATGGATAAGACATTGGGCTTAATTTACAGTGGTCGGGTTCTTTTGAAGTTGGTTAACAGTGGGATGACTCGGGAAGCAGCTTATGATTTGATTCAACCATATACCGCTAAGTGCTGGGCAGAACAGATTCCATTCCGCCCACTATTGGAAGATGACCCAACAATTCAAAAGCAATTAACTAAAGAAGATCTTGATGATGCCTTTGATTACCACTGGCACCTCCGCCATGTTGATGACATTTATAAACGATTGGGATTAGACTAATTGAATAAATTTATTCCACAAGGCTCAACTATTGGCATTATTGGTGGTGGCCAATTGGGACAGATGATGGCATTGGATGCCAAACAGACGGGGATGAAGGTTATTATTTTAGATCCGACACCAAATTGTCCAGCGGGGCAGGTTGCTGATGAACAAATTGTTGCTCCTTATGCCGATACTAAAGCGATTGAAAAGTTAGCTGATAAAGCGGATGTATTAACCTACGAATTTGAAAATGTTGATTTAAATGCTTTGGAAGATGTACAGGATCGCGTTTATCTTCCCCAGGGAACTAATTTGCTTTACACGACCAAAAATCGTTTACGGGAAAAGAATTTCTTACGTCAGGCAGGGGTAAAAACAGCACCTTTCATGGCAGTACATACTTCTGCTGAATTAAAAGATGCAGTAAAGAAAATCGGTTACCCAGCAGTTTTGAAAACTAGTGAAGGGGGATATGACGGACACGGTCAAGAAGTATTACGTAATAAGGATGACCTCGATAAGTGTGCGTCTATTTTAGCCACTGGCGACTGTATCTTAGAAGGCTGGGTTCCTTTTAACCGCGAATGTTCAGTAATGGTCGGACGTAATGAAGATGGAAAAATAACGGCTTTTCCTGTTTCAGAAAATATTCACCATGATGAAATTCTACATTTAAGCATTGTCCCAGCAAGAATCTCTTCTGAATTACAACAAAAGGCGCAAAAAATAGCGGTGCAGATTGCCCAAGCGATTAATTTGCGAGGGATTTTAGGGGTTGAAATGTTTGTAACAGATGATGGAGAGATCTATATTAATGAGCTTGCTCCTCGTCCTCACAATTCTGGTCATTATTCAATTGAAGCTTGTAACTTCTCACAGTTCGCCATCCATAATCGAGCAATTTGTAACTGGCCACTCCCGCAAGTAGAGTTATTAAAGCCGGTGGTAATGGTAAATGTTTTAGGTCAGCATGTTAATGGAGTCCGACAACAGATTCAGAAAAAGGCAAATTGGCATTTTCATGATTATGGGAAAGCAGAAGTTCGTCATAACCGGAAAATGGGCCACGTTACAATCTTGACTGATGATATTGAAGCTACTTTAGCAGAAATTGACAATACAGGTATCTGGGGTGCATAAATGAGTGATATTAGTGTAGTAATGGGCAGTAAATCAGACTGGCCAACTGTTAAAGAAACTTGTGATATTTTAGATGAATTTGGTGTTTCATATGAAAAGAACGTGATTTCTGCTCATCGGATGCCAAAAGAAATGTTCGCGTTTGCGCAAAATGCGGTTGATAATGGGGTCAAAGTAATAATTGCATGTGCCGGGGGAGCAGCCCATCTTCCCGGAATGATTGCGGCAAATACCCCCCTGCCAGTAATTGGGATCCCAGGACAGACAAAAGCTCTTGGTGGCATGGACTCGCTTTTATCAATTGTTCAAATGCCAGCGGGAATTCCGGTGGCAACCACTGCGATTGGAAAAGCAGGCGCTAAAAATGCAGCGTTATTAGCATTGCAAATTCTTGGGATCACAGATAAGCATATTCAACAACAAATCATCGAATATCGACAGGCGATGCATGATCAAGCAAAAGAAAGTGGGCAGTATCTTGAATAAATGATTATTCAAGCACCTGCTTCCAGTGCTAATCTTGGTCCGGGATTTGACTCGATTGGGATTGCAGTCTCTTTGTATTTAAAATTAGAAGTCCTTGGTCCAAGCGATAACTGGCAAGTTGATCACCAGCTTGGGAAGCTCCCTCATGATGAGACGAATATGATTGTAACAACGGCATTAAGTGTTGCACCGGATTTGCCGCCACAGCACCTGCGGGTAGTCAGTGAAATTCCGATAGCACATGGATTAGGAAGTAGTTCAAGCGCAATTGTTGCTGGAATCGAATTAGCAAATCAGCTTAAGAACCTGAACCTTAGCAAGGAAGAAAAAGTTGAGATTGCCAGCCAGATTGAAGGCCATCCTGATAATGTCGCACCGACTATTCTAGGGGGATTAGTAGTGGGGACGCATATTAATGGGCATTTTTCTGCGATTGAAGCGCCCTTATTCCCCTATGCTTTTGCTGCATATATCCCGCCTTATAATCTAAAAACAGCTGATGCGCGAGCTGCCTTGCCATATCAACTGGAATATTCCCAAGCTGTTCATGCGAGCGCGGTTGCTAATACCTTTGTTGCTAGTTTGTTTGCTAAAAACTATGATGTAGCGTTTAAATTAATGGAGGCAGATCGCTTTCATGAACCATATCGCAAAGAGCTAGTTCCAGAATTAGATCAAATTCGTGAATTAGGAAAAAAACATGGAGCACTAGCAACATATTTAAGCGGCGCCGGACCAACAGTAATGACAGTTATCGATAATGACGATTACGGATTATTTGAACAGGCAGTACATGCTGCGGGGCTAAAGGGAAAAGTAGTCCGTTTACACCCAGATGTTGAAGGAGTTAAACTAATATAAATGAAAAACATTAAACTGGGACTGCTCGGTCTGGGTACGGTCGGGTCAGGAGTCTTACAGATGGTTCAACAAAATGCGGATAAAATTCTCGATGTTACTGGGTGCAAGTTAACAGTTAAAACAGCTTTAGTTCGAAACCTTGGTAACTATAATAAGTATGCTGATGAAACTTCTTTAACAACTGATTTTGATGAAATCTTGAATGATGATGAAATAAAAATTGTCGTTGAACTTATGGGTGGTATTCATCCGGCTAAAGAATATATTACAACCTTATTAAAAAATCATAAGAACGTGGTCACAGCGAACAAGGATTTGATTGCGTCTTATGGCCCAGAATTGATGACTGTCGCGCATGAAAATCACTGTGACTTAATGTTTGAAGCGAGTGTGGCTGGTGGGATTCCTATTTTGCGGACGATTGCTAATAGCTTTACGGCAGATAAGGTTACTGAAGTAAAGGGAATTGTAAATGGAACAACGAATTACATCTTAACGCAAATGAGCCAGCGGGGATGGTCATACCACCAAGCACTTGCCCAAGCACAACAGCTGGGATTTGCAGAGAGTGATCCAACCAATGACGTGACGGGTAAGGATGCGGCTTACAAGATGATTATATTAAGTCAATTTGCATTTGGAACTCAACTAGATATTAAGGACATTGCGGTAGAAGGGATTGACCGATTGAATGACGCTGATGTTCAACAAGCAGCGTCATTTGGATACGTAATTAAATTACTAGGGATTACCAAGCTGGTTAATAATGGAGTATTTGTCGAAGTTGGCCCAGTGTTAATCCCCCGTGATCATCCTTTAGCAACAATCAATAATGAATTTAATGCAGTAATGGTTACAGCCCAAGCGGTCGGTGATACGCTCTTCTATGGCCGCGGTGCAGGGGGCTTGCCAACTGCTAACAGTGTGTTAAGTGATATTACAACGGTAACGAAAAACATTATCCTGGGAACTAATGGAAATCTCTTTAATAATTACCAACAACCTTATATTCCAGCAAAACTTGCTGATATAAAATATCCATATTATTTATCGTTAACCTTGCCGGATGTTCCTGGGCAAATGTTGAAGCTAACCCAGATGATGACGGATATTAATGCTAGTTTTCGTGAAATAACCCAAACAAAAGATGGCAAAATTGCGCACATTGCAATCATTACTCACCGGATGAGCAAAGAACAATTACAGACATTACTAACTAAAGTGGCTAATGATCAGTCAATTAACTTGTCGGCGGCTTATAAAGTGATGGGATAGATGGACTACCGTAGCACTCAGGGAGACTTATCAACGATTTTAAAATCACCAACTGCTATCTTACAAGGACTTTCTCCAGACTGCGGTCTTTATGTACCGCTTCATTTTCCTCAACCAACTTATAACCTTGCAACCTTAATTTCGTTGCCGTACCAACAACTTGCTGCAACTATTCTTAACTGGTTTTTTGATGAATTTACGAGCGACCAACTACTGAAAAATGCAAATACCGCTTATGGTAGTCAGTGGGATAACCGTTTAATTGCCCCATTAACGCCCAAACACGCCAGCAATTATTATCTTGAGCTTTTTCACGGGCCGACACTGGCATTTAAGGATATCGCCTTACAAATGTTACCCCAATTAGTGTCACGTGCTGCACAAAACACCCAACTAGAAAAACAAATCGTTATCCTTACCGCAACTTCTGGTGATACTGGAACAGCCGCAATGCGAGGGTTTAGCAATCAAAAAGACACACAGGTAATCGTCTTCTACCCTGCTGGCGGGGTTAGTCCGGTTCAATTACGCCAAATGCTGGGGCAGCCTGGATCAAACCTCCACGCAATCGCAATTAAGGGTAATTTTGATGATGCCCAAACAAGCGTTAAACATATTTTCAACGATCAAGCATTTAATGACCGCCTTGCGCAAAATAATAACTGCTTTTCCTCAGCTAATTCAATGAATATCGGGCGGCTTATCCCCCAAATTGTGTACTATTTTGCTGCATACGGACAGCTTGTTCATACAGGCGGGATCCAACTAGGGGAGAAAGTTAATTTCACCGTGCCGACTGGTAATTTTGGCGATATCCTCGCTGGTTACTACGCTAAAAAATTAGGCTTACCAATTAACAAGCTCTTGTGTGCTTCTAATAAAAACAATGTATTGACCGACTTTTTCAAGAGCGGAAAATATGAGCGGCGACGCAACTTTTACCTAACTAACTCACCAGCAATGGATATTTTAGTATCAAGTAATCTTGAGCGGCTCCTCTTTGATCTTTATGATGAAAGCTGCGTAACAGTTGCTAAATTAATGAAGCAATTAGCTACTGACGGTCACTACCAAGTAGATTCCACCGTATTAAATAAGCTTCAGGAGCAATTTGTGGCTGGTTTTGCGACCCCAGATGAAGTTGAAGCCGAAATTAAACGAGTATATTTAAATGATGGATATGTTATTGACCCGCATACTGCAGTGGCATCACATGTAACACATCAATATCAGCAACAAAGCCATGACACAACTCCCACAGTTATCGTGTCAACTGCCAGTCCATATAAATTCCCTGAAACCGTCTACCACGCACTAACCAACCAAAAAGTTAATCAAATCGGGCTTCCTGCTCTTCAACAGTTACATGATCTTCTGGGAGATCAGCTTAGCGCTGGTGTCCAAGCGTTAGTAGACCAAACGCCGCGCCAAGAAAAAGTCATTAACCCAGCAGACATGGAAACATTGATAAGTAAAATTTTAAACTTAAAGTAATTGACACTAATTGCTGAAATTAAGTTTCAAGAACAACACCAGCAATTGACGGTTATCCCACGTGAACGCAGCAAAAATATTTTAGCGTATTTGCACAAACACTATGCGGAAAAGGTAACAATTAATGATAGTGCAACTGCGGTCAATATTAGTCCCAAAGAATGTATTCGGTCATTTAAGAAAAACATTCACCAAACGCCAATTGAATACTTATTAAATTACCGGGTTGAGCAGGCAAAGAAAATATTGCGGCATTCGGAGCTTTCGATCACGGATATTGCTTTGCGGGCGGGATTTAGTACGAGTTATTTTAGTAAAATATTTAAGGAACGGGTAGGGATGACACTACGGGAATACCGGCAGCGTCAAGGGTAGGTGTATTCCCGTAAGCTTAGCACCGCAGAAGCATTTGGCAATAAATATAGGCTTCGCGACACGCTAATAATTGACAGTATTTTCGATACTAAGAAAGTGACTTATCTTAATAATCAGGGGAGTATTCAAGTTATCAATAACCACTACTTAGATAACACCATGTTTGACGAGTTAAACGATTTTGCACAACTCTTTACTAACCCCGAATCGCCACAGCAGCAGGATAATTATCAACGATGGATTGAACTAGCTAAAATTGTTAATATGACTCTATACCGTCTCCGTAAATCTGCAAATATTATTTTTCCAAGCGACTACTAAATGACAACATTATATGAACACGGAACGTTAGCTGCGTTGATGGCAGGAAATTTTGATGGCACAATTACTGTCGGTAATTTGCTAAAACATGGTTCGATGGGAATCGGTACTTTTACTGGCTTAGACGGTGAGGTTGTTATCCTGAATAACGAAGTGTACCAAGCGGTTTCAAGTGGTCAAGTTAACCGCATTACAGATATGGATGCTACAATGCCATTCGCCTCAGTCCATTTTCCTGCTGAGCAACAGGATATAACATTAAGAAATGTAAACTTTGCTAAACTTAATAATGATTTTGTTAAAGAACATAAGCTTGCTAATGTTTTTGCATTCTTACAATTAAGCGATGAGTTTGAGCACGTTAAAATTCGAATTGCTCCGAAACAAGAAAAACCATACCCGACTTTACTCGATGTTGCGCAACACCAGCCTGAATTTACGGCTGAAAATATTTCCGGAACCATTATCGGTTATTATGCCCCAGAAATTTTTGGCACAATTACGGCAGCGGGCTGGCATCTTCATTTTATTAGCGATGATCGGCAATTTGCTGGTCACCTTCTGGCATTTGATGCTCCAGAATTAACAGGTAGCTTTGAAATTTTTGATAACCTGGAACAACATCTGCCGATTCATAATCAAGAATTTCGGGAGAGTGAAGTTGATATGGCAACTTTACGTGATGGAATTGCTAAATCAGAAGGAAATGCAGACTAAATGGAAGAGAAACTACATGGCGCAGATATTGTTATTGATAGTTTGAGAAAACACGGGGTTAATCTCGTCTTTGGTATTCCCGGAGCGAAGATTGATCGTTTGTTTGAAGGACTAGATGGTCAAGACAGTGAAGATGCACCTAAATTAATTGTTACCCGGCATGAGCAAAATGCGGCGTTTATGGCCCAAGCTTATGGTCGCTTAACCGGAAAAACAGGGGTCGCGATCACTACATCTGGCCCAGGAGTTGGTAATTTAGCAACTGGGATCATGACAGCCAACGCAGAAGGAGATCCAATGTTAGCGATTGGGGGACAAGTACAACGGAAAGACCTTCACCGCGCAACCCACCAAAGCACGCCTTCAACTGAAATTATGGCACCGATTACGCAATATAGCGCTGAAATTCAAGACCCAAATAATATTTCAGAAATTATGGCCAATGCATTTGAAGCGAGTCAGGATGCACGTAAGGGAGCAGCTTTCGTTAGTCTTCCACAAGACGTTGATGATGCTGAGGTAACTGAAAAGCCATTGCCAATTTATGAAACACCTAAGATGGGTCCTGCTGATCCAAATGACTTACAAAAACTAGTCGAACTAATTAAAAATAGTAAAATGCCGGTTATCTTAGTCGGTCAACGGGGCGCGGATGAAGAAATTACGACTGCTCTCCGCAAATTATTAGGTGATTATTCATTGCCTGTTGTTGAAACATATCAAGCGGCTGGAGTAGTGTCACGTGACTTAGAACAACAGTCATACTTTGGACGGATTGGCCTTTTCCGTAATCAAGTAGGAGATCAGCTTCTTCAACAAAGCGACCTTGTTATTGCTGTTGGTTATGATCCGATTGAATATGAACCACGGAACTGGAACAAGGAGGGGAATCTGCGAATTGTAAACCTTGATACCTTGCCAGCGCAAATTGATAACCACTATACGCCAATCATGCAACTAGTTGGTAATATTGCTATAAGCTTAACGGAGCTTGATAAGTTACTAAAAGGGTATGAATATCCTGTTGCAGCCACTGAGCAACTCGCTAAGTATAAGCAAGAACTTGACCAAGATAAAAAGATTCAAGTACCAACAAGCAATGATGCCAGCCATCCGTTAGCAGTTGTGCATGCAATTCAAGAAAATGTTACTGATGATATGCACGTTGCGCTCGATGTGGGTTCCCACTATATCTGGATGGCACGACATTTCCGCTGCTACCAGCCACGACACTTGTTAATCAGTAACGGGATGCAAACACTAGGCGTTGGCTTGCCATGGGCGATGGTTGCAGCGATGCTTTATCCCGAATATAAATCAGTGGCAGTTTGCGGGGATGGAGGCTTCCTCTTCTCTGGGGCGGAATTAGCGACAGCCGTTCAACACCATCTTAATGTTGTAACGATTGTATGGAATGATGGCGGTCATTACGACATGGTTAAGTTCCAGGAAGAGATGAAGTATTCGCAAGCAGCTGGTGTTAAATTTGGAAATGTTGATATCGTTAAGTATGCTGAGAGTTTTGGTGCAACTGGACTGCGAGTAAATAAGCCGGCTGACCTTACTAAGGTACTCAGTCAAGCGTTTAATATTGACGGCCCAGTTGTGGTAGATGTGCCAGTTGATTACAGTAACAATAAAGAATTAGCTGCCAACTTGATTGATTCACAACTTGGCTAAATGACAGACATCGAGATTGCAGACCAAGCGACACTGGAACCAATTACAGAAATTGCCGAGAAACTCGGACTTTCAGAAGACGAAATCGAACAATATGGTAAGTATAAAGCCAAAATTGATTTAAATGTAAAGCCTTTACCTGATAAAAAACATAAACTAATTTTAGTTACGTCCATCAACCCTACTCCTGCTGGTGAAGGGAAGTCGACTGTCCTCATTGGCTTAGGGGATGCATTAAATCAGTTAAATTATCAGACAACGATTGCAATGCGTGAACCATCGATGGGGCCTGTTTTTGGAATCAAAGGTGGTGCAACTGGTGGTGGATATAGTCAGGTTGTTCCAATGGAAGATATTAACCTGAACTTTACCGGTGACTTGCATGCTCTTACAAGTGCTAATAATACTTTGGCCGCTTTAATTGATAACTATATTATGCGTGATAATGCAATGAACCTTGATCCGCGGCGAATTATCTGGAAACGGGTAGAAGACGTTAATGATCGTGCTCTCCGAAATGTAGTTACCGGTCTTGGCGGTCCAATGGCTGGTGTTCCACGTGAAACAGGCTTTGACATCACAGCTGCTTCCGAGCTGATGGCAATTTTATGTCTATCAACTAGTCTTCATGACTTGAAAGAACGGATTAGTCGAATTGTAGTAGGATATACATACGATAAAGAACCGGTCACAGTTGGCCAGCTTAATTTTCAGGATGCAATTACAATTATCTTGAAAGATGCATTAAAGCCTAACCTTGTCCAAACTTTAGACCATACGCCAACAATCGTACATGGGGGACCATTTGCCAACATTGCCCATGGGTGTAATAGCGTTTTGGCGACGCAAACTGCCCTTAACCTTTCTGACTATACTGTGACGGAAGCTGGCTTTGGGGCTGACCTTGGTGGGGAAAAATTCCTTGATATTAAACAACGTGTTCTTGGTAAGCATCCAGATGCAATTGTCATCGTAGCGACTGTTCGAGCGCTAGAATACAATGGCGGTGCCAAACTTGCAGACTTAAATGATGAAAATCTTGATGCGCTGAAAAAAGGAATGGCAAACCTTAATCGTCACATTAAGAATATGCAATTATATGGGTTACCAATCGTAGTTGCAATCAACCATTTTGTCAGTGATACCGATAAAGAAATTCAAATGATTAAGGATGACTGTGCTAAGCAAAATGTTGAAGCAATTTTGACTGATGCTTGGGCTAAGGGCGGTAAAGGTACCCATGATTTGGCTAATAAAGTAGTCGAACTTGCTGATAGTCCAAGTGAATTTACTCATATCTATGACGTTCAAGTTGATGACCTTCAAACTAAGTTAGAGAAGATTGCTAAGCAGATTTATGGTGCTAAAGAAGTATCATTTAGCCGTAAAGCACAAAATCAATTGAAGCGATTTGCTAAGTATGGATGGAATGACTTGCCAGTATGTATTGCTAAGACCCAGTACTCATTTACAGATGACCAAAAACAACTCGGTGCCCCAACTGACTTTACTTTCCATATTCGGGAATTGGTACCAAAGATCGGTGCCGGCTTTGTCGTGGCATTAGCTGGTAATATGATGACAATGCCAGGCCTCCCTAAAGAACCAGCGGCTGTAAACATGACGATTGACGATAATGGTAAAATTACCGGATTATTCTAAATGGAAACAGTTAAGGCTGGGAGAAAAAGTTTTCTCCCATTTTTTGTTATCCGAACAATTTATGTTAATTTATTGGATAAAGTTAATGAAAATCGAACTTATTTTGCAAAATTGCTGAAAAAGTCTTGAATGACGAATGCCTGGAAGCATTTTATTGAGAATGTAAAACTACGGCGTTTCACTGTCTTATTATTAATCATTGTCGTACTCTGGCTAATGAGATCAATGATGAATTTAATTTTATTTACATTTATTCTTACTTATCTTGTTGTTAGTTGGGTAAGACTTGTCCAGCGATGGTTACCACGAATGTCGACAAGTTTAATTGTAATCGTTACCTATGTATTGTTAATTGTTCTCTTATACTTAGGGGTGACCCGCTATTTACCAGTTTTATCTCGGCAAGTTGTTAAAATGGTCAATTCAGTAGTTCATTTCTATAGTACTCATCAAGCGACGATGATATATCGTTATGTCAGCCATTACATAAGTACCGCCACTATTATGAGTCAGGTTCGGCATGGGATAACAATCGCGGTTAGCACTTTGACAAGTATTGGTGCAATTACCGTTTCATTTGTAATGTCTTTAATCTTGAGCTTTTTCTATACGCTTGAATTAAAACAAATGAATGAATTTTCTCATAGCTTTTTAGATAGTGATTTTGGCTGTTTTTTCCAGGATATTGATTATTTTGGTAAAAAATTTGTCAATACTTTTGGGGTAGTATTAGAGGCCCAATTTTTTATTGCTATTTGCAATACAGTGATTACCACGATTGGCCTATTATTTATGCGGATGCCGCAGATTTTTGCCCTATCGTTAATTGTGTTTATCTTTAGTTTGGTTCCGGTTGCTGGAGTAATTATTTCAACAATCCCATTGGCGATGGTTGGTTACTCAGTCGGTGGAATTCGCGATGTGGTTTACATTATCATCATGATTATCATCATCCATACTTTGGAGGCCTACGTCTTAAATCCTAAGTTTATGTCTAGCCGGACAGATCTACCAATCTTTTATACTTTTATCGTATTACTGATTGGTGAACATCTTTTTGGTACATGGGGATTGATTGTGGGGGTACCAATCTTTACCTTCTTACTTGATGTATTAGGCGTAAAGCCCATTCGCGGTGCAAAAAGAATAAAAAAAGAAGTGTGAATGTTAGAAAAGACGTTCTACAAGTCACTACTAAAGCACTCATTTAACATTCCCGTAAAGATCGTATTTTGGGATGGATCAAGTGTTATCTATGGTGACGGAACTCCTGAGGTAACTATCACCTTTAATGAGAAAATTCCAATGCGTGATATTACCAAGAACGCCTCAATTGCACTTGGGGAAGCCTACATGGATAAGAAAATCGAGATCCAGGGTAGCATTCAAGAATTGATCGAATCAGCATATGAAAGTGCCGATAGTTTTATGCGGAGTTCTAAGTTCCGCAAATTTTTGCCTAAACAAGGCCACTCAGAAAAAGAGAGCGAAAATGATGTCCAAAGTCATTATGATGTTGGGAACGACTTCTACAAGTTATGGCTTGATGATACGCTAACTTACTCATGTGCTTATTTTACTGATGGCAACCATGATGATCTTACAAAAGCACAAGTTGATAAGGTTCATCACATCTTAAAGAAGCTTGATCCAAAGCCTGGCAAAACATTGCTTGATATTGGATGTGGTTGGGGAACATTAATGTTAACTGCTGCAAAAGAATATGGCTTAAAAGTTACTGGGGTTACTTTAAGCGAAGAACAATATCGCTTTGTTAAGGAACGGATTGAAAAAGAAGGTTTGCAAGACGTTGCCGAAGTTAAACCTGTTGATTACCGTGAACTTGGTGACCAAAAGTGGGATTATATTACATCCGTTGGTATGTTTGAACACGTTGGAAAAGAAAATCTAGGTTTTTACTTTAAAGATATCCAAGGTTGCCTTGCTGATGATGGTGTTGCCTTGATTCATGGTATCACTCGTCAACAAGGCGGTGCATATAATGGGTGGATTAACAAGTATATCTTCCCTGGCGGTTATGTACCTGGTCTCGAAGAAATGATCGGTCACATTGAAGAAAATCATATGCAAATCGCTGATATCGAAATGCTTCGCCGTCACTATCAACGCACCCTCGAAATTTGGGACATGAACTTTAATGAACATCGTGCTCAAATCCTTGATATGATGGGTGAACGTTTTACACGGATGTGGGATTTATATCTTCAAACATGTGCTGCATCATTTGAATCTGGAAATATTGATGTTATTCAATACTTGATAACTAAGGGTCCTTCAGGTAAAAACTTACCAATGACTCGTGATTACATGACAAAATAGATGCAAAGTCAATTTTCAACTGTTGAAGAAGCATTAAACCAATTAGTAAATGGTGGTTATATTATCTTAGCCGATAATGAAGATCGTGAAAACGAAGGTGATTTAGTAGCTTTAGGTGAAAATGTCAACGCTGATACTATCTATGAAATGTTGAACGAGGCAAATGGTTTAATGTGTGTACCAGTAAGCGAAGATATTGCTAAACATTTAGCGTTTAAGCCCATGGTAGAACATAGCACTGACCCACACCAAACACCATTTATGGTTACTACTGATGGTACCTTAGAAGCAACCGGTGTTACTACTGGTGTTTCTGCTTTTGACCGCGCAGCAACGATTCGGCAAATTGCCAAGCCAACTGCCCAAGCATCTGACTTTAATCATCCCGGCCACATTCAACCTCTTTACGCTCAACCTCATGGATTAAGAGACCGAATTGGTCACACCGAAGCAGCTATTGATCTTGCCTATTTAGCAGGAAAGGCACCAGTTGCTGTTATTATTGAAGTGTTAAAGCGTGACGGCACGATGGCTCGTCGTGATAGTCTGTCAGTCCTTGCTAACCGAGTTCATGTACCATTTATTACAATCAATCAAATTATTGAGTATTTAGATGTAAAGGGAATCGATTATGCCGCTGACCTCGCTAAAGTAAATGCTTAAATGGATGGTGCGATTTTTTCGTTTAATAATATCTTTGTTAATACAAATAAGTTATCCTTTACTGCATGGCAACGTTTTGCAATGTATGAATTTGGGATGGGATTACCTGGAAAATTAGCTTCCCAATTCGATAACCTTACTCCTTCGCAAGGGCTCTCCCTAGTCTTAGCACATTTTAATGCTAATCCTGCCCCAAGCGAAAAGGCTTCAATGATTGCAGAATGGCAAAAATTCCTTAACGAAGAAGCGGATAGCCTAAGTGAAAAGGATCAACTTCCAGGGATTAAGCGTCTTTTACTAAATCTCTATGATCATTACGTTAAAATTGCCGTGTTAGATGCTAATGGAGATGTACAAAATGTCCTTAAACAAATTGGCCTTGATAATTATGTCGATAGTATCGTTAGGACTAATGATAAAGAAAGCCCATATCTAACTGCTGTTAATCAATTAAATCTTATCGGAGCTAATTGCATTGGAGTTGGAACGACAGCTCATGATATTGAAAATATTCACCATATAAATGCAATTGCAATTGGCGTTGGTGATGCTACAACATTAGCAAATGCAGATTATCAAGTAGTACAAGTTGGTGACTTACGCTACCCAATGCTCCAAAAGATTTGGGAAGATAAACAATAAATGACATATTCACAACGCGTTGCAAAAGCATTATTAGATATTCATGCTGTTACCCTTAGCCCAGACCAACCATTTACCTGGGCGAGCGGTCTAAAATCTCCAATCTATACCGATAATCGATTGACGATTTCTTATCCAGAAGTTCGGCAAGCAATTTTTAATGGGATGGTTGAACAAATTAAACTTCATTTTAGTGGGGCCGATGTTATTGCCGGGACAGCAACTGCTGGAATTCCTCATGCGGCATGGGTTGCCCAGAATATGGAATTACCGATGATTTATGTTCGGACTAAGCCGAAAGATCATGGTCAAGGCAAGCAAATTGAAGGGGTGCTTAAAGAAGGACAAAAAGTCGTCGTGATTGATGACCTTATTTCAACTGGTGGTAGTGTATTAAACGCTGTGCGGGCGGTTAACAATGCAGGCGGAAAAGTAATTGGCGTTGTTTCTGTCTTTACTTATGATTTGCCAGCTGCTGAACAAAACTTTATGGCAAATGGACTAAAATACTATTCAGTAACGGATTATATGACTTTGATTAAGGTCGCAAAGGAAAATGACCAAATTAGTGCGGACCACCTCAAGTCTCTTCAAGAATGGCGGAAAGACCCGTTAAGCTGGAGTAAAGAGCAAGCATCATAATTGAAACGCTTCGTACCGATGGTGGCTATCGATGTTGCAACTAAGCAGGAAGCAATTGACCTATTTGATAAATTAATGGTAAAACCGCAGCCGATCGTAAAAATTGGAATGGAATTATATTATGGCCTGGGACAAGTAATTGTTAAAGAGGCAAAAAAGCGGGGATTTAAGGTATTCCTTGATTTGAAATTATACGATATTCCGAATACTGTTCATCGCGCAATGGCAGCTATTGGCCGATTGGGAATTGATTTTACGACAATTCACGCAGCTGGAGGCAGTGAAATGTTGATTGCCGGATTAGCCGGTCTAGAAGAAGGAGCTAAGGAAGCAGGCGTTGAACCAGCAAAGTTATTAGCAATTACCCAACTTACTTCGATTGATGAAAAAATTCTCCATGAACAACAGCATGTTGATTTGTCGTTGATTGAGTCAGTCCAAAGTTACGCGCGCTTAGCAGAAAAAGTAGGATTGGCCGGCGTGGTTTGCTCAGCCCATGAAATCAAGGCGATTCGTGAAGTGACGGGGGATAATTTCCTATGTGTAACGCCAGGAATCCGCCCGACTCATGCAATAAAAGATGATCAAAAGCGAGTGGTTACACCAGCACAAGCAAGAATAGATGGGAGCAATGCGATCGTAGTTGGACGGCCAATCACTCAGAGCTTTGACCCAGTTGCTGCTTATCAAGAAGTCCAAAAAGCATTCTTAAATGAGGAGGAAGAAAAATGAATGCAAGAAACGCAACGATTAGCAGTTGAATTGCCGGGATTATCACTAAAAAATCCGATTATTGCGGCAAGTGGGACTTGTGGATATGGGCAAGAAGCAGCTAAAAAGTATAATCTTAATCATTTAGGCTCCCTTGTGTTAAAGTCCACTACCCTCCATCCCCGCCAAGGTAATCCACGTCCGCGAGTTTGTGAAACCAGTGCCGGTTGGCTTAATGCTAATGGTCTTCAGAATGTGGGCATTACCGCAGCAACTAATGAAAAAATTCCGTGGTTACGAAAAAATTATCCGCAACTACCGATTATTGCAAGTGCTGCTGGTTTTTCTGAAGACGAATACGTTAAAGTTGTTAGTGAATTTGCTAATACGGCTGGGGTGAAAGCAATTGAATTAAACGTATCATGTCCGAATGTAAAACACGGCGGGATGGCAATGGGAACTGATCCAGAAGTGCTTCAACGATTAGTAAAACAAGTAGTTAAAGCTGCCCTAGGAATTCCCATCTATGTAAAGCTAACACCAAATGTAACTAATATTGTTCCCCTCGCGCAAGCAGCTGAGCAAGGGGGCGCTAATGGCCTGACGATGATTAATACGTTAACGGGATTAAGCATCGACTTAAAAACTCGGCGCCCGGCTTTAGCTAATGTAACGGGCGGTTTATCAGGTCCTGCCATTAAACCTTTAGCATTAAGAATGATTCACCAGGTCCGTCAGGTTTCTTCTTTACCGATCATCGGCGTGGGTGGAATTGAATCAGCTGAAGATGTTCTTGAATTTATGATGGCAGGTGCTAATGCTGTTCAAATCGGGGCAGCTAGTTTTCATGATTCATTGGCTTGCCCGAAAATTGCAGCTGATTTACCAATCGTAATGGATAGATACGGGATTAAGAAACTTACGGATTTATGGGAGGTAAGATTTTGAATGAGTAAGGCAGTTTTACTAACGAATGGCCGACGAATTTATAATGATGAATTGGTTAAGACTGAAGTTTTGATTGTAGATGGCAAGATTAAGGCAATTGGCGAGCATATCCAGGCACCAAGTGATGCAGAAAAAGTCGACCTGGATAATGGATTGATTACACCAGGACTAATTGATGTTCATGTCCATCTTCGCGAACCAGGCTATACCAATAAAGAAACGATTGCTACAGGAAGTAAAGCCGCTGCACATGGTGGTTTTACGACAATTGCTGCAATGGCCAACCTTAATCCGACATGTGACACACCAGAAAAATTTAAAGAACAGGTTGATCGGAACGAGAAAGCTGGACTGGTAAAAATCCTCCAATATTCACCAGTTACAGTTGGTCGGGCTGGAAAACAAGCAGTTAATGTTGCTGAGCAGTATGCTGCAGGTGCCCGTCTTTTTAGCGATGATGGTGCGGGAATTCAAGATGCTGGAGTTGTATACCAAGCAATGCAACAACTAGCGAAAGTTAACGCTCCGTTATGTGATCATGCACAAGATAATCAACTTGCACAAAATGGGGTAATTAATGATGGGGCAACTATTGCTAAAAAACTAGCACTACCAGGAATGCCAGCGATTAGTGAAACAGCGCAAATTGCTCGGAATTTGGTGATTGCTCAGGCAACTGGGGTCCATTATCATGTTTGCCATGTTTCAACTAAAGAAAGTATTGACCTGATTCGTCATGCTAAACAACAAGGAATTAACGTTACATGTGAAGTGACTCCCCATCATTTACTTTTAGCCGATGCTGATATTAAAGAGGATGATGCTGAATTTAAGATGAATCCACCTCTTCGGCAGCGTCTTGACCAACAGGCTTGCTTAATTGGGCTATTGGATGGCACGATTGATTGTATTGCTACTGATCATGCGCCACATACCGATGCGGAGAAGCAGCAAGGATTTCTTAAATCACCAAATGGTATTGTTGGCTCAGAAACAGCTTTTGCCTTACTCTATACCCACTTTGTTAAAACGGGTATCTTTACGCTTGCCCAATTGATTGACTGGATGGCCGTTAAACCGCAAGCGATTTTTAACCTTGATAACGCTGGATTATTAAAGGTAGGGGACCCAGCAGATATTGCTGTATTTGATATCGATCATCAAGATGTAATTCAACCAGACCAGTTTTTCTCTAAGGGTCACAATACTCCATTTGTTGGTGAACAAGTATACGGAATGACTAAGCGAACTTATGTCGATGGAAAACTCGTATATCTGGAGGGAGAAGGATAAATGATTAGTACAGAAAGAATTCAACCAAATTTAGTAACAGTTGCCGACATGGATGCAGCAGATGCAATTGATTTAATTCATGAAGCCCAAGCATATAAAGCTGGAAAGCAAGCGGTTCTCACTGCACCGGCATACGCGGTTAACCTCTTCTTTGAAAACTCAACCCGAACAAAGACTAGTTTCCAAATGGCACAAATGAAGTTGGGGATGAATGTACTAGAATTCGAAGCGGGCACGAGTTCAGTGAAAAAAGGGGAAAGCCTCTATGACACTGTTAAGACAATGGAATCAATCGGTGTAAATGTTGCGGTAATCCGTCATCCTGAAAATGAATATTACAACCAATTGATTAATCATTCAGACCTTAAGATCGGAATTGTAAATGGTGGTGATGGTAGCGGCCAACATCCATCGCAATGTTTACTTGATATGATGACAATTAATGAAGAATTTGGCGATTTTAAGGGGTTAAAAGTACTAATTATTGGTGATCTTAGTCACTCCCGAGTAGCGCACTCAAATGCAATGATGCTTAATCGTCTAGGAGCAGAGGTTTATTTTGCTGGCCCAGAAAAATGGTATGATCCTACGCTGGAACAATATGGAACTTTTGGTGACTTTGACGAATTGCTTCCTCAAATGGATGTAGTTAATTTACTACGAGTTCAAAATGAACGGCTAACGACTGCTGACGGTCAAGCTTTTGACGCTAATCAATATCACCAAGCTTATGGTTTAACTTTAGAGCGAGCCGCAAAGATGAAGCAGGGGGCAATCATTATGCATCCGGCACCGGTTAACCGGGGTGTTGAAATCGATAGCTCTCTTGTAGAAGCGCCTAATTCCCGCATTTTCCAACAAATGACAAACGGCGTATATACCCGGATGGCAATTCTTAGTCGAATTCTTCGTTACCAAGGATTGATGTAATTGGATTATCAATATGCAGCAAAAAAATCAGGGATAACGGTTGATGAATTGGTTCGCACAATTAAGGCGCTTGAAGAAGAGCTTAACATCAAGCTTATTAGACCTAAAGGCGGCGTAGTTGAATTAACTGAAATCGGGGCAAAAGTTTTACCGTTGATCACTGAGATTGCTCAAAAACATGCTAAATTATTATCGGTAGTTACGGATTATCGAAAAAAGGAAGCAGAAGAAGCGATCAAAGTTACTGTCGTCCCAGACTTTGCCAATTATCAAGCAGCCCCGGTTGTTAAAAAATTAGCCCAGCAACATAAAATGAATATTGTTGAAGATGTTGATCCAATGGCACAGCTACAACAAGGGGAAAGCGAGCTGGCATTTATTAGTTATGCCGGCAAACTTCCCGATGATTTTGAGGTGCTTTCAGTGGGAACTGATGACTTAGTAGCTTATATCCCAGCGCGGAACCCACTTTCTAAACAAAAGAAATTAACGCTTACTGATCTAAAAGCAGAAAAATTTTTAACACTAAACCATCAAAATCCATTTGCAGTCTTTGTTCAACAGGTTTGTGCTGCGGCTGGGTTTGAACTATATTCTATTTTTGAAGGAGAAAAAGGAAGAATATTAGTAAATATGGTTGCTTTAGGGATGGGGATAACCTTGTTGATGGAACAATCAATAAGTGAAAACTTAGATAGTAAAGTGGTTAAAGTGCCGATTGTTCCCCAAGTTACTCAAAACCTTGCATTTGTTCGTCGTAAAAATGTAGAACACACGGCAGAGCAAGAAGAGTTATGGCAAGCTCTAAAAGAATCCTTTGAAAAATAGATGGAACAACTATTAAGTAATAAAATCGTTTACCATATTATAGTGATTATCTTGGCAGCTTTAGCGGCATTTATTCCCCGTTATCTACCAGTATTATTCTTCTCAACGCGAAAAATCCCAGAATGGTTTAATGAATGGATGAAATATGTCCCAGTTAGTTTATTTGCGACCCTGGTTGTAAAAGGGATCTTCTTAACTGGCTCTTATCATTTTACTCTATTCGGTTATCCAGAACGGATTATTGCAGCATTGATCGTGATTGTGATTGCGTACTTTACTCGATCAATGTCGATTTCAGTAATTGCTGGATTGGTTGCTGTTTGGCTTCTGAGCTTAGCGTTATAAGTGGCTAAAGCACAAATAAATCCAGAAAGGACACGCTGGCTTGAGGTGCTTGGTGTCTCAATGCCATTATGTCTTAGTTATATTCCGATTGGATTGGCCTGTGGAATCTTACTACACGCAGCAGGTTTAAACTTTATAATGATTTTATTGGTGTCGGTATTAGTGTTCTCTGGTGGGGCACAATTTATTCTGGCATCGTTATTAGCAAGTAACGCTCCATTAGGGACTATCTTTATCTCACTTTTCTTCTTAGAGTTACGATATGCATTGTTAGGATCGAGTTTATCTAAATATATTAAGGATAAATCAGCACGTTTCATCCTCATCTTTTCTGCATCAATGAACGATGAAAATTATGCTGTTAACTATATGAAGTTTGCAACTGATAAGAAATGGGATCCCGATGACGCGTTGTTAGTGGAGTATTATTCACTTGCAGCATGGTCGACTTCAAACATGGTTGGTGGTTTGATCGGTGGTGCAATTTCGATTGACCTTGAAGTGGTTGATTTTGCATTAACGGCCTTATTCTTATATATGATCGTAATGCAGGTTCAAAACCACTTGACCCTAGTTATTGGCATCTTGGCAGCTGTTCTTGGTGCATACTTCCAGGCATTGACTAAAAGTACACTTGGGATTATTATTGCAACCTTAATTGCTTCCTTTGTTGGATTCTTGATTGAAAATACAGTTCGTCACCATAGTAAGCATCCAAACTCGAACTGGTTCTTGACAAAAATGTTTAGGCCGAAGATCACAAAGACTACGATCGAGGATAAACAAGCTCAACAAAAAGAAGTTAAGGAAGTTGAAAAACTGGAAACTAAGATTGAAGATGTTGTTGAACACCATGATGAGAAACATGAAGAGAAAAAACATGATGATCAACATCCTGATGAGGGCTAGATGTGCGCCCGGCATGGGTATTAGCTAGGCGGTGAGAGTCCGCTATGGGCCGTAGTAGTCGGAACCATGAGCTGAGGACAAGGGTGTCCACTGCGAGGTGGAATCTGAAGGAAGTCTAAGGCAAAGTACTGCACCGAGCTTGTCGCCGCTCGTCACCGGCGTATCCGTTCCGGATGTTGGCGTTTCGCCCGCTGCGCCACTAGCTGACGTGGCTGGTGCTTCCCCGCCTAGCGTTGCACTGGACGTTGGCTTGTCGCCGCTCGTTACCGGCGTATCCGTTCCGGATGTTGGCGTTTCGCTCGCTGAGCCACTAGCTGACGTATGGAACATAAATATCAAATGATTGCTGACCGGCTGTACCGGGTCAAGTTAGTTAAGAAAGGAAACCATTGGATTGCGATTGGCTTAACCGCGTTTACCTTAACCGCATTTACCTTAGGCTTAGGCCCAACCACGATTGATGCGGCGAGCTTGTTACCATGGCGAGCGACGACGCCGGCGGAGATCGCGCCCCGCATTGCGCCAACGGATCAAACCTATACTTTCCGGGCGGGTGACACTTTGTGGGCCTTGGCGCAAGTTTTGGGGATTGATTACCATACTTTGATGGAGTGGAATGGTTTGCACGAAGGAGATCAGTACCACATTCCGGTGGGAACGGTCGTAAAGATTCGCGGCAACCACGTGACGATGACTACGCCGGATGGTCGGAAACTGATTGATCGAAACTTGCCACCGCAAGCCTGGCGGACCCAAATCGGAACGACCAATACGATCCTGTGGCCGCAAGTCAGTTCAGGCCGGAGCAGTGAGCCGATCGGGACTTTTGGTGGCCTGGGAACGGCGGCCACCCCGCTTGATCAAGGGAGTCAGCCAACCACGAAGGGTGACAAGCCAACGGTCAGTGTAACGCCAGGTGGGGAAGTACCCGCTACGTCAGCTAGTGGCTCAGCGAGCGAAACGCCAACATCCGGAACGGATACGCCGGTAACGAGCGGCGACAAGCCAACGTCCAGTGCAACGCTAGGCGGGGAAGCACCAGCCACGTCAGCTAGTGGCGCAGCGGGCGAAACGCCAACATCCGGAACGGATACGCCGGTGACGAGCGGCGACAAGCCAACGTCCAGTGCAACGCTAGGCGGGGAAGCACCAGCCACGTCGGATAGTGGTACAGCCAGCGAAACACCAACGTCCGGAACGGACACACCGGTAACGAGCGGTGACAACCCAACGTCAAGTGCAACGCCAGGTGGGAAAACACCAGCCACGTCGGATAGTGGTACAGCCAGCGAAACGCCAACATCCGGAACGGACACACCGGTAACGAGCGGCGACAACCCAACGACCAGTGTAACGCCAGGTAGGGAAGCACCGGCAACGTCGGACAGTAGCACAGCCAGCGAAACGCCAACATCCGGAACGGAAACGCCGGTAACGAGCGGCGACAACCCAACGTCAAGTGTAACGCCAGGTAGGGAAACACCGGCAACGTCGGACAGTAGCACAGCCAGCGAAACGCCAACGTCCGGGACGGACACACCGGTAACGAGCGGTGACAACCCA
Organism: Limosilactobacillus reuteri; assembly: GCF_013694365.1. Lineage (NCBI taxonomy): Bacteria > Bacillati > Bacillota > Bacilli > Lactobacillales > Lactobacillaceae > Limosilactobacillus > Limosilactobacillus reuteri. The sequence continues at coordinate 1,344,336 of NZ_CP059275.1, forward strand.
ACGACCAGTGTAACGCCAGGCAGGGAAGCACCGGCAACGTCCGGCAGTGCCTCAGCGGGTGAAACGCCAAGCTCCGGGACGGAAACGCCGGCCACGAGCGGTGACAACCCAACGACCAGTGTAACGCCAGGCAGGGAAGCACCGACAACGTCGGACAGTAGCACAACCAGCGAAACGCCAACATCCGGGACGGACACACCGGTAACGAGCGGCGACAATCCAACGACCAGTGCAACGTCAGGCGGGAAAGCACCGGCAACGTCAGCTAGTGGCTCAGCGAGCGAAACGCCAACATCCGGAACGGATACGCCGGTAACGAGCGGCGACAAGCCAACGTCCAGTGCAACGCTAGGCGGGGAAGTACCCGCCACGTCAGCTAGTGGCGCAGCCGGTGAAACACCAACGTCCGGGACGGACACGCCGGCCACGAGTGGTAACAACTCAACGACCAGTGTAACGCCAGGTGGGGAAGTACCCGCTACGTCAGCTAGTGGCTCAGCGAGCGAAACGCCAACATCCGGAACGGATACGCCGGTAACGAGCGGCGACAAGCCAACGTCCAGTGCAACGCTAGGCGGGGAAGCACCAGCCACGTCAGCTAGTGGCGCAGCGGGCGAAACGCCAACATCCGGAACGGATACGCCGGTGACGAGCGGCGACAAGGCTTGTCGCCGCTCGTCACCGGCGTATCCGTTCCGGATGTTGGCGTTTCGCCCGCTGCGCCACTAGCTGACGTGGCTGGTGCTTCCCCGCCTAGCGTTGCACTGGACGTTGGCTTGTCGCCGCTCGTTACCGGCGTATCCGTTCCGGATGTTGGCGTTTCGCTCGCTGAGCCACTAGCTGACGTATGGATTTCCAAGCCCGTTTTGATCATCAAAGGGCTCAATTTAAAATACTAATTGATTGGTTCGTTCCTTGTTGGTTCACCGATCGTCGTAACGGCAATAACACGAAGCTTGCCGATGAAGACTTATTGGCCCTCATGTGCCTAAAAGTTCACTATCAACTTACCACTTGGATGGCCCTCTATCGTTTGGTTAAGCATGCTTTGCCTGAATTAGCGATGATTGAGTATTCTCGTTTTACTCGGCGCATCAAGCAACTGGGACCGGTATTACAGGCTATTCGTCAGGGGTTATTATCTTGGACAACCCCCGGATCAATCGCCATCATTGACAGTTATCCTTTACCGTTATGCCAATATGTGCGCAACTTTCATGCCTGTGCGTTTGCCGGCTATGCTGACATAGGTTACAACGCTACAAAGAAACAACATTTTTATGGGTTTAAGGTCCATATGGCAGTGACGCCATCCGGACTAATCCTCAATTATGTTGTAACTCCCGCCTCGTTGTCAGATGTTAAAGTAGCTTTAACGGTAACGCAAGGTTGCCCTTACCCAAATATTCTGGCTGATGTAGATCTTCGGGCTAAATTTGCGCGACGAGGTTATAACTTCTGGACGCCATATCGATCAAATATGAAAGGGGCTAAGGAACACAATAATCCAACTTTAAAGCGGACTAGACGTCTGATCGAGACAACCTTTGCCAAGCTTACTGCAGTAGGAAGCGAACAAACTTGTACTCGGAGCTTAGCCGGTTTACGAGCGCAAATTGAATCAATCATCTTGGCCCATAATCTGGAAATTTTAGGCAACGGCATAGCAATTCGCGTATAAATGCAGTTTGACAATACTCATCCAATCTGGGTTGCAACAATGGATGACCAAGTAATCGCCTGGTATGCTCTTGAGTATTTTTATCCGCATCCCGCCTATGATCATTCGGCACAGATAGCTATTTACGCGAATTGCTAGATGGATTACCAAATTAGGTTAGCAACAATAAATGATCTACCAGCGATTGTCGATATATTTAATCAAGCAATTCCGCTGCAAGTCAACGGTGAGAGTGCACCGATCAAAGTTGCTGATCGACGTGAATGAATGAAAGCATTTCGTGAAGCAATGAGTTGGATTATTCCCATTCTAATCGGGTTAATAATCGCATTAGTAATTAAGCAGTTTTTCTTCCAAATTGTTCGGGTTGATGGACCATCCATGCAACCAAACTTACAAAATAATGAACGAGTATTTTGTTTGAAAACTGCCAAAATCCATCATGGAAGTGTCGTTGTATTTGATGCTAATGGCATTGATCCGCAAGTATCAGTTAAAACCGATTATGTTAAGCGAGTAATTGGACTCCCTGGTGATACTGTTAGCTCTAAGAATGGAAACATTTATGTTAACGGCAAAAAGATTAATCAAGACTACATTAGCAAGAGTCAACGAACAACCGGAACTGGAAACTGGACACTGCGTAGTATCTCAGTTCAGAACAGTTGGTTAAAGAATAATGGTGCCACAAAAGTTCCGAAAGGTGAATACTTTGTTCTTGGGGATCACCGGAGCGTTTCAAACGATGGTCGTTACTGGGGATTTGTACCTAAGAGTAAGATTGATGGGGTTGTAAAAGTTCCATCATGGACTGGGACAAAGACGACTCGCGAAAACGTTAATAAAGAATGGCAGCACTTCTATGATAAGTAACCCCTCAAGCAACAATAGGCCTCTAAGGTTCGTTTTTGCCGGACGTTAGAGGCCTATTGTTGTACTGCGTATTTGCTTTTTATGAAAGTAACTTAACTTATGTCACAGTCCCTTTTATGAGTGAACAACCTTTTGTTCCATTGATTCTAGGTAGTGATTTCAATGCTTACGGAATGGCGCGGTCGATGTATGAAAAATATGGGATTAAGTCGCAATTATATGCTCGCCAACCATTGGCACCAACCCGTTATTCAAAAATTGTCGAGTTGCATTATAATGAACAATTACAATCACCGGAAGTGTTTACGAAGGTATTAATTGAAGCGGCAGATGAGTTTGCTAAGCAAGGCAAGAAGACCGTTTTAATTAGTTGTGGGGATGACTATACTGAATTAGTTGCGAAAAATCGTAAAGAACTTTCGCAGCACATGTTCTGCCCGTATGCTGATTATGATGAAGTAGCAACATTAACGGATAAAGAGAAGTTCTACAATGTCTGCGAAAAGTATGGTTTGCCTTACCCTAAAACCGATATTTTAAAACCAGACCTTGATTATAAGAACTATAAATCACCATTTGAATTTCCAATTGCTTTGAAGGCTGCTGATGCGGTGCAATGGCATAAGGGAAACTTTGAAGGGTATGAAAAGGCTTATATTATTAAGACACCAGAAAGATTAGCGGAAGTTCTTGAGATTATCTATGAGCATAGTCCATACAATGGCGACCTCGTTTTACAAGAATTTATCCCTGGTGATGATAGTAATATGCGGACCATCAATTGTTACGTTGATAAAGATCATAAGGTAAAGATGATGTGTCTCGGTCACCCGCTACTTGAAGATTGCAATCCAGCAAATGTTGGTAATTACGTTGCGATTATGCCAGCATATGATCAACAAATTTATGACAATATCAAGAATTTCCTTGAAAGTATTGAATTTACTGGATTTGTTAACTTTGATTTGAAATATGACCGTCGTGATGGCCAATTCAAGGTATTTGACCTCAATCCTCGCCAAGGTCGTAGTAGTTTCTTCGTTTCATTAAATGGCTATCAACTTGCTACTTTCCCCGTTGAAGATTACGTTTTTGATAGCTTAAAAGATCAAGAGACGATTTATGGAAACAAAGATGAAAGCAACTATAAGTTATGGCTGGGGGTTTCAAAAAAGACCTTCCTTCAGTATGCTAAAAATAATGAAATTAAAAAGCAGGCTGAGAAGCTTATTAAAGAAGGCCGCTATGGAACAACTTTCCATTATAACAAGGACATGAATTTCATGCGGTGGTTAATGGAACAACGGATTAATCATAACTATCAAAAGAACTTCGAAAAGTACTTTGTCGAAAAGAAATAAATGGAATTGCATATTACACCTGCTTTAGCATTATTGTGCGAGCACCATTTATTGAATCATGTTAGTAATTTGACTGATTTTACCGCAACTAGCGTGTCCTATGATTCACGGAAGGTAAAATCAGGAACTTTGTTCTTTTGTAAAGGAAATTTTTTGCCTAAATACCTAGCATCCGCTAAAGAAAAAGGTGCGATTGCGTATGTGGCTGAAAAAGAATATCCAGAAGGCGAAGGATTGCCAGCTATTATCGTGAACGACGAACAAAAAGCAATGTCTTTACTGGGGGCAGCATTTTATGACTATCCACAAAATGATTTGTTCATTATTGCAATTACAGGAACAAAAGGCAAAACAACAACGGCTTATTTTGCTGACCATATTTTAGCCCAAAGTACTGCTAATCATATTGCCCTTTTTTCAACGCTTGATCGGATTTTAGGCAATAAGCCGGAAGATAAATTTAAATCTGATTTGACTACTCCTGAATCTTTAGACCTTTTCCATGATATGCGCGCTGCCGTTGATAATGGAATGACGCACTTAGTAATGGAAGTATCATCGCAAGCATACAAGAAAAACCGGATTTATGGTTTAAAGTATGATGTTGGAATTTTCTTAAACATCTCGCCAGACCATATCGGACGAAATGAGCACCCAACTTTTGCTGATTATCTTCACTGTAAGGAACAATTATTAGTAAATTCTGCTAAATGCTTAATCAATGCAGAAACTGAAAAGTTTACTGATGTTTATTACACTGCTAAGGCAACCACACAACCAGAAGACATTTTCTTATTTGCACGGCGGGGAGCAAACATCGAATTACCTGACAATGCCCAAATAGATTTTGAATATCGAAATGATTTAGAAGATCTTCATGAAAGTGAATTTGAGTTGACCGCCTTAACTGAGAAAGCAAAGCAGTTGAACTTAGATGGCCGTTATAAAACGAGTGTCCCTGGAGATTATAATGAAGGAAATGCGGTCGCTGCAATCATTGCCAGTGGGTTAGCTGGGGCGAGTGCTAACGATGCCGTAGAAACATTGAATCATGTTCACATCCGTGGTCGAATGGAAATGATTAACAGTAATACTCATGGAACAATTTATGTTGATTATGCCCATAATTACGCTAGCTTGAAGCGACTCTTGGCATTCTTAAAACGACAAACTAATGCTGGTAAAGTAACAGTTGTCTTAGGAGCAACCGGTGATAAAGGCATTTCGCGCCGTCCAGGGTTTGGAAAAGCTTTAACTGAAGAACAACCAGATGAGGTAATTTTGACGACTGATGATCCCGGGTTTGAAGATCCGATGACTATTGCCCGGGAAATAGATTCTTATATTGATCATGATAAGGTTAAACATATTCAATTTGAAATGGACCGCGAAACGGCGATCAAAAAGGCAATTGACGGTAGTGGAAATGATGATATTGTAGTCCTTGCAGGGAAGGGTGAAGATCCTTACCAGAAGATTAATGGTGAAGATGTCCCTTACCTAACTGATGTGAAGATTGCACGTGATTATATTAATGATTTAGAAAGATAAATGTGTGGGATTGTTGCATTTGTTGATAATGAAAAACCACAAATTAAAGACCAATTAATCAAAAAAATGAAGGACCGGATTATTCACCGGGGACCTGATGCGGAAGGTCAATATGTGGATGATGATGTAGCACTTGGCTTCCGGCGCTTGAGTTTTATTGATGTTAAGTCTGGTAATCAACCAATCTTTAATGAAGATAGCTCAAAAGCCATTGAATTCAACGGTGAAATTTACAATTTTGAAGAATTACGTGAAGAATTAATCAGTAAGGGTCACACATTTAAGACACATGCCGATACTGAAGTAATCTTGCACGGATATGAAGAATGGGGCAAGGATGTTGTTAACAAGCTGCGCGGAATGTTTGGCTTTGTTATCTGGGATTTTAAGACTAAAGAAATGTTCGGTGCCCGTGACCATTTTGGAATTAAACCATTGTATTACGCTAAAATGAACGGTACTTTCTTTGTTGGGTCTGAAATTAAGGCATTTCTTGATCATCCTAACTTTAAGAAGGAACTTAATAAAGAAGCGCTTAAACCATACATGACATTCCAATACCCAGTTACTCAAGAAACTTTCTTTAAGGGTGTTTACCGTCTTCCAGAAGGGCATTACTTCACTTATAAAGACGGTCAGTTTGAAATGACCCAATACTGGGACGAAAACTTTGAGCCAGAAGACGAGACGTTTGATGAAGCTGTTAACAAGATTGACGAAGTTGTTAAGAATTCTGTTAAGGCACATACCTTTGCAGATAAAGGAATTAAGGTTGGCTCATTCCTTTCCGCAGGGGTTGATTCAAGTTTAGTAACGGCTTTGATGCGTCCAGATAATACGTTCTCAATCGGATTTGATAGTACTTACGATGAGACCAAACAAGCACGTGAATTAGCAGCTAAGATGGGCTTGAAGAATACTGATGAAAAGTTGACTAACGAAGAAGCTTTCCACGCATTCCCAATGATTCAATACTACCTAGATGAACCCGATTCTAACCCATCTGTTGTTCCTTTATACTTCTTGAACAAGTTAGCAAAGGATAACGGCTACAAGGCCCTTCTTTCAGGTGAAGGTGCCGATGAATTGTTTGCGGGATACATTGATTATGGTTTTAATACGAAAGTTAAATTTATCCGTTGGGTAACTGATCAATTAAAGAAGATGCCTCGTGAACGTCGGTATAAGTTTGCTAAGTGGTTAGATGGGAAACACTTCCACGGCCAAGAGCATATGTATCGCAACTTAGCGCCAGCACGGGATACTTTTATTGGTCAAGCATACATCTTTAGTCCTGAAGAAGCCGCTGACTACTTGCAACCAGAATTTGATTGCGGACCAAGTATTGCCGACATTCTTAATCCACTTTTTGATAAGATGGAAGATAAAGATATCGATGAAGTCGCAAAGAAGCAATATGTTGACTTACACCGTTTCATGCCTGGCGATATTTGTTTAAAGGCAGATAAGATGAGTATGGCTAACTCTGTTGAAATCCGGGTACCACTTCTTGACAAAGAGGTAATGAAAGTAGCTGAAACGACACCAACTAAGTACCTCTTTAACTATAAGGATACAAAGTGGGCATTCCGGATGGCTGCTAATCGGCATTTACCGGAAGAATGGGCTACGCGGCCTAAGATGGGCTTCCCAACTCCAGTCCGTGCATGGCTTCGAGAAAAGAAGTATTACCAAGAAGTACGTGAATTATTTGAACAAGACTTCGTAAAAGAGTTCTTTGATCAAGAAAAGCTTCTAAAACTTGCCGATGATAACTTCGAAGGCAAGGTGGATGGTCGTCGTAAGATTTGGACAATCTACACCTTCTTAACGTGGTATAAGTTATATTTCATTGATAACTTCAAACCTGATGAATCGAGAATTGACCGCGCACAAAAAGCGGCTACAACAGAAGTATAGATGAAGAGTTCAGAAGCATTGCAAACATCTGATGCCGTTCAATACGAAGCGGGATCATACGATGTAATTGTTGTCGGGGCGGGTCATGCCGGAAGCGAGGCCGCCCTTGCCGCAGCCCGGATGGGAAATAAGACCTTGTTGGTAACAATTAATCTTGAAATGGTTGCTTTTATGCCATGTAACCCCTCTGTTGGTGGTCCGGCAAAAGGAATCGTGGTCCGCGAAATTGATGCTCTTGGTGGTGAAATGGGCCATAACATTGATAAGACCTATGTTCAAATGCGGATGTTAAATACCGGTAAGGGTCCCGCTGTCCGTGCATTACGAGCTCAAGCAGATAAACATGCTTATCACCGTGCAATGAAGCAGACAATTGAGGAAGAACCTAACCTTACTCTCCGTCAAGCAACTGTTGACCAGTTAATTGTTGAAGATGGTGTCTGCAAAGGTGTTATTACTAATACAGGAGCTCGTTACCACGCTAAGACGGTTGTACTAACTGTTGGAACTGCAGCGCGCGGAAAGATCATTATTGGTGAATTACAGTATGAATCTGGTCCAAATAACTCTAAGTCAGCGGTAAAACTTTCGGAAAACCTTGAAGAACTTGGCTTTGATCTTGAGCGTTTTAAGACGGGAACGCCACCACGGGTTAATGGAAAGACAATCGACTATAGTGTAACGGAAGAACAACCCGGGGATGAGGAACCACATCACTTTAGTTTTGATACTCCTGATAGTGCCTATATTCCAATTAGCGAACAATTATCTTGTTGGTTAACTTATACAAATGAAGGGACCCATGCCATTATTCGGGAAAATCTTAGCCGGGCTCCAATGTTCTCTGGTGTTATCAAGGGTGTTGGGCCACGCTACTGTCCTTCAATTGAAGATAAGATTGTTCGTTTTGCTGATAAACCGCGGCACCAAGTTTTCCTTGAACCAGAAGGCCGGGATACGGATGAATATTACCTTGACGGAATTTCGACATCAATGCCAGAAGAAATCCAACAAAAGATTGTGCACTCAATTAAGGGGTTAGAAAATGCAGAAATGATGCGTCCTGGATATGCAATTGAATACGATGTAGTTGCGCCGTACCAACTTCACCCAACCTTGGAAACCAAGATCATTAAGAATCTCTATACTGCAGGCCAAACAAACGGTTCTTCAGGTTATGAAGAAGCAGCGGGGCAAGGATTAATTGCAGGGATTAATGCAGGATTACGGGCACAAGGCAAGGAACCATTTGTCCTTAAGCGTTCGGATGCATATATTGGTGTGATGATCGACGACCTAGTAACAAAGGGAACGAAAGAACCTTACCGTTTACTTACAAGTCGGGCAGAATATCGGCTAATTTTACGTCATGATAATGCTGATTTCCGGTTAATGGAAATGGGTCATAATGTTGGCTTAGTTAGTGATGAGCGGCTTGCTAAAATGGAAGAGAAGAAGCGCCAAGTCGCAGCTGAAATCAAACGATTAGAAGAAATTAAGCTCAAGCCAAGCGATGATAAGGTTAACGAATTTATTGAAGCGCACGGGGATAATCGCTTAAAAGATGGAATTGCGGCAGCTGACCTCTTGAAGCGACCATACTTCGATTATCAAACGTTGGCCGAATTCATTCCAGCACCAGAACAGGAACTTGATCGTCATGTGATTGAGCAGGTTGAAATTCAATTGAAATATGCTGGTTACATCAAGAAAGAGGAAGTTAAGGTTGAACGGATGAAACGGATGGAAGCTAAACGGATTCCAGATGATATCGATTATGGTGATATTGATGGTCTAGCAACTGAAGGACGTCAAAAGCTTGAAAAGATTCGTCCAGAAACTTTAGCCCAAGCTTCACGAATTAGTGGAGTTAACCCCGCTGATATTGCAATCTTGAGTGTTTACGTCCGTCAGGGGAAGTTTTCCAAGAAGGATCGTAAATAAATGGCAAATAGCGAGAATGATACGATTGCAGCAATTTCGACACCGGTTGGTGAAGGTGGAATTTCCATTATCCGAATTAGTGGGGATGATGCGGTGAAAGTTGCTCAACGGATCTACAAAGGAAAAGATCTCGCCAAAGTAGCAACTCATACCATTAACTATGGTCATATTGTTGACCCTGATACGGATCAGGAAGTTGATGAAGTGATGGTTTCAGTAATGCGCGCGCCTCACACTTATACGCGTGAAGACGTGATTGAAATTAACTGTCACGGGGGATTGTTAGCAACTAACCGTATTCTGCAATTGGTACTGAGCTTTGGCGCCCGGATGGCAGAACCAGGTGAATTTACTAAACGAGCCTTCTTAAATGGTCGTCTCGATTTATCCCAATCAGAAGCAGTAATGGATCTAATTCGTGCAAAGACAGATAAGTCGATGAAGGTTGCATTAAACCAACTTGATGGTGATTTGTCGCGGTTAATTCGTAATTTACGACAAGACATTTTGGATGTATTAGCACAGGTAGAGGTTAATATTGATTATCCAGAATATGATGCTGTTGAAGAAATGACGACGAAACTCTTAAAAGAAAAAGCAGAGGACATTCAACAACGAATCCAAGGCCTTCTTAAAACAGCTAAGCAAGGAAAGGTTTTGCGAGATGGTTTAGCAACGGCTATCATCGGGCAGCCAAATGTTGGTAAATCAAGCTTATTGAATTCCTTACTTCACGAAGACAAGGCAATCGTTACAAACGTTGCTGGGACAACCCGGGACGTAATTGAAGAATATGTCAATGTCAACGGGGTGCCATTGAAGTTAATTGATACAGCAGGAATCCGCGATACAAATGACCAAGTTGAAAAGATCGGGGTAGAGCGGAGTCGCAAAGCTTTGGGCGCCGCTGACTTAGTACTTCTCTTGATTGATAGTTCAAATGAATTAACTGACGAGGATCGCCAATTACTTGAAGCAACCAAGGATAAGCAGCGGATCATCATCTTAAATAAGACGGATCTTCCACGCAAGGTTGATTTAGAGGAATTGAAATCACTAGCTGGCAAGAGTGCTGTTATTGAAACTTCAATCGTTAATCATGAAGGAATGGATCAACTTGGTGAACAGATTGGTCACATGTTCTTCAACAAGGGGATTGAAAGCAACCAGAATAATGTAATGGTTACAAATGCTCGGCACATTGGCTTACTTCACCAAGCTAATGATGCTTTAAGCGATGTCTTAAAAGGAATTAATGATGGAATGCCGGTAGACCTGGTTCAAATTGATATGACCCGGTGTTGGGAATTATTAGGTGAAATTACTGGGGATAGTTACCAAGATGAGTTGCTTGACCAGTTATTTAGTCAATTCTGTTTAGGAAAGTAGATGGCAGTTTTTACTGGAACAACAATTGAAGAAGCAAAAGAAAAGGCCCGTACACAATTGAAGCCAACTGTTAATCAAACGATTGAATTTGCGGTTCTTCAACAGCCGCAGCACGGTTTTCTGGGAATTGGACGACGCCAAGCGCAAGTGGATGCAGTAATAAAAGATAAAGAAATTGCGATGCTCTCACTGGAAGAGAAAGATGAGCAACCGGCAAAAGAGCCAGAACAAAAGCCTGCAAGCTTAAATTCCGCTGAAGATGAGCTCGATCCTGCTGAAATCAAGCGGCGGCAACAAGCCAATCTTAAAAAGGTTCAAGTAACTAGTAAAGAATTGGTTGAGTATCTAAGGACAGTATTTAAGGAATTAGGTATTGCTGTTGAACCGCGGATTATTAATTTAGAAGCTCATGATCTCAAAATTAATCTCCAAACTGAGGAAAATGGACGGGTGATCGGTAAGCACGGTTGCCGGATCAACGCGATGGAACAGCTTAGTAATATATTCATGGATTATCATGGAGCGGCAAAAGTAAATGTTGAACTTGATACTTCCAATTATCGTGAACGGCGTCAAGAAGCAGTTCACAACCTAGCGCAAAAGGCGGCGATGGAAGTAGTTGCAAGTGGGAAAGCAGTTTTTATGGACCCGATGCCCGCCCGCGAACGGAAACAAATTCACCATGAACTTGAGAATAATCACCACGTAAAAACATACTCCCACGGTCGGGAACCTTACCGGAGTATCGTGATTGCGCCTAAGGACTAAATGAGCTTGACCCTATTTTTAGCTGCTTGCTCCAATAAGCCAATTACTAGTCATAGTACTGGTATCTGGGACCACTACATTATCTATAACTGTTCACAATTTATCATTTGGTTATCAAAGCACTTTGGCGGATATGGAATGGGGATCATTATCTTTACGATCATCATCCGGATCATCTTACTGCCATTGATGTTCTACCAAACAAAGACCATGATGAAGACGCAAGAACTTGCTCCTCAATTAAAGGCAATTCAGAAAAAGTACTCATCACGTGATCGCGAGTCAATGCAAAAGATGCAAATGGAGACGCAGAAGCTCTATAAAGAAGCAGGAGTTAATCCATGGGCTTCGATGCTTCCGTTACTGGTTCAGTTACCAGTTATGTGGGCTCTTTATCAAGCAATCTGGCGGACCTCAGCCTTACGGAATGGAACTTTCTTGTGGCTTCAGTTAGGTCACCCGGACCCATACTACATTATGCCTATTCTAGCGGCATTATTTACATTTATTAGTTCATGGTTATCCATGGCTTCAATGCCCGAAAAAAACTCAATGACAACTACAATGACGTGGTTTATGCCGATTATGGTATTCTTCATGGCATTAGGATTCTCTTCAGCTATTACCTTATACTGGGTAGTAACAAATGCCTTCCAAGTTGTCCAAACGCTTATCATCCAGAATCCATTTAAGATTCGTCGTGAACGTGAAGAAAAGCAACGGGCTGAGAAAGCAAAACGTCGCAAGATTGAAAAAGCAAAACGTCGCGCTTACCAAAGTCGGCGGAAATAAATGAGAAAATCATATCGCGTAAAAAAGGAAAGTGAGTTTCAACGGGTTTTTGAAACCCATAATTCCGTGGCCAACCACAAATTTGTCGTATATCAAATGGAAAAACCAGGACAAAAACATTTTCGTGTCGGTATTTCTGTTGGAAAAAAGATTGGAAATGCTGTGCATCGTAATTGGGTTAAGCGGCGTATTCGTCAAACATTATTAGAGGTGAAACCGCAATTACGGTCTGATGTTGATTTCTTGGTTATTGCTCGGTCAGCGGCAGATGGTTTATCAATGGCAGAAACAAAGAAAAACCTAGTGCACGTTTTAAAGCGAGCACATTTGTTAGATGAAAAAAGTGAGGATTAGATGAAGCGCACGTTTCAACCAAAGAAGCGTCACCGTGCACGTGTCCATGGCTTCCGTAAGCGCATGAGCACCAGTAACGGCCGTAAGGTATTAGCACGTCGGCGTCAAAAGGGCAGAAAAGTATTATCTGCATAAATGAATTTACACAACGCTGTGGATTATTTTGCTAATTTTGTTAATAATCAAAAAAATTTAAATAAAAATTCGCCGTTTATTAATTTCGGTAAGTGTGTTATACTACCAAAGTATGTTTGATTGACTGAGCTCGATTCTCTGTGGGAAGCGATCCAAAATTCATTTCGTCAGGATACCACTCCGGTTACCTTTGACACTTTGATTGCTCCGGCAAAAGCAATTTCTCTCTCTCAAAATCAACTGGAAATCGAGGTGCCCACTCCGGTGCACCGCGATTTTTGGCGCAAAAATTTAAATACACAGCTTAAAGAATTCGCTCAACATGAATTGGGACGTAATATTGAGCCGCATTATATTTTAGAGGGAGAATTTACCTATACAAATAAAAAAACAGAAGATGATCCAACTCCTTCTTTTGAGATGGACACTCCTCTTAATCCTCATTACAACTTTGGAACATTCGTTGTTGGAGAAGGAAATAAAATGGCACACGCTGCAGCATTTGCCGTTGCCGAAAGTCCGGGCAGCCTTTACAACCCGCTCTTTATTTATGGGGGGGTTGGTTTAGGAAAAACCCACTTAATGGAAGCGATCGGTAACCATATGCTTCAAGTTAATCCAAATTCGCGTGTCAAATATGTGACGAGTGAGGATTTTACCAACGATTATATTAATGCTATTCGTAATAATACGACTGAACAATTAAGAGAAGAATATCGTAACCTTGATCTCCTATTAATTGATGATATTCAATTTTTAGCCAACAAAGAGGGAACACAGCTAGAATTTTTCAATACTTTTAATGCCCTTCATGATCGCAAAAAACAAATTGTTATGACATCTGATCGGATTCCAAATGAGATTCCCGAACTGCAAGACCGGCTTGTATCACGTTTCAGATGGGGACTTACTGTCGAAATTACTCCTCCTGACTTAGAGACGAGAATTGCCATCTTGCGGAGTAAAGTTGAGGAAGATCATATTGATATTGGAAACGACACCCTTAATTATATCGCTGGCCAAATCGATACAAACATTCGTGAACTAGAAGGAGCCTTAACAAAGGTTCAAGCATTTGCTAATTTAAGCGGTGAGCGAATCACGCCAAGCTTAGCATCTCAAGCATTAAAGGGACTTCACCGCATAGCCAAAAACGAAATATCAATCGCTACAATTCAAAAACAAGTCGCTGATTTTTATAATATAACTCAAGGAGATATCCTTGGTAAAAAGCGAGTTAAACAAATTGTTATGCCTCGCCAAATCGCTATGTATCTTTCTCGAGAACTCACCGATTCCTCGTTGCCAAAAATCGGCAACGAATTCGGCGGCAAAGACCATACCACCGTTTTACATGCTATCGATAAAATCGAGGCAGAACTAAAAAAGGATACTGACTTACAAAACGATATTACAAAATTAAAAGCTAAACTACGATCATAAATGAATTTTACAATTAACCGATCTGCATTCATTAGTCAACTAAATAATGTCTTACGTGCCATTTCATCTAAAACCACAATTCCAATTCTTACTGGATTAAAGATGGTCATAAACGAAGACAACATTGTGTTAACTGGTAGCAATTCTGACATCACTATTGAAAGTGTTATTAATGCTAATGATGCTGAGAACGATTTAACAATTGAAGCCACTGGCGCTATTGTATTACCAGCCCGCTTCTTCAGTGATATTGTTAAAAAGCTGCCAGACAAAAAAGTAACTATTGAAGTTACAAGTGGTTTTCAAGCAGATATTACTTCCGGTTCAGCTAAGTTTCAAATTAATGGCCAAGATGCTGAAAACTTTCCTCATTTACCAGAAATTGAAACTAACAAATCAGTAACCCTTCCTAACGACATCCTTAAAGAAGTAATTCGTCAAACTGTTATTGCGGTATCTAAGCAAGAAAGTCGCCCAATCCTTGCCGGGGTGCATATGACGTTAAAAGATGGCGTCCTAACAGCTGTTGCAACAGATAGTCATCGACTTGCACAACGGAAAGTGGTCCTCGAAAACATCGATAACAGCATAGATTTTGATGTGATTATTCCTGGAAAGAGCATGGAAGAACTTTCTGGAATGATTAGCGATGTCCATGAAGATGTACAAATGCAAGTAACCGAAAATCAAGTATTGTTTATTTTTGGTAATACTCATTTCTATTCGCGATTACTAGAAGGGAACTATCCTGAAACAAGCCAGTTAATTCCACAAACTGCTGATACAACAGTTGAACTAGAAGCTGGGACATTTCTATCATCAATTGAGCGTGCTTCGCTTTTATCTCATGAAAGCCGTAATGATGTGGTTAAGTTAAGTCTAAAGCCATCAGAAAGTCTTGTCCGAATTAGTGGTGATTCTCCAGATATCGGTACCGTTGAAGAAAAGGTAGTCACGTCTGCTCTTGATGGTAATGATCTTGAAATCTCGTTCAATCCTAACTACATGAAAGATGCTTTGCGTTCTTTTGGTCAGGCAACGATCAAGATTTCATTTACTTCACCATTGCGACCATTTACCTTGGTGCCAACAGAAGATCAAGAAAACTTTGTCCACTTAATTACACCAGTACGGACATTCTAAATGGAAGAAAAGTCAGTGTTGATTGATAGTCCATTTATTACACTCGGCCAGTTACTCAAAGAAGAGGGGATTATTCCTACTGGCGGAGCAGCTAAATGGTTTCTAAAAGAAAATACTGTATTAGTAAATGATGAGCCAGATGATCGGCGAGGACGCAAATTATATCCCGAAGATAAGATTCAAATTCCTGACCACCAATTACTTGTTATTAAGAGTAAGTAGATGATTCTGACGGAATTGCATTTACATCACTTTCGAAATTATCAGGATCTAACCGTTCACTTCAACCCTGGAGTGAACGTTTTAATTGGTCATAATGCACAGGGTAAAACGAATATGCTAGAGGCAATCTATGTTCTTTCCCTGACCAAGAGTCATCGAACAAGTAATGACCATGAACTTATTAATTGGCAAGAAAAATCAGCTCTAATAAGTGGCACAGTAGAGAAAAGTATTGGCAAGATTCCACTTGAATTACAATTCTCAAGTAAAGGAAAAAAGGCAAAGGTAAATCATTTAGAACAAGCGCGATTATCACAGTATGTTGGTCAACTAAATGCAATATTATTTGCTCCTGAGGACTTGTCGTTGGTAAAAGGGTCCCCAGCTTTACGGCGCCACTTTATGGATCGAGAATTTAGCCAGATGAGTAGCAAGTATCTCTACAATGCAGGCCAATACCGCACACTCTTACGACAAAAAAACAAATATTTAAAGCAACTAAAATATAAGCAACAAACTGATCGCGTCCTTTTAGGAGTCCTATCTGATCAGCTTGCTGCTTTTGGTGCGGAAGTAATTATTGCCCGTCAACATTTTTTAAAGCACCTTGAAGGATGGGCAGCTGATTTACATCAAGAGATTTCACTGAATAAGGAATCATTACAGCTTGAATACGTTAATCAATTAAAGGTTAATGATGAGACTACTGCTGAAGAGGCTTATCAGGCCCTTTTTAAATTATATCAAGACAACGAACAGCGTGAAATTGAGCAGGGGACAACAATTTACGGCCCCCATCGTGATGATATCCGCTTTCTGGTAAATGATAAAAATGTACAGGCTTTTGGATCGCAAGGACAACAGCGAACGACAGCACTATCAGTAAAGCTAGCAGAGATTGATTTGATGAAAGAGCAAACAGGCGAGTATCCATTATTATTATTGGACGATGTGTTATCGGAACTAGATACAATTCGACAAACACACCTGTTAACAGCCATTCAGAATAAAGTTCAAACATTTTTGACGACAACTAGTTTGAGTGATGTTGCTCGCCAGCTAATTAATGAACCCACGATTTTTGAAATTGAGCACGGCACTTTGAATAAGGAGGAAGTAAAGTGAGTGAGCAACGAACAACAAAAAGAAACCAAGATGGAATTGGCTAGCGAATACGATGCTAGTCAAATTCAGGTTTTAAAGGGATTGGATGCAGTTCGAAAGCGTCCCGGAATGTACATTGGTTCCACTTCAGCCCAGGGACTTCATCACCTTGTTTGGGAAATTGTCGATAACGGAATTGATGAAGCCTTAGCAGGATTCTGTGATGAAATTAATGTTGTAGTTAATCCAGATAACAGTATTACTGTTAAGGATAATGGTCGTGGAATTCCAGTTGATACGCAAAAAGAAACTGGAAAGTCAGCCTTAGAAACGGTCTTTACTGTTCTGCACGCCGGAGGAAAATTTGGCGGCGGCGGATATAAGGTTTCTGGAGGTCTTCACGGGGTAGGGGCTTCTGTTGTAAATGCCTTATCTACTGAATTAGATGTTAAAGTTGCTCGTCAAGGTAAACGTTACTACATGGATTTTGATCATGGTCATGTTAAGTCTGCAATGAAGGTAATTGAAGAAGGACTTCCAGAAACTGAGCATGGTACAACCGTTCACTTTAAGCCGGATCCAGAAATTTTCCGTGAAACAACGACTTACAATATTAAAACTTTAACTGATCGTTTAAGAGAGTTAGCTTTCTTAAATAAGGGACTTAAAATCACGATCGAAGACTTACGAGAAATAGATCATGAACGGAAAGAATTCCATTATGAAGGTGGTATTCGTCATTATGTTGAATACCTTAATGAAGATCAAAATGTTTTATTTGATCCACCAATTTACGTGGAAGGTAAAGAAAATGATATTACTGTTGAAGTTTCCTTACAATATACAGATTCATATCGTAGCAACTTACTAACTTTTACTAACAATATTCATACTTATGAAGGTGGAACTCATGAGACCGGATTTAAGATGGCTCTTACACGCGTTATTAATGACTACGGCCACAAAGCAGGTATTTTAAAGTCGAATGAGACCTTATCAGGAGATGACGTACGGGAAGGTTTAACTGCTGTTGTCTCCATTAAGCACCCTGATCCGCAATTCGAGGGACAGACTAAGACTAAGTTAGGAAATTCAGATGCACGAACAGCGACTGACCATGTCTTTGCGGCAACATTTAACCGGTTCTTATTAGAACACCCAGACGAAGCGCGGCAAATTATTGAAAAAGGTCAACTCGCTTCCAAAGCAAGAGTGGCTGCTAAACGGGCACGGGAAGTTACTCGTAAAAAGAGTGGTCTTGAAATTAGCAATTTGCCAGGTAAGTTAGCTGATAACACGAGTAAGGATCCTGAAATTTCAGAATTATTTATTGTCGAAGGGGATTCTGCCGGTGGATCAGCAAAGCAGGGACGTTCGCGACTCACCCAGGCAATCCTTCCAATTCGAGGAAAGATCTTGAATGTTGAAAAAGCAACCCTTGATCGAGTTCTAGCTAATGACGAAATTCGTTCTCTATTTACCGCTCTTGGAACAGGTTTTGGAGATGACTTTGATATTACAAAGGCTAATTACCATAAATTGATTATCATGACTGATGCGGATGTCGATGGTGCCCACATTCGGACATTACTGTTAACCTTGTTCTACCGCTTTATGAAACCAATGATTACGCATGGGTATGTTTATATTGCCCAACCGCCGCTATATCAAGTTCGGCAAGGTAAATTTGTAAAATACATTGACTCTGATGAAGAACTAGAGCAGGTTGTAAGCTCACTGCAGCCAAGTCCTAAGCCAGTTATTCAACGTTACAAAGGGCTAGGTGAAATGGATGCTGAGCAATTATGGGAAACAACAATGGACCCAGAAAATCGGCACCTATTACGAGTAAAACTAGACGACGCAGAACAGGCTGATAAGATTTTCCCAATGCTAATGGGAACCAAGGTCGGACCACGGCGCGACTTTATTGAGCAAAATGCTAAGTTCGTTGAAAACCTTGACCTGTAATTGGCTGAACAAGATATGCCTAATCGGATCACGGATGTAAATCTTACGAGTCAGATGAAAAACTCATTCTTGGATTATGCAATGAGTGTTATTGTTTCACGTGCGCTTCCAGACGTCCGTGATGGATTAAAACCGGTACAACGCCGGATTCTATATGGAATGAATGAATTAGGGGTTACTCCCGATAAGCCTTACAAGAAGTCAGCCCGGATTGTCGGGGATGTAATGGGTAAGTTCCACCCACATGGTGACTCTTCAATTTATGAAGGACTTGTGCGGATGGCTCAAGACTTTAGTTATCGTTACATGCTTGTTGATGGTCACGGTAACTTCGGGTCAGTTGATGGTGATGGAGCGGCCGCCATGCGTTATACCGAAGCAAAGATGAGCAAAATTGCAGTTGAAATGCTTCGGGATATCAATAAAAATACCGTTGATTTCCATGATAACTATGATGGTACTGAAAAAGAACCGGATGTATTACCAGCTCGTTTTCCTAATTTATTAGTTAACGGTGCCTCAGGGATTGCCGTGGGGATGGCTACTAATATTCCAACCCATAATTTAGGTGAGGTTATTAATGGCCTGCATATGTTAATGAATAACCCTGATATTACAACGGAAGGACTAATGAAGGCTATTCCTGGTCCCGACTTTCCAACTGGTGGAGTAGTAATGGGTAAGTCCGGTATTCGTAAAGCTTATGAAACCGGTCGGGGAACTATTATTGTTCGAGCAAAAGTTGATATTGAAGAACAGAAGAATGGTAAGCAACGGATCATTGTTCACGAAATTCCATACATGGTTAATAAGGCAAAGTTAATTGAACGAATTGCTGAATTAGCTCGGAATAAAGATATTGATGGAATTACTGATGTTAACGATGAAACTGACCGTGACGGAATGCGAATCGTAATTGATGTTCGTCGTGATGCCAGTGCTGAAGTTATCTTGAATAATCTTTACAAGATGACCTTGATGCAAACAACTTTTAACTTCAATATGCTAGCAATTGTTAATGGGGCTCCAAAGATTTTAAGCTTGAAACAAATCTTGCAATATTATCTGGAACACCAGGAATCAGTTGTACGGCGGCGAACGGAATTTGAATTAAAGAAAGCCCAGAATCGTGCGCACATTGTTGCCGGATTGCGGATCGCTTTAGACCATATTGATGAGATAATTAATATTATTCGTAATTCACAAACAAGTGAAGTAGCGAAAAATGAGTTGATGAATAATTATGGTTTATCAGATCGACAGGCTCAAGCTATCCTCGATATGCGGTTAGTTCGGTTGACCGGTCTAGAACGGGAAAAGATAGAGGATGAATACCAAAAATTAATGGCAGCAATTGCTGATTACAAGGATATTCTTGCTCATCGTGAACGGATCAATCAAATCATTTATGACGAATTGATGGAAATTCAAAAACGTTTTGGAGATGAACGGCGGACTGAACTTCAAGTTGGTGATATTACCAATATTGAAGATGAAGACTTAATTGAAGAAGAAGATATTATCGTTGCCTTGACCCACAATGGATACATTAAACGTCTTCCAGTTGATGAATTTAAGTCTCAGCATCGTGGGGGTCGTGGTGTTAAGGGAATGGGAGTTCATAAAGATGATTTTATTGAACAACTAATTTCTAGCTCAACTCATGATATGTTGCTCTTCTTTACTAATTCAGGAAAAGTATACTCAATGAAAGGGTATGAAGTTCCTGAATATGGTCGGGCTGCGCAGGGAATTCCAATTATTAACCTGCTTGGAATTAATAATAAAGAGAAGATTAGCGCTGTTATCAATGTTTCACATGAAACTAACGATGATGATAAATACCTCTTCTTTATTACTAAGCTAGGAACAGTTAAACGGACAGCAGTAACAGAGTTTAAGAATATTCGAAGTAATGGATTAAAGGCGCTTAATCTCCATGAAAACGATGAATTGATTGATGTAGAAGTTATTAGTGAAGATCAGCCAATGATTATTGGTACTCATAATGGATATGCTCTTAGCTTTAAATCATCAGTTGTTCGGTCAATGGGGCGAAGCGCGGCTGGAGTTCGTGGGATTCGTTTACGAGATGAAGACTACGTAATTGGCGCTGCCCCTCTTAATTCTGATAGCAAGGTACTTGTAATTAGTGAAAATGGTTTTGGAAAGCAAACTCCTGCTTCTGAATACCCAATCAAAGGCCGGGGCGGATTAGGAGTTAAGACAGTTAATGTTACTGTAAAGAATGGCCCGCTGGTTGGTTTAACGACTGTCAATGGTGATGAAGATATCATGTTAGTGACCGACCAGGGAGTAATTATTCGTTTTGGCATTGAAAGTGTATCGCAAACTGGACGATCTGCGGTTGGTGTTCACTTAATTAAGATGGATAATGGTGCCCGTGTTGCTACGATTGCAAAGGTGGATAAAGAAGTCGATGAGGAGACTGAAGAAGTAACTAATAATTCCTCACAAGAAGAAAATTAAATGGAAACACGCAAATATGAAATTACTTACATCATTCGTCCTGATATCGAAGAATCTGCAAAGAGCGAATTGGTAGACCGATTCGACAAGATCTTGGCGGACAATGGTGCAACTATCGCTGACTCAAAGGATTGGTCAACTCGTCGTTTTGCTTACCCAATCGCTAAGTACACTGAAGGTACTTACCACGTGGTAAACTTAACTACTGATTCAGACCAAGCTTTAAACGAATTTGATCGTTTAGCTAAGTTCAGTGATGATATCCTACGTCACATGATTGTTAAGCTTGATGCTTAAATGCTTAATCGTGCAGTCTTAACTGGGCGTTTAACAAGAGATCCCGAGTTGCGGTACACAACCAGCGGGACGGCTGTTGTTTCATTTACGTTAGCTGTTGATCGGCAATTCCGAAACCAAAATGGTGATCGTGATGCTGACTTTATCAATTGCGTTATTTGGCGTAAATCCGCTGAAAACTTTAGTAACTTTACGCATAAGGGTTCACTTGTTGGAATTGAAGGGCGTATTCAAACCCGGAATTATGAAAACCAACAGGGTAACCGTGTATATGTTACCGAAGTTGTTGTAGATAACTTTGCATTGTTAGAACCTCGTCAAAATGGTGGTATGAACCAATCAGGCGTTCAACAGCCATTTAACAATACCCAACAATCGTTTGGTGCTCAGGCTCCACAATATGGCAGTCAACCACAACCTGGAAATAATGCTCCTCAAAGTAATCCGTCACCAAGTATGGACAATGGTTTCGATCCCAATCAAAATGCTGGCAACCAGTTCCCTGGAAGTAGTGATGATGGTGGTCAATCCATTGATTTAGCTGATGACGAATTACCATTCTAAATGGCACAACAACGTCGGGGCGGACGTCGTCGTCGTAAGGTCGACTTCATCGCCGCAAACCACATCGAATACATCGATTACAAAGACACTGATTTATTACGTCGGTTCATTTCTGAACGTGGTAAGATCTTACCACGTCGGGTTACTGGTACCAGTGCTAAAAACCAACGTAAGTTAACTATCGCTATCAAGCGTGCACGGATCATGGGTCTTTTGCCATTCGTTGCAGAAGACTAGATGAAACTAAATAAATATATTGATCATACTTTACTAAGTCCCGAAGCAACAGAAGCACAAGTAGAAAAAGTTATTAAGCAAGCAATTGATAATCATTTTCATACTGTTATGATTAATCCATACTGGGTTGCTAAAACTCATAAAGCATTAGAAGAAACTGATGTAGTAACAGCAACTGTTATTGGTTTTCCTCTTGGAGCCACTACAACTGCAACAAAAGTTTTTGAAACTGAGTAAATGGTTATGAATATTGGCGAAATGAAAGGCAAAAATTATGCTAAAGTAGCTGATGATATTAAGACAGTTGTTAAAGTTGCTCATAATGCCAATAAGGTTGCAAAGGTAATTATTGAAACAGCTTTGCTAACTGATGATGAAATCACTAAGGCATCTAAGATTGTTGCTGATGCAGGTGCTGACTTTGTAAAAACATCAACAGGTTTCTCAACCCGTGGAGCAGCAGTTCATGATGCTGAATTAATGTCAGCAGCTACTAAAGAAACTCCCACTGAAGTAAAGGCTTCTGGTGGTATTCATACAACCGAAGAAGCAGAAGCAATGATTAATGCTGGAGCTACAAAGTTGGGCGTTAGCCATAGTATGCAAGTTATTGGTAAAGAATAGGTGGATAGTAAGCAACAAATTAAACAGGCCGTCCAGGTTAGTAAACTTTACTATTTAGATGGCGTTACCCAAGCAGAAATCGGAAAAAAACTAAATTTATCGCGACCAACAATTTCTCGATTACTTCAATTTGCACGCGAGAAAAATATTGTCAAAATTTCAATAAATGATCCCCTTAGCAATATTGAAGATCTGCAGCACCAATTAAAAGAAAAGTATCAACTAAAGGATGTCATTATTAGTACTCCAGAAAGCAATGAAACGGCTGAAATTTTATCATCTTTAGGTAAGGCCACGGCTCGTTACCTTGATAAAAAAGTTAAGGATAATGATGTTATTGGTGTTAGTTGGGGAAGGACACTGGTCAGCGTAGCACGTCAATTGATACCAAATGACCGTAAAAATGTTCAGGTGGTCTATTTTAAAGGAACAGTGGCGAACTCTACTCATAATAATTATGTTGTAGAGGTTACTAAATGTTTTAATAAATGCTACCATACCCAGGCGCAGATTCTTCCGCTTCCTTTAATTTTTGAAAATAAGCAAATTAAAGAGATGGTGATAAAAGATAAATTTATTAACGAGATTTTAGATACTGGTAAGCGGACAAGCGTGGCACTTTTTACGGTAGAAACGACGGAACAAGATGCAACGCTATTTGAACTAGGTTATTTTAATGATCAGCAAATTAAAACCTTGCAAGAGAAAGCAGCCGGGGACCTTGTTTCTCGCTTTATTGATGAACGCGGGAAAATCGTTGATGACCAGTTAAATGATCGCACAGTTGCTATTGCTTTAGATGATCTAAAACAAGCTCGGGAATCAGTTCTTATCGCTGGTGGAATGAATAAGTTAAAAGCAATCAAAGCGGCCTTAGCTGGAAAATATGCAAATGTATTAGTAACCGATTCACTTGTGGCTCAACACCTATTATAGATGCGAAAAATTTTCAGTCGTGAGAACTGGGAGTTTTATTTTGAACACCCAGCCGTCCGCTGGAATGTCTGCTATATAGTGCTTTTAACAATCATTGGGCTTATTTTAGGGTTTATGGATAACTGGATTATTGGACTAATTGTTTTAGTAATCGCAGTTATTGGTGGAGCTATTAGTATTCGGCGGTTAAGAAAATTATTAGTCGATGCTCATGAATATTTAAATGAATTAACGTATAAAGTCCAACGTGGGCAACAAGAAGCATTACTGGAAATGCCCATGGGAATGATTATGTTAAATAAGCGTCATGAGGTTGAATGGATTAATCCATATATGGCGCGTTATTTTAATCTTGAAATTGTTGTAGGGAAGCCGATTGCAGATGTTGATGTAAAATTAGCGGAATTAATAAAAGATCATGCAGATGATAAGCAAACACAAGTAGTGACATGGCGTGACCATCAATTTGAATTTTTGGTTCAGCATCACGGACAGGTAGTTTATTTATTAGATATTACAAAATATGAACAGATTAGTGCACAATATAAGGATGAACAAATCTTCATTGGTAATATTTACCTAGATAACTATGATGAGCTGATTCAAGGAATGAGTGATTCTGATGTCTCTAATCTTCATAATTACGTAACTTCACAAATAAGCGATTGGGCAGTTGCTAATCACTTATTGATGAAGATCATTGATGATGATAACTACTTGATTATTGGACATCAAGCTTCATTAAAAGAACTTGAAAAACAAAAATTCAAGATTCTTGATGTTATCCGTGAAAATACATCCAAGCAAAATTCGCCAGTTACTCTTAGCGTAGGAATTGCTTATGGCGAAAATGATCTGATAAAGCTTGCTGATACAGCACAAAATAACCTTGACCTCGCGTTAGGTCGTGGTGGAGACCAAGTTGTTGTTCGGGCTCAAGATCAGGAGGCACGTTTCTATGGTGGAAAGACCAACCCGATGGAGAAACGAACCCGGGTACGAGCACGGATGATTAGTCAAGCATTACAAGAATTAATGGCTCAATCAGACCAATTATTTGTGATGGGCCACACCAATCCAGATATGGATTCAGTCGGTGCCTGTTTGGGGATTCGACGGATTGCGGAAATGAACGGTAAAGAATGTTGGATTGTGATTGATGATGAACATCCACACTCTGATATTCAACGTTTGATGCATGAGATTGATAATTACCAGACGATTAAGGACCATATTATTTCACCAGTCGAAGCGTTAGAAAAAGCGACAAATAACAGTTTGTTAGTAATGGTTGACCATGCTAAGCGGGGAATTACCATTGCTCCTGAATTATATGATAAAATGCAAAACAGACTTGTTATCATTGACCACCACCGTCGCGGCGAGGACTTTCCTGAAAATCCATTGCTTGTTTATATCGAACCATATGCTTCATCAACTTGTGAGTTAATTACGGAAATGTTTGAGTACCAACCACGTGAAGGAAAAGGACTTAACAAGCTTGAAGCAACGGCAATGCTAACAGGGATTCAGGTTGATACAAAATCATTCACCAAGAGTGCTGGTACGCGAACTTTTGATGCAGCTAGTTACTTGCGTTCTGCTGGTGCCGATGGTTTAATGATTCAATCATTTATGAAAGAAAATCCAGAAACCTTCATGATGCGTAATCATTTGATTTCAAGAGCGGAAATAAATGATAAAATAGCATTATGTACGGGTGAAGAGGGACAGGTTTATGATCCTGTCACGGCTGCCCAGGCTGCTGATATGTTGCTCCAAATGAGTGGGATTGAAGCTTCATTTGTAATTTTTGAACGTGCTGATAACAAGATCGGAATTTCAGCACGCTCAATGGGAAATGTCAACGTCCAGGTAATCATGGAAAAAATGGGTGGTGGCGGTCACCTTGCAAATGCTGCTACACAAATCAGTGATAAAGATATTACACAGGTCAAGCAAGAGTTAGTTGATATTCTAACTAAACCTGATAAAGAGCAAGACGATACAGAGGAGTGAATGAAAGTTATTTTTACACAAGATGTACGAGGCCGTGGTCAACGTGGTCAAATTAAGGAAGTTCCAGATGGCTATGCTCAAAACTACTTAATTAAGCGTGGATTAGCAAAACAAGCTACTAAGGCGGCGATGAGCCAACTAAAGGGTCAACAACGTGCTGAAGAAAAACATGCTGCTGAAGAATTAGCTGATGCCAAGCGGATGAAGAAGATTCTTGAAGATGATAATACAGTTGTTGAATTAAGTGGAAAAGCCGGTACAGATGGCCGGATGTTTGGTTCAATTTCAACAAAACAAATTGCAACTGCTTTACAAAAACAATTTGACCTTAAAATTGATAAGCGAAAGATTGAGCTGGCGGCTCCAATTAAGGCGCTTGGCTACGTAAATGTGCCAATTAAACTTCATCCAGAAGTCGAAGCTCAAATTCGTGTTCACATTGCTGAAAAGTAAATGGATAATGCACCAGTGCAAGAAGAGCCACGCGATATTGAAGCAGAAAAAGCAGTTCTTGGAGCTGCTTTTTTAAGTAAAAACGCGTTGGCTGATGCGATGGAATATCTTGAGCCGCAAGATTTTTATCGGAAGGCTCACCAAATTATTTTTGAAAAGATGGTCCAACTAAATGATGCGGACCAGCCAATCGATCCGTTAACGATGAAAAATGTCCTTGATCAGGATAATCAAACGGAAAATATTGGTGGAGTTGCTTATATTGCTGAACTTGCAACAGCGGTTCCGACGGCTGCTAACGTTGTCTATTACTCAAAAATTGTTCATGATAAGGCGATTTCACGACGGTTGATCAATACTGCAACCAAAATTATCAATGATAGTTATGCTGGAAATGACAAAATTGAAGATCAACTTGACCGGGCTGAGCAAGAAATTATGTCAGTTTCGGAAAATAGTCGTCAAACTGGTTTTAAAAGTATTAGTGACGTTTTACAAGAGTCAATTAACCATGTCAGTGAGCTCTCTAGTCAAGATTCAGAGATTACTGGACTTTCAACTGGATATGCTCAATTAGATGAGATGACGACTGGTCTGCATAAAGATGAGTTGGTGATTATTGCGGCACGACCTGCTGTTGGGAAGACTGCCTTTGTTTTGAATATTGCTCAAAACGTTGCAACTAGAACCGATAATACGGTCGCAATTTTCAGTCTTGAAATGGGTGCGGAGTCTTTAGCAAACCGGATGCTTTGTGCTGAAGGAAATATTAACGCTAACCACTTACGGACCGGACAGCTTACGCAGGATGAATGGCAAAGTTTATTTATTGCAACTGGTGCCTTGAGTAACGCTAGTATCTATATTGACGATACACCAGGAATCAAGGTAGCAGAAATTCGGGCACGTTGTCGGCGCTTAGCAAAGGAAAAAGGCAACTTAGGATTGATCGTAATTGATTACCTTCAGTTGATTGAAGGGAGTAATCCTGATAACCGGCAACAAGAAGTTTCAGAAATTTCTCGACAACTAAAGAAACTGGCAAAGGAATTAGAAGTTCCAGTTATTGCCCTATCACAGTTGTCGCGGGGAGTTGAACAGCGACAAGACAAGCGCCCGGTTTTATCTGATATTCGTGAATCTGGATCGATTGAACAGGATGCAGATATTGTTAGTTTCCTTTATCGTGATGACTATTATGAGCACGATGAAGATTCGGAAGATAATAATAACCCGGGAAATAATCAGGATGACGATGGATCAAATGCTAGTGAAGTTGAAGTCATCATTGAAAAGAATCGTAGTGGTCCGCGGGGGACAGTTAAATTATTATTTGCAAAGTCTTATAATAAGTTCACTTCGATTTCCTATATCCCTGAAGATAATAATTAAATGAACCGTCAAGGCGTAGAATTAAAATGGCTTTTATTCGGAATGTTCCTTGGAAGTATTGGGAATAGTTTTGTCTGGCCATTAACAACAATTTATATTCACGATCAGTTGCATGAGTCATTAACTGTATCGGGAATCGTTTTACTCTTTTATTCAGGAGCAAATGTTGTCGGAAGTTATATTAGCGGAATGCTATTTGACCGAGCTAACCCGCGGAAATTAATGATTGGCGGGACACTGCTAGCGACAATCGTAATGGTTATTATGATTTTCTTCAATGGCTGGCCGATATATGGAATTCTTTTAACAGTTATTGGATTCTTTAATGGCTGGATCATTACAATGGTTAATTCTTTTGCGACTCGTTCAGGTCGAGATGGTCGTTATGTTTTTAATATGTTGTATTTTGCCAATAACTTGGGAATGGTGATTGGAACTACTATTGTCGGCCCGCTTTATCAGTATGCAGATGGCAATGTTTCACCAATGTTTTTGATTACCACAATCCTTTATACAATGTTCTCACTTGTTGTTATCTTTTTCTTTAAGGATAGTCAACAAACAGTTGCAAAGACCGAAGATATGGAAGCTGAAGAAGAGAACAAGACAGTTAATATTAAGATACCTCAAGCTAACTTATGGATTAACTGGATCTTCTTCATTGCCTTAGTTGTAATCTGGACAATGTATGAACAATGGGCAAGTAACCTATCAGTTTTCATGACTGATCAAGGAATCTCGATGACAAAATATAGTCTTTTGTGGACATTAAATGGGATTTTAATTGTTGTTTTCCAATTAGGAATTACTTGGCTTAATCGCTGGGTTAATCGGCCATATGCGCAAGTATTTATTGGGATGTTTACAATTGGTTTCTCATTTGTCTTATTACTTTACGCTCACTCATATAGCTGGTTTGTTGCGGCAATGGTCATTCTGACAATCGGTGAAGCCACTGCTCTGCCAACAATGCCTGCCATTGTAAACAGCCTTTCACCGGTTGCTGTTAAGGGAAAGTATCAGGGAATTCTGAACGCATTTTCTTCTTTAGGAAAGGCAATTGGTCCGCTATTTGGTGGATTGATGATTGAAGCGACCTCTTATCATATCCTCTTTATTATTTGTGCGATTTCAATTTTTGTAATGGAAATAATAGTAGTCTTTGTTATTAAGATAAAACGTGCAAAAGCAGTTGAATATTAAATGTTTTACAATAATTTTGATAATGTCCATGGTGAAGACCGTTATGGAATGGTAGGAAAAACAGGAGATCCTTTTAGGGAAGAATGTAAACTAGGGATTTCTTGTTATCAGTGCCATGAACAGCCGTTAGTAATTGCGGAAAGAAATTGGATGGATACGAATAATGATGACTCGCAACGGTATCAAATTGTGGTAGTTTGTGAGCATTGTGGTGCTGTTGATGAATTTATTGTTAATGATGGTCGAGAGCACCAAATTGGTAAATTAAAACATAGTAAATACCAGCCAACAGAAAAGAATATTATAAATAATGGAGCTGTGAACTAGATGAAAACCAAGAAATATCGTTACACAGGAAAAGACTTTGATATTAAGACGGCACCAACTAAGGTAAAAGATTCTGCTGATGATCTTAAGAAGATTAAAAAGAAGATCAAGAAAAATGTAAAGTCAATCAAGAATGCGCAAAAGATGATGTATGCGCGGCGTCATTATGGTGTTTTAGTAGTATTTCAAGCAATGGACGCGGCAGGAAAAGATAGTATGATTTCGCATATTTTTGCGGGCGTAAATCCAGTTGGGTTTAAGGTGGCCAATTTTAAACAACCAACAGGCCGCGAATTACGTCATGATTATCTCTGGAGAATCAATCGTGAATTGCCAATGCGTGGTGATATTGGTGTTTTCAATCGATCTTATTATGAGGACGTTCTTGTTTCACGCGTTCACCCTGCTTTAATTTTGCAATCTAATATTCCAGGGATTGAGTCTGTTCATGATGTTAATAATAAATTCTTTGATAGTCGTTATGAAGATATTCGTCAGTACGAAAGTTATCTAACGCGGAACGGTTACTTAATTGTAAAATTCTTCCTCCATGTATCAAAGGAAGAACAGAAGAAGCGTTTCTTAGCACGGATTGATACACCAGAAAAGAATTGGAAGTTTTCTGCAGCTGATATTCGCGAACGTCAATATTGGGACGATTACCAAAAGGCATATGAAAAGGCGATTAATGCTACCGCCACAAAGGAAAATCCATGGTATGTTATTCCGGCTGATGATAAGTGGTATTCGCGTTTAATTGTATCTGATATTTTGACAAAGAAGATTAATAGTTTGCCATTAGCTTATCCCGAGGTTTCGCCAGAACAAGAAATGAGTTTACGCCAAGCACGAAAAGAACTAATAGCAGAAGATAAGTAAATGAAATACATACCATTATCTAAATATAAGTATTTTATTGAAGATAAGACGAATGACCCGGCAGCAATTGAAAGTGAATATCAGAGTCGACTGAACGGATATACAAGCCAGAAGACAACTCTGTTTCCTCTTCTTAACTATCGCGATGGTGCACAGACAAGTAAATATCCAATTTTCTATCTTCCATTACCGGAAATTCAAAACCTGGCGGATCAGCTTAGGCGTAATTCTAATATGATTAAGGATATCTCTGTAACGCTTCCCCAAGTTGCGATTAATCAATTTTTGAATTCATTATTACTCTCTGAAATTTTCTACACTAATGATATTGAAGGTGTAAAAACGAGTCGTGTTGAAATTAGTACTGTTATTCAGGAAAATAACCACCCAATAAATGGTAATGATCATATATCAAAGAAAAGGCTTGGTTCAACTATAAAAATGTACCAGCGCACACAATTAGGAAAAAAGTTGAAATCAATGTTCTTCAAGGCTATAGAAAAATCTATGATTCCTTGTTAATTGTTAAAAGGCGAACTTAATGAAGATCGACTGCCCAATGGAAAAATATTTCGTGATAAGCTTCCTAATAGCGAAGTGCTTTCGATCGGGGATGGCATTAAAACAGTTCATCGACCACCAACCACGGAAACTGCAATCAAGGTTGCCCTTACAGCTTTAATTGAATATATGAATAATGATGATACTCCTTCAATATATAAAGCCCTTGTAACTCACTTTTTCTTTGAAAATACCCATCCATTTCTTGATGGTAACGGTCGAATGGGGCGTTATCTTTTGTCGTCATATATTGCTAACAAATTTGATCGCTTTACTGGCTTTTCTGTGGCTACTGCAATTCATAATAATGTTCAGCAATACTATAAGGTATTTAAGGATGCCGATAGTGCGGAAAATAGAGCTGATTTAACATTTTTTATTCAAAAATTATTAATGATACTTGTTAGTCAGCAAGAAAAAGTAATTAAGATTTTGAGTCAATCTCGTGAAAAGCTTGATAAAGCCAATGAAATTATTAGTCAGTGGGTCAATGAACACCATCATCAATTAGCTGCAACGTCTGATAGTTTGTATTGTAATGTTCTATATCTTCTTGCACAATCAAAGCTATTTACTAACCAGTTAGATTTAGGAATTAAAGATAATGATATTATTGAAACTTTGAAGAAGAGTAATCGCCGTTATCCAATGACAAAGACTAAGGCAGCCATTGAAGAACTAGAAGCACTTGGCGCAATTGAAATTGTTTCTAAGCGTCCTAAACAACATGTAATTACAATTTTATAAGGGCAGTTAGCTCAGCTGGCAGAGCAACGGACTCTTAATCCGTGGGTCCAGGGTTCGATCCCCTGACTGCCCATCAATGACATTAAAAAAAGATAAATTTGAGCAAATGAACCGTTTATTGCAGAACTATATGATTAACATGAAGCATTTTTATACTGAACTTGCCCCTGAATTAGATATAACTCCACAGCAAGCACATACGCTTTTTTATATAGAAAAACACGCTGGGCTTATTCAACGAGAATTAGGTGACCATTTCCATTTACGGAATGCTAGTGTTACTAGTATGGTGAAAAATCTTGAACGCGACGGGTATATTATCCGGAAGGCGGATCAAGAGTCAGCACGAATTAAGCGTATTTTTCTTACCAAAAAGGGTGAAGAAAAGACTAATGAGGTTAAAGAAATATTTGATAAAGCTTATTTGCAGATTATTAGCCGCCTCGATGAAAGAGATATTGATGCAATAGTTAAAGGGATGACTAATATTAATAGCAATCTAAAAAAATAATTGAGCAGAAATAAATTTAGTTTTCGAAGTTTCTTTAGTTTAATAAATCAATTACATCCGCAGTATATTAAGCTTTTTGTGGGAATCTTACTAGGTTTTATCTCCACGGGTGCTAACCTATTTGTTCCTCAACTAGCGCAAAAGTTAATTAATAATTTTAAGAGTATTAGTCTAACGTTGGTAATTTTAACAGTTGTAATTTTTATAGCAGGATTAATCACAAGTGCGTTATCAGGGTTATTATTAGGAATTTTTGGTGAAAATGTTGTTTCTAAATTACGGAAACAATTATGGCAAAAACTACTTAAAATGCCTGTAAAATATTTTGATGATGTTAAAACAGGCGAAATCAGTTCACGATTAGTTAATGATACGTCACAGGTGAAGGATTTGCTTGCTTCAACATTACCAAATGCAATGACATCGCTTTTACAATTCGTTGGTGCACTGGTTATTATGTTAGCAATGGATTGGCGGATGACATTGTTGATGTTTGTGGCAGTTCCTTTAGTGATTTTAGTCATGCTACCAGTGATGAATCAGTCGCGTAAGATTGGTCGGGTTCGGCAAGATGAATTAGCAAAATTTGCTAGTGATTCCACCGATGTATTGGGTGAGGTCCGATTAGTTAAGTCTTCAAACGGTGAAGAACATGAACTGGCAAAGGGAAATCGTCGTATCGATAATTTATATCATGTCGGAAGAAAAGAAGCGTTGATTAACTCAGTAACGCAACCAATTACAAACATGCTCATGATGATAATGTTTCTTGGGATTCTTGGTTACGGAGCAATTCGCGTTATGAATGGTGCAATGACAATGGGCGCCTTAGTTTCATTTTTAATGTATCTTTTCCAGATTATTAGTCCTGTTGTTGTAATTAGTCAGCTCTTTAATAATATGGCAAAGACTAGCGGAGCCACGGAACGTATCCAACAAATCTTAACTGAACCAGAAGAATTTGCTGCTGATAAAGCAGAAAAAGATATTGCGAGTGCACCATTGAAATTTGAGAATGTTGATTTTGCATATGAGGAAGGTAAGCCAGTCTTACGAGATGTTAGTTTTGAAACTAAACCTAATGCAGTGGTAGCTTTTGCCGGCCCATCTGGTGGAGGAAAGTCAACTATTTTCTCGTTGATTGAACGCTTCTATAAGCCAACAGGTGGGGAAATTTTGATCGGTGAAGAGAATATCGAAAATGTAGACTTAGCCAAATGGCGTGAACAAATTGGTCTCGTAAGCCAAGATGCCGCTGTAATGCCAGGAACTATTCGTGATAATTTAACTTATGGATTACGGAGAGAAGCCTCAGATGAGGAACTTTGGGACGCGTTAAGAATGGCTTATGCAGATGGCTTTGTCAGTGAAATGGAAGATCAGTTAGAAACTGAAATTGGTGAACGAGGGATCAAACTTTCTGGGGGACAACGGCAACGAATAGCGATTGCGCGAGCTTTTCTCCGCGATCCAAAAATCTTAATGCTTGATGAAGCCACTGCTAGCTTGGACGCTGAATCAGAGGCGATGGTTCAAAAAGCATTGGGAGACTTAATGCAAGGAAGAACGACACTAGTAATTGCGCATCGCTTAAGTACGATTGTCGATGCCGATAAAATCTACTTTATCGAAAATGGAACAGTATCCGGCGCAGGAACCCATCAAGAATTATTAAAGACAACACCACTATATGCACAGTATGTTAAGGATCAGTTTAAATAATAAATAAAATAAGAGGCTGGGAAAAAACTCCTAGTCCAAATAAAAACCGGATGATGAATTTTTTGAACAATTCATCATCCGGTTTTTATGTACACAGGAAATCGTTCCTGATATGATGTAATTACCCCTAAAAACAACCGCTTAGTATTCGACACACTAAAGGCTACTGGTCTTTTCTTTTTTTGTAAATAAGTAAATTGGTCTACAAAAAAGATTTCCACGACCAGATGAATTATTCATCCAACCTATGAAAATCTTACACTAACTATGGTAAAAAAATATTATGCAGTCAAAAAAGGTCGTCATCCAGGAATATATAAAACTTGGGCTGAATGTCAGAAGGAAGTTAATGGATATCCGAATGCTAAGTTCAAAAGCTTTTTAACGTTTAAAGGTGCTAATGAGTGGCTTCAGGCTACGGGAAATATCGTACCATCGACTAAAACGGTTGATTATTCTGATAACATTCTTGTTTATACTGATGGAGGCTCCCGTAATCATGGCAATAAATTGGGACAGCATGTTAAGGCAGATGATAAAGCGGCCTGGGCTTATTTTATTCAAACTAAAGATCAAGCTTATACAGGAACTGCTGGCGAATTTGGGGCTACTAATAATAAAATGGAGATTACAGCTTTAATTCAAGCACTAACTAAACTATTAGAACTTGGCCTCCAAGATCAACCAATTACAGCGATTTTGGATTCACATTACGTACTTGATCCAATTATGAAAGGCTGGTTAACTAATTGGCAGCGACGGGGATGGTTAACTGCTAGTGGCAAGCCGGTAGCAAATCAGAAGCTATGGGAAGAAATAGTTACCCTTTTACCTCAGTTCCCTAATTTACATTTTGATTGGACTAAGGGTCATGCAACGAATGCTGGAAATAATAAGGTCGATGAATTACTAAATAAGACGATGGATCAGTTATAAATGAGAATTGGTATTGACAAAATGGCTTTTGCAACAACAAATGACTATTTAGACCTTGTTGAATTAGCAAAAGAACGCAGCGTAGATCCTAATAAATTTACCATTGGAATTGGACAGGATCTACAGGCAGTTGTGCCACCTACGCAAGATATTGTGACTTTAGGAGCTACGGCAGCGAAAAAATTGCTTACTCCGGAATTAGAAAAAAATATTTCGACAGTAATTGTGGCAACTGAGTCAGGAATTGACAATTCAAAAGCGAGTGCAATCTACATTAAACGCTTATTAGGGCTTAGCGACTTCACCCGAACGGTAGAAATGAAAGAGGCTTGTTATTCTGCAACAGCTGCTATCCAATTTGCAAAGGGAGTAGTGGCGCTTAATCCTCAAGAAACTGTATTGGTGATCGCTGCTGATATTGCTCGTTATGGATTAAATACGCCAGGAGAGGTGACTCAAGGAGCTGGAGCAGTTGCAATGCTGATTTCGCGGAACCCTCACATCCTAACCCTTGAAGATACAACGGTTGCTTATAGTAAGGATATAATGGACTTTTGGCGGCCGTTATATGCAACAGAAGCTTTAGTAGATGGAAAATACTCTACTAATGTTTATATTGAATTTTTCCTTCAAACTTTTACCCGTTACCAGCAATTAACTGGGCGAGAATTAGCAGATTTTGCTGCCCTTACATTCCATATGCCATTTACTAAAATGGGAAAGAAAGGGTTAGAAGGGCTGCTCAAAGATCGTAATGATGAGGTAGCTCAACGATTACGAACACAATTAACCGCAAGTCAACTATTTTCACGTCAAGTTGGTAACCTTTACACTGGCTCCCTATATTTATCATTAATGTCATTGTTACAAAATAGTGACTTAAAAGCTGGAAGCCGAATTGGGTTATTTAGCTATGGTTCTGGTGCAGAAGGAGAGTTCTACACAGGAATCCTAGAAGATGGCTACGAGCATTATATGAATAATATTCAAGAAGAACTAGAACATCGTCACCAGGTTTCGGTAGCAGAATACGAAAAACTATTCAGTAGTCAATTAGGAATGAATGACCAGGATATCGAGTTTGATGTTACTAATGATCCATTACCTTTCGTTCTTAAAGGGCAAAAGGATCATCAACGGATTTATGAAGCCAAATAAATGGCAAAGGTAGCAAAAAATAAACAAATGGCCGTCCTAAATTATATTCATAAACAAGTTGAAGATCATGGCTATCCACCGACTGTTCGTGAAATTTGTAGTGCTGTTGGCCTGTCTTCAACTTCAACAGTCCATGGACACATCTCTCGCTTAATTGAACAAGGATTCTTACAAAAAGACCCTTCTAAACCTCGAGCACTTGAGATCACACCCAAGGGACTTGATATTTTAGGTGTAAAACCGATTCAAAAAGAAATTCCAATGCTTGGTGTTGTTACGGCTGGGCAACCAATTTTAGCAGTTGAAAATGCTACTGAGTTTTTCCCGATACCTCCTTCTATTCAAGATAATAATGATTTGTTTATGCTTACCATTCGTGGAACTAGTATGATTAAAGCAGGGATTTTTAATGGCGACCAAGTAATTGTGCGTAAACAATCCACCGCTAAAAATGGTGATATCGTTATTGCAATGAATGATGATAATGAAGCTACTTGTAAACGATTCTATAAAGAAAAAACACGTTTTCGTTTACAGCCAGAAAATGATACGATGGAGCCAATCTTCTTAGACAATGTAAAAATCCTTGGTAAAGTAGTGGGACTATTTCGTGATCATATTTTCTAAATGGCTGAATCGAAAGAACAAGATGCTTTATTGAAGCGAATTAATGAACTTGCTCATAAGAATAAAGAAGAAGGTTTAACTGAGGAAGAAACTAAAGAACGAGATCGTTTACGTAAGGAATACCTAAAGAACTTTAGAGAAGCAATGCGTAGTAATATTGAAATGATGCGGATTTTTGATAAAGAAGGTAAAGAGGTTACTCCTGAAAAGGTTCGTGAAATTCAACGTAAAAAAGGACTTCGTGACGATTAAGTGGGTATGACGATCATGCTAATGATTCTTGCATTATTAGTCGGTTTGGTTATCGGCTTCTTTGGTGCACGTAAATACATGGAAAACTACCTCCGCAATAATCCACCGATTTCGGAAGAGATGCTGCGGACGATGATGCTTCAAATGGGACAAAAACCATCAAGTCGTAAATTACATCAAATGATGCAAGCGATGAAAGCACAAGCTAAAAAGTCAAATCGTAAATAAATGTTGTACACTTTCCTCGTTAAAATCGTTAATCCATTTTTAAATTTGATTAACGGACGACCTAAAATATACAATCGGGAAAACATCCCTGAAGGCAATTATATTATTATTGCACCTCATCGTACTTGGATGGATCCTGTCTTACTAGCGCTTGCCGTATGGCCCAAAAAATTTAGCTTCATGGCTAAAAAAGAACTTTTTAAGAATCCAATTGCTAGCAAATTCTTAAAAGCACTAAATGCCTATCCGGTTGATCGGAAAAATCCAGGTCCGTCTGCTATTAAAAAGCCGGTTACAATTTTAAAGAAGACTGACTTATCGACCATTATTTTCCCTAGCGGATCACGCTACTCATCTAAATTAAAAGGCGGGGCCACCGTGATCGCTAAAATGGCAAACGTCCCCTTAGTTCCTGCTGTTTACCAGGGACCTCTAAAATTTGGCCAGCTATTTACCCGTAAGCCGCGCCAAATTGCATTTGGGAAGCCTATTTATATTGACCGAAAGCAACGGCTCACTCCCGAAGTACAGGCTGACTTAGAAAAGCAAATGCAAGACTCCTTTGACCAATTAGATAGACAAATTGATCCCAATTATAAATATATTGTTCCTCCAAAGCCGAAGAATGATGAATTTTAAATGGAAAACAGAAATATTTTAAAAAAGGATGAAAGAATTGATCAGTTATATAGTCAGGATGTACGGATAATCCAAAATCCCCATTATTTTGCTTTTTCGTTAGATGCTGTCTTATTAGCAAACTTTGTGCGTCCCAATCATCGACAGAAATTAAAAATTGTTGACTTGTGCGCTGGAAATGGGGCAATCGGCATTTTTCTCCACGATAAGCTTGGCGGAACATTTACCGAAGTTGAATTACAACCACAGATTGCTGATATGGCTGAACGGACAATTTTGCTAAATGATTTACAAGATCGTTATACCGTCATTAATGATGATATCGCAAACGTTAATGATTATATTTCTAAGGACTCGATTGATATTGTCCTTTGTAATCCTCCTTATTTCCCAGTTACAGCCCAAAGCCAGAAGAATCCAAATAAAGCTTTAGCGATTGCTCGTCACGAAATAGCGACTGATTTAGTGACAGTTGTTAAAAAGATGAATGGCTTATTAAAAATGAATGGTCATGGGTATCTTGTGCATCGTCCAGATCGTTTAGGTGAGATTTTACAAGTGTGTCAGGAAAATAGATTAGCACCTAAAAGAATTCAATTTATTCATCCTAAACCTGATCGTGATGCGAATATTTTGTTGCTTGAAGTGATTAAGGATGGCCGGCCTGGAGGAGTAAAAGTAGTACCACCATTGATTGTTCATGGAGCAGATAACCAGTATACTCCAGCGGTTCAGGAGTTATTATATGGCAAGTGAATGGCAAGTGAGAAATACTATATTTATGTATTGTATTGTGCAGATAATAGCTTTTATTGTGGCTTTACCAACAATGTTAAACGGCGCTTTCATACTCATCAAACTTATCAAGGGGCAAAATATACTCGTGTGAAAAAGCGTCATCCACTAAAGCTTATTTATTCAGAGGAATTTGAATCAAAGCATGATGCCTTAAGTGCGGAATATTATTTTAAACATCAAACCCGCCGCCAAAAAGAAAAATTTTTACTAGACCATGGTGTTAATTTATTGAAACTACGGAGGAATTAAATGAAGATTTATATGTATGGTGTTTATCAGGATGAAGTCCCTTACATTGAGGAATGGCAAGAGGAACATCCTGAAGTAACTGTAGACTCAACAACTAAACTTTTAGACGAAAGCACAGTCAACTTGTCTAAAGGAAGCGATGGAGTAGTAGTATTCCAGCAAAAGCCTTATTCAGACGAGGCCTTACGTCAATTAGCGTTTAATGGTATTACAAAGATGTCATTGCGGAATGTTGGGGTTGATAATCTTAATCATGAATTAGTACGAGAACTTGGTTTCCAAATTACTAACGTACCAGTTTATTCCCCAGCTGCAATTGCTGAATTTTCAGTTACTCAAGCACTCAACCTTTTACGTCGAACAAAAGAATTTTATTTAAAATTAGCAAAAGGAGATTATAACTGGGCACCGCATATTGCTAAGGAAATGAATAAGCAGGTTGTCGGGATAGTTGGAACAGGAAACATTGGATCCACAGCAGCTAAAATCTTTGCTGGTTTTGGTGCAAAAGTGATTGCATATAGCCGTCACCAAAATAAGGAACTAGAAGGAATTGTTGAATACGTTAGCCTTGATGAATTATATAAACGGGCAACAATTATTTCGCTTTATTTACCTCATGTTCCAGCGACAGATAAAATGCTTAATGAAAAAACATTTGCAATGATGCAGGACGGGGTCTTACTGGTTAACACTGCACGTGGACCATTAGTCGATGAAAAGGCATTGATTGAAGCGTTGAATAGCGGTAAAGTCGGAGGAGCTGCTTTAGACGTAATGACTGGTGAAACCAAGATTTTTAACCAGCAAATTGATTTCCAAGAAGTTGATTATAACGAATTTAAGGATTTAGTTGATCGGCCAAATGTTTTAATCACGCCACATATTGCTTTCTATACTGATCAAGCAATTAAAAATATGGTTAAGATGAGTTTGTCCGCCAATCTAGATTTGATTAAAACTGGCACCTCAGATAAACTAGTTAAATTTTAAATGTCTGTTGTATCTATGAAGCAATTGCTTGAAGCCGGTGTCCACTTCGGTCACCAAACTCGTCGTTGGAACCCAAAGATGGAAGAATACATCTTTACTGAACGTAACGGTATTTACATCATTGACTTACAAAAGACTGTTAAGTTAATTGATACTGCTTACAACTACATGAAAGATGTTGCTGCTAACGATGGTGTTGCTTTATTTGTTGGTACAAAGAAGCAAGCTCAAGATGCTATTGAAGAAGAAGCTATTCGTGCAGGTCAATACTACGTTAACCACCGTTGGTTAGGTGGTACTTTGACCAACTGGAAGACTATCCAATCACGGATTGCTCGTTTGAAGGAACTTAAGAAGATGAGCGAAGACGGTACATTTGATGTTCTTCCTAAGAAGGAAGTTGCTGTCTTAACTAAGCAACGTGAAAAGCTTGAACGTTTCCTTGGTGGTATTGAAGATATGCCACGGATCCCAGATGTTATGTTCATTGTTGATCCTCACAAGGAACAAATCGCTGTTAAGGAAGCTCAAAAGTTACACATTCCAATCGTAGCTATGGTTGATACTAACACTGACCCAGACGACATTGATTACGTTATCCCATCAAACGATGATGCTATCCGTGCCGTTCGCTTAATCACTTCAAAGATGGCTGATGCTTTTGTTGAAGGTAAGCAAGGTCAAGACGATGCTCAACAAGAAACTGCTGATGATAACGCTGCTAACGAAACTGTTAGCGAAGATTCATTAAAGAACTTGAAGAACAGCGTTGAAGGTAAAGAAGACTAAATGGCTGAAATTAAAGCTGCTCAAGTTATGCAATTACGTAAAAAATCCGGTGCCGGTATCATGGATGCTAAGAAGGCATTAGTTGCTAGTAATGGTGACATGGACAAAGCAATGGACTACCTTCGTGAAAAGGGTATTGCTAAGGCAGCCAAGAAGAGTGATCGTGTTGCAGCTGAAGGCTTAGCTGATATTGCTGTTAATGGCAATACAGCTGCAATCGTTGAATTGAATTCAGAAACTGATTTCGTTGCTGCTAGTGAACCATTTAAGGACTTATTGAAGAAGGTTACTAAGTTAATTAGTGAAAACAAGCCTGCTAATGTTGAAGAAGCATTAGAAATCAAGACTGAAAATGGCACATTAAATGATGATATTATCAGTACTACACAAAAAACTGGTGAAAAGGTTAGCCTTCGTCGGTTTACTGTTGTAGAAAAGGATGACGGCGATAGCTTTGGTGCATACTTACACCAAGGTGGTCAAATTGCTGCATTGGTTGTCTTAGAAGGTGCTGACGATGCCACTGCTAAAGACGTTGCAATGCACGTTGCAGCTATCAACCCTGAATTCATGACTCGTGATGATGTTTCTCAAGAACGTCTTGACCATGAACGTGCTATCTTCAAGGAAGAAACTTTAAACGAAGGAAAGCCTGAAAAGATCGTTGACAAGATTGTTGAAGGTCGTTTAAACAAGTTCCTTTCACAAATTTGTTTAGCAGATCAAGACTTTGTTAAGGATTCTGACCAAACTGTTGAACAATACGTTTCAAGCAAGAATGGTAAGTTGAAGTCCTTCATTCGTT
The DNA here is from genome assembly GCF_013694365.1 of Limosilactobacillus reuteri. Lineage (NCBI taxonomy): Bacteria > Bacillati > Bacillota > Bacilli > Lactobacillales > Lactobacillaceae > Limosilactobacillus > Limosilactobacillus reuteri. The sequence goes on from NZ_CP059275.1 coordinate 1,385,423, forward strand.
ACGAAGTCGGTGAAGGAATCGAAAAAAAGCAAGATGACTTTGCTCAAGAAGTTAAGGACCAAATGAACTAAGTGCGTCCTTTTTTAAAGATTAACTTACCAATTCAAGGAGGATATCATATGGCAGATATTAAATATAAGCGAGTAATTTTAAAGCTCAGTGGAGAAGCATTAGCTGGCGACAAGGGTTTTGGGATTAACCCACCCGTTTTAAAGGATGTAGCTAAAGAATTAAAAGAAGTTCATAATTTGGGCGTTCAAATTGCCATCGTTGTTGGTGGTGGTAACATGTGGCGTGGTGTTACTGGTGCTGAATTAGGGATGGAACGTGCGCAAGCTGATTACATTGGAATGTTAGCAACTATTATGAATGCCTTATCACTTCAAGATGCGCTTGAATCAATTGGTGTTCCTACCCGGGTACAAACTTCAATTGAAATGCGCCAAATTGCTGAACCATATATTCGGCGGAAAGCTATTCGTCATTTAGAGAAAGATCGAATCGTTATTTTTGCTGGTGGAACAGGAAGTCCTTACTTCTCAACTGATACTACTGCTGCATTACGAGCAGCAGAAATTAACGCTGATGCCATTTTAATGGGTAAAAATGGGGTTGACGGCGTTTACTCAGCTGATCCAAATAAAGTTAAGGATGCTACTAAGTTTGATCATTTAACCCATATGGATATCATTGAAAAGAATTTACATGTAATGGATACTACTGCTAGTTCACTATCGATGGACAATCATATTCCATTGGTAGTCTTCAACTTGAACACATCAGGCAATATTATGAAAGTAGTAACTGGTCAAGAAGTTGGTACAACAATTGAAGGAGACTAAATGGCTACAGGAAAAGAAATTTTAAATGATGCCAAACAAAAAATGGCAAAATCAGGTGATGCACTTCAGCGGACACTTGCTGATATTCGTGCGGGTCAAGCCAATGCAAGTTTATTAAATTCTGTTAAAGTTGAATATTACGGAGCACCAACTCCATTAAATCAAGTTGCATCAATCACAATTCCAGAAGCACGGCAATTATTAATCACCCCTTATGACGAAAGCGTGCTTGAAGAAATTGAAAAAGCAATCTATGCATCTAATTTAGGATTAACTCCTCAAAACGACGGAAGTTCAATTCGCTTAATCATCCCACAATTAACTGAAGATCGGCGGAAAGAATTAGTAAAGGACGTTAAAGCTGAATTAGAAAAGGCAAAAGTTGCAGTTCGAAATGTTCGTCGTGAAGCGATGGATGACTTAAAGAAGGGTAACAAGAACGGCGACTTTAATGATGATGAATTCCATGATCTTGAAAAGAAAGTTCAAAACGAAACAGATGCTGGAATTAAGAACCTTGAAGATATTGCGAATGCAAAAGAAAAGGAATTAATGGAAGGCTAGGTGTTTTCCAAAAGTAAACATGATGAAATAAATCAGCAACTTGATATGGAACGTATTCCTAACCATATTGCAATTATTATGGACGGTAATGGTAGGTGGGCGCAGAAACGACACCTTCCACGGGTTGCTGGTCATAAGCAAGGAATGCAAACAGTAAAAAAGATTACAATTGCTGCCAGTGAATTAGGGGTAAAAGTCTTATCATTATATGCTTTTTCAACCGAAAACTGGAAACGTCCTTCTTCAGAGGTAAGTTATTTAATGCAGTTGCCTGTCCGCTTCTTCTCAACATTTGTTCCAGATCTTGTCAAACATAATGTTAAGGTGACAGTGATGGGAGATATTACGCAACTGCCTGAAGCTACGCAAAAAGCTGTTAAAGATGCAATGGCTGATACAGCCCATTGTACGGGGATGATTCTCAATTTTGCTTTGAATTATGGGAGTCGAGATGAGATCACTCAAGCTGCTAAAGAGATTGCAGAAGACGTTCAAAATGGGAACTTGGCACTTGCGGATATTGATGAAGCTTCGTTTGGTAAGTACTTGATGTCAGCACAACTGGGTCAATTTGCAGATCCTGACCTGCTAATCAGAACAAGTGGCGAAGAGCGGATTAGTAACTTTATGCTGTGGCAAATTGCTTATAGTGAATTGGAGTTTGTTCCAGAACACTGGCCAGACTTTGATGAAGATTCATTACGGTCAGCAATAATTGCCTATCAAGGACGTCATCGGCGGTTCGGTGGACTAAAAAATCAATAATTGAAAACAAGAATAACGACCGCGGTAATTGCACTTGCAATCTTTATACCGCTTATTATATATGGTCATTGGCCATTAACAATTGCAGCCGTTGCCTTAGGAATGGTTGCAATGTCAGAAGTATTGGTAATGAAAAAAATGTTTGTAATTTCGTTTGAAGCTTTGATCAGTTATCTGGGGGTTGCATTATTAATACTGCCGGATAGTTGGCTTGACTTCTTGCCTAGTGTTGCAACTCGATGGTTCGGATTCTATATTTTAGTTGTTTTACTTCTATTACATACGGTTATTCGAAAACAACGCTTTACTTTCGATGATGCTGGGGTTTTAACATTAGCAATGCTCTATATTGGAATGGGATTTCGCTATTTTATTGCTGCTCGTGCAATCAATTTTCAAACGCTATTATATGGAATGTTAATCGTTTGGATTACAGATAGTGGAGCATATTTAATTGGCCGAAAAATTGGTAAAAATAAACTCGCTCCTAAGATTAGTCCTAATAAAACTTGGGAAGGTTCAATTGGTGGTACATTAGCTGCTGTTATTATTTTGGCTATTTATTGCTACTTTATCCCTGTTGGTGCAGGTTGGGTAACAATGATATTCGTTACTTTGATTCTTTCAATCTTCGGTCAATTTGGTGACTTAATCGAATCATCATTAAAACGCTACTATGGTGTAAAGGATTCGGGAAAAATTCTTCCAGGCCATGGCGGAATTTTAGATCGGTTTGATAGTATGCTAATTGTTATGCCAATGCTTCATTTATTAGGGATCATTTAATTGATAATAACAATTATTACATTTATTATTGTTTTTGGAATCCTTGTCCTTGTTCATGAATATGGTCATTATTATTTTGCTAAACGAGCAGGAATTCTGGTTCGTGAATTTTCAATAGGAATGGGGCCAAAAATTTGGTGGAAACGAAAAAATGGTACTACCTATACTATTCGAATTTTGCCCCTCGGTGGTTATGTTCGTTTAGCTGGTGCTGATGATGAGGACCAAGATGAGTTAAAGCCAGGTACCCCTCTAACGATTCAACTAAATGATCAAGATAAAGTTATTAGTATTAATGCTAGTGATAAAACAACCTTATTTCAGGGGATCCCCCTTCAATTAGTTGCTTGTGATTTAGAAGATGGCTTATGGATAAAAGGATATGTCAATGGGGACGAAGATCAGCTGAAGGTATATAGTGTTGACCATGATGCAATGATTATTGAACGAGACGGAACCGAGGTACAGATTGCTCCACGTGATGTGCAATTTCGTTCAGCAAGTCTGCCTGCACGGATGATGACTAATTTTGCTGGTCCAATGAATAATTTCATTTTGTCCTTAGTAGTATTTATCATTCTTGGTTTTACCTTAACGGGCGTACCAACTAATAGCAATCAGTTAGGGCAAGTGAATGCCGGTTCCGTAGCTGCCAAAGCGGGCTTAAAAGCAAATGATCGGATTGTTAAGGTTAACAACCAAAAAATAAATAATTGGACTGACCTTTCAACTAATATTTCAAATAAGCCTAACAAGACAGTATCAGTAACGTATGAGCGTGGTAATAAGACATATCATACTAAGCTAACACCAAAAGCAGTTGAGCGAGGGCATCAGAAAGTTGGCCAAATTGGAATTGTTGAAAAGCAAGAGAGAAGTTTAGCTGCTCGATTAAAGTTTGGTTGGCAACAATTTATCCAAGCGGGAACATTAATCTTTAGTGTTCTTGGTCATATGGTTACCCATGGATTTAGCTTAAATGACCTTGGTGGACCGGTAGCAATTTATGCTGGGACATCACAAGCCACCTCATTGGGAATCAATGGAGTTTTAAATTTCTTAGCCCTCTTATCAATTAATTTAGGAATTGTTAACTTATTACCAATTCCAGCATTAGATGGTGGGAAATTATTATTGAATATTGTTGAAGCGATCATTCGGCGACCAATTCCTGAAAAAGCTGAGGGAATTATCACAATGATTGGTTTTCTAATCTTACTAACACTTATGGTTCTAGTAACATGGAACGATATTCAAAGATATTTTATTCGGTAAATGAAACAGTCAAAGGTATTAATTCCAACAAAAAAAGAGGCCCCAAGTGATGCAGAAGCCTTAAGTCATAAGATGATGATTCGTGCCGGCTACATTTACCAAGTATCTGCAGGGGTATGGTCATATTTACCATTAGCTTACCGGGTTATTCGAAAAGTAGAAAATATTATTCGTGATGAAATGGATAAGGCCGGAGCGGTTGAAATGCTTATGCCGGGACTTCTTCCAGCTGATTTGTGGAAGGAATCTGGTCGTTACGAAAGCTATGGTGATAATCTTTTTAAACTTAAAGATCGTCGTGACCGTGACTTTATTTTGGGCCCAACTCATGAAGAAACCTTTACTGAAGTATTGCGTGATAGTATTAAGTCGTACAAGAAGCTGCCATTAGTAGTTTATCAATTACAAGATAAGTTTCGTGATGAAGATCGTCCTCGTTATGGAATTCTTCGTGGAAAAGAATTTGAAATGCTTGATGGTTATTCCTTCTCAGCAGATCAAGAAGGATTAGACGAAGCCTACAATAATCAAGCAAAGGCTTACCGGAACATTTTTGATCGGATTGGCTTAAACTATAAAGTTATTCTCGCTGATTCGGGAACAATGGGTGGTAAGAACTCACAAGAATTCTCTGCACCAGCTGAAGTAGGGGAAGACATAATCGCTTATACTGATGGAGATTACGCTGCCAATATTGAGAAAGCTGAAAGTAAATTTACTGGTGTACAACAAACAGCTGCTCCTGCACCAATTGAGAAAAAAGCTACTCCGGGTGCTCATACGGTAGATGAAGCTGCAGAAAGTTTAGATCTTGATCCTAATCAAGTTATCAAATCAATGCTTTACATTGCTAAAATGAGTGAAGATGAATACCAACCGGTCTTAGTATTAATGCGTGGCGACGATGAAGTTAATGAAGCAAAGGTAACGAATGCTCTTGATTGTGAAGAACTTGAATTAGCTACAGAAGAAGATGCCGAAAAGTACCTTAATGCTCATCCTGGATCATTAGGACCTGTAGGAGTAGGCGAAGAAGTAAAAATTCTTGCTGATAATTATGTTAAGGTTTTAGTTAACATGGCATGTGGTGCTAATGAAGATGGTTACCATTATATTAATGCTAATATTGACCGTGACTTCCGCGTTGATCAATTTGGTGACTTCCGGAATGTTAAAGAAGGCGAGATTGCTCCTGATGGTAAACCACTTAAATTTACTCCCGGAATTGAAATTGGTCATATCTTTAAGTTAGGTACTCATTACTCAAGCAAACTTGGTGCCCAAGTTCTTGATAGCAATGGTCGTTTGACAGACGTAATCATGGGAAGTTACGGTATTGGTGTAACCCGTCTATTGTCAGCTGTTGCAGAACAAAATGCTGATGAAAATGGTCTTGTCTGGCCTAATAGTATTGCTCCATTTGATGTTCATGTAATTCCAGTTAATGCGAAGAAAGAAGATCAAATGGCAATGGCTGATAAGATCGATCAACAATTAACTGAAGCTGGTTATGAGGTATTAGTAGATGACCGAAAAGAACGAGCAGGGGTTAAATTTGCTGATTCAGACTTGATTGGTATTCCAATTCGGGTTACTGTTGGTAAGAAAGCTCAAGATGGTATTGTTGAAATTAAGATCCGTAAAACTGGTGAAACTGTTGAAGTTAAACAGGAAGAGCTAGTAAATACGGTGGGAATTTTACTAAAGCAATTGAACGAAGAAAAAAACAAATAAGTGGGATTAAGTCGCCAAGAATTATTTGGAAAACTATTAGAACAAATTCACTTTCCGGAAAAAGACAATTCTGCATTCAGAAATGCCGCAGTTCAATCAGTTGTTGTTCATAAAAAGTCTCGGCACTGGGAATTTCACTTAATCTTTAATAAAGCTTTACCGTATGACCTATTTACGCAGTTCAACCAGAGCTTACAGCTAGGGTTCAAAGATATTGCTAAAGTTAGTTTGAAGATTAGTACTCCCATGACAGAACTTGATGAATCACAGATAGCTAATTATTGGCAGTTCATCATTAATAAGGCAATTAGTGATACACCAATGCTCCAACAAGCTTGCTTACAAACGGCTCCCGAGGTTAAGGAGGGTCGTGTAACGCTAGTTGTTGAAAATGAGGTAATTAAAGACTTACTAGCACAGAAAGCATTAGATAAGATTGAAAAATCATACCAAGAGCTAGGCTTTCCTAAATTTAGGATTCACCCATTTGTTGACCAGTCAGCCTCGCAAGCAAAAATTGAAGAATTAAAGGCTAAACACGAGAAAGCCGATGCTGCGCTTGCTGCCAAGGCGGCTGCCCGGATCAAGAAAAATGAGGCTGCAAAGAAGACAGCAAAGAAGAGTGCACCAGTTGCTCCTGCTGATGGCCCAATTCAACTTGGCCGGATGATTGATAGTAAGCAGAATGTTATTCAAATGAAAGACATTGAGGGTGAAGAGCGGTCCGTGGTTGTTGAAGGATATGTATTTAATGCAGAAATTCGCGAACTACGCTCAGGTCGTCAATTATTAACCTTTGAAATTACTGACTACACTTCTTCTTTTGCTGTCAAGAAATTCTCACGCAACAGTGATGAAGAAGCACAATTTGCCAATATCAAAGCAGGAATGTGGTTGAAAGTTCGCGGGCCTGTACAAGAAGATACTTGGATGCGAGACTTGGTAATCACGGCTTATGATGTTAATGAAGTAACTCATACGGCGCGTCAAGATAAAGCTCCTCAAGATGATAAACGAGTTGAACTTCATACGCATACAACAATGAGTCAGATGGATGCCACTAATTCGATTACTGAGCTTGCAACTCGTGCTCATAAGTGGGGACATCCAGCAATTGCGGTAACCGATCATGGGAATGTCCAGGCTTTTCCAGAAGCATTTAGCGTGGCCCAAAAAACGGGCATTAAAATGCTATATGGAATGGAAGCTAATGTTGTTGATGATGGAATTCCATTGGTATACAACGAGAATCATGAAGAACTCGCTCATCAGACCTATGTCATTTTTGACGTGGAAACGACAGGGTTATCGGCAATTTACGATAAGGTAATTGAATTGTCTGCAGTTAAAATGCAAGATGGAAATGTCTTAGAACGTTTTGATGAATTCATCGATCCTGGTTTCCCGTTATCAGAACAAACAACTAATTTAACTAGTATCACCACTGAAATGGTTCAGGGTTCAAAAACTGAAGAAGAAGTTTTTCAGATGTTTAAGGACTTTTGTAAGGGCTGTATCATTGCTGGTCATAACGTTGCATTTGATATGGGTTTTATGAATACTGGCTATGAACGTCATCAAATGGGAAAAATCGCGGAACCAGTAATCGATACATTACCACTGGCGCGATTCTTATATCCTGATATGCGAGGATACCGATTAAACACGCTTAGTAAAAAGTTTAAGGTAGCATTGGAACATCACCACCGTGCTAACTATGATTCGGAAGCTACAGGACACTTGCTTTATAAGTTCTTGAAAGATGCTGAAGCCCGTTATGATGTGAAGTATGTGGATGATTTAAATAAGCACATGGAAGAAAATAATGCTTACCGTCATGCGCGGCCTTTTCATGTAACGATTTTTGCGCAGACCCAGGCTGGTTTGAAAAACTTATTTAAGTTAGTATCGCTATCAAACGTTGAATATTTTTACCGAGTACCGCGAATCCCGCGAACAGTGCTGACGAAATATCGTGAAGGACTGCTTTTGGGAACTGCTTGTTCATCGGGAGAAGTATTTACCGCGATGATGGAGAAAGGTTACGATCAAGCACTAGAAAAGGCGCGCTACTATGATTTTATTGAAGTTCAGCCCAAGCCAAACTATGCACCGTTACTTGAACAACATGTGATTGCAGATGAAGACCACCTCGAAGATATCCTCAAAAATATGGTCAAACTAGGGGATGAGTTGGAAAAAACAGTGGTTGCCACTGGAGATGTCCATTACCTTGATCCACATGATGCAATTTACCGTAAGATCCTGATTAATTCGCAAGGTGGCGCAAACCCGTTAAATCGAACTGAGCGTCCAGAAGTGCACTTTAGGACCACTGATGAAATGTTAAATGAATTTGCTTTTCTCGGTGAAGAAAAAGCCCACGAATTAGTTGTAGAGAATAGTAATAAGATTGCAGCTGAGATTGATGACAATATTCGGCCAGTAAAAGATAAACTTTATCCACCGCATATGAAGGGGGCCGAACAGGAAATCCAAGATCGGACATGGAGTACTGCACGAAAATGGTATGGTGATCCTTTGCCACAACTAGTTCAGGACCGGATTGAATTAGAGTTGAACAGTATTGTTAAGAACGGATTCTCTGTTCACTATTTAATTGCCCAACGACTAGTAGCTAAGTCTAATAAAGACGGATACTTAGTAGGTTCGCGGGGATCTGTTGGTTCAAGTGTGGTTGCAACGCTTTCGGGAATTACAGAAGTTAACCCGTTGCCACCGCATTACCGTTGTCCAAATTGTCAATTTACCCACTTCTATACGCAAGGGGAATATAGTTCAGGTTTCGATTTGCCAGATAAAAAATGTCCAAAGTGTGGCACTCTAATGGTAAAAGACGGTCATGATATTCCATTCCAAACTTTCCTTGGGTTTAAGGGTAATAAGGTACCAGATATTGATTTAAACTTCTCTGGTGACTACCAGCCAATTGCCCATAACTATATGAAAGTCTTATTCGGTGAAAAAAATGTATTCCGTGCCGGGACAATTGGTACGGTTGCTGATAAGACGGCATATGGATATGTGAAGGCTTACGAACGAGATACAGAAAAGGAATTTAGAAAGGCAGAGGAGGATCGCTTAGCAAAAGGAGCTACTGGTGTTAAGCGAACTACTGGTCAGCACCCAGCGGGAATTATTATTGTTCCTGATGATATGGATATTTATGACTTTACACCTGTACAGTATCCTGCTGATGATCAAACAGCTGCCTGGGAAACAACTCACTTTGATTTCCACTCGATTCACGATAATATTCTTAAAATGGATATTTTGGGACATGATGATCCAACGATGATTCGTGCCTTGCAAGATTTATCAGGAATTGATCCTCAATCGATTCCAATGGATGATCCAGGGGTGATGGCCTTATTCTCTAGTCCTAAGGTATTAGGGGTAACTGAAGAACAAATTCAAAGTAAAACTGGTACACTAGGATTGCCGGAATTCGGGACGCGATTTGTCCGGGGGATGCTGGAGGATACTCATCCGAAAAATTACTCGCAATTATTACAAATTTCTGGTCTTTCACATGGGACTGGTGTGTGGCTAGATAATGCCCAGGAACTAATCAAACAGGGAATTGCCACTATCGCTAATGTTATTGGTTGTCGTGATAACATCATGACCGACTTAATCCACTATGGAATGGACTCAGAAATTTCTTTCCAAATTATGGAACACGTACGGAAGGGGCGCGGGATTCCAGACGAGTGGCAAGAAAAGATGCATGAAGCTAATGTTCCACAATGGTATATGGACTCATGTTTGAAGATTAAGTATATGTTCCCGCGGGCGCACGCGGCTGCTTATGTCTTGATGGCTCTACGAATTGCTTACTTTAAGGTTTATTTCCCGTTAGTTTATTATTGTGCATTCTTCTCTGTGCGAGCAGATGACTTTGATGTAGTAGCGATGTCTCATGGTAAAGATGCGGTTAAGCAACGGATGAAAGAAATCAATGATAAGGGAAATGATGCCAGTGCAAAAGAGAAGAATCTCTTAACAATTCTTGAACTAGCTAATGAGATGCTGGAACGGGGCTTTAAATTTAAGATGGTTGATATTGAAAAATCAGATGCCTCCGATTGGTTGATTGATGGTGATTCATTAATTGCACCATTCCGAGCAGTTCCTGGATTAGGGCTAAACGTTGCTAAGCAAATTGTTGCCGCACGTGAAGAACGTCCATTCCTTTCTAAAGAAGATTTGGCAGAGCGTGGAAAGGTTTCGCAGACACTTATTGACTTTTTGACAGATAATCATGTATTAGATAAGCTGCCTGACGAAAATCAACTTAGCTTGTTTTAATTGAGCAGTGTTGTAGAAACTGTAACAGATCTTGTAACGCCGATTTTACAGGACCATGATTTTTACTTATATGATTTAGAGTTTGTAAAAGAAGGTAAAAGCTGGTACCTCCGCGTTTATATTGATAAAGACGGTGGGATTACGCTAGAAGATTGCGCACTTGTCAGTGATGAATTAAGTGAAGCATTAGATAATGTTGAACCTGATCCAATTCCACAGGCTTACTTTTTAGAAGTTTCCTCACCAGGTGCTGAACGCCCACTGAAGAAAGAGGAAGATTATCAACGAGCAATTGACCATTACATTCACATTTCTCTTTACCAACAGATTAATGGTCAAAAGGTTTATGAGGGTACGTTAACGCAATTGTCTAATAAAGAAATTACGTTGGATTATTTAGACAAGACTCGTCATCGGCAAATTACGATTGATCGTCAGAAAATTGCCCAGGCCCGATTAGCGATTAAATTCTAGGTGAGTAAGCCAAAAATTAACACTGAGATGATTGGCGCCCTTGATTATCTTGAAAAAGAAAAGGGGATCAAGAAAGAGATTGTTATTGAAGCGTTAGAACAAGCACTTGAATCAGCATACAAGCAAAATTACGGTGATAAGAATGTTGAAGTAGAATTCAATTCATTGACTGGTAATATTAAAGTCTACGCTGTAAAAACAATTACTGATGATGAAGAAGCAGTCGAAGCAGACAGCAACGAATTTATGAGTTTAGCTGATGCACGGAAGCTTCCTCATGGCCAAGGTTATGATATTGGTGATGAAATTCGCGAAGAAGTTACCCCTCGTGATTTTGGTCGGATTGCTGCCCAAACTGCTAAACAAGTAGTAATGCAGCGTCTCCGTGAAGAAGAACGGAAAATCATTTACGACAAGTATAAGACTTATGAAAATGAGATTATCACTGGTGAAGTTTCACGAGAAGATAAGCGTTTCACATATGTTGATTTAGGAGATGGTGTAGAAGGTGCCATGGGCTTTAGAGATAAGATGCCTAATGAGCACTACCACGTCCATGATCGGATTCAAGTATACGTAACGAAAGTAAATGACGATCGTCGGGGACCACAAATTTTTGTTAGCCGGACTGCTCCAGAACTTTTAAAGCGATTATTTGAACGAGAAGTGCCTGAAATCAAGGATGGGACTGTCTTAATCGAAAATATTGCTCGTGAAGCAGGTGATCGTGCTAAGGTTGCAGTATACTCAAATGATCCTAATGTTGATCCAGTTGGGACTTGCGTTGGTCCACGAGGTTCTCGTGTACAAGCAATCGTTAATGAACTTGATGGCGAGAATATGGATATTGTGGAGTATGTTAAGGAGCCCGCTAAGTTTATCGCTAATGCATTGAACCCAGCAGAAGTACTGGATGTAATCTTTAACGAAGAGAAGGCAGCAAGCGAAACTGAGGATAGCGAAGGTGAAGAAACGACTGAAGGACAAACAGAACGTTCATGCACTGTCGTTGTCCCAGATAGCCAATTATCCTTAGCCATCGGTAAGCGAGGACAAAATGCTCGTCTTGCTGCTCGGTTGACTAAGTACAAGATTGATATCAAGTCTGAATCTGAAATGGCTGAAAATGACCAAGAATCTGAAGAAGTAGCTGATTTAGAAGAAAATGTTGACAATAACGAAGAATAAATGCGTAAAGACATTGTTACCGGTGAAATGATGCCTAAAAGGCAATTGATTCGGGTAGTTAAGAATAAGGAAAATGAAGTCTCCTTAGACCCAACTGGTAAAAAGCCTGGTCGTGGAGCATATGTTGCAGTAGATGTGGATATTGCAAAGCGCGCCAAGAAAGAAAAAACTTTTGAAAAAGCTTTTCATGTTCAACTTGATGAATCATTTTATGATGAATTAATCAAGTATGCAGACCACCTACAGGCACGACAAGAGTTATTTGGTAATGATCAAAAATAAATGATCAAAAATAAAGAACAGGTCTTAAACCTCCTTGGAATCGCTCGGCGTGCCCGGCAACTTCAGAGTGGGGAAGAGATTGTCTTAAAAAATATTCAAACTAAAAAGGCAAAGTTTGTATTCCTAGCTTCAGATGCTGGAAAAGCTAGTGCAAAAAAGATTACTGATAAATGTAAATTTTATGGCATTCCTTTTTCAACAGATTTCACTAGAGAACAACTTAGCCGGGCAACAGGGCAAGCACGAACAGTTTTTTGTGTAATGCAATCAGGTTTTGCAAGAAAGTTTGAGGAACTACTAACTATGAGATAAATGGCCAAAGAACGAATTTATGAATTAGCTAAGGAATTAAAAATGCCTAGCAAAGACTTAGTTAATATGGCCAATCGGCAAGGAATGGGAGTTAAAAGTCACATGTCTTCTGTTACCCCAGATCAAGCGCAACAATTACGTCAACTTGCAAAGGGTGGACAAAAAACAACTAATAATCAACGCCAACCAGTAAAGAAAAATGATGGTCACAATAAGCAAAATAACCATCAAGCACAAAATCACAATCAACACCACGATCATGATAAGGCACAAAATGAGCGTCCACAAAAGAAAAACAATAGCCGACCAAACAATGGAACAAAAGATAATAATCAACACCAAAACAATGGTGGTCGATTTGGCGGCAGCTTAAATAACGATCAAGGCCGTAATGGCAAACGCTTTAATAAGAAAAATAAGAAGAATAAGAAACACAATAAGAACAAGCGGTTACGTGAAGTAGCTCATAAGCAACCAACACAACGAAAAGATAAGCCGCTTCCAGAAGTATTAGAATATACTGATGGGATGAATGCCCAAGACTTAGGAAAGATCTTACACCGTTCACCAGCAGAAATCGTTAAAAAGTTATTTATGCTTGGTGTAATGATCAACCAAAATCAGTCACTTGATAAGGATACAATTGAATTATTAGCAACTGATTACGGTATTGAGGCTAAGGAAAAGGTTCAAGTTGACGTTTCAGACATTGATAAGATGTTTGAAGATGAACAAAATAATACTGAACATCAAGTAACGCGGCCAGCTGTTGTTACTGTTATGGGACACGTTGACCATGGTAAGACAACCTTGCTTGATAAGTTACGTCACTCTCATGTTACTGAACATGAAGCAGGGGGAATCACCCAGGAAATTGGTGCTTACCAAGTTCACTATAATGATCAATTAATTACGTTCCTTGATACGCCAGGACACGCGGCCTTTACTGAAATGCGTGCACGAGGAGCTAATATTACTGATATCACGGTCCTTGTTGTTGCAGCTGATGATGGAGTTATGCCACAGACAGTTGAAGCTATTCACCACGCGCAAGCTGCCCAAACACCAATTATTGTTGCAGTTAACAAGATTGATAAGCCAGGTGCAAATCCAGATCGTGTAACTGAAGAATTAGCAAAGTATAACTTGATTCCTGAAGACTGGGGTGGAGATACGATTTTTGTTAAGATTTCTGCCAAATTTGGTAAGAATCTTGATGAATTACTTGATATGATTCTACTCCAAGCTGAAATGCTGGAATTAAAGGCTAATCCGGATCAAAATGCGGCTGGATCAGTTGTTGAAGCCCGCCTTGATCAAGGTCGGGGGTCAGTTGCCACTATTTTAATTCAACAAGGTACTCTTCATGTTGGGGACCCAATTGTTGTTGGTAACACATTTGGTCGTGTGCGGACAATGACAAATGAAAATGGTCGTCGTATTAAAGAAGCTACCCCATCTACTCCTGTTGAGATTACTGGGTTAAATGAAGTACCAGAAGCCGGGGATCGGTTTGTTGTCTTTGATGATGAAAAGACTGCCCGTGCAGCAGGTGAAGAACGGGCTAAACGAGCAATGGATAAGGAACGTCAAAAGACTTCTCATGTTACATTAGATAACCTCTTTGCAACTATGAAGAAGGGTCAAATGAAGACCTTACCGATTATCATTAAAGCCGATGTTCAGGGATCTGTTGAGGCTCTAAGTCAAAGCCTTCAAAAGATTAAAGTTGACGGTGTTCGTGTTGATATTATTCACCAAGCCGTTGGTGCCATTAATCAAAGTGATGTTACCTTAGCTGAAGCGTCTAATGCGGTTATCATTGGTTTTAATGTTCGCCCAACTGCCGTAGCTAAGACATTGGCTGACTCTAATAGTATTGATATCCGTCTTCACCGTGTCATTTACGATGCAATTGAAGAAGTTGAAGATGCGATGAAGGGGATGCTTGAACCGGTATACAAGGAAGAAACAATTGGTCAAGTAGAAGTTCGTCAAATCTATAAGGCATCAAAAGTTGGTACAATTGCCGGGGGAATGGTTACTTCTGGTAAGATTACCCGTGATGCAAAGGTTCGTTTAGTTCGTGATGGCGTTGTTATTTACGAAGGTGAATTAGGTAGTCTTAAGCGCTTCAAAGATGATGTCAAAGAAGTTAAGCAAGGTTACGAATGTGGGTTGACAATTGAAAACTACAATGACATTAAAGAAATGGATGTTATTGAAGCCTACAAGATGAAAGAAGTTCCAGTTAAGTAAATGCCAAGTAAACAATATCGAGTAGATCGTTTAGCTCAAGAAATTCAAAAAGATGTTGATGAAATCTTGTTAAAACGTGTTCGTGATCCACGTGTACAAAACGTTACAATTACAGGTGTGGATGTTACTGGTGATCTCCAGCAAGCAACCATCTATTACAGTATCTTGTCAGATCTTGCTTCTGATGCGGAGAAGGCACAGGCTGGATTAGATAAGGCAACCGGGTTAATTCGCAGTGAATTAGGCGCACGTCTTAATATTTTTAAGACTCCAGAAATCAAATTTGTAAGAGACCCATCAGTTGCTTACGGTAGTCGAATTGATCAACTCATTAACGACTTACACAAAAAAGAAAAATAAATGGATGGAATAATACCCTTATATAAAGAACGTGGGATGACTAGTTTTGCATGTGTTAGTCGACTACGACAAATTTTAAAAACTAAAAAGATTGGTCATTCAGGAACACTTGATCCAGGTGTAGCGGGTGTTTTACCAATTTGTGTTGGAAATGCTACCAAAGTTGTTGATTATTTGATGCAATCAGGAAAACAATATCAAGGTGAGCTTTTAATTGGTTTTACGACTACTACTCAAGACCTTGATGGAGACAAAATTGAGGAAAAAGAAGTTACAAATGAAATTCCGACTAGTGAAATCCTATCAGCCATGAATTCATTAACGGGGACAATAATACAAATCCCACCGATGTATTCGGCTGTAAAAGTAAATGGGAAAAAACTTTATGAATATGCAAGAGCTGGTGAAACTGTTGAACGGCCCAAACGACAAGTGACTATTAGCAAATTTGAATTATTAAGCTCAAAGTATGATGAGGAAAATAAACAACAACGAATCCGTTTTAATGTTGAATGTAGTAAGGGTACTTATATTCGGACGCTTGTTGTTGACCTTGCACGTAAACTAGGGTATCCAGGAGTAATGAGTTTGTTAACGCGGTTGAAGAGTGGAGGCTTTACTCTTGATCAGACTCTAAGTTTAGACGACGTTCGCGATGCTGTTGCGACCCAAACTCTCCAGCAATATTTGTATCCTTTAGATTATGCTTTGAAGGACTATCTGCAATTAACGATTCAAGAGGCTCAATGGAAAAAGGTTCAAAATGGAGGATGGCTTTCTCCAAGTGAACTTAATACTAGTGAGAAGGAAATTGTGTTATCATTTGATGGACAAGTAAAAGCACTATATCATTTTGATCCAAAAAATAAAATGTATAAGCCAACTAAAATGTTTGCAGTTAATTGATTGCAAGTTATTAAAATTCACCATCCTTTGGAAAAAAGACTAATTCCTGCGGGGCCAATTGTACTTGCAATGGGTTTCTTTGATGGTGTTCATCGGGGACATCAGGCAGTAATCAAACGTGCCCGTGAAATTGCCCGTGAAAAAGGATTGCCATTAGTAGTTTTGACGTATGATCATGCTCCAGGAATTGTTTATCGTCAATATAAGGGCGGCTTTAAATATCTATCAACGGTCGATAGGAAGCTTGAGTTATTAAATGACCTTGATGTCGATCGGGTTTATTTAATAAGCTTTACCTCGTCTTTTGCAAGTCTTTCTCCTCAGCAATTTGTTGATGAGTATTTGGTAGGCTTTCATGCTCAAACGGTCGTAGCAGGTTTTGATCATACTTATGGAAAAGAAGATATTGCATCAATGAAGTTGCTTCCTAAGTATGCAGCGGGACGGTTTGAAGTTGTAACTGTGCCCAAATTTACTGAGGATGGAAGTCAAGAAAAGGTCGGTTCGCGAGAAATTCGGAAATTAATTGATGCTGGTAATGTAGAAGCAGCCAACCAAGCACTAGGGTATCCTTATCAAACAACTGGCTTAGTAGTTCATGGCTTAGCTCGTGGACGAACACTTGGTTTTCCTACAATCAATGTTGAGCATCCAGAAGAGGAGCGAATTCCTGGGATTGGGGTCTATGCTGTCAAAGTTAAGCTCGGTAAGAAGTGGTATGACGGCATGGCAAGTGTTGGCCATAACATAACATTTGGCGATGCTAATCAATTAACGGTTGAGATTAATCTATTTGATTTTCAACAAATGGTGTATGGTGAAGAAGTAGTTGTGCGCTGGTATCAGTACCTTCGTGGCGAAGAAAAGTTCACGGGAGCGGATGCATTAGTAGCACAGATGAAGCAAGATGAACAAAACGCCCGTCGTATTTTAGAAAAATATAAATAAATGAAACATAAAGAACATCGCTATATTCAACCTCAGAATACTCAAGAAGCAATGTTATTAATTCAGAAGTTATTTAATAAATACCGCAATGCGTCCCTAACGAATGAACTATTAGAATACCATAACAACCTAATCTATCGCTTGCAGTCAGATATTAAAGACGAAGCAATTAAGGAGAACAATCCTAATCAACTTAAGGCACTTGCTTCCATGACCGAAATTATGCGTAACTGGACAACAGTACGCTTAAACGGCCAGCCTTTTAACGGGAAAATGCGGCATTTCAAATTAGTGACTGATGGCGGATTCAAATTTGAACGAAATATTCATAAAATTAACCAGACTACCAGTCATCGGGGAAGTCGGCATTAAATGCTAACACAACGACAGAAAAAGATTCTGCAAGCGATTGTACGTCAATACACATCAACTGGTCAACCGGTTGGATCAAAACATTTAGCAGAAAAGTTGCCTTTTAAGGTCAGTTCAGCAACTGTCCGTAATGAGATGGCGGTTTTAGAGGACAATGATTTGATCTTAAAAGAGCACTCTTCATCAGGCCGGATTCCATCAAAACGAGGTTACCGTTATTATGTTGATAATTTGCTTGATCCACAAGCAGTTACTGATAATGACCTGGTAGTAATTCAAAACTCACTTGGAACCGGTTTTCAAAAGATTGACGAGATTATTTCACATTCAGCAGATATCTTATCAAACTTAACTTCATATACTGCTTTTACATTAAAGCCTGAGCAAGAAAGTGTTCGTTTGAGTGGCTTTCGAGTTGTGCCGCTAGGAAATCATAAGGTTATTGCGATCTTGGTTACCGATAGCGGTGAGGTTGAAAATCAGTCATTCACTTTGCCGTCGGACATTGACACAGATGCATTGCAGGCAGTAATTAGAATGATTAATGATCAATTAGTTGGTTTGCCGCTATCAGAAGTGGTAAAACGACTAAAAGATGATATTCCACTTCAGGTTCTGCATTATATGCATAGTCCCGATGGTTTCCTTGATATTTTTGATAATGTCTTATCTCAAGCAGCACGTGAGCGGTTTTTCGTTGGTGGTCGATTGAACTTACTGGATTTTGCAAGTACTCATGATCCCCATGCAATCCAATCACTGTATGGCTTGTTAGATAAGAACGACAACTTATCGAATATCTTGGATTCAACACTTACCTCAGATAATGGAGTTAATGTTAAAATCGGTCAAGAAATCTCTAAGAATAAGCTTCTTGATGATTATAGCTTGATTACTGCAAGTTATAATGTTGAACAATATGGACGAGGAATTATTGCAGTTCTTGGTCCAACAAGGATGCCTTATTCACGGACGATTGGAATTGTAAATGCCTTTCGCCAAGAATTAGCAAAACGGCTATTAGATTTCTACCGTCACTATTATGATTCATAGTTGGCCAAGGAAAAACAAGAAGAACAACAAAAACAAACTGCGCCTGAAAATGAAAAGGCACCTAAAAAAGATATAAAAAAAGAGGCTTCAGATAAGAAGGATGATCAAACTGTTAAATTAAAAGAAGAGATCGCTGACTTAAAGAAGCAGCTCGCTGATAAAGATGACAAATATTTACGAGCAGAAGCAGAAATTCAAAATATGACTAATCGTTTTAATAAAGAACGGGCTCAAATCCTTAAATATGATGGTCAGGATTTAGCAAAGTCAATTTTACCAGTGCTTGATAACCTTAAACGGGCTTTAGCAATTGAAGTTGTAGACGATAATGGCAAGCAACTTAAAAAGGGCATTCAAATGGTCCATGATCATCTTGTAAAGGCATTAAATGATCATGGCATCACTGAAATCAAAGCTGATGGTGAAACATTTGATCCTACTCTTCACCAGGCAGTTCAAACTGTTTCGGTCGAAGAAGGTCAGAAGCCTGAAACTGTTGTTAATGTTCTTCAAGCAGGATATCAACTCAAAGACCGGGTATTACGCCCAGCAATGGTTGTTGTAGCTCAATAAATGGCAAGTAATAAGATTATTGGTATTGATTTAGGTACTACTAACTCTGCGGTTGCTGTTATGGAAGGTAATGAACCTAAGATTATCACCAACCCAGAAGGAAGTCGGACAACACCATCTGTTGTTTCATTTAAGAATGGTGAAACTCAAGTTGGAGAAGTAGCAAAGCGTCAAGCGATTACTAATCCTAACACTATTTCATCAATCAAGAGTCACATGGGTGAAGCAGGATACACTGTTGAAGTTGATGGTAAGAAATATACTCCACAAGAAATTTCAGCAATGATTTTGCAATACCTTAAGAAATATGCTGAAGACTACATTGGTGATACTGTTACTCAAGCAGTTATTACTGTTCCTGCATACTTCAATGATGCTCAACGTCAAGCTACTAAGGATGCCGGTAAAATTGCGGGCCTTGATGTAAAGCGGATTATTAACGAACCTACTGCTTCATCCCTAGCATACGGTCTTGACAAGAAGGACAAAGATGAAAAGATCCTTGTTTATGACCTTGGTGGTGGTACATTCGATGTTTCCATCCTTGAATTAGGTGACGGTGTCTTCCAAGTTCTTTCTACTAATGGTGATACTCATTTAGGTGGGGATGACTTTGACCAAAAGATCATGGATTGGTTAATTGATGGCTTTAAGGAAGAACATGGTGTTGATCTTTCTCAAGATAAGATGGCTCTTCAACGTTTGAAGGATGCTGCTGAAAAGGCTAAGAAGGACTTGTCAGGTGTTCAAGAGGCACAAATCAGCTTACCATTTATTTCAGCTGGTGAAAACGGTCCATTACACTTGGAAAAGACATTAAGCCGGGCACAATTTAACCAATTAACTAATGACTTAGTTGAACGGACAAAGCAACCAGTATTGAATGCTTTGAAAGATGCTGATCTTACTTTTGATGACATTGATGAAGTTATCTTAAACGGTGGATCTACTCGTATTCCTGCTGTTCAAGAAATGGTTAAGGAATTAACTGGTAAGGAACCTAACCACTCAATTAATCCTGACGAAGCCGTTGCTCTTGGTGCAGCTATTCAAGGTGGGGTTCTTACTGGTGATGTTAAGGATGTCGTATTACTTGATGTTACTCCACTTTCACTTGGTATTGAAACCATGGGTGGTGTCTTCACTAAGCTGATTGACCGTAACACAACTATTCCTACTTCAAAGAGTCAAATCTTCTCTACTGCTGCTGATAACCAACCAGCTGTTGATATTCACGTTCTTCAAGGTGAACGTCCAATGGCAGCAGATAACAAGACTTTAGGTAACTTCCAACTAACTGATATTCCTGCTGCTCCTCGTGGTGTTCCTCAAATCAAAGTTACATTTGATATCGATAAGAACGGTATTGTTAATGTTTCTGCTGAAGATCAAGGAACTCACAAGAAGCAAAATATCACTATCAAGTCTAACTCAGGCTTAAGTGATGAAGAAATTGAACGGATGAAGAAGGATGCTGAAGAGCATGCTGAAGCCGACAAGAAGAAGAAGGAAGAAGTTGACTTAAAGAATGAAGTTGACCAAGAACTCTTCCAAGTTGATAAGACTTTGAAGGAAGTTAAGGGTAAAGTTCCTGAAGATGATATCAAGAAGGCTGAAAGTGCTCGTGACGAATTAAAGAAGGCTAAAGAAAGCGGCAACCTTGATGAAATGAAAGCTAAGAAGGATGCTTTAAACAAAGTTATTCAAGACCTTAGCGTAAAGCTTTACCAACAAGCTCAAGGTGCACAAGGTGGCGCTGCTAATGGTCAGCCTGGTGATAACCAACAAAATGGTAATAACAACGGTAATGATGACAATACTGTTGATGGTGATTTTAAGGACGTTACACCAGACGACAAGAAATAGATGGCAGAACAAGATTATTATGACATTTTAGGTGTCTCTAAGGATGCATCCGAAAAAGACATCAAGCGTGCATATCGTCGGCTTGCGGCAAAATACCACCCAGATGTTAACCACGAGCCTGGTGCAGAAGAAAAGTTTAAGAAGATTAATGAAGCATATGAGACATTAAGTGATAGCCAAAAACGTGCTCAATATGATCAATTTGGTTCAGCTGGCCCACAAGGTGCTGGCGGTCAAGGCTTTGGCGGCTTTGGTGGTGGTCAAGCTTATTCTAACTTTGGCGGCGGCTTTGACGACATCTTTAGTCAATTCTTTGGTGGCGGTGGTCGTACTCGTCGGGACCCAACAGCCCCGCGTCAAGGACGTGATTTACAATATGCAATGACTCTTGATTTTATGGATGCGGTTTTTGGTAAAACAACTACTATCAAGTATAACCGTGATGCAGAATGTAAGACTTGTCATGGAACCGGAGCAAAGCCTGGTAAATCGCCAATAACTTGTCCACGGTGTCATGGTGCCGGCGTGATTACGAGTGTTCGTCAAACACCACTAGGCAATATGCAAACTCAAACCACTTGTCCAGAATGTAATGGAACTGGAAAGATTATTAAGCCAGAAGATCGTTGTGATACTTGCCATGGTGCAGGACATATTCACGAACGTCATGAGCTAGAAGTGAAGGTGCCTGCCGGTGTTGATGATGGTCAACAAATGCGGCTCCAACACCAAGGAGACGCTGGTGAGAATGGTGGCCCAGCCGGAGATTTGTATATTGTCTTCCGGGTAACACCAAGTCGTGAATTCCGTCGTGACGGTTCAACAATTTACGTTGATCGTGATATTTCGTTTGCTCAAGCAGCCTTGGGAGACGAAGTAAAAGTTAAAACGGTTCATGGTGATGTTAACCTTAAGATTCCTGCGGGAACCCAATCAGAAACTAATTTCCGCTTGCGTGGCAAAGGGGTTCCACACCTTAACGGTAATGGTAACGGAGATGAACATGTTACTGTCCATGTTAAGACACCTAAGAGCCTTAACAAGCGTCAGCGTGAAGCAATGTTAGCTTTTGCGGCTGCTAGTGGTGAAGATGTTAAGGGTGTGAAGAAGACAGTTCTTGATAAGTTACGTGATGCCTTTGAGGATAAGTAAATGAACCTAGAAGAAATGAAAGAGCGGCAAAAACACATTCGGAATTTCTCGATTGTTGCCCACATTGACCATGGAAAATCAACGCTTGCTGATCGTATTTTAGAAATGACTGATTCAATCAGCAAACGTGAAATGAAAAACCAGATTCTTGATGATATGCCTCTAGAACGTGAACGGGGTATTACAATCAAATTAAATGCCGTCGCCTTGACATATCATGCTAAAGACGGTGAAGATTACATTTTCCATTTAATCGATACACCAGGCCACGTCGATTTTTCTTATGAAGTATCACGGTCTCTTGCTGCCTGTGAAGGTGCCGTCTTAGTGGTCGATGCAACGCAAGGGGTAGAAGCACAGACCCTTGCTAACGTCTTTTTAGCGCTTGACAATGACCTTGAGATCTTACCTGTTATCAATAAGATCGATTTACCTTCTGCTGATCCTGAGGGTACTAAGAAACAGATTGAAGACGAGATTGGTTTAGATACTGATGAGGCAGTTGATATTAGTGCTAAGACTGGAATGGGCGTTGATGAAGTCCTTGAAAAAATCGTTAAGGATGTCCCAGCACCAACAGGAGATTTAACTGCGCCGTTAAAAGCCCTTATCTTTGATTCAAAGTATGATGATTATCGGGGCGTGGTTCTTAGTGTCCGGGTTGTTGAAGGAACGGTTAAAAAAGGTGACCGAATTAAGTTAATGAACGGTGGTACCGAATATGAAGTTGCTGAAGTAGGAATTAACTCTCCTAAACCATTGGCACGTGATGTATTGATGGCTGGGGATGTAGGTTATATTACCGCGGCAATTAAAGACATTAAAGATACTCGGGTCGGTGATACGGTTACAAGTGCAGATAATCCTACAGATAAGCCGTTAGAAGGATATCGGCAAATGACGCCAATGGTATATGCTGGACTTTATCCAACTGATAATGCTAAATTTAATGATTTACGTGATGCGTTGGAAAAGCTTCAACTTAATGATGCAGCATTAACCTTTGAACCGGAATCATCGCAAGCATTGGGATTTGGATTCCGTTGTGGTTTCTTAGGATTACTTCACATGGACGTTATTCAAGAACGACTTGAACGTGAATTTAATCTTGATTTAATCACAACTGCACCATCTGTTACTTACCATGTTGAATTAGCGGATGGGACAACAAAAGAAGTGGAAAATCCAGCTGAAATGCCAGACGCTTCTTCCATTAAAGCGATTAAGGAACCATATGTCCGCGCTTCAATCATGGTACCCAATGATTATGTTGGCCCAGTAATGGAGCTTTGCCAACGTAAACGGGGAGACTTTGATACGATGGAATATCTAAGTGATACCCGGGTAAACGTTATTTATCATATTCCGCTGTCAGAAATTATTTTTGACTTCTTTGACAAGTTAAAGAGTTCTACACGGGGATACGCTTCCTTAGATTATGAAATTGATGGTTACCGGCCAAGTAATTTGGTTAAGATTGACATCTTGCTCAATGGCGATAAGGTGGATGCATTGAGCTTTATTGCTCACCGTGACTTTGCGGCAGAACGTGGTCGGGAAATTACTGCTAAGTTAAAGAAGATTATTCCACGGCAAAACTTTGAAATCCCAATTCAAGCAGCAATAGGCTCAAAAATTATTGCCCGGACCAATATTAAAGCCTACCGAAAAGACGTTACTGCCCGTATTCATACAGGGGATCCAGACCGGCGTGCTAAATTATTAGATAAGCAGAAACGTGGGAAGAAACGGATGAAGGCTGTCGGAAAAGTTGATATTCCTCAGGCCGCCTTTATGGCCGTTTTGAAGACCGATGAGCAATTAGACGAGAAGTAAATGAATGGTAATGTTAGAAAGCGTGGTAAAAAATGGTACTACCGCTTTGATATTGCTGACAAAGACGGAAAAAGGCGACAATACGAACGAGTCGGAGGCGATTCTTACAAGGAAGCAATGCACCGATTACGCGTTGCTTTAGAGCTTTATGAAAATACAGGAGCAGTTACCAATACTGATAAGATTTCAACTCATGATTACTTTGAATTTTGGTATGACAATTATGTTAAGACCAACTTATCTAAAAACACTCAGCTGAATTATCGGCATGTCTTGGATAAATATGTGCAACCTACCCTCGGAATTTACCAATTATCTAAAGTCACTCCAGAATTAATTCAAAAGACTATTAATAAGATCGCCGACTCTACCGAATACAAGCCTGATCACACACGACTGCATGGTCATACTGTCGAAATTATTCTTATGGTTATCAAGGAAGGATTTAGACAAGCGGTCCATCCCTGGCATATTCTTACTCAATCACCTGCAGAATATGTCCGGCAGCCAAAATATAACCATCCTAAAACTACAAGAGAAGATCTAAAAATTATTACTCTACAACAATTTAATCAACTTTTAGAGCAATTTCCTCTTGGCCACCCATTTCACCTTCCCCTCTTAATCAGCTTTTATACTGGAATGAGGCGTGGAGAAGTAGCTGGTCTTGAATGGGATAATGTTAGTTTACCAGATGCTGAAATTAATGTTACTCAGCAGATGAAACAGTATTCCAAAACGGATGTTCGACTTGGAAAACTAAAAACAGCCGCCAGTTATCGAACAATTGCAATCGGTGATCAACTTATCCATGCGCTTAAAGTTCAGCGGCGACTACAAAATGAAAATCGTTTACGATATGGTAAAAATTACCATGAATCTAACTTTGTATGTACAAAAGAAAATGGGAAACCAGTCACTCCCAATTCGATTAAGTACTATGCAAGTACTGTCACTAAAGAGCTAGGTTTCCCATTTAATTTCCATAGTTTGCGTCATACCCACGCAACCATGTTACTAGAAGCGGGTGCATCTGCTAAAGAGGTCCAAGTACGATTGGGTCATAACAAAATTGCCACCACTCTAGATACCTATGTCCATCTTAGCAATAAGAAGAAACATCAAACAGCAAATCTATTTGATCAAATAGCTAAAATGTAATTGTTGGGCAAAAAGCTAAAGCAGGTAAAGTTTCTTACATATGAACAAATGGTAGATAACCTAAAAAATAAAAATTTAAGTATTTCAGATAAGAAACTAGCAATTGAACTAATTAAAGCTCGTGGATATTATAATCTTGTAAATAGATATAAAAATCATATTTATAATTCTAACAGGCACTATCCTAATCATACCCATTTAACTGATTTGTATTTATTTCAGGTAATGGAATCAGATCTTCAAGATATATTATTTCAAGCAACAATTAATTTTGAACACAGATTTAAAGAGGCAATGGCCCATTCCCTTTCGAAAGAATTTGGAATTGGCGAAGCAGATTATCTTGATCCCTTGAAATATAAACGCAGAAAACGTAATAAAGCTATTAGTATAACAGCATTTTTACTAGATATTGCATATCATACTGATAAAAATCCAACTAGATATTATCGTAGAAGGTATGACTGTATTCCTCCTTGGATTCTTATTAACAATGTAACTTTAGGTCAAGTTAGGATGTGGTTTTCAATCTTTAATTCAAAAATGACAAGTACTGTTGTTTCCGAAATGTTACCAATTGATACATATCCGTCACAGATTATAGTTGGTAATTCCGGTGTTGGTTCTCTTGCATTAAGACAAATGCGAATGAAATCAAAGCCAGGAGAGTACCGTGATATATTCGGCTTTTTTCATGACCAAAGTGCTGAAGAAGTAAAAAAGTTAGAAGACGAATATCAAAAAGATTTCGATAATATAATTAATTTATTCAAAAACATGTTAAGTATTATTCATGATTTTAGAAATAATTTAGCTCACGGAAATGGTCTCTTTGATTTTAAGTCAAACTCCTCTTTACTTTTGACTCCTTTAAGACTTTTTGCATCAACGTCAGTAATTACCAATCAAGAGTTTAACAGTAGATTTGGTAAAAATGATTTGCTATCTTTTATGATTTCGTTAATACTAACTCTTGATAAATACGACTCACTTAATCTAATTAAGCACCTAAGAGACTGGAGAAATAATAATAATTCCACACCTGAGAGAAGCAATGCACTTAATCTTTTCCTAAAAGGATTAAACCTACCTACAAACTTCATAAGTAGACTAGAACATATAAATATAGAGTTAACACACGAGCAATATCGACACCGAATGCAACTATTTTAAATGAATAAAGAATCTACTGTAAATAGTAACAGTCAATCTAAGATAGAAACTATCCATGCCTCAATTGATCCAAAAGCAACTGAGGAAGAACGTGAAGAGATTATTAAATGGATTGAGAATCTAAAGAAGCAGAAGCAGAAATAATTGGCACAGATGATGAAAATAGCAAAGATAATTAGCACTAAAGCAGTTGTAATTAATGCCGGTATTGATAATCACTTACGAAAAGGAGATAAATTAGAAATCATCGATAAATTCGGCACAGATCCCGTAATAGATCCTGATACAGGTAAAAGTCTTGGAACATTAGATTTACCTAAGGGAGAATTAATCGTCACAGAAGTTTATCCCAAAATGGCTATTGCGGAAGCTCCTAGGAAGCCCGCCATACCATATCTTTCTAATGGTATTCCTGGACTACCATCTATTCAAAATGATTTAAATGTAGATCCAGAACAGATTACAGGTGGATTTCCTAAGCCATCAGGAGAACAAATTAAAGTTGGTGACATAGTTATAAAGCGTTCATAAACGCGGTTTGTAAAATTAAGTTAGAAAAATAAAAAGCCATTTGTGGTAGACTTTTGAATACCCATACATCAAAAGAAAGGACACCACAAATGACCTACCATCATCTTACCATAGACGAACTAACGATGGTCATACCTCAGGTCACTTTGAAGCAGATACAGTTTTATCTGGAAAGCGTAAAGGTCAAGCAATAGCTACGTTTGTCGAGCGTAAGAGTCGTCTTATCATCGTTAAACGGCTTCAGGGACGAGATAGTACCTCAATGACCAAGGCCATTTTAGAATTAGCTAACCAGTTAGAAGATAATCTCAAGACCCTTACTGTTAACCATGGGAAAGAATTCGCTAACTACAAGCTAATTGAAGAGCAGGCCAGGATTCCCCTCTACTTTGCGCATGCTTATTCTCCACATGAACGGGGCAGTAATAAGAATCGCAACCGAGTACTACGACGCTTTATCCCCAAAGGTCAACCGATTGAGGAAATCACTGATGATGAGTTAATTCAAATTAACTGGTATTTGAACTCCAGGCCATTCAAATGTTTAAACTGGCGCACACCAATTGAGATCTTTTTGCGTAATCTGCATCACTAACTTTGTTCAAGTTATTTCTTGCAATCTGCCCATACCTCAGGTCACTTTGAAGCAGATACAGTTTTATCTGGAAAGCGTAAAGGTCAAGCAATAGCTACGTTTGTCGAGCGTAAGAGTCGTCTTATCATCGTTAAACGGCTTCAGGGACGAGATAGTACCTCAATGACCAAGGCCATTTTAGAATTAGCTAACCAGTTAGAAGATAATCTCAAGACCCTTACTGTTAACCATGGGAAAGAATTCGCTAACTACAAGCTAATTGAAGAGCAGGCCAGGATTCCCCTCTACTTTGCGCATGCTTATTCTCCACATGAACGGGGCAGTAATAAGAATCGCAACCGAGTACTACGACGCTTTATCCCCAAAGGTCAACCGATTGAGGAAATCACTGATGATGAGTTAATTCAAATTAACTGGTATTTGAACTCCAGGCCATTCAAATGTTTAAACTGGCGCACACCAATTGAGATCTTTTTGCGTAATCTGCATCACTAAATGAAAATTGCTGTTGTTACTGACAGCACTGCCTACCTTTCTCCTGAAGAGGCGGCGGCTAATAATATTCATGTTGTCCCAATCCCAGTGACATTGGATGGTCAAACATACCGTGAAGGTGTCGATATTTCCACCAGTGATTTTTATGAAAAGATGGCAAATTCAAGCTCTTTTCCAACGACTTCTCAAACGCCAATCGGTCAATTGATGGAAGTTTATCAAGGATTAGCCGATGATGGGTATGATGCTGTGATTAGCATTCATTTAACACGGGCTATTACAGGATATTTGGATACTGTTGAACAACTTGCTGAGCAGATGAAGGATACAATCAAGATCGTACCAATTGATTCCCACCTAACAGTTAAAATGATGGGGTACTTAGCCTTAGAAGCAGCTAAATTAGCTAGTGAAGGCGATGATTTAGATGACATTGTTAAAAAGGTAAAAGAATATCGTGATACCTTTAATAATGTATTTGTGGTTGATGACTTGCAAAACCTTGTTCGTGGTGGTCGTTTATCAAACGCCTCTGCATTTGTAGGCTCAATTTTAAAAATCAAACCTCTCCTGACTATGCATACTCCAACGCATGCCATTGAAGCGTTTGAAAAGGTGCGGTCAATGAAAAAGGCTAAACTTCGCTGTGAACAAATCTTTGATGAGGATATTGCCAAACTTGACTATCCAGTTAGAGCGATGGTTGTTCACGCAAATGCTCCAGAAGAAGGCCAAAAGTGGCTTGATAAACTTCAAGCGGATCATCCTGATATTTTATTTGAGTTGAGTTACTTTGGTCCAGTAATTGGTTCCCACTTAGGACAAGGAGCCCTGGCCTTAGCATGGATGCAAGATACAGCAAAGAAGCCTTTAGTATGAATGGATGCAAGATACAGCAAAGAAGCCTTTAGTATGAAAAAACAAACCTTAATTAAAACCCTTTTGGCAATTACGGCGGGTATTTTGATGATATTAATGTCATTTACTGGCTTTCAAACCATTTTACCGACCGGTAAGGCGTTTATGCCTTTAGCTGGCGTGATTGCAGTGGGAATAGCAGTTGCATTGGGAATTAATATTGCATTTATTGTGACGCTTGTTAGTGCCATAATCATGATTGTCTTAGGAACTGCTGACTGGGTAATATTAGTCGATTTTATTGTTATTTTGATTGTGGTTGGCTTGATTTTACGCAAACAAGTTCCATTATCTATTGATCTCAATCATTCACAATTATTATGGCTTGCTATTTTTACCGGTCTAGTTCAATTATTCTTTATTTCAATCTTTTATGGTCTAATTGGATTAGTCCTAACGGGGACGCCAACAGGTGGATTAACATTTGTTCAACTGATTATTCCTAATGCATTACTGACAGGATTATTGTATGGCTTCCTGGTAGCACCGATCTCATTGATTTTTCGGTGGGTAGCGCGAAAAGCATTGCATATTGATAATAATCATAATAATGATTCAGGTAACTCTGCAGACGATAAGCAGGGCGGTTCGATTATTGTCGACTTAAGAAGTGCTAAAAATAAAAAAGATGATAAGTAAATGAAACAAGCGGAACAATTAACTGCCATTAAAGAGTACACCATTCAAAAATTAGGTCAGGACAAGACTGGACATGGGATGGACCATATTAACCGCGTAGTAAAAATGAGTAAACGGTTAGCAATTGGTGAAAAAGTTGATCCCTTTTTGCCCATCGTGGCGGCCTACCTTCACGATACAATTGATGAGAAATTAGTTGACAACGTTGAGGCAGCTAAACAAGAATTAGTTGATTACTTAAAGCAAATTGACTTTAGTGATGAACAAGTCGAAATAATTATGAATGTCATCAATAATATTTCTTTTGCTCATACCTTAGATAAAGAGGAAGTCAAACTCTCCCTCATTGGACAAATAGTCCGTGATGCCGACTGGTTAGATGCAATTGGCGCAATTGGCATTACGCGGGCAATTTATTATGGAGGTGGCCATCATGAAAAAATATACGATCCGGCTATTAAACCTCGTCATAATATGTCCAGGGAAGAATATCGTAATTTAGCAAATGAAACTATCATTAATCACTTTGATGAAAAACTCTTACATCTAAAAGACATGATGAACACTGAAACTGCCAAGAAAATTGCAAATCACCGTCAACAAGTGATGCTCGACTTTCTTGATGAATTTCATGCAGAATGGGATGCAAAGATGTAAATGAATTTATTATTTTCAATTAACGACAAATTTGTCACGCAATTAGCAACAGTTTTGTTATCGATCAAGTTAAATACTCATGCACAAGAATTTAACGTATATGTCTTACAAAAGGAGAAATTGAAACGAACTGAAGACTTGGAAAGAGTTTGTAAGCAATTAGGAATGAACTATTTTCCAATCAAAGTTAATGATCAATTATTTAGCAAAGCACCAGTTACAGACCGCTATCCGACAACAATTTATTATCGTTTACTAGCACACCGTCTTTTACCTCAAGATTTGCATAAAATTTTATACTTGGATGCTGATGTATTGTGTATTAATGATCTTTCAAGTCTGTATGAGACTTCATTAGAGGGATACCTATATGCTTCTGCCATCCATACAAACCTGACGAATACGACAGAGGTTATTAATAAGATTCGTCTGCAAAACTTTGATGCTGACGGGTATTATAATTCTGGCGTTCTCTTGATGAATCTTGATACTATCCGTAAAAAAGTAAAGGATACGGACATTTTTAACTACATCCGTACCCATACACTTTTACTCCCTGATCAAGACGTCTTGAATGCCTTATATGGACGCTATATTAAGTCTGTCCCTGATCAGTTATATAATTTTGATACTCGTAAGGGTGGTATTTACGAAACGATTTCCTTTGGCGAATGGACAACCGATTGGATAATGCGTAATACTGTGATTCTCCATTATTGCGGGCGAGACAAGCCATGGCTACCAACTAAAAATAGTGGTCGTTACACTGCTTTATACAAAAACTACTTTCAAATGACTAATAAACTTATTAGTGCAACATTATTATTTTCCCCAGAAGAAGTTAATTAAATGATCAAATTTATTAAATTTAATTTAACAATATTTACTGCATTTTTCCTAATATTCATTTATGGACTAGCAGTAAATCCAGTTCATGCAGATCTCTCAAATAAATATATTCATTCTACTACCCCCACCCTCTTTTTCCATGGCTACGGAAGCGGTGCCCATGCAGAAGAATATATGGTAAATGGTTTTGTGAAAGCAGGTGTGTCAAAGACAGTTATCACCGCAGATGTTGCTGGCGATGGAACCGTTACTCTTAAAGGAGATATTCCTCATAACGCCGTCAATCCGCTCGTGATGGTCAATTTCAATGATAATCATAGCACAAATTATGAATTACAAGGACAATGGGTTAAGAACGTTCTTGAAGAACTGCAAGCTAAATATCATTTTAAAAAGGTAAATATTGAAGCACACTCCATGGGAAACATGGCAGTTATGTATTTTCTGCTTGCTAATGCCGGCAACCATAATCTTCCACAAATTCAAAAACAAGTTGCGATGGCTGGAACCTTTGATGGTGCAATCGGTTGGAATGAACCTGCTAATCTAATAGTGAATAAAAAGACGGGAAAACCTTCCGCAATGAATGATTCCTATCAAAAATTACTTCCTTTACGTCACCGCTACCCACGGCAAATTAAATTATTGAATATTTACGGTGACTTAAAAGATGGCAACGATAGCCAAGTTTCAAACGCTTCCTGTCTTTCTCTTAAATATCTTATTAATAACCGCGCACGTTCATACCGCGAAGTTAAGATTACCGGACCAAATGCTAAACATGAATTACTTCATCACAACCCCCAAGTCAATAAAATCTTAATTAACTTCTTCTGGGGAAAATAAATGCAAATCAAACAAGCCAAAATGGATGATTTAAATCAAATTATGGAAATTTTGCGAGATGGTCGAAACCAATTAGCTGAACAAGGGATCGATCAATGGCAAGGAGATTACCCGAACGAAGAACATATCAAAGAAGATATTGAAAAAGGATTTGCATACCTTGTACAATCACAAGATAATGAAACTGTCGGTGCATTATCAATTGTTGAAGCACCAGATCACTCATATGATGAACTTGACGGTGATTGGTTAATTGACACTGATCATTATGTTGTTATTCACCGTGTGGCAATTCACTCTAATCATGCTGGAAAAGGATACGCCTCAGCATTATTCACTAGTGTAATTGATTACATTAAGAATAATCGGAAGGATATTAAGACTATTCGGATCGATACCCATGAAGACAACAAGATCATGCAACACTTGATCGACAAAAATGGCTTTACTAAAGTTGGTGAACTTCACGGGGTTTACCGTCCAGAAGAAAATTCATATGTTTACGCCTTATTAACAGGTAATTAATTGTTTGAAACCTTTAAGGTTACTGGTGGAATTCCTAAAGAAATCTGGTTTGATAATATGTCAACTGTCATTGACCATAAATTAAGCGATTTTCATCATCATCGATTTAATGAGCGATTCCTATCATTTAGCCATGATGCCGGATTTCATCCAGTCGCATGTCGCCCATTTAGACCGCAAACCAAAGGTTGCGTTGAAGCATTAGCAAGAACAATGGAACGATTAAAACCTTATGATGGAGAATTTAGTACGGTCAATGATTTAAATGATATCGTTAATCGGCTAGCTGAACGGCTCAATCATGAGAAATCACAAAGTAATAATCAGAAGCCAATTGAATTATGGACAAAAGAAAAAGAGCATTTCCGGTCTCTCAACCACGATCTCGTGAGATACTTTAACAGCGACCAAACTAGAAAGGTATCCCAAGACTCAATGATCAGATTTCAAAACCATCAATACTCTGTTTCCCCTAATTATATCGGAAAAGAAGTCGAAATTAAACCGACAACTGATGGTAAGACTATCCGCATTTTCTATCATGGTACTGAGATTCAAAAGCATGATTTAACCAATAAGCAATTTAATTATGATCCTCATGATAAACATGCCATTCTTAAAAGTGATTTGATGAAAGATAAAACGGATGAAGAAATTAACCAGTATATGCTTAATAATCTTAGTATTTATGATCAGATTGGGGAATAAATGAATCAATATCAAAAATTAGTAGATAATTTAACGAAGTTAAATTTACATAATATGGCTGCATCAATCGCAGATTATCGTCAACAAGTCAATGATAACCAAATTAGCTTTAGTGAAGCATTGTTAAAACTAACGGATAAGGAGATTACCTATCAGCAACAAGAAAGCTTAAAGAGAAGAATCAAACGCGCTAGATTTCCGATTATTAAACGACTCAATGATTTTAATTATCAATTTCAGCCTTCAATTAATCCGCAACAAATCGCTGAATTTGCGACTATGTCATTTCTGGACAATCAAGAAAACATTATCTTTATTGGCAGCCCTGGCGTAGGTAAAACACATCTGTCAATTGGGCTTGGTATCGAAGCATGTCGACAAGATGTACGAATACTATTTATTAATTGCCATGAACTAATTCTTAGATTGAAAGCAGCTCAAGAAAAGCAACACTTAGAGCAATGCGTCGATACGAACGGTATGATCTATTAAATGCGTCGATACGAACGGTATGATCTATTAATTATTGATGAATTAGGCTATTTACCAATATCGACGGAAGAAGCAAAACTATTATTTCAACTAATAAATGGTCGCTATGAACGTAAATCAATAATCATAACGACCAATGTACCATTATCAAGTTGGGGAGCTGTTCTCCATAGTACGGCAACCGCAGAGGCCATTTTAGACCGACTTGTCTATCACTCACATGTGATTAAGATCAAAGGAAAGTCATATTGCTTGGCATCGGTCAATTCCTAAATGAATTCACAACAAATTTATGAAACTAGCCATATGATCTCTAATGAAAATCTTGACGTGCGGACAATCACGATGGGAATTTCTTTACTTGATTGTATTGATAGTGATAGTACGGTCGCATGTCAGAAGATCTATGACAAAATTACGACAAACGCAAAAGACCTTGTTAAAGCCGGCCAACAAATTGAAGCCGAATATGGGATTCCGATTGCTAACAAGCGAGTAACTGTTACTCCTATTTCTCTTATTGCTGCTGCCTCTCATGACCATGATTATGTTAAATATGCTAAAACGTTAGACAAGGCTGCTAAAGCATTAGGAATTGATTTTATCGGTGGTTATAGTGCACTTGTTCAAAAGGGATATCAAACTGGTGACCGCACGTTAATCGTCTCCCTCCCTGAAGCATTGGCAGAAACTAATTTTGTTTGTGCATCAGTAAATGTTGGTTCAACTCGTAGCGGAATCAACATGGATGCCGTTGCACAAATGGGTGAAGTAGTCGTCGCTGGTTCAAAGCTGGATATGATGACAAATGCTAAATTAGTTATCTTTTGTAATGCTGTTGAAAATAATCCCTTCATGGCGGGAGGATTTCATGGTGTTAGTGAACCAGATGTAGTAATAAATGTTGGTGTTTCAGGTCTTGGAGTTATCAAAACCGCCCTAGAAAAAGTTAAAGGTGAATCAAAGGACGTCGTCGCTGAAACGATCAAGAAAACTGCCTTTAAGGTGACACGAATGGGTCAATTAGTAGGAACTGTTGCAGCGGAAAGACTGGGCGTTCAATTTGGGATCGTGGACCTTTCCCTCGCACCAACTGCTGCCGCTGGTGATTCCGTTGCTGAAGTTTTAGAGGAAATTGGCGTTGCTCAGGTTGGAACTCACGGAACCACCGCTGCTCTAGCTATGTTAAACGATGCCGTGAAAAAAGGTGGCATTATGGCCTGCAGTCATGTTGGTGGTTTATCAGGCGCATTTATCCCCGTCTCTGAAGATGCTGGCATGATTAAGGCAGTTAACGCTGGAACGCTAAATATCTCTAAATTAGAAGCAATGACTGCAGTTTGTTCCTTTGGTCTTGATATGATTGCAATTCCAGGTGACACACCAAAAGAAACCATTAGCGCAATGATTGCTGATGAAGCAGCAATTAGAATGATTAATAATAAAACCACTGCTGTCCGCGTGATTCCCGCACCTGGTAAAAAAGTTGGTGATACGGTTGAATTCGGCGGTTTATTAGGATATGCCCCGGTAATGTGTCAAGGGCGGTTTTAAATGAAAGCTGTTGTATCTGTTCTAGGTGAAGACCAAGTTGGAATTATCGCTAAGGTAAGTGCCCTCCTTGCCCAAAAACAAATTAATATTCTAGATGTTTCCCAAACAATTATGGATGGCAATTTCGTAATGATGATGTCTGTGATGATTCCTGAAAATCTTGATAGTTATCAATTAACTAATGAATTTACAGAACTCGGTAAAGAGATTGGTGTTGAAATCAACCTTAGAAATGCCAAAATTTACGATGCCATGCATAATCTTTAAATGAATCAAAATTTGCAACCAAACATAAAATTAAACAACGGACACCTTATCCCCCAACTTGGCTTAGGAGTCTGGAAAGCCTCACTTGCGGAAACACAGCAAATGGTTAAAGAGGCTATTATGAATGATTATGTTTTGATCGATACGGCAAAGCAATATGGGAATGAAGTAGCTGTCGGACAAGGTATTCAGGACGGCCTTATAGCAACTAGTCGTAAGCGCAACAGTATTTTTCTCACTACTAAAATTTTCAATGGTGATCAAGGAGACTATGATAAGCTTCGGCAAGCAGTAAAAGCTCAACTTAAGAGGCTTCAAACTGATTATGTCGACCTTCTCCTTCTTCATTGGCCGGTAAATGATAAATACAATGAAAGCTGGCGTGCGTTAGAAGATATTTACAAGGACGGTCAAGCGAAATCAATTGGTGTTTGCAATTTTAATGTTGAACGAATGACTGATTTGCTCGATCACGCCAAAATTAAACCAGCAATTAATCAAATTGAATTCAATCCCCTAATTCACCAACCTAAGATTGTAAAGTTTTGTCGAGAAAATGATATTCAGCTTGAAGCCTGGTCGCCACTAGGCAATGGTCGTCTTCTTTCCAATGATGTTATTAAGCAAATCGCAGACGAGCACCAAAAGAGTCCTGCCCAAGTAATTCTTCGCTGGGAAATTCAGCAAGGCTTTATAGTTCTTACCAAGACTACTCATCCTCAACGTATGCAAGAAAATGCCGGAATTTTTGACTTTACCCTATCACCAGATGAAATGAAGCAAATCGACAAGTTAGATCAAGAAAAGCATTCTATCTGGTATGATAAGTTCAAATGGTCAGGAAATCCGGACGGTGTAGATGACTATATTGGTAAGCCAGGCGCATTTTGAATGAATGATAAGGTAACAATAAAGACGATTGCAAAAATTGCTAATGTTTCGCATACAACTGTTTCGCGGGCGCTAAATGATAGTCCGTTAGTTAAAGAAAAAACTAAGAAAGAAATTAGAGAGATTGCAGAACGATTAAATTATTCGCCTAATTTAAATGCTAAAGCTCTTGTTGAGCATCGTTCATTTATTATTGCCGTTTATTTTACTGATTTAAATAGTGGAACGTCTCCTAGTTTTATGTCAGAAATGCTCCACCAAATAAAAGAAATGTTACCAGCTGGATATGAAATAGCGATCGATAGCTTTGAAGGATTACGCCGTGCTAATCAATCAATAAATTTGCGGTTTGATGGGGCGTTAGTTGTTAGCCAATCAACAACCGATGACATCTATATCGACCAGTTGGCTAAAACGGGGAAGCCAGTAGTTGTTTTAAATAGAAAGATTGAGCGTGATGATCTTTTTAATTATGCATCTGATGATTATTCTGGAACTGTAACTGCAATTGAATATCTCTTGCGAATGGGGCATAAAAAAATTGGAATTATTTCGGGGAAAGAGGAGTTTGCGTCATCTCAAAATCGGCTGAATGCTTTTATTGATATTTTGAATAAGCATAATATTAACTTAAATGATAATTGGATGGTGATGGGAGACTACAGTGTTAAATCAGGATATAATGCTATGGAAAAAATCTTAAATACAAGCGAACTACCTACTTGTATTTTCGCATCTAATGACGATATGGCGATGGGAGCTATTCGTGCATGCCAGGATTATGGATTTGATGTTCCGGATCAAATTTCGTTTGTGGGATTTGATGATAGTGCATATTCTAATTATTTCATTCCAAGATTAACAACGATAAAAAAACCAATGCGTGAAATTACAAACAAAGGGCTAAAAACGTTAAATAATCTTATTAATAATAAGAATATTACACCTATTGAATTTATGAATATAAAGCCATCATTAGTAGTCCGTGAATCCGTAAAAAAAATAAATTAGTTGGATACCACATCTACTAAAGATTCTGTAAAAGATAATCAAGCAAATACTGTGGCGAAAACTGACAACTTCAACAAACGAATTCCTACTCACCAAAAGATTTTTTACGGTTTTGGGGATTTTGGTAATGGATTTATGTTTGACTTGGGTCAGGCTTATTTAACTAAGTTTTGGATTGACGCAGCGGGTATTGGGGCTGGAGCAGTTGCTGGTATTTTTGCGTTTACAAAGATTTTTGATGCTTTTATGGACCCAATCGCAGGCTCATTTGTTGATGGTCGAAAGAATATCGGTAAGCGAGGGAAGTTCCGTCCAGTAATGATGATTTCAGCAATTATTCTTGGAATTATGACGGTTGTTACATTTACAATGCCGATGGGACTAACAACAACACAAAAAATAATTTATGCCTACGCGGTTTATATGATTTGGGGTGTAGTTTACTCATTTACTAACGATCCATATGGGTCGCTAGCGTCTGTTATGTCGCGGAATCCGCAAGATCGGAGCTTCATGGCGACTACCCGTCAAGTTGGTTCAGTTGGTGCCCAATTTATTGCTGGTGTTGCATTTATTCCGCTAATGGAAATGGTTGGGGGCGGCATGAGTAGTAAAGACCAACTACACGGTTATTTCTTTGCTGCTACAGTCTTTGCAATCATCGGTGTTCTAATGTTTGCCGTTTGTTACTTTGGCACAAAAGAAAATGTTAAAGTTCACCGTGATAAGAATGCTAAGCGTGAAGGATTCAAGGATTATATTAAGGTAGTTTTCACCAATGGTCCATTAGGCGCTTTAATTTTAATGACATTGTTCACGATTTCAGCAATGAATACTAATAACCAAATGATGGTTTTCTATGCTCAATACAATTTAGGTAATATTGGCTTACAGCCGGTTATCAATGCTGTTATGATGGGATGTTCAATTGTTGGGGTATTTATGATTCCTGCTTTAACTAAGAAATTTGGTCAAAAGCGGACTGCAATGTGGTCATTCGTTGTTGGTGCAATCGCTAATATCGTAAACTTCTTCTTACCAACAAATGTGATTACTTTTATCGTACTAGTTACAATCGGTTACACGGCTTTGGCTATTCCTAATGGTATTACTTGGGCAATGGTTTCTAACGCGATTGATTATGGTGAGTGGCATACAGGAATGCGTAAAGAAGGTATTACTTACGCTGCCTTTAACTTCTCACGGAAAATTGCTCAATCAATTGCGGCATTAGTTAGTGCTGGTGTCCTTGCCGTTACTGGTTATGTTGCCAATGCTCACCAAACTGCTCGGACCCTTCAAGGAATTAAGGCAGCGATGACCCTTTATCCTGGCTTTTGCTTAATCATGGCCGCAATTATCATTGGTTTCTTGTATAAGATCAGTGATAGCAAGTTTAAGCAAATCGCTACCGACCTTGATAATGGTAAGTGGGAAAATGGTGTTATTGGTGACGAGGATGTTAAATAGATGACACTACTTGATAAAGATTTTTTGTTAACTAATGAATGGGGTAAAAAGTTATTCTTTGACTATGCTAAAGACATGCCAATCATCGACTTTCACTGTCACTTAAATCCAGAAGAAATTTACGAGAATAAAAACTATACCAATATCACGCGAGTTTGGATTAATGAAGACCACTATGGTGACCATTATAAATGGCGTCTAATGCGTGCTAACGGTGTTCCAGAAGAATTAATTACTGGTGACGGTGATGATTATGAGAAGTTCCTTGCCTGGGCAGGGACGATCGAAAAGGCTGTTGGTAATCCGGTTTACGAATGGACTCATCTTGAATTACGGCGATTCTTTGGGATTGATAAACCATTGACGCGAAAGAATGCTCCGGAAGTTTGGAAGAAGGCTAATGCATTACTACAAACTGAAGACTTCAAGCCACGTAACCTTATCAAATTGTCAAATGTTAAGGCAGTCTGCACTACCGATGATCCTGCATCTGACCTTCATTATCACAAACTTTTGAAGAAGGATGAACGGGAAAATGGCTTCCGGACACTCCCAGCTATGCGCCCAGATAATTTGATTCAAATTAATAAGCCAACCTTTGCTGAATATATTAAAAAACTTAGCAAAGTCTCGGGTGTTGAAATTAACTCATTCCGTGATTTAATTCGCGCAATGGATCAACGTTTCCAATTCTTCAGTGAAATGGGTGGCCGGTTATCTGATCATTCATTATTAACTTATCATTACGCTGAAGCTACTAATGAAGAACTTGATGCAATTATGAAGAAAGCTGAAGCAAACGAAGAAGTAACCGGTGTTGAATACGACAAATGGTTAACGATGTTCCTTGAAGAAATGATGAAGTTGAACACTAAGTACAACTGGACGATGCAATTTCACATTAACTCTATTCGAGACCTTAACCACCCAATGTTTGAACAACTCGGTCAAGATACTGGATATGATGCAATGGGAACTCAACCAGATATTGTTGCTCACATGCAAAAGCTTTACACTAAGATGCGTGATACAAATGATATTCCTAAGACGATCTTCTATTCCCTTAATCCAAATGATTGGATGCAATTAGTAACCTTAATGGGTTGCTTCCTTGAAGGTGGAAAGCAACGAATGCAATTGGGTGCTGCATGGTGGTTTAATGATACTGCTGAGGGAATGACTACCCAATTACGTGATTTTGCTCAACAAAGCCTTTTACCAAACTTTGTCGGGATGTTAACAGACTCACGGAGCTTTCTTTCATATCCACGGCATGAATATTTCCGGCGGGTATTATGTAACTTTATTGGTAGCTTGGTTGAACAAGGGCGGGCACCTGAAGATAAAGAATACCTTGGTAAGATTGTTCAAGATGTTGCCTATAATAATGCTTATGAATACTTTGGATTTTTTGATGATGCCACACCTGAGGAGTTATTCGCAAAGCATGAAAATCCATTTCAATATTAAATGAAGTATTCAGGAGAACCATTAAATATTTTACATACCATTGGGTTAAAAGAACTTTACCCAATTATTCGCATTAGCTTTTTTGTAAATGGTAACTTTGATATTAGTCGCTTTAAACGGGCAATTATATTATCTAGCAAGGTCATTCCCGAGTTGTTTTGTAAATATTCGCTTGCCGATAATTCTTTCATTCCTGTTACCGACGATTTAGAAGGAGTAATGTTTACTGATATTGATCCTGACCTTGATATTGGACGGTGGGATCTTTTTGCAGACCCGCAATTACGAATATATCTTAATAAGCAACGGGTAACGATTTTTATTAGTCATATTCTTACCGATGGGGCGGGGAGTAAACAGTTACTATATTTATTAGCACATGCTTATAA
Organism: Limosilactobacillus reuteri; assembly: GCF_013694365.1. Taxonomy (NCBI): domain Bacteria; kingdom Bacillati; phylum Bacillota; class Bacilli; order Lactobacillales; family Lactobacillaceae; genus Limosilactobacillus; species Limosilactobacillus reuteri. The sequence continues at coordinate 1,425,943 of NZ_CP059275.1, forward strand.
TACCGGAACAGTCGATAATTACCAGAACCACCAAGATATCGAGTGGTTACGTAAACTTTTAAAACAACATCCGGTAAAAACTAATCGTAATATTGACCATCCCGCAAAACCGTTAAGCTTACCAGCACTTGCCGAAGTGAATAGGCAGCATCGCCGAACATTTGCAATTAGTTTAACTGTTGCTGATAGTAAAAAGCTAGCAGAAGCTGCGCACCGGGAAGGGGTAACACTTAATGATCTCTTTATGGCCGCATTCGGGCAAGCTGTCCAACGTTATTCGGATACTGATATGATTTCATTAGCTTGCCCTACAGACATGCGACAATTTATTTCCGGACAAAAGCAGTTAAGGATAGCGAACCATACTTCTCGCTATAATATTTCAGTTAAGTCAAAGTTAACAGCGCCATTTGAAGATTTAGTGCAATCAGTTCATCAAGCAATGCAACAAAATAAAGATAATTTTCAGTGTTTTCAATCAGTTAAGTCATTAATCGATAATTACGATACCTCTTCGCTAGATGAATTGCAGCAAACGGTAGAAGAGAACTATCATGTACGAAGCATTTCATATACTAATTTTGGAATAATTAATGACCAACTCTTTAAATTCAATCAGTGTAATATTGCCGACTTTCGAATGCTGGGAACCTATCGGCGATACCCAATGTTTCAGATAGCAGTTAGTACGTATCATCAACGAATCAACCTCGCATTTGCAATGATTGGCAACGATGCTGAGGAACGAATGGGACAAGCAATCACAATGACCATGATGGATTTATTACAGAAATATGCAGAAAAATATAATTTCTAGATGAGTTTAATTAAAAGCTTAATTGTTGTAGTTATAGCTATTGTTCTATTGGTTGGCGGTGTTAGCGCAAGTTCTATCTATACCGCAAAGAAAAACGTTAATAGCCATGACCTTAGTTACCAAATGACAAATATTGTAAATAAAAATAAAGAAACAGTTGATTACCAGTTAAATAAGTAGATGGAAAGTCTAAATAATAGTTTTCGTAAATTGCCACAATATCCTAATAAAGTAATTCAGTTTGGTGAAGGAAACTTCTTACGAGCCTTTATTGATTGGCAAATTCAGCAGATGAATAAGCAAGGATTGTTTAAGGGCGGTGTCCAGATTGTACAGCCGTTACCAACAGGGCGTGTAAAGGAACTTGATGCGCAGGATGATCTTTATACTGTATTACTTGAAGGTATTTTAAATGGTGAAAAGATCCAAAGTCATGAAATCATTGAATCGGTAAATGGAACTGTTAATCCATATACTGATTATGATAAGTACCTAGCACTTGCTGAAGATGACAACATTGAAGTTATTTTTTCTAATACCACTGAAGCAGGAATTGCGTTTGATAAGAATGATACCCTTGAAAAAATTAAAAATGGTGAAAAGAGTTCATATCCTGCTAAGTTAACCGCTTTGCTTTACCATCGATTTAAACTCGGTAAGAAAGGTTTCCATATCATTCCATGTGAGTTGATCAACCACAATGGTGACGCATTGAAGAAGACGATTTTACAATATGCTGATTTATGGAATCTCGGACAGGACTTTGTTGATTGGATTAATAATGATAATGAATTTTACTCCACATTAGTTGATCGGATTGTTCCTGGCTATCCACGTGATCGTGCTGCTGACTTAGAAAAAGAGTGGGGTTATAAAGATCAAAATATGGTTAAGACTGAGCCGTTCTTAATTTTTGTAATTGAAGGTAACAAAGATATTGAAAAAGTTTTGCCACTTAAGGAAGCTGGCATTAATCTTGTGGTTACCGATGATATGCAACCATATCGTAATCGAAAGGTATCTATCCTTAATGGACCTCATACAACAATGTCTCCAATTGGTCGCCTAGCTGGATTAGAAAGTGTTGGTCAGGTAATGGCTGATAAGGACTTCTATAAGTTTATTGACGATGAAATGCATAAAGAAATTATTCCAGTTGTTCCATTACCAAAAGAAGAATTAGAGAGCTATGCCAAGGGAATTCAAGAACGTTTTGAGAATCCGTATGTTAAACACCAACTAAGCGCCTTAGCATTAAATAGTATTTCTAAGTATCGCGCACGGCTTCTTCCAAACTATAAACGTTATTACGAAAAGTATGGTGAACTACCAAAACGGATGACATTAGCTTTAGCAGCCTATCTTTGGATTTATAACGGTAAATCTGAGTTTGAAATTAATGATACGGCGGATATTGTCGAGGGCTTTGCCAAGATTAAGGGAACTGATGATTATATCCATGCTGCTCTTTCTAATCCAGACTTTTGGGGTGAGGACTTAACAAAGATCCCTGGTCTCGAAGAACTAGTTACTAAGTATTATAACGAGATTGGTAAAAAGGGAACTCGTGAGATTGTTCAAGAAATTAATGCAGAGGAGTAAATGGAAAAGCTACTTATCTTAAATCCTAACGATAACGTGGCCCTTGCTACTGTTGATATTCCTGCACAAACAATTATAGAAGTTAATAATAAAAAAATTACGATTCAGGATGATATTCCTGTTGGTAATAAGGTGGCCTTAAATGATTTACAAAAAGGCACTAATATTATTAAATTCGGTCAAGTGATTGGTCATTTAACCGTTAATGTGGCTATTGGAGCTCTGATTAATAAGGATAATCTTGTGACAAATCAAAGCACCAATGTAGTTAATAATGCAGATATAAAGGTTGATATTCCTGATATTGACCGGAAAACTTTTATGGGATACCGGCGTAAAAATGGAAAAGTCGGAATCCGCAATGATCTTTATATTGTACCAACTGTCGGTTGTATTACACCATTGATGGATGTAATGGTTCAACAATTTAAGGCAAAGCATCCTGATAATGGGTCATTTGACAATATTATTCTTCTTAAGCATCCATATGGTTGTTCACAGTTGGGAGACGACTTTGAACAAACTCGTCATATCCTTTGTGATGCCGTTCTACATCCTAATGCTGGTGGTGTATTGGTATTTGGTCTCGGCTGTGAAAATAATCAGATGGACGGGATGAAGGCTGAGATTGAACAAATGGAAGGCATTGATAAAGACCGGATGAAATTCTTAGTTGCACAAGAAGTTAAGGATGAATTTGCTAATGCACAGCAAATGTTAGAAGAATTAAATGAAGCAGCAGCTAATGATAAGCGAACACCAGTCCCATTAAGTGAGTTAAAAATCGGCTTGCAAAGTGTTCGTCCTGATGGATTAAGTGCAATCACTGCTGACCGCTTAATTGCTGCTGCAGCTAGCTATTTGACTGCCAATAAAGGAGCAGTAGCATTAACGCAAATTCCGGTATTATCAGGAGCCGAGCAAGAAATTGTTGAACGAACACCGAATAATGACACGGCTAATAAAGTAACAACAATTTTTGACAACTTTAAGCAGTATTATGAACATTTTGATTCGGTTATGCATAAAGTACCAAGTGCAGCAGAGGATAAGATTGGCATCTCAACAGCCGAAGAACGAGCCTTAACGCTTCTTCGACTTGCTGGTAACGGTGAGGTGAATGATGCTTTACCATATGGGCATAAATTAACCAGGAACGGGATTAACCTAATTGAAAGTCCTAATAATGACCTGATTGATTCTTCGGCAGAAGCTTCTGCTGACTGTCAAATGGTTATTGTCAGTACCGGCAAAGGAACTCCATATTCTACCTATGTTCCAACGATTAAGGTTGCCTCTAACTCAGCGCTAGCAAAAGAGAAAAAACGCTGGATTGATTTTGATGGTGAAAAGGCCGCCAAAATTTTACATGGCAGTGAAGAATTTATTAACTTTATCTTGAATGTTGCAAACGGTGAAAAAACTAGTAATGAGAAATCGGGTCTTCATGGCTTAGCGATCTTTAAGATTGGTGTTACCGAATAGATGCAAATTATTGAAAATAAAGAGTTTCGTGCTGAAATTGATGAGCATGGGGCACAATTAACTCACCTCTATAATAAAAAAGTCGGCTTTGATTATATCTGGAATGGCAAAGAATGGGGTAAGCATGCTCCTGTCCTATTTCCAGCAATCGGGCGGTCAAATAAGGATGAGTATGTATTAAATGGACAAACTTATTCCATGCCTCAACATGGTTTCGTGGCGGATGAAGACTTTTCGGTTATCTCACATGAACCTAATATTCTTACTTTAAGTCTTCGTGCCAATGATCGAACTAAAGGAATGTATCCGTTTGATTTTGAACTTAAGATTACGTTTACGCTACTTAGCACGGGTCTTTCTCTTAGTTTCAATGTTAGTAATCATTCGGATAATGTCATACCATTTTCACTTGGCTCTCATCCAGCATTTAATGTTCCAATTAATGGCGTTGGTAATTTTGACAATTACAGAGTGGAATTTAATGGTATAAAAGACCCGTTAAATGTCTATAAAATTGTAAAGACACCTGCTCCGTATCGGACGGGGAAAGAGGAACCGTTAACTAATTCAAATGGCAACCTATTTGAACTTAACTATGAAACGTTTAAACCAGGATTACGAATCATTACTGATTCAGGAGTGCAAAGCGTTCGTCTCTTTTCACCTCTAACTAGTCACCAAATTCAATTAGATGTTGATCAATTTAAGAATATTTGTTTATGGACTAAGGAAGATAAGGATTGCACATTCTTGTGTATTGAACCATTTATTGGATTGCCAGATGTACTAGGGGAGCCGGTTGATTGGATGAAAAAAGAGGGCAATCTGTTCTTAGCAGCTAATAGTTCACAAGTTTATCAGTACGAAATTCATTTATCATAAATGTTACCAAAATTTGAAGCATTAGAAGCCGTAAAAAATGCAGGTGTTGTAGCGGTTGTTCGTGGTCGTAGCGAAGAAAATTCTTACAAGATTTCAAAGGCAAGTATTGAAGGGGGCGTTAAGGCAATTGAATTAGCTTTCACCTCACCAAATGCCGACGTTACAATCAAACATTTAAGCGAAGAATATGCTGATGATCCATCAGTAGTTGTTGGTGCAGGAACTGTTCTTGACCCAGCTACCGCCCGGATGGCAATGGTTGCTGGTGCTAAGTTTATCGTTAGTCCTTCATATAATCCTGAGGTTGCTGACATTTGTAACCTCTACTGTATCCCTTACATGCCTGGATGCTTTACCCCGACAGAAGTGCAACATGCTCTTGAAACTGGTGCTGATGTTATCAAGATTTTCCCTGGAGCAATTGCTACCCAAAAGATGATTCCGGAATTACAAGGACCATTCCCACAAGCCAATATTATGCCTAGCGGTGGTGTTTCCTTAGAGAATATGGCCGATTGGTTTAATGCTGGTGCCTTTGTTGTTGGTGCCGGTGGTAGTTTGGTTGGTCCTGGTGCTGATGGCGACTATGATCAAGTTAAAGAAAACGCTCAAAAATTCCATGCCGAATTTGAACGGATTCAAAAGGAAGCTAATAACTAAATGAACAATTTCATTATTTTAGACGACCACGATATTGTCGCTGTTGCCCTTCAAGATATCAAAAAAGGGGCAGTGCTAAAGACTAAAAATCATGGCAATGTTACCGTTCTGGAAGACATTACGCGTGGACATAAAATAGCATTAGAAGATATTGCTGAAGGCGAAGATATTATTAAATACGGGTATCCGATTGGTCATGCAACAAAGGCTATTAAGCGTGGTGGCCATGTTCACGTTAACAATATTGCGACCAATTTATCAGGTGAATTACAGTATCACTATCATCCAATTGAAATAGAGTCTAGAGCGAAAAAAGATAAGCGGACTTTTATGGGCTACAAGCGCCCCAATGGTAAGGTAGGTATTCGGAATGATTTATATATTATTCCTGTTGTCGGTTCTGTTAGTGAAACCCTCGATCCGCTAGTCGAGCAGTTTAAAGCCTTACACCCTGATAATGGTAATTTTGATAATGTAATTCCGTTAAAACACACATACGGTTTTGATACGCCTGAAGATAATTATGAGCATGCTCGTAAGATTCTTGTTGATGCTGCTCTCCAACCTAATGCTGGTGCAGTACTTATATGTGGATTAGATTGTGCTGACGATAGCGAGTTAGAAAAAATGAAGCAGGCACTAGTTGCGGCAGGTGGACCAATTAATACCCAACGAATAAAGTTCCTTTCATCTGTTGATAGCGACGATGAACTTGCTGATGGGTTAGCGATGCTGGAAGAATTAAATAACGCGGTAGAAGACGATCGGCGGACACCACAGCCATTGAGCGAATTAAAGATTGGCTTAAAGTGCGGTGGTTCGGACGGGTTATCTGGTGTTACTGCTAATCCATTGCTGGGAAGACTTTCGGATTTTGTTGATGCGCAGGGAGGAACGACCGTTTTATCAGAAGTTCCAGAAATGTTTGGTGCAGAACAGATTCTAATGTCACGTGCACGTGATAAAGCAACTTTTGATAAAATTGTCAACTTGATTAATAACTTCAAGGCTTACTTTGAGAGCTTTCACCAGCCAATCTATGAAAATCCCTCACCAGGTAATAAAGCTGGCGGAATTTCTACACTTGAAGATAAATCATTGGGTTGCACACAAAAATCAGGCTCATCAGCAGTTAATGATGTCCTGCAATATGGCGATAAGTTGAAGACAAAGGGATTGAACCTATTGCAGGCACCCGGTAACGACCTCGTTTCTTCTTCAGCCGAAGCATCGGCAGACTGTCAAATGGTTCTATTTACAACTGGACGGGGAACGCCATTTGCTACTTATGTCCCAACAGTAAAAGTATCTTCTAATTCTTATATTGCTAACTTAAAACCACGGTGGATTGATTTTGACGCAGGACGATTAATGAATGAATCAATGGATGATTTAGCAGATGAATTTATCCAATTTATCATTGATGTTGCAAGTGGTAAAAAAACTAATAATGAAAAATATAATGTTCACGGGATTGCAATTTTTAAGACTGGCGTTACTGAATAGATGAGTAAAATTGTAACTTTTGGCGAAATGATGATGCGTCTCAAACCAACTGATAAGAAACGGATGCTGCAAGCAGATAGGTTCGATGCAAATTATGGTGGTTCGGAAGCCAACGTTGCGGTTTCATTAAGCCTATTTGGCGACCAGGCAGCCTTTGTATCAAAGTTCCCTGAAAATGTATTAGGGAAAGCTGCCACTGATAAATTACGTGAATATGGTGTGGACACCTCATTACTGCAATATGGTGGCCCACGTCTTGGAATTTACTTTTTTGAAAAAGGGGCTAGTGTGCGTTCAACCAAGGTCACCTATGATCGTGCGGGTAGTTCTTTTGCAACGTCAAAGGCTGACGAATATGATTGGGCGACATTGCTAAAGGGCGCGAATTACTTTTACTTCAGTGGAATCACAGCAGCTCTCTCCGATGAAATGCGTAAAACAATTTTAACGGCTTGCGAGTATTGCAAAGAACATGGAATTAAAGTAGCCTGTGATTTAAACTTCAGGGGTAAGCTTTGGACCCCAGAAGAAGCACAAGCATATATGCGGAAAATAATGCCGTATCTTACTGTTTGCTTAGTAAATGACGAAGATTTTGATCAAAGTCTTGGCATTTATGCTTTTGATGGCGACATGGCTCGTGGAATTGATCAAAAAGACACCTTTATTCATGGAATGAAAGAAATTGTTAAGCAATATCCTAATGTGAAGGTTGTTGCAAGTGTATTAAGAAATATTCAATCTGTTGATAAGTCGACGTGGATGGCTTTGATGTTAAAAGATGGACAGATTTATGAAAGCCCAGCATATAAGATTGATGTTCTTGAAGGTGTTGCTGGTGGCGATGCCTTTGGTGCAGGATTAATGCACGGGATTTTGAATGATCATGACCCACAAGAAACGATTGACTATGCAATTGCGGCGAGTGTGCTTAAGCTAACTGTTCTTGGCGACTTGAATATCTCAACTAAAGAGGATGTTGAAGCTGTTATGCAAGGTGGCGCCGGTACAAGGGTTGCAAGGTAAATGCCTAATTACTCACGAAATAACTTAACTGGACAGGCTTATGACATCATCTTAAAAAAGATTATCGATGCCGAATATGAACCTGGTCAGAAGATATCAGAAAAGAAAATCGAAGAAGACCTTCAGATTGGCCGGACTCCCGTTAGAGAAGCGTTACTTCAATTACGTCAAGAGCAGCTTATCAATGTAATCCCACAATCAGGCACTTATATTGCAAAGATTGATTTAAAAGACGTTTTAGATGCCCGCTTTGTCCGTGCTAGTGTTGAGCGGCGAATTATGCGAGAAGCTGCAACACTGAAACTTAATGAAGAACAAATAGCTTATCTCGACCGAATTATTGAAAATGAAAAAAGAACTCGTGAAAGTGATGACTTCCCTGCCTTCTTAGACAGTGACGATGTCTTTCATGAGTACTTTTATAAGCTTACCGATCACCAACGCGTATGGGATTGGCTAAAAAAGATTAATATTCAGTTTAATCGTTTCCGGTTTTTACGGTTAAAAGTGCAAAAACTTTCGTGGCAAGGATTGATTGAGGAACATATCGCAATTTATAAAGCTATTAAGACAAACGACGTTAACGAGGCGGACCGTTTGACAGCTAATCACATGCACCGAATGCTTGATGAAGAAGAGTCGCTTATTAAGTCTTTCCCAGATTATTTTGATAATATTGATTAAATGGTGAAATTAACTGACGACTATCTTAACAATCCAACACCATTTGAGGAAGCTGGAGTGCGGGTTCCTAAGTATGCGCAAGATAAATTAATTGAACATACTAACGAGAATCCGGTATGGGTCCATTTTGGTGGCGGTAATCTCTTTAGATGTTTTCATTCTGTCATTGCTCAGGATTTAATTAATAAGGGCGAATTAGATAGTGGAATTATTGTTGCTGACACCTATGACGATGAAGTAATTAATGAAGTCTACAAGCCTTATAATAATCGCTTCTTATCAGTTGTGATGAAAAATGATGGCCTGGATAAGGAGTTAGTAGCGAGCGTAACTGACAGTATTTATGCCAATAGTAAAAATAAAGCAGGACTTGAAAAACTAAAAGATATTTTTAAGAAACCAACACTGCAATTAGCGACATTTTCAATAACGGAAAAAGGGTATGCCTTAAAAGATATGAACGGCAACTTGACTAAGGGAGCTGAACATGACCTTAGTAATGACCCGGATTCTGCGGTTACTAACATGGGAATAATTGCCAATCTATTACTATCACGGTATAAGGCAGGAAAATTACCAATTGCCATGGTCAGTACCGATAATTTCTCACAAAATGGGAAACGGTTGGAAAAAGCAGTCCAACTTATCGCTAATGGTTGGGTGAAAAATGGTTTCGCCGACCAAGGATTCCTTGAGTACCTCGGTGATCCTAAGCAAGTATCATTTCCGTGGAGTATGATTGACCGAATTACACCAAATCCGTCTGAAAAAGTATCGAAAGAGTTAGTTGAAGATGGGATTAAAGATGCGGCAATCGTTCATACTGATAAGCATATAAATATTGCACCGTTTGGTAATACCGAAGAAACTCATTATCTCGTAATTGAAGACAGTTTTCCAAACGGGCGACCAAAGCTTGAAGATGCTGGCGTATTTATGACTGACCGCGAAACTGTTAATGATGCTGACCAGATGAAAGTTACAGCTTGCCTTAACCCTCTCCACACATCACTAGCGATTTTTGGCTGTTTGCTAGGCTTTCATTCAATTGCTGATGAAGCAGCGGACGACGACCTTCTAAAAATGATTAAAAATCTCGGTTATGGTGAAGATTTACCAGTCGTAAAAGACCCGAAGATTATTAATCCCAAAGAATTTATTAGTACTTTAATTACTAAGCGGTTACCGAATAAAAATATTCCTGATACACCACAGCGGATCGCGTCAGATACGTCGCAAAAAGTTGGTATTCGTTATGGAGTAACCCTTCAGCACTATGTTGATAATCCGAAACTTAATCCGGCAGACCTTGAATTTATTCCAATGATCATTGCTGGCTGGTGCCGTTACTTAATGGCAGTTGATGATAATGGAAATGCCTTTACTCCAAGTCCAGATCCGTTATATGACCAGTTACATGAGTACGTTAAGGATATTAAGATTGGTGATTCAGAAAGCGATGTCCATGAAAAATTACAGCCAATTTTAAGTAACAAATCAATTTTTGGTAATGATCTTTATGAAATCGGTCTCGGAAATAAGATCGAGGATTACTTCAAACAGATGATTACAGAGCCAGGAGCAGTTCGGGAAACCATTCATCGAACCATTGAAGAAAAAGGAAAATATTAGATGAAAAATATGGGATTTCGCTGGTATGGCGATGGCAATGATTCAATTAAATTGTCAGATATTCGTCAAATTCCAGGAACAACACAAGTAGTAGGAGCGTTGTTTGACATTCCGGTTGGCGAAGTTTGGCCAAAGGAACGAATAGCAGCACTAAAAAAAGAGGTTGAAGATTCTGGGTTAAAACTTGAAGTAATTGAATCGGTTAATATTCATGATGATATAAAGATTGGATTACCGAGTCGTGATAAATATATTGAAAACTATAAGGAAACAATTAAAAATTTGGCAGCCTATGGAATCAAAGTCATTTGCTATAACTTTATGCCAATTTTTGACTGGGTACGGACTGACCTTCATTATCCGCTTCCTGATGGATCAACGGACATGGCGTTTCAACATAAATACGTTGAAGGGTCACCAGAAGACATTATTAAATCGGTAGAAAAGAATTCTAATGGTTATGTTCTTCCGGGTTGGGAACCAGAACGGCTAGCAGAAGTTAAACGTTTATTTGAAGCTTATAAGGATGTTGATGAACAGAAGTTGCGTGAAAACCTTAAATACTTCTTAGATGCGATTATTCCAACCTGTGAACAGTATGATGTTCGAATGGCAATGCACCCTGATGATCCGCCAATGCCATTATTTGGCTTACCACGAATTTATAAGAATCAAGAAGACATGCTTAAAATCGAACAAATGCATGAATCCAAATATAATGGCTTTACGATCTGTACAGGAAGTCTTGGCGAAAATCCTAATAATGATGTTCCCGCTATCATTAGAGAATTTGTCAAGAAAGATCGGGCACCATTTATCCACGCTCGTAATATTAAGTTTATGGGTAATGGTGATTTTCATGAGTCAGCACACTTATCTTCAGAAGGTTCATTAGATATGTATGAAATCATGAAAGCTTTATATGATACCGGTTTTGATGGTTACATTCGTCCAGACCATGGTCGTGACATTTGGGGCGAAGAAGGCCGTCCAGGATATGGATTATATGATCGCGCACTTGGAATTACTTATTTGAATGGTCTTTGGGAAGCAATTACAAAGGAAAATAAGTAAATGGTCTTTGGGAAGCAATTACAAAGGAAAATAAGTAAAACGTGGGATGCTTTAGAATTAGTTAACTCAGTTGTAGGGTTGGCAATGGTATTACTATTAAGTTTATTTATTCATCGATTGTGAATGAAAAAGAAAGGTAAGACTAGCTGGGTTTACACACCAAAGAAAATCAATGTTTGGCGTGGAATTGGTTTTGGGATGAATGACTTAATGGGCGGTGGTTGGAATAACATCGTTTCTGGAGTTATCTTTGTGTTTGTTATGAGTAATGGTATTAGTCCCGCTCTTGCAGGAGCGATTACGGGAATTGGACGAATTTTTGATGCTATCTTTTCGCTATTCTTTGGGGCAATCACCGATGGCTTCTACCGAAATAAGTTAGGACAAAAATTTGGTCGTCGGCACTTCTTCATTCTAATTGGTGGAATCCTATTTGCCATCGTATTTCCATTATTCTGGGTAAAGTCGACCAATTGGATTTATTACTTGATTGTGTATGTTGCCATTGAATTGATCATCGCTATGATTTTAATTCCGTGGGAAACATTACCAACTGAAATGACGACAGACTACAACTTACGTACTGTATTATCTGGATCACGGATGGTAATTTCAGCTACTGGTACAGCACTTGTATTCTTTATTCTTGCAGCATTGAAACATGCACAAAACCCTAACGCTTATTTAGTAACAGGAATTATTTGGACGATTATTTTTGTCATTGCAATTTTTGTTTCATATCGTAGTACTTGGGAACGACCATTAACAGAGGACTTTGTTAAAAAGCTCGATTCAAAGCCTGACTTACCCCTAGGTACATTTCTTAAAAATACTGTTGAGGATTACTTCTCGACGTTTAAAAATAAATCTTTTAGACAACATTTGGCAATTTATTTACTTTCATTTACCGGTAAAGATTTCTATTCAATAATGCTTCCAACATTTATTCTTTGCTGTATTAATGGTGCAAAAGATGACCTTCCATGGACATTGCAAGCATTATCAGCTATTGGTATTTTAGCTACATTAGCCGCAACTAGAATGATGATTAAACGCGGACCAAGGTTTCTTTATGGTCTAAGTTATTCCACGATTATTCTTACAATGATTGGTTATATTCTTACTTGGATGTTTGATGTTAATAATCCGGTTGTAATTTTAATTGCTATTTCATTAGTTTATCAATGTGGACGTGCAATCTTGGAATTTACGCCATGGAATGTTTTCCCGTTTATTCCTGATATTGACCGGATTATGACGCGTCAAGATCGTGCTGGTATTTATGCAGCTGTCATGACCTTTTTCCGTAAATCTACTGGAGCGGTTGCGTCCTGGATTGCAGGTATTCTTTTGGAGATAATCGGTTTTAACTCAAAAACTATGATTAATTACAATACAACCCCACGAAGTATTCAACTTGGAATCATGCTAATTTTCTTCATTGGACCTGTTGTTTTGATTGGCTGGGCATTAATAATTGCAATGAAATTCAAACTTAATCGTCAAACGCATGATGTATTAAAGGCTGAACTTGAACGGCTTCAAGCTGGTGGTTCAAAGGCGGATGTAACCCCTGAAACAAAAGAGGTTGTTGAAGAATTAACAGGGGAACCATATGCAAAAGTATGGCCTAATATAAATAACGATAACAGCAAAACAAACGGAGGTAAATAAATGACACTAGTAGGAAAAGACTTTTTGTTAACTAACGAATGGGGTAGAAAGCTGTTCTTTGATTATGCAAAAGATATGCCAATCATTGACTATCACTGTCACCTTGTACCGAAAGAAATTTATGAGAATAAGAATTATAAGAATATTACTCGTTTATGGCTTAATGATGGTACTTATGGTGACCATTATAAATGGCGGTTGGAACGAGCAAATGGTGTTCCTGAAGAACTAATTACTGGTAATGCTGATGACTATGAAAAGTTCTTAGCATGGGCTGGTACAATTGAGAAGGCTGTTGGTAACCCGGTTTATGAATGGACGCACCTTGAATTACGCCGCTTCTTCGGGATTGATGAACCATTAACTCGTAAAAATGCGCCAGAAGTCTGGAAGAAAGCTAATGCCCTCCTTCAAACAGATGACTTTAAACCGCGTAATCTTATCAAACTTTCCCATGTAGTTGCTGTATGTACAACGGATGATCCAGCATCAGACCTTCATTATCATAAATTACTGAAAAAAGATGAAAGAGAAAATGGCTTCCGCACATTACCAGCAATGCGGCCTGATAATTTAATCTATATTGATAAGCCAACATACGGTCAATATCTTAATGAATTAGCTGCGGTATCTGGAGTTAAAATCAACTCATTTAAGGATATTATTAAAGCAATGGATCAACGGTTTGGTTACTTTAATAAAATGGGAGCGCGCTTGTCTGATCATTCATTGAGTACGTACCACTTTATCGAAGCAACCGATGATGAACTTGATTCAATTGTTAAGAAAGCAATCAATAACGAGCAATTAACTGATCATGAGCGTGACCAATATCTTACAATGCTTGTTGAAAACTTAATGAAGCTTAATAAAAAATATGATTGGACAATGCAATTCCATAATAATGTTTTACGAAGCATCAATCACCCGATGTTTGATCAAATAGGCCCTGATACTGGTTTTGATGCAATGGGAACACAACCAGACATGGTAGCAGAAATTCAAAAGCTTTTTACTAAGATGAAGGATGAAGATAGTTTGCCAAAGATTATTTTCTATTCCCTTAACTCGAATGATTGGCTACAACTGGTAACGTTAATGGGATGCTTCCAAGAAGGTGGTAAACAACGAATGCAGTTAGGTGCTGCATGGTGGTTCAATGATACTGCTGAAGGGATGCAGCAACAATTACGGACATTTGCCCAACAAAGCCTTTTGCCTAATTTTGTCGGAATGCTAACAGATTCACGAAGCTTCCTTTCTTATCCCCGCCATGAGTACTTCCGTCGAGTATTATGTAACTTTATCGGAAGTTTGGTTGAGCAGGGACGAGCTCCAGAGGATAAAGAGTACCTCGGTAAGATCGTTCAAGATATTTCTTACAATAATGCATTAAACTACTTTAACTTTTTCCCTGATGAAAAGCCAAGCGCCTTGTTTGCTAAGCACGAAAATAAGTTTCAATTTTAAATGCTACATCGAGAAAATAGAATTAAAAAGTACCACCTTAGTTCTGCTGCTGATTTAATTAAAGAAACAATGGATTACTATAGTATTACTCAGTCAGACTTAGCAGACCGGCTAAGCGTCAGCCAAAAAAATATTTCTGATATTCTTAATCGTAAACGTTTTTTGAATGAGGTAGTGGCGTTGCGGATTGAGAAGGTAATGGGAATATCTAGTGAGTTATTACTTGCACTAGACTCTAATTACAAATTACGACTTGCAAAAGAAAATAATGAAGTAACAAAAGCTGATAGTAAATCACCGTTATTTTTGCAACAATATGACTGGGTAACTGCGTAGTTGAAGCATCAATATATTTGTAAATCGTCCGCAGAAAAGTTAGGAGCTTTATTTGCAATTGAACCAGGGATAAATCATCCCCTTTATGATAATTACGCAGTTCGCCGAGTTCTAGACGCAGTAGACAGCCCAAACCTATTTGTAATTTTTGACCTTGCCAACCTTATTTCAAAGGATAACTATAAAGATCAGGGCACCATCTTAAGCGAGGCAGCTCGATTATACGGCCCGCAAATCTGTACCTTTCATTTAAAAGATGTTGATTTTATTAATGGCCAAAAAGTAACGGTTCCATTTGGTTCTGGAATCATCGATGTTGATCGATATATTAGCTTTATCAATCAACTCAAACCCTTTACTTTTGCAACTTTTGAGGCGACAAAGGAGAATCAATTAGATTCAGCACTAGCAGTATTTCATCAAGCTGAGAAAAAATCCAAGGCAATTATAAAAGCCCTACAGTAGTTGCAAATGGGCTATACAGTGCTCGAACCTGGTAATGGTTGGAACACAATGCCGTGTCATACTCATGCACGTCGGATGGAAACGTACATGTACTGTGAATTTGGCTCTAAGGATACCCGCGTTTTCCATTTCATGGGCAAGCCGGATGAAAGCAAACATATTGTGTTAGAGCCTGAACAAGCAGTAGTAAACCCTAGCTGGTCGATTCATTGTGGTGTAGGGCCCACCAGTTACTCATTTATCTGGGCAATGTGTGGTGAAAATCAAACATATGATGATATGGATATGGTTGACATGCATGATTTAAGATAAATGGCTCAATCACAAGAAGAAATCAAACAAAATGAAGCAGCCCTTGACAAGTTTAAGATGTCTGCATTTGACTTAAGCGGTAAGGTTGCAATTATTACTGGCGGGAATACTGGTTTAGGTCAAGGCTATGCTGTTGCCTTAGCTGAAGCCGGTGCTGATATTTTTATTCCAACACATGGTACGCAAGGCTGGGACGCTACCCGCGAGATGATTGAAAAGCGTGGTCGCAAGGTTGACTTTATGCAGGTTGACTTAACTAAGCCGGGTGTTGCACAAAAGGTTGTTGACCAAGCAATTAAGACGTTTGGACATCTTGATATTTTGATTAATAATGCGGGAATGATTAAACGAAATCCAATTCTAGAATCAAAAGACGCCGACTGGGACACGGTAATTAATATTAACTTAAATGCTGTTTACCATATGTCGATGGCCGCAGCAAAGGTTTTCGCAAAACAAGGTCATGGGAAAATTATTAACATTGGTTCAATGCTTTCTTTCCAAGGTGGAAAGTTTATACCATCCTATACTGCATCTAAACACGGGGTTGCAGGTTTAACAAAATCATTTGCTAGTGAGATGGGAGCGTATGGGGTTCAAGTTAATGCGATTGCTCCTGGTTATATTAAGACTGCTAATACCGCACCCATTCGAGCAGATAAAGCGCGAAATCAAGAAATCCTTGATCGAATTCCGGCTGGGCACTGGGCTGAACCGCATGAATTAATGGGTGTTGCAGTGTTCTTGGCAAGTGATGCTGCTAATTATGTTAATGGGACGATCATGCCGGTCGACGGCGGATATTTGGTTCGATAAATGGAAAATAAATTATACGGTGCTGTGTTATTAAAAGCACGCCAGATTCTTGATTATATCGCAAGTGCTTCCGAAGCGCCGACCCTCCGTGAATTAGATGAACAACTTGATATTTCAAAGCCCACAATCTATAAAATACTAAAAACTTTAGAATACTGCGGATATGTTCGGGTAGAAGGAGAAGATAAGCACTACTACTTAGGGACGATTTTTCTTCAGTATGCGCAAGCAGTTAATAATTCTTTCAATATAGAAGAAATTGCTAAACCATATTTAAAGGAGCTTCGTGACGCAACCAATGAAACGGTTAATCTTGGTATTATCGAGAGTAAAAGTGTCGTCCTTCTCTCAAAGCTGGAAAGCACTAATAGTATCAAACTGGTATCGTATATTGGCGGTAAGATGCACATGTACTCTTCTGCAATGGGGAAAGCGGTGTTAGCTACTTATAACGACAAACAATTATCCGAATACTTAACGGGCATCACTTTTGAAAAGCTAACCGCAAAGACAATCGATAATGAACAAGCACTGCTAACTAATCTCAATGAAACAAGGGCGCAGGGATATTCAATTGACGATGTTGAAAATCAGCCAGGGGTCTACTGCCTCGGCTTTGCCTTAGTAAAAAATGGTCATACTTTTGGCGCATTTAGTATTAGTACTCCTGAATACCGGATGGACGATAAGAAAAAAGAACAGTTCGTAAAATTAGGGCAACAAACTCAACAAAAGATCTTAAATGCAATTTAGATGGATACCCGTGTATTAAAATACTTTTTAGCTGTTGCTCAAACTAATAATATCACTAAAGCTGCGGAACAATTGCATATTACGCAGCCGACCTTATCACGACAAATTATGGATTTAGAAGCAGAACTGGACGTGAAGCTTTTTGATCGTGAAAATCGGCGGTTGCAATTAACCAAGGCCGGTATCATTTTCCAACAGCGAGCAACGACAATAGTACAATTATTACATCAAACAGAAAATGAACTCCACCAGCACGAAGAAGAGTTAACTGGTGAAATTAACCTTGGTTCAGCTGTCTCAAGCGTCTCCTCATATATCACAAAATTAATCGCTGAATTTCAAAAACTTTATCCTAATGTTATCTTTAATTTATCTGACGGTGATGGTGATGTCCTTCGACGCCAATTAGATGAAGGATTGGATGATCTTGTGTGCTTATTAGAACCGGTTGAAGCCGCTAAGTATAACTTCCTCGAATTACCCGTTCGTGAAAAATGGGGACTGATAATGCTTAAAGATGCACCTATTGCCAAGCATTCAACTGTCACAAAAAAAGATCTTTACAAGCTTCCCTTAATCCTTCCTCATCGTAGCATTGTTCGGGATGAAGTTAGCGATATTTTAAAACTTAACCAAACGCGGTTAAATGTTCGTGCAACTACTAGCTTGCCAGGAAATACCATTGCACTATTAAGAAACAGCAATTACTATGTCTTAACGGTTAAAGGAGTCTACGATAATTTTCATGATCCAGACTTAGCTTTTGTCCCGCTTCCCCCTAATAAATCGACTGGGGATGTCCTAGCTTGGCGTAAGAATACCGTCCTTTCACCAGCTATCAAGAAATTTTTACAATTTGTTAATGAAGAAATTCAAGAATCCTAAATGGCAAGGCAAGCATTGATTTTATACTATTCACAATTTGGCAACACGGCTAAGTTAGCTGGCCAAATTCATGAAGCAACGAGTGCTGATATTGTTCGGGTTAAAGTTGCTGCTAATGTCTTTCCGCTTGATATGCAGGAAACAGGAAGAATTTATCAACAGCAACGTAAAAATCATGATTTACCCAAGTTAGTGACGGACGTACCTAACTTGGCTTATTATGATTTGCTTTTAATAGGCGGACCAGTTTGGAATGAAAAAGTTGCTTCTCCCATCTTATCTTTATTACAACAATTGCAGAGCTTTAACGGTGAAGTGGCACCTTTTAGCACCGGCTGGAGTGAAACAGGTAATTATCAGCAAGATTTCATTAATCATGCTGGCAAATTAAATGTCACTGATGGCTATCATATTCTGACGCACGGCACGCCCGCATTTAACCAAAAATCATTATTTTCTTGGCTACGAAAATTATAAAAGGTATCTGTCAAGTTTTCATAGGTAGCCTTTAAATATACAGTTTTAGTGGGTTAGTGCCTTAAAAAGTTGTCCCATTGGTCTACTTGTGGCCGTGTTAATCGGAATTATTCCTTGTACTGCTCCAATTATTCGTCAATGGATATCTATCGTAAGGCCTTCTACCAAGAGATATCACAGCTCCATCAACCAATAATCAATTGGTCAGTATTATTTATTTGAGTCCAGTGGCTAACTTATTCTTGAAATTTAGGAAAAATAAAATATGACAGAACCATATTTAACAATTGCCAAAAACACTACTTATGAGCAAACAATTAAAAAATCACGATTTATTTGCTCCATTGCCCGTGTCTCCTCAGATGAAGAAGCTCAACAGTTTATTGCCAGTATTCAAGCAGCTAATAAAAAAGCTACTCACAATTGTTTTGCATACATGATTGGTGACAACGACCAGATCCAGCGAGAAAGTGATAATGGCGAGCCAAGCGGAACTGCGGGAATTCCGATCCTTGAATCGCTTAAACTTGCAAAGATCCACAATGTCGTAGCAGTGGTTACCCGTTATTTCGGCGGGATTAAGCTAGGCGCAGGTGGTCTCATCCGGGCATATAGCAATACAACTACTGAAGCAATCCACCAGGCTGGTCTCGTCCAACGGATCAAGCAAGAAATTCTAAAAATCACTGTTACCTATGCTCTTCACGATCTCCTTCTTTACTACCTCAAGGAGAACAATCTTGAGGTTGCTAGTGAGGAGTACGGGGTTAATGTTGAAACAAGTATTTATGTAAACGAAACTGACTTAAAAGATATCAAAGAGAAGCTCATTAATCGTTTTAACGACCAGCTTCAAATAACTGAGGGCGATCAGCGATTTAACGAAATTCGGGTATTAAAAAATTCAGGTTAGATGGATCTAGAAAATTATTATGGGAGACGAGTCTTGGCTTCGCGTCATGAGGTGAAACAATCAGGAATTCAAGAACTGCCAACAATCAGAATTGACGCTGGTAATATCAGATGCTATCGCTGCAATCATGTCACGGCAAAATCGCTGGGCGCTTTGCCACAAGGCGAGTTCTATTGTCCGCATTGCATTAATCTTGGACGCGTTTCAACGTTAAATAAATTTTATCATGTTCCAGAGCCAAATCAATTTACGGTTACTGAACCGGTATTAACCTGGAAAGGGAAATTGTCGCCTCTTCAGCAACAAGCTTCAGAAAAAATTTCCCGGGGAATGGCTGACCATGTCCAACAATTATTATGGGCAGTTACGGGTGCCGGAAAGACTGAGATGATGTTTGCAGGTATTGCGGCAGCTATTGAACGTGGTGAGAGAATTGGAATAGCTTCTCCACGAGTAGATGTTTGTTTAGAATTATTTCCCCGTTTAAAAGCTGCCTTTGCTAATTGTGATATTGCTCTTTTGCATGGTCGACAAGAATTACCTTATCATTATGCCCAACTGACTATTTGCACAACCCATCAATTGCTTCGTTTCTATCATGCTTTTGATAATTTAATTATTGATGAAGTAGATGCCTTTCCGTATGCTGCTAATGCTTCGTTATTATATGCGACTAAGCAAGCAATAAAAGAGAACGGAGGGTGTCTTTACTTAACTGCGACCCCAGGTGATGCTTTGCTGCGAGAAATTAAAAGTAAACGATTAGTTGTTAATTATTTGCCTCTTCGTTATCATGGGCATTTACTTCCACAAATAAAAGTTAGACTAGCTTTTGGATGGCGGCGACGATTAGAACGTCAGCAATTACCCCCGCAAGTTATTCAACAGTTGCAGGAAACGCTAAAGGAAGGCCATCACTTTTTGCTATTTGTTCCTCATATTGCAGATTTAGCATTGGTTGAAGCTGCATTACGGCATTCTTTTACAACTTTCCGCTTTGCTACTGTTCATGCAAGTGATCTAGAACGATTAGAAAAAGTCCAAAAAATGCGTGATGGTGATTACGACTTTTTAGTTACGACTTCTATTCTTGAACGGGGAGTCACTTTTCCAGAAATTGATGTCTATGTTTTGGGTGCCGATGATCCAGTCTTTTCTTCATCCGCATTAGTGCAAATTGCTGGTCGAGCTGGACGTTCGCAAAGTCGACCAACTGGGCGGGTTATTTTTTGGATCAATTGTAATTGTCGACAAGTTAATCAAGCTGTTTCTCAGGTGAAGTACTTGAATCGGAAAGGTCAAAGGTTGATAGATGGAGTGTCTTTTGTGCAATAAGTGCGCTGGGATGATCACGGATGTGCAGGATGCGGTAAAGAAAATATTAATAAAAATGGTTTCTTATGTGCAGACTGTCAGACTTGGAAGAAACTTTATGGTTGGTACTTGCATCATCGAGGATTATATCGGTATAACGAGGCGATGAAAGAGTATATGCAACGTTATAAATTTAATGGCGATTACCGTTTATGCGTGGTATTTCAGCGTGAACTTAGCAAAGTGGTTAATGAACAGAAAGCAGATTTAATTGTCCCGATTCCAGTAACGTCGACAACGATGCAAACGCGTGGCTTTAATCAGGTTATTGGTCTATTACGCGAAGTACCTTACCAATCGATCTTACGAACTAAGATAAGTTCAAAAGTGGCACAATCAAGCAAGACAAAGGAAGAGCGACTTGCAACTAAACAGCCATTCATACTTGATGCACCAGAAAAAGTAATTAATAAAAAGGTTCTTTTAGTTGATGATGTTTATACTACAGGAAGGACACTGTATCATGCGGCAAATCTTTTTAAGCAAGCTGGCTGTAAAGAGATTGGTAGCGTTTCACTAGCACGTTAAATGTTAAAGTTCAATATTCGTGGTGAAAATGTCGAAGTTACTGAGTCAATTCGTGATTACGTTGTAAAGCGAATCAGCAAGCTTCAAAAGTTCTTTGAAGATAGTGTTGAAGCTACCGCCCACGTGAACTTAAAAGTTTATCCAAACCGGACGTATAAGGTTGAAGTAACAATTCCACTTCCATACCTAACGTTGCGGGCAGAAGAGACTTCTAATGATATGTATGGAAGTATTGACTTAGTTACTGATAAGCTTGAACGGCAAATCCGGAAGTACAAGACGAAGGTTAACCGTAAGTCACGTGAAAAGGGCTTAAAGAACCTTGAATTCATCCCATCTGATAATGATGGAACAGATGGACAAGATGATGAATTAAAGATTGTACGGACGAAGCAAGTTTCATTAAAGCCAATGGATCCTGAAGAAGCTGTCCTTCAAATGGATATGCTTGGACACAATTTCTTTATCTTCCAAGATGCTGAAACTAATGGTACAAGCATTGTTTACCGTCGTAATGATGGTCGTTATGGCTTGATTGAAGCTGAATAGATGGCCAATATTCTAAAAAAATGGATTGAAAGCGATCGTCGTGAATTACGGCGAATTAACAAAATAGCAAATAAAGTCGAGAGTTATGCTAAACCAATGTCTGAACTAACTGATAAACAGCTTCAGGCAAAAACTGATGAATTTCGGGAACGTTATAAAAAGGGTGAATCCTTGGATCATATGTTGCCAGAAGCATTCGCAGTTTCTCGTGAAGGTGCTAAGCGGGTCTTAGGACTATATCCATTCCATGTCCAGATCATGGGGGGGATTGTTCTCCACGAAGGTAATATTGCAGAAATGCGGACTGGTGAAGGTAAGACATTAACTGCTACAATGCCGGTTTATCTTAATGCGATTTCTGGAAAAGGTGTTCATGTTATTACTGTTAATGAATACTTATCAAAGCGTGATGCTACCGAAATGGGACAGCTTTATAATTGGCTTGGATGTTCTGTTGGTATTAACAACTCAGAGATGAGCCCTGATCAAAAACGAGAAGCATATAAAGCTGATATTATGTATTCCACTAATAGTGAAATTGGATTTGATTACCTTCGTGATAACATGGCTGTTTACAAAGAAGACCAAGTCCAACGTGGTTTAAACTATGCTTTAGTTGATGAAGTGGATTCAATTTTAATTGATGAAGCGCGAACACCGTTAATCATTTCAGGACCAGGAACGGGCACTTCTAAGTTATACAAACAGACTGATCGGTTTGTTAAGCAGTTAAAGAAAGATGTTGATTATAAGATTGATCTTGAATCGAAGACAGTTTCATTAACTGATGAAGGAATTAAAAAAGCTGAAAAATACTTCAACTTAAAGAACCTATATGATACAGAAAATACTGCGCTGACCCACCACTTGGATCAGGCGTTGCGTGCTAACTACATCATGCTTTTGGATAAAGATTATGTGGTTCAAGATGGTGAAGTATTAATTGTTGATTCCTTTACTGGACGTGTAATGGAAGGTCGACGTTTCTCTGATGGTCTTCACCAAGCTATTGAAGCCAAAGAAGGCGTAGAGATTCAAGAAGAAAACAAGACAATGGCTAACATTACATACCAGAACTTATTTCGGATGTATAACAAACTGGCGGGGATGACTGGTACTGCTAAAACTGAACAAGAAGAATTTCGTGAAATTTACAATATGGAAACTATTACTATCCCAACTAACCGTCCAGTTCAGCGAAAAGATGAGCCCGATTTGCTTTACCCAACGTTACAAAGTAAGTTTGCAGCTGTTGTCGATCGGATTAAAAAACTTCATGCTAAAGGGCAACCAATCCTAGTTGGGACAGTCGCCGTTGAAACCTCTGAATACTTATCCCAACTGCTTGATAAAGAGAATATTCCGCATGTTGTCTTAAACGCTAAGAATCACGCTAAGGAAGCGGAAATTGTTAAAAATGCCGGTCAAAAAGGTGCAGTAACTATCGCTACCAACATGGCGGGACGGGGAACAGATATTAAGTTAGGCCCTGGCGTTCGTGAAATTGGCGGACTAGCAGTTATTGGTACTGAACGACATGAATCACGGCGGATTGATAATCAGCTTCGTGGACGTTCTGGACGACAGGGTGATCCGGGATTATCACAATTCTACCTATCGCTTGAAGATGATTTAATGAAGCGATTTGGTGGAGACCGGATCAAAGCCTTCTTGGAGCGGATGAAAGTTAATGATGAAGATGCTGTCATTAAAAGTCGTTTCTTGACTCACCAGGTTGAATCAGCACAAAAGCGAGTTGAAGGTAACAACTACGATTCACGGAAGAATGTTCTTCAATATGATGATGTTATGCGTGAACAGCGTGAAATCATTTATAAAGAGCGACAACAAATTATCACTGAAGATAAGTCGCTGAAGTGGGTTCTTATGCCAATGTTTAGACGGACAATCCAGCGTGAAGTTGATCAACATACTCTTGGTGACAAGAAGGATTGGGATTTACAAGGAATTGTTGACTTTGCAGAAGAAGTCTTAATCAAGCCTGATACCATCACAGTTAAGGATCTAGAAGGTAAATCACCTCAAGAAATGGTAGATTACTTGATGAAATTTGCCCAGGGAGTTTATAAGGAAAAGCAAAAACAACTTTATGATCCAGCACAAATGCTTGAATTTGAAAAGGTTGTTATTTTGCGGGTGGTTGACTCACACTGGACTGATCACATTGATATCATGGACCAATTCCGGCAGTCAGTTGGTTTACGTGGATATGGACAATTAAATCCATTGGTTGAATACCAAACTGCTGGTTATCACATGTTTGAACAAATGATTGCTGATATTGAGTATGAAACTACTCGACTCTTCATGAAGTCAGAAATTCGGCAAAATGTAACACGTTAAATGGCTCAACCAGACTTTTGGAATGATAATGAGCAGGCACAGAAGGTCATTGCGGAAAATAATATTTTAAAAGAAAAACGGGATACTTTTGTGAATTTACGTGATCAGATTAGCGATCTTGAAACGTCGCTTGAATTGCTCGCGGTTGAACCGGACGATGATTTACAAAAAGATTTCGAAGCATCATTTACAAATACACAAAAGGCTTTAGAACAGTATCGCTTAACGCAACTTCTTGATGGGGAGTATGACGCTAAGAATGCTATCTTAGAAATTCATCCGGGAGCAGGTGGTACTGAAGCCCAAGATTGGGGTGAAATGCTTCTGCGGATGTATATTCGTTGGGGTGAACAGCATGGTTTCTCCGTTGAAACAGCGAGTTATGAAGCCGGTGATGAAGCGGGTATCAAGAGTGTTACACTGCTAATTAAAGGGCATAATGCGTTTGGTTATCTTCGTAGTGAAAAGGGAGTCCATCGGCTTGTTCGTATTTCCCCATTTGATGCGGCTGGTCGGCGTCATACATCATTTGCTTCGGTTGACGTAATGCCGGAGTTGGATGATAGTGTTGAGGTTGATATTGATCCATCAGATTTACGAGTTGATACTTTCCGGTCTAGTGGTGCTGGTGGTCAACATATTAATAAAACAGAATCTGCTGTTCGGATTACGCATATTCCAACCGGGATTGTAACCTCTTCTCAAGCTGAACGATCCCAACTTCAAAACCGAGTTACTGCAATGAATATGTTAAAATCAAAGTTGTATGAACTAGAAGAAGAAAAGAAAGCTAAAAAGCGGGCGGAAATTGAGGGCGAACAACTTGATATCGGTTGGGGTTCTCAAATTCGTTCATATGTTTTTCATCCATACACTCTAGTCAAAGATAATCGAACAGGTTATGAAACCCATAATGGACAAGCTGTAATGGACGGGGACCTTGATCCATTTATTGATGCTTTCCTACAGTGGAAACTTAGTCAAAAGAATCCTCAATAAGTGCGCGAAAGTCAACATAAAAGATTAACTCGCTCAGGATCAGATCGAATGATAGCTGGTGTATTTGGTGGAATTGGCCAGTACTTTAAGATTCAGCCAAATATTTTACGTACTTTATATGTCTTACTGACTATTTTTACCGGTTTTGTTCCAGGCATTATTATCTATATTATTTTGGTAATAATAATGCCTGCTGATCCGCAAAATCCCGATTTACTAGGATTTTTAAAGTCTTTCAGTGAATCACAAAAAACATCTCAACAGCCTCACCAACGTTCTCGGCGGACTTTAACGAATGTCGAGGAAAAAGACATTAAAAGAAATGGAAGATCATGAATGGAATTTTGGAAAAGAGTATTGATTGATACAATCCTTTTTATTGCCCTTGCTGGTTTATTTGCCGGAACAGGGATGTTTTATATTACAAGTGCTTGGATTGCACCATTGGCAAGCTTTGTTTTAGCAATTTTGAACGTTGCTATTAAGCCAATTTTAGTAATTTTATCGTTGCCGATTAATATTTTGACCCTGGGCCTTTTTAGTGTTGTAATTAATGGAATTATGCTACAACTAACATCGATGCTTGTCGGGTCGGCAAACTTTCATTTTTCGTCATTTGGTTCTGCAATGTTGATTGCGATTATTATGGCAATTTTCAATGCAGTTATTACAAGTCACGAGGATAGATTGTAAATGCCAAACAATGTAACGGTGCAAGAATTAGTTGATAAGGTCCGGTTGAAAGTCTTACAAGGAGAAGATTACCTCCAACGTAAGATAACAACTAGTGACATTTCACGGCCAGCACTTGAATTTGCGGGATATTTTAAGCATTACCCCGCAGCACGGATTCAGCTGTTAGGAATCACCGAAACCTCATTTGCTAAAGACTTAACTCATGAGCAACGTGAGGAGTACATGACAAAAATGTGTATGCCACAAACACCATGTTTTGTTATCTCAACTAATCTGCCAATTCCTAAGGAGCTAAAGAAGGCGGCGGAAGATGCAAAAATTCCAATCTTAGGAACGCATTTAACCTCTTCCCAAATATTAAGTAACATGACTTCTTACTTGCTTGAACGTTTGGCACCACGAAAATCTCTCCACGGTGTATTAGTTGATATCAGTGGGGTTGGAGTACTCATTACTGGTGATTCGGGAGTGGGTAAGAGTGAGACCGCGTTGGAACTTGTTCGTCGTGGGCACCGACTGATTGCTGATGATCGGGTAGAAGTTTACGCTCGTGACGAACAGACCTTGGTAGGGACTGCTCCGCAAATTTTAAAACACTTAATGGAAATTCGTGGGATTGGGATTATTGATGTCTCTACGCTTTATGGAACAGGAGCAATTATGCCTTCTGATCAAATCAGTTTAATTGTACATCTTGAAACGTGGACTCCAGATGTACAGTTTGATCGTCTTGGTGATCGTGGAGATACTCAAATAATTCAAGGCGTTATTGTGCCTAAAGTTTCTGTCCCGGTTAAAACTGGTCGTAATTTAGCGATTATTATTGAATCAGCTGCAATGAATTATCGGGCCGAGACAATGGGCTATGATGCGACTGAAACATTTGATCGAAACCTTAACCAGTTGATTAAGCAGAATTCAGAACGTGATAGTAAAAATAACAAGGGGTCGGCAAACTAGATGATTAATCCAGGAATAAAAGCCGCTTTAAACCCAATTGCTTTCCAAGCTGGTCCATTTACTATTCACTGGTATGGCGTCATTATTGCTAGCGGGGTAGTTTTGGCTCTCTTGTTAGCCGTTCGCGAAGGAAAGCGAGAAGGAATTTCTGAAGATGATTTTTATGATTATCTTTTATGGGCGCTCCCAATTGCGATAATTTGCGCACGAATTTACTATGTAGTATTTCAGTGGAGCTATTATTCTCAGCATCCAAGTGAGATTATTGCTATCTGGGATGGTGGAATTGCGATATATGGAGCGATTTTAGGAGGCTTTATTGTTTTACTTGTCTTTTGCCATTACCGTCATTTATCTAGTTGGCTGATGATGGACATCATTGCCCCAACCCTTATTATGGCTCAAGGAATTGGCCGGTGGGGTAACTTTATGAATCAAGAGGCATTTGGTGATATTACGACACGGGCGCATTTAATGGCTCAGCATATTCCAAATTGGATAATAAACCAAATGTATATTGGTGGTCACTATCGAATTCCAACGTTCTTATATGAGTCACTATGGGATTTAACTGGCTTTGCATTACTAATGTTACTTCGTCATCGCAAACATTTATTTCGTCGTGGTGAAATTTTCTTAACCTATGTAATGTGGTATGCATTTGGACGTTTCTTTATTGAAGGTATGCGGACTGATAGTTTAATGCTCGGAAATATTCGCATTTCACAGTTACTTTCTGTAGTGTTTTTTGTTAGTGCATTAGTAATACTAATAGTTCGACGTCATAAAAATATTCCGTGGTATGATAACGGAATAAACAAAAATTAAATGGCAGAAAAAATTGCTGTTTTAGGTGCTGGTTCGTGGGGCAGTGTTTTAGCAAACATGCTTACAGAAAATGGCCACGATGTTACATTATGGTCTCGTAATGAGGAACAAGTTAAGCAATTAAATACTGAACATACAAATCCTCGCTATATGAAAGATTTTGTTTATTCTACTAAATTAACAGCAACAACAGACATGAAAAAATCTGTTAAGGGTGCCAGCGTGATACTGATTGTGATTCCAACAAAGGGTCTTCGTGAGGTTGCTAAGAAATTAAACACAATTTTGACTGAATTACACCAAAAACCGTTAATTATTCACGCAACAAAAGGCCTAGAACAAAATACATATAAGCGGCCATCAGAAATGCTTAGTGAAGATATTTCTCCTGAAAATCGTCAGGCAATTGTTGTTTTATCAGGTCCGAGTCATGCTGAAGATGTGGCAATTAAAGATATGACAGCTGTAACTGCAGCTTGTGAGGACCTAACTAGTGCTAAAAAGGCGCAGAAGTTATTTAGTAATTCTTATTTCCGTGTTTATACTAACGACGATGTAATTGGTGCGGAATTTGGAGCAGCCTTAAAGAATATTATTGCAATTGGTGCTGGAGCTATCCAAGGCCTTGGCTACCATGATAATGCACGAGCAGCTTTGATTACTCGTGGGCTTGCAGAAATTCGTCGGCTGGGGGTTGCTTTTGGTGCTAACCCAATGACTTTTATTGGTCTTTCTGGTGTTGGTGACCTTGTTGTTACTGCTACCAGTAAAAATTCTCGAAATTGGCGTGCTGGCTATCAATTGGGACAAGGAAAAAAGCTTCAAGATGTAATTGATAATATGGGAATGGTTATCGAGGGGGTCTATACCACTAAGGCCGCTTATGAATTAAGTCGTAAACGGCAAGTACAGATGCCAATTACCGAAGCTCTTTACCGTGTTTTGTATGAAGGTGAAGATATCAAAACTGCAATTTCTCAGTTAATGGACCGAGATCTTACTTCAGAAAACGAATAAATGAAACGTGTTAGAAAAGCCATTATTCCTGCTGCTGGTTTAGGAACTCGTTTTCTTCCTGCAACAAAGGCATTGGCAAAGGAAATGTTACCAATTGTTGATAAGCCAACAATTCAATTTATTGTTGAAGAAGCGCGCAAATCAGGAATTGAAGATATTGTTGTTGTTGATGGAAAGAATAAGCGGTCTATTGAAGACCACTTTGACTCTAATCCAGAGCTGGAAGATAATCTTCGTTCAAAGCACAAGGACGAGATGTTAAAGATGGTTGAAGAAACAACTGATGTTAATATTTACTTCATTCGTCAATCTCACCCACGTGGTTTAGGGGACGCTGTTTTAACTGCTCGTGATTTTATCGGGGATGAACCGTTTGTTGTTATGCTTGGGGATGACCTTAATAACATTAACAACAAGAATGAAGCTTTAACGAAGCAATTAATTGAAAGTTATAACCAAACTGGCGCATCTACTCTTGCAGTTATGCGGGTTCCACATGAAGATACTGCAAAGTATGGTGTAATTAACCCTAGCAAGGAAGTTACGCCAGGGCTTTATAACGTAACTAGCTTCGTTGAAAAACCAGCTCCTAAAGACGCACCAAGTGATTTAGCAATTATTGGTCGGTATGTCTTTACTCCAGAAATCTTTGATGTATTAGCAAAGACTAAGCCAGGTAAGGGCGGCGAAATTCAATTAACTGATGCAATTGATACTTTGAACCAAACTCAACGGGTATTCGCTCGTGAATACAAGGGTGACCGTTACGATGTTGGTAATAAGTTCGGCTGGGTTAAGACAAACATTGAATATGGTTTGGAACACCCACAAGTTAAAGAAGAATTGCGTGAATACATTAAGGAATTAGGCGCAAAGCTTGCTGCTGAAGATAAGCAAAATAATTCTAAGAAGTAAATGACTGATTACTTACAAGAAGCAAACACCGCTAAAAATCAAGAAGACTTCTTAAATCGAATTGCAAAGGCTGCCAATCGTCCTCGCCATACGCTTGGTGAAAATCCATTTGTCCCCGTTAATAATCTTCCAGAAACTACCCTTGCTGGAAAAAGCCAAGATGAACTTCTTGAACTTGCACGCAAAAATAGCGAAGAAGTTCATGTTGATTTCCATGTTGTTAAATCAGCCGATCTTGGCCACACTCTTAATGATTTTATCCAAGAAAAGGAGATTAAAAGTTTAATGCTTCCCTCCTTTGATGAAGAAAAATGGCAAGATTATTCATTGGGGAAATGGCAAGATAATTTACGAGTAGATCCTATTTACTATTGGGAACCTGAATTTGGGCGGCAAAACATTGTAAATGCAAATAACAGTGATGGAGCAATTGGCTTTGCGGACTTTCTATTAGCTGAGTCAGGGACCGTAACAGTTGCGACCTACCCACAACAAGGACGGATGTTTCATTTTCTTCCAACTCATTACCTAGCTATTGTGCCAAAAAGCAAAATTTTACCACGTTCACGGCAAGCAATGGATTATTATCAAAAGGCAATTCAGGATGGTAGTTTACAAACATCAAACATCAACTTTATTACCGGCCCATCCAATTCTGGTGATATTGAAATGGTGTTAATCGTTGGTGTTCACGGCCCACTTGATATGGAATATGTAGTTGTTGAAGATATGTAAATGGGAATAGCCACAAGCGATAAGCCTTTTACTGAACGAATTAAAGACGCAGAAGCCGATAAATTTATGCGGGCATCAGTTGCTAAAGCACAAGACGCTCAATTTCAAAAACGAACTGAAGCACGGCGTCAATTAGGACACTGGGAAGGCTGGCGTGATCTTTCTGCTGAAATTCGTCAACACGTCATTAAGCATCTCCCGGATTACCTTGAAGAATTCAGCGATAATGTTCAAAAAAATGGTGGTCATGTTTTCTTTGCCAAGGATGGTAACGAAGCAAGTGCCTTTATCAAACAATTGGCAATCAAGAAAAACGTTCATCATGTTGTTAAATCTAAGTCAATGGTGACTACTGAAATTGGATTGGATAAAGAATTACTCACAATCCCCGGACTTTCATTAATGGAAACAGATTTAGCTGAATTTATTTTGCAAGAAGATAATTGGGATGAACCAACACATATTGTTTTCCCCACGCTGCATAAAAACCGCAATCAAATTCAAAAAGTATTTGAAAAGCTTGGTTATGACGGTGACAATGATCCTGAACATATGGCTAGGTTTGTCCGTCACTATCTCCGTAATTACTTTATGCAAGCAGACTTTGGCATTACTGGCTGTAACTTTGCGATTGCTGATAATGGAATGATTAACCTTGTTACCAACGAAGGAAATGCCGATATTAGTATGGCCATTCCTAAAACCCAGGTTGTAGTCATGGGGATGGAACGAATTGTGCCAAGTTTGAAAGAAGCAGAAGTCCTTGACAATGTTTTATGTCGAAGTGCAGTTGGTCAAAAACTAACTAGTTACTGTACTTTCTCAAAAGGTAAAGAAGCGGATGAAGCAGATGGACCAGATGACTTCTATGTTGTAATAGTCGATAATGGTCGTTCTAAGATGCTTAACACTGACTTTGAACCAATGCTGCAATGTATTCGTTGTGGTTCTTGCTTAAACGTTTGCCCCGTTTACCGGCAAGTCGGTGGAAAGGGCTATGGATCGATTTATCCTGGACCAATGGGTGAAGTTCTTTCGCCGATTTTAGGCGGTTATCAAGAATTCAAGGAATTGCCATATGCATGTAGTTTATGTGCTGCTTGCACGGAAACTTGTCCTGTTAAAATTCCCCTTCATGAGTTAATCCGTCATCACCGTTATGTAGAAATGGATGAACTTCATTT
This sequence comes from Limosilactobacillus reuteri, assembly GCF_013694365.1. Classification (NCBI taxonomy): domain Bacteria; kingdom Bacillati; phylum Bacillota; class Bacilli; order Lactobacillales; family Lactobacillaceae; genus Limosilactobacillus; species Limosilactobacillus reuteri. The sequence goes on from NZ_CP059275.1 coordinate 1,457,561, forward strand.
AGATCACAGTCCTTCGAATGCTCTTTTGAAGGCAGTTGGTAAAGGTACGAGCTCCCCTACGCTTTTTAATGATGCAATGCGATTTGCTCATATTGCTCTTGAGCCATTTGGCAAGAAGACAACTCCTAAAGACATTAAGAACCTTTATCCAGATGGTAAAATTAACCACCTTCCCGCAATTGCTCCTAAACTAGCTCATGGCTGGGTAGATGTTCGTGATCTTGCTGTTCCACCAAAGTACCACCAAAACTTCCGGCATTGGTATCGTCATTACGAAGAAGAGGAGGAGCAAGAAAATGACTGAATGATAAGCAATTATATTTTTTCGATTTTTAAGGAGGCGAAGTGCATCCAATTAATGCACGCATGTATGAAAGTCTGTATTTTTTCTACTTGTATTGTTGATCTGCTTTATCCAGGTGTCGGAAAGGCAACGGTTGAACTTCTCCAACGTTTTGGCTGCGAAACATTTTTCCCCGATAAACAAATTTGCTGCGGACAACCAACTTATAATAGCGGTTATGATCGTGAAACAATTGCTACATTTAAAAATCAACTCGATGCCCTTTTAAGTATTGACGCCGATTATATTGTTGGGCCTTCTGGATCATGTGTTGCCATGCTTCATGAATACAAGAACATTTTCAAAGATGATCCAGAGTATTCGAAGAAAGCGCAAATTCTTTATGATAAATCTTTTGAACTAACGCAATTTATTTACCGGGTTCTCGGTATTCTTGATTGTGGTGCAGAACTAGATGATACAGCAACCTTTCACCGTTCTTGCCACATGACCCGTCTTCTTGGTGAACGGACAGCCCCCATCGTTCTACTTGAACATGTTAAAGGACTTGAGCTTATTCCCCTTCATAACATTCAATTATGTTGTGGCTTTGGTGGAACATTCTCTGCTAAAGAACCCCTTCTCTCTGAAGCGATGGTTGATGATAAAGCAAATAATGTTTTGAAGACGAAAGCACATATTCTTATTGCTTGCGAGCAAACATGTTTAATGAATATTGGTGGACGAATTAACCGTCGCCGTGATGGCTCTCATATTACAATTATGCACATTGCTGAGGTCCTTAATCATAACGTTGATACTAGCCGAATCACTTATGTCAAAGATACGGATCATGTAATGGTACCAGCAAACGGAAACGGGGTGTTTTAGATGGCTGAAAATAAGCAATATGATGTTGTAATCATCGGTGCTGGGCCAGGTGGAATGACCGCAGCGATGTATGCATCACGAGCAAACCTATCTGTCTTGATGCTTGATCGTGGAATTTACGGCGGAAACTTGAATAATACTGCTGAAGTTGAAAATTACACAGGATTCAAGAGTGTGAAGGGCCCTGAACTTGCCCAACAAATGTATGAAGGTGCAACTCAGTTTGGCGCAGAATATGCTTATGGAACAGTAACTAAAGTAGAACTTGATGGTGACTTAAAGAAGATCACTACTGACATGGATGAAACATATACTGCAAAGGCGGTTGTTATCGCTACTGGCTCTGATCAGCGCCACCTCAATGTTCCAGGAGAAGAAGAATTTGGTGGCCGTGGTGTTTCATACTGTGCGGTTTGTGATGGAGCCTTCTTTAAGGGAAAGCATTTAATCGTTGTTGGCGGTGGTGATGCAGCTGTTGAAGAGGGAGTTTACTTAACGCAATTAGCCTCCAAAGTAACAGTGCTTGTTCGTCGTGATGAGCTCCGGGCTGAACCAATTATTCAAGCAGAAGCGATGAATAATGACAAGATTGAGTTTGTTTATAACACTAGTGTGACTGAAATTGTTGGGGATGATATTAAAGTAACAGGTGTTAAAACTCATAATAATAAGACTGGTGAAGATGGTGAAATGGCTGCAGATGGTGTCTTCATTTATGTTGGTAATTTCCCAAAGACCGCTGCTTTTAAGAATTTAGATATTCTTGATGATCAAGGCTGGGTAAAGACTGATGAGCGAATGCGGACAGCAGTACCAGGTATTTTTGCCATTGGGGACGTTCGTGAAACACCATTACGACAGGTTGCAACAGCTGTTGGTGATGGAGCGATTGCTGGCCAGCAAGTTTATCAATACATTAAATCGATAGATTAATTGGAAAATGATGAAAAAATAAAACTATTACAGAAGTTAATTCAGATTAATACAGTAAATGGTAACGAAAAGGACGAAGCAAGTTATATTAAAAGGACCTTAGAAGATCATCATATTTCCTGTGAATTAGTTCCTTTTGCACCCAATCGCACCAATTTAATTGCGGAGATTGGTGATGAAAAGGGGCCGGTACTCGCTCTTTCTGGACATTTAGATACGGTAGCTGCAGGTGATTTCCAAAAATGGACATATCCACCATTTGCTGGCCAATTAGTAGACGGTAAAATCTATGGTCGGGGAGCAGTTGATATGAAGTCGGGATTGGCAGCCATGGTGGGTGCTTTAATTGAGCTTAAAGAAGCAGGTTTGCCAAAACATGGAAAGGTTCGCTTGATTGCCACTGTTGATGAAGAAGTTGGTGGTCAAGGTTCTCTTGAAATGACTGATAAAGGGTACGTTCATGATGTTGATGTGATGGTAATTGGGGAAGCAACTACTGGCCAAATTGAATATGCTCACTGTGGCTCTTTTGATTATATTGTTGAGTCTTGTGGAAAATTGGCTCATAGTTCGCAACCAGAATTGGGAATTAATGCTGTTACAAATCTAGTGAAATTTATCAATAAAGAATCACGGGCGTTTGACGATGCAGCAGTAAGTCCCACCCTAGGAAAATTAATTCATAGTGTGACTGTCTTTCATGGTGGAGAGCAGTTAAATTCAATTCCTGATTACGCATATTTGAAGGGGAATGTTCGCACGATTCCAGAATGTGATAATCGGGAAACAGGAAAAAGACTACAATCAATCATTGATGAGTTAAACAAGGAGACAGGGGTTGAATTAAAACTAAAGATAGTTGCTAGTTTTATGCCAGTGGTTACAAATAAGCAAGATCGCTTCATTGCACTTGCTCAAACGGCAATTAAAAAGGTTAGCGGCAGGCAACCGGATGTAGTGATTTCTCATGGGGCAACGGATGCATCCCGCTATGTTTTAGACAATCACAATTTTCCAATAATTGAATACGGACCAGGGATTGAAAAGTTATCACACCAAATTGATGAACGTATTGCGCTTGATGATTATTTAACGGCTCAGCAAGCTTACGTTGAAATTGCTAAACAATATTTGAATAATACTAAAGACGATGAACAGGCTAGTAGTTAAATGAAGAAAAAGATAATTAATTTCGGATTAGTTTTAATATTGCTTTTACCTTTAATTGTTTTTGCAAGTGGCTTTAAGATTCAAAATGAGAATTACCGGGCAAACCACACAGATACGTGGGAAAGAATAAAGAAGCGGGGAACATTACTTATCGGGGTTGATGATACCTTTGTTCCGATGGATTTTCGAAAAAAGAACGGTCAATTGGTTGGTTATGATGTTGATTTATCTCGCGCAGTTGCGAAAGTTTTAGGATTAAAAGCTGATTTTCAGTCAATTGATTGGTCAATGAAGGAAACCGAATTAAAAAATGGCACAATTGATTGTATTTGGAACGGTTATACAGCTACTCCTTCCCGACAAAAACGAATTGCATTTAGCAGAGTTTATGAGCTATCTGGCCAATCATTGGTGGTACGAAAAGATAGTAAAATTAAAAATTTCGCGGATATGAAAGGAAAGACGTTGGGAATTCAAGAAAGCTCAACTGCTCAAACTGATTTTGACAAATATCCCCAAGTATTGAAGAAACTAGTTAAAGGACAGAAGCCAATTCTTTATCAAGATAACTCGAGTGCTTTCATGGATCTGCAAGCAGGCCGCACACAAGGAGTACTTGCCGGGACTGTCTATGCCGGCTATTATGCGACCCACATTGCAAATAATAATAATTATAAATTGATTTCAGCATCTGCTTATCCTGCAGACCGGGTTGCGATTGGAATGAGGAAGGGGGACCGGACGCTTATTAATAAAATTAACTATGCTCTTGGGGTTCTTCAAAAAGATGGTACCTTACGACGGATTAATAAAAAATGGCTAGGAATTAATAGTAATTATCTGGGACCGGTTGCTGAATTTCAAAAATCCAACAATAATCGTTAAATGGGTGCAATCAAATGTAATGATACATTAGCGGTGTCAATTCATCGGATTCGTAATTCAGATTTAAACGAACACGGGACAGTATACGGGGGACGAATCTTGGAATTAATTGATGGTCAAGCCTCGGTAGCAGCAATGCGAGTAGCTCGAACAACAGTTGCAACAGTATCAATGGATGAGATCCAATTTCTGCGACCATTTGACCTTCAAGATTCAATGTGTATGGAGGCATACGTTACCGGCTTTGGGAAGCGATCAATTGAAGTATTTACAAAAGTAATTGGTGAGCACTTGATGACCGGTGAACGTTTCCTCGGCTTTTATTGTTTTATGACTTTTGTAATTCTTGATCCTGAAAAACAAACGGCATTTAATAAATTAATTCCGGAAACTGAAGAGCAAAAGACGTTAATGGCAACATATTCTCAACGTGTTAAGCAACGGCAAATCCAGCGGCAAAAACAGCAAGAATTTCTGCCTCATATTTCAATTTCCAAGCCGTGGTAAGTGAGCTGGAAAGATACTTATAAGGTTTGGCAAGAACGAACAGATCTTGAATCAGACTTAAAGCAAGAATTAGCTGCAATGAGCGACGATAAAGAAATTGAAGATGCCTTTTACGGTCCATTATCATTCGGAACTGCAGGAATGCGGGGACTAATGGGACCAGGAATTAACCGGATGAATGTTTACACTGTCCGTCAAGCAACTGAAGGTTTGGCAACTTTAATGGATTCATTGGGTGATGATATTAAAAAACGAGGAGTCGCTATTGGTTACGATTCTCGGCACAACTCCCGTAAATTTGCTCATGATGCTGCTCGTGTATTAGGTGCTCATGGGATTAAGGTTTACATCTATGATAATTTACGCCCAACGCCTGAATTGTCATTTGCAGTTCGTCACATGGGGACTTATGCGGGAATCATGATTACCGCTAGTCATAACCCTAAGGAATACAATGGTTACAAGATTTACGGTGAAGATGGCGGACAGATGCCACCTAAAGAATCTGACATGATGACAGGTTACATCCGTAAGATTGATGATATTTTTGACATTGCTTTAGCTGATGAACAAGAAATGCTTGACAATGGTTTGGAAACAATCATGGGTGAAGATGTTGATGCTGCATACCTTGCTAATGCTAAGGGTGTAACTGTTAACCCTGAATTAGCCAAGGAATACGGTAAAGATATGAAATTTGTCTTTACCCCATTATGTGGAACTGGCCGAATGCTTGGTGAACGGGCATTGCGTCAAGCTGGTTTTACAAATTATGAAATGGAACCAACTGAAGCACAACCAAATGGTGATTTCCCTGGTTTGGAACATCCTAATCCAGAATTCCCAGAAGCATTTGTTCGTTCCATTGCCCTTGGCAAAAAAGTTGATGCAGATGTGTTGATCGCCACGGACCCTGATGCTGACCGGCTTGGATGTGCAGTTCGTCAACCAGATGGTGAATATCAATTGCTAACTGGTAATCAAATTGCTTCTATCATGCTTGCCTACATTCTTGAAGCGCATAAACAAGCGGGAACCTTACCAAAGAATGCTGCTGCGGTAAAATCAATTGTTTCTACTAACTTCGCTGCTAAGATCGCAGAAAGTTACGGCGTTGAGATGATCAATGTTTTAACTGGTTTCAAGTGGATCGCTGACCAAATTCATCAATATGAGACTGGAAAAGCTGATCATACCTTTATGTTTGGTTTTGAAGAAAGTTATGGTTACCTTATTAAGCCATTTGTTCGTGACAAGGATGCTATCCAATCCTTAACTTTACTTGCTGAGGTTGCCGCTTATTACCGTAGTCGTAACATGACCCTTTACGATGGCTTACAAGAATTGTTTAAGAAGTACGGCTACTTCCGCGAAAAGACAATTGCTAATACTTATGCTGGTGTTGATGGCCCAGCTAAGATTAAGGCTTTAATGAAGAAGTTCAGAGAAGAAGCCCCAACTCATTTTGCCGGTCATCAAGTAGTAGTTACTGAAGACTTCGCTAATGGGACTAAAACTACAGCTGATGGCGAAGTAAGTGAATTAGGTATCCCAGAATCAAATGTATTGCGTTACATTCTTGATGATGATACTTGGATTGCTATTCGTCCATCGGGAACTGAACCAAAGCTTAAGTTCTACATTGGTACAAGTGCTGATACCTTAGATAAGGCAAATGAAAAATTAGCTGATTTCGAAAAGGCTTTACAAGAGTTTGCTGAATAAGTGGGAATGCATGAATATCTGAAAAGTTTAAGCGACCTCGAAATGATTAACCGTGCTCCAGGATATTTTAAATTTGAGGAACACAATGTGGCTGCCCATTCATTTAAAGTAACGCAAGCAGCACAAATGCTTGGTGATATTGAAGAACAAGCCGGAAATGAAATTGATTGGCGTTCTTTATATGAAAAAGCTCTTAATCATGACTATACAGAGCGATTTATTGGTGACATCAAAACACCGGTAAAGTATGCTACCCCTGAATTGCGCTCAATGCTGGCGCGGGTTGATAAATCATTAACAGAAAACTTTATTCAATCTGAAATTCCGGCTGAGTTCCGGGCAGCTTATGAACGACGATTTGCGGAAGGGAAAGATGATACTTTAGAAGGTAAAATCCTCGCGGTTGCTGATAAGATTGATCTTATGTATGAATCATTTGGTGAGATCCAAAAAGGTAATCCTGAACCAGTTTATATGGATATTTATAAGTCGAGCTTGACGGCAATTATGGATTTTCGTGATATGGCTAGTGTCCAGTATTTCCTTAAGAAGATTTTACCAGAATTATTAAAAGATAATGCAGATGGTAATGCTAAAAACCAATTAGCAATTATTACTACGCAAATTATTCAACAATAAATGACACCAAGTTTATTTGCAGGAACATTTGCAATTTTAGTATTGTGGCTAATCGTTGATATTATCTGGGAATTGAGTCGACCAAGAGACATTGTAATGCGGCGCCTCTGTGCTTGGCTTAATCTTATTGCGATTATTGGTGGTTTTTCTGTATTTTATGGAGTAACCCATTTTGATAATGCTAATCTTGTTCCGTGGTTTATTTGTTTGAATTGGATTAATGTTGTTGCCGCGGGCTTACAATTTTACTTTGGTTACTTTCGGCATAATTAATTGATTTACCGGCAACCAGATAAAAAATTTGAACTAGTGTCAGAGTACAAACCAACCGGCGATCAGCCCCAAGCAATTAATCAATTGACAAAGGGGATTGAAGATGGTGAAAAAGCTCAAATCTTATTAGGAGCAACAGGAACAGGAAAAACATTTACAATCTCAAATGTGATTGCCAATGTTAATAAGCCAACTTTGATTCTTTCCCATAATAAAACTTTAGCTGGACAGCTCTATGGTGAAATGAAAAAATTCTTCCCTCACAATGCGGTTGAATATTTTGTTTCCTACTATGACTACTATCAACCGGAAGCATATGTTCCATCTAGTGATACTTATATTGAAAAAGATGCGTCAATTAATGATGAGATTGATAAGTTGCGGCACTCTGCCACCACTTCCTTACTGGAACGAAATGATGTAATTGTCGTTGCCTCTGTTTCTAGTATTTTTGGATTAGGGGATCCTCGAGAATACCAAAATAGTGTTCTTTCTTTGCGCGTTGGTCAAGAAATTGAACGTGATCGATTGTTGACTGAACTGGTTAATATTCAATTTGATCGCAATGATATTGATTTTCAACGGGGGCGTTTCCGCGTTCGTGGCGATGTAGTTGAAATCTTTCCGGCGTCGCGTGATGAACGAGCATTGCGAATTGAATTTTTTGGGGATGAGATTGATCGGATTCGTGAAGTTGATGCGCTGACAGGCGAAGTGATTGGTGACCGGGACCATGTTTCTATCTTCCCGGCTACTCACTTTATGACTAATGAAGAAGTCATGGATCGGGCATTGCCACAAATTGAAGCTGATATGAAGAAACAAGTAAAGAAGTTTACTGATGAGGGAAAGCTTCTTGAAGCAGAGCGAATTCAACAACGGACAACTTATGATATTGAAATGATGCGTGAGATGGGCTATACCAATGGAATTGAGAATTATTCGCGTTACATGGATGGTCGAAAGCCCGGCGAACCTCCCTATACCTTATTAGATTTCTTCCCTAAAGATTTCTTATTAGTTGTTGATGAATCCCACCAAACCATGCCGCAAGTACGGGGAATGTATAACGGGGACCGAGCGCGGAAACAAATGTTAATTGATTATGGGTTCCGCTTACCAAGTGCTCTTGACAATCGACCATTAAAACTACCAGAATTTGAACAACATGTTAATCAAGTTGTATATATGTCTGCAACCCCAGGCCCATATGAAATGGAACAGACAGACCACGTTGCTCAGCAAATTATTCGACCGACTGGGTTACTTGACCCAACAGTTGAGGTTCGCCCGGTAATGGGACAGATTGACGACCTAGTTGGTGAAATTAACAAACGTATTGAGAAAAATGAACGTGTTTTTGTTACGACCCTGACGAAAAAGATGTCCGAAGACCTTACTGATTATCTAAAAGATATGGGGTTAAGGGTCAAATACCTTCATAGTGATATTAAGACTCTTGAACGAACGCAAATCATTCGTGATCTCCGTCTTGGTAAATTTGATGTTCTTGTTGGAATTAACCTCTTGCGGGAAGGGCTAGACGTTCCAGAAGTATCCTTGGTCGCCATTCTTGATGCCGATAAGGAAGGCTTTTTACGTAATGAACGTTCACTTATTCAGACGATTGGTCGCACGGCCCGGAATGAGAATGGGGCAGTAATTATGTATGCTGATACCGTGACTGACTCGATGCAAAAGGCAATGGATGAAACAAAGCGGCGACGGACGATTCAGATGAAATACAATGAAGAACATCATATTACGCCGCATACAATCATCAAGCCAATTCAAGAAGCAATTACTGTTACTAAGAAAGCAACGGATGAAGCTGAAGCAGATAACAGTGCTGAATTTACTGACAAAGATTTTGCAAAGCTAGATAAAGAGGCCCAAGCAAAGATGCTGGATGAATTAACAGAGCAAATGCGCTCTGCTGCTAAACGCCTTGACTTTGAACAGGCTGCTACGCTTCGTGATACGATAATGGAATTAAAGACAAAAGCAAAAAAATAGGTGGCAAATGATAAGATCATAATTCATGGGGCACGGGCTCATAACCTAAAAAATATTGATATTACTATTCCGAAAAACAAGTTAGTCGTTATAACTGGCCTATCGGGTTCTGGAAAGAGTTCTTTAGCTTTTGATACATTATATGCAGAAGGACAACGACGCTACGTGGAAAGTTTATCGGCTTATGCGCGGCAATTTTTAGGCCAGATGGATAAGCCAGATGTAGATTCGATTGACGGGTTATCTCCAGCAATTTCAATTGACCAAAAAACAACATCCCATAATCCGCGTTCAACGGTCGGAACCGTGACTGAAATTAACGATTTTCTCCGCTTACTATGGGCACGGGTTGGTACACCAATTTGTCCGAACGATAATATTCCAATTACTAGTCAGTCACCAGAACAAATGGTGGATCGGGTACTAGAATTGCCTGAACGGACACGTCTGCAAATTCTTTCGCCGGTTGTTCGTGATAAAAAGGGAACACAAAAGAAAGTCTTTGAAACAATTAAGCGTGAGGGATTTGTCCGAGTTCAAGTGGATGGCGAAACTTATGACCTTGATTCAGTCCCTGAATTAGATAAAAATAAAAAACATACGGTTAACGTCGTGATTGATCGAATCATCATCAAAGAGGGAATTAGGTCGCGGTTATTTGACTCCTTTGAATCAGCGCTCCGCTTAAGCGATGGTTATGCAATTGCTGATGTGATTGGTGGAGATCCAATTCCATTTTCTGAACAATATGCTTGTCCCATTTGTGGCTTTACAGTTGGTGAATTAGAGCCACGGTTATTCTCCTTTAATGCTCCTACTGGTGCTTGTCCAGAATGTGAAGGGTTAGGATTGAAGCTCGAAGTAGATATTGATTTAGTAGTCCCTGACCGAACAAAGACCTTAAAAGAAAGGGCGATTGTTCCCTGGAATCCAATCTCATCGCAATACTATCCCCAAATGTTAGAACAATTCTGCAAGTCGGTTGGCATTGATATGGATACTCCTTTCAATAAGTTGCCTAAAAAGCAACAACAACAGATTTTGTACGGTAATGGTGAAACGCCATTTCACTTCCATTATGAGAATGACTTTGGTGGCATTCGGGATGTCGATGTGCCATTTGAAGGTGTTATCAATAATATTAGCCGACGATACCGGGAGACTAACTCAGATTTTACAAGGGAACAAATGAGAAAGTATATGACTGAGCTTCCATGTCCAGTTTGTCATGGTTACCGGCTAAACCAGCGGGCCTTAGCAGTAAAGATTGATGGGCGAAATATCGGTGAAGTTTCCGCTTTATCAATTAGTGATTCCCTTGAATTCTTTAAGAGCATCAAACTTTCTGCACAAAAAAATGAAATTGCTAAGCCGATTTTAAAAGAAATCATTGATCGATTAACCTTTATGAAAAATGTTGGTGTTGAATATCTAACTTTAAGTCGCTCAGCACGAACTCTTTCAGGGGGAGAAGCTCAGCGAATTCGATTAGCAACCCAAATTGGTTCTAATTTATCAGGAGTAATGTATGTCCTTGATGAGCCGTCAATTGGACTTCATCAACGAGATAATGACCGTTTGATTGAGTCGTTAAAGGCTATGCGTGACCTTGGTAATACACTTGTTGTTGTAGAACATGATGAAGATACAATGCGCGCGGCCGATTACATTGTTGATATTGGCCCTGGAGCTGGTGAAAATGGAGGCCAAGTGATGGCAGCCGGAACTCCTAAGCAAATTATGCGATCACGGAAATCCTTAACTGGCCAATACTTATCAGGGAAAAAATTTATTCCAGTACCTCAAGAGCGTCGAGGAGGTAACGGTAAGAAAATTACTATTACAGGAGCAGCAGAAAATAACTTAAAGGATATTACAGTTGATTTTCCACTTGGTGAGTTTATTTGCGTAACGGGGGTTTCTGGTTCAGGGAAGTCAACCCTTGTTAATATGATTCTCAAAAGGGTCTTGGCACAAAAATTGAATAATAATTCAGCAAAACCTGGTAAGTACAAGTCGATTAGCGGGGTCGAAAATATTGAGAAAGTTATCAATATTGATCAATCGCCAATTGGTCGTACTCCACGAAGTAACCCTGCAACTTATACGGGAGTCTTTGATGACATCCGTGAATTATTTGCCCAAACCAACCAAGCTAAAATGCGTGGTTATACTAAGGGGCGTTTTAGCTTTAATGTTAAGGGTGGGCGCTGTGAAGCCTGCCGCGGGGACGGAATTATTAAAATTGAAATGAACTTCTTGCCAGATGTTTATGTGCCATGTGAAGTTTGTCATGGAACACGTTATAATTCTGAAACACTTGAAGTTGAATACAAGGGCAAGAATATTGCTGAGGTCCTTAATATGACTGTTTCGGAAGCTCTTGAATTCTTTAGTGCGATTCCAAAAATTAAGCGCAAATTGCAAACTATTGAAGACGTTGGGCTGGGTTATGTTCACCTTGGTCAACCAGCAACTACCCTTTCAGGTGGGGAAGCTCAACGAATGAAATTAGCAGCTGAACTTCACCGGCAGTCTCACGGTAAGAGTTTCTATATTTTAGATGAACCAACTACTGGATTGCACATGGATGATATCAAGCGCTTATTAGCTGTCCTGCAGCGGTTAGTCGATGCGGGAAATACTGTTTTAGTGATTGAACATGATTTAGATGTTGTGAAATCAGCGGACTGGTTAATTGACCTTGGCCCTGAAGGAGGAGCTGGTGGAGGTAATGTTGTCGCTACCGGAACACCAGAGCAAGTAGCAGAAGTAAAGGGAAGCTACACTGGTAAATATTTAAAAGAGATGCTCGAACGTGATCAAAAATGGGCAGAAGAACGAGAAGCCAAGCAAAAAAAGTAGATGAATCAACAGCCAACAGATGAACTAAAAAGGTCGCTTGGATTCTGGTCCGCTATTTCGATTGTTATTGGGACAATTATTGGATCGGGAATATTCTTTAAACAAGGATCTGTTCTTGATAGCGCTGGCACATCTACTCTTGCAATTGCAGCCTGGGTATTTGGAGGAATTATTACTTTAACTGGTGGATTAACAGTGGCGGAAATTGGTGCCCAAATGCCATATACCGGGGGACTATATGTCTATATTGAAAACTTATATGGCCGCCTTTTAGGATTTTTAGCCGGGTGGATGCAAGTAATTGTTTATGGGCCAGCAATTATTGCTTCGGTTGCCGGATTCATGAGTATTTTAATGGCAAACTTCTTTGGTTTAGGAACCCAGTGGCGAATACCTTTAGCAGTGATTACAGTGATTGCCATTGGCGTAATGAACCTTTTTGAAAATAAAGTTGGGGCAATTTTTTCGATTGTTACGACTGCCGGAAAAATGATTCCAATTGCGGCAATTATTATCTTTGGTTTGTTCTGGGGGCATCAAGATGCTTTTGGTCAAACGGTTACCGAAATTCACCAATCAACTGGTGGGTTTGGGGTAGCAGTTTTAGCAACCTTATTTGGTTATGATGGTTGGATTTTAATCGCAAACCTTGGGGGAGAAATGAAAAATCCCCAAAAATTATTGCCACGAGCTATCATTTTAGGGATTACTGCTGTTCTTATTATTTATACTTTAATTACTGTTGGGATTCTTAAGTTCCTTCCAGTTAACACTATTCATCGGCTAGGTGAAAATGCAACTGCATACTTAGCGGTGAAAGCTTTTGGCGCAATTGGAGGAAAATTGCTGTCAGCCGGAATTATTATTTCGATGATGGGGACTTTGAACGGGAAAATGATTACTTTCCCCCGGATTGTATACGCAATGGCGCGTCGTCATGATTTGCCATTCTCACGCTATCTCGCATATATCACGCCAAAGGGTAAGTCACCAGTAGTCGCAACGATGTTTATTATCATTCTTGCAACGGTTATGATGTTCTTCTTTGACCCTGATCACTTATCAGATTTGTGTGTGTTTACCGTTTATTGTTTCTATCTTTTAGCATTCTTTGGGATCTTCATTTTAAGACATAAGAATAAGGGACCGCGCCCATTCAGCACACCGCTTTACCCCTTAGTGCCAATTATTGCGATTGCTGGTGGAATCTTTGTCCTCGTAAGTGAAGTTATGAATGATCCTGCTGGTGTAATTCTTTTTATTGGAATCGTCATCGTAGGATTACCAATCTTATATATTGTTAAACGAATGGATCAACGACGGATGCATTAAATGGTAGATAAAAAATTAAAAGTAGTAATTATTACAGGGATGAGTGGTGCGGGGAAAACCGTTGCCGTTCATAGCTTAGAAGATTTAGGATATTTCGTAATTGATAACATGCTTCCTGGATTGGCAGAACGTTTTGTTGATGTGATAGAAGATTCGAGAGAGTTTGATAAAATCGCCATGGTAATGGATATGCGTTCACGCGGATTTTACGATGAGGTTTTACCAAACTTTGAAAAACTGAAAAAACGGGCTGATTTAGATGTGAAACTACTCTTCTTAGATGCTAATGATGTCACGTTAATTTCACGTTATAAGGAAACAAGACGTTCTCATCCCTTATCTCCACAAGGTCGGATACTTGATGGGGTAGAATTAGAACGAAAGCTTTCAACAGATCTTAAGAGTCAAGCGGATATAGTAATTGACACCACTAATGTGACACCACGAAATCTAAAGTTAAGGCTTAATAAATTATTCGGACATGGTGAAGGTAATGACTTTTATGTTGAAGTAATGTCATTTGGGTTTAAATATGGGTTGCCACTTGATGCGGATATCGTAATGGATGTTCGTTTCCTCCCTAATCCATTCTATATTCCAGAATTAAAGCACTTAACGGGAAATGATCCAGCTGTTCAAAATTATGTTATGCAGAGTCCGCTGGCTAAGGAATTTTACCAGCATTTACGGTCGCTCTTAGAGATTGCTCTTCCGGGTTACATTAAGGAGGGAAAGAGCAGCCTGACCATTGCAATTGGGTGTACGGGCGGTCAACACCGGTCCGTAACTATTGCTAACAAATTATCTGCTGATTTAAAAGAAAAGGGATATAAAGTAAATACTTACCATCGCGATATTGAGAAGGCAAAGTAAATGTTGCATAAACCAAAGATTGTAGTGATTGGCGGAGGAACTGGTCTACCGGTTGTCCTTCGTGGATTGCGCGATCAAAATGTTGATGTTACGGCAGTCGTAACAGTAGCTGATGATGGTGGTTCTTCAGGAATTTTACGAAACTATATTAACGTGGTTCCACCTGGTGATATTAGAAACGGTTTAGTTGCGTTATCAGAATTACCTGATCTCGAACTTGATATTTTTCAATATCGTTTTAAGAGTAGTGACCAGTTCTTTGCCGGGCATGCGATTGGTAATTTAATTATTTCTGCTTTGTCTGAGATGAAGGGTGGTATTTTTACCGCTGTTCAAGAGTTATCAGAAATGATGAAGATTAATGGACATATTTATCCTGTTGCTAATGAGCCGTTGACCTTAAATGCTGAATTTACAGACGGTACAAAGTTAAGTGGTGAATCGGAAATAACGGCTGCCCATAAGCAAATTAAACGGGTCTGGGTAACGCCTTCTAAAGATAATGATGGGCATCCTGCTCGTCCTGTGTCAGAGGTTATAACAGCAATAAAGAACGCAGATCAAATTGTCCTTGGCCCTGGAAGCTTATTTACTAGCATCCTGCCAAACTTGATGATTTCTGAAGTAGGGCAAGCTGTTTACGAAAGTAAGGCTGAAGTTGTCTATATTTGCAATATTATGACGCAAAAAGGTGAAACGGATAACTTTACAGATGCTGATCATGTTCGGGTATTAAACCATCACCTTGGGAAGAATTTTATTAATACGGTCTTAGTCAATATTCAACCTGTTCCAGAAAATTATCTTGATTTTCAGGAATGGAATGAAATTTCTCAACCAGTTAAGCATGATTTCCAAGGGCTACGAGCACAGCATTGTCGTGTAATTAGTTCAAATTTTCTGCGGCTAAAAGACAATGGTGCCTTCCATGATCGCGATAAAGTTGTAGCAGAATTAATGAATCGACTTCACCAAGTTCACGAGTAGATGTCATATGCAAGCGAAGTAAAGAAAGAATTAACGGGAATTACTGTTCATCGGGATAATGCAAAGGCAGAATTGATGGCCCTTATTCGGATGAACGGGTCGATTGGCATTGCTGACCACCAGTTAGTTTTGAATGTTCAGACTGAAAACCCGGCAATTGCGCGACGAATCTATTCACTTTTAAAACAATTTTACGGGGTAGAAAGTGAAATCGTGGTTCGTCGTAAAATGAAATTAAAAAAGAATAACCAATATATAGTTCGCTTACGCTATCATGCACGACATGTCTTAGATGATCTTGGTATTTTACAAAATTATCAAATTAAAGAACAAGTACCTGTAGAATTACTTAAGGATGAATGGATGGTCCGTTCATATCTAAGAGGTGCGTTTTTAGCGGGGGGATCAGTGAATAATCCTGAAACTTCTCGCTACCACTTGGAGATATACTCCCTTTATGAAGAACATAATGAGATCATTGCTCAGATGATGAACAAGTTTGGCTTGAATGCTCAAACAACCGCTCGCCGTAGTGGTTTTATCGTTTACTTGAAAGAAGCCGAAAAAATTGCGGATTTTATGTCATTAATTGGTGCAACTAATTCAATGCTTCAATTTGAGAATGTTCGAATTGTACGAGATATGCGGAATTCAGTTAACCGATTAGTAAATTGTGAAAATGCTAACCTGAATAAGATTGCGAATGCGTCAACGCGCCAAATCGAAAATATTGAATTTATTGATTCACGAGTAGGTCTTAACAGCTTACCTGATAAGTTGCGGGAAATTGCAGAAACGCGATTAGCCCATCAAGAGGTTAGTCTAAAAGAATTAGGGGAATTGGTTCCTGGTGGTCCAATTTCCAAGTCGGGTGTTAACCATCGTTTACGTAAATTGAATGCTTATGCTGATGAGTTGCGTGCATCGCAGGTTAAACAATAAGGGACTGTGACATAAGTTAAGTTACTTTCATAAAAAGCAAATACGCAGTACAACAATGGCCTCTAATGTCCGGCAAAGCCGAACGTTAGAGGCCTATTGTTGCTTGCGGGGGCTCGAAAACGAAGTCACAAGTGACTTCTGTCTCGCTCCCTATCCTAAATTTCAAGAATAAGTTAGCCACTGGACTCAAATAAATAATACTGACCAATTGATTATTGGTTGGTGGAGCTGTGATATCTCTTGGTAGAAGGCCTTACGATAGATGTCCATTGACGAATGTCCATTAAATATAGCTCGTGGATAGTGATTCATCCAATCATTAGTCGCTATGATCTGAGCACTACTATAGTTATTTATAGCTTCACCTTTGGTAATCTCCTTGCGGAGAAACCGGTTATTGATCTCATTGGATCCACGGATCCAATGAGATCAATAACCGGTTTCTCCGCAAGGAGATTACCAAAGGTGAAGCTATAAATAACTATAGTAGTGCTCAGATCATAGCGACTAATGATTGGATGAATCACTATCCACGAGCTATATTTAATGGACATTCGTCAATGGACATCTATCGTAAGGCCTTCTACCAAGAGATATCACAGCTCCACCAACCAATAATCAATTGGTCAGTATTATTTATTTGACTTTGTTATTAAGCGAATTGACTTCGCAAATGTTTTGCTTCAAATCACATCGTGATTGAAGACCCTACACATTTGATTCGTCGAAACTTTGTTCAGTTTTCAAAGGTCTACCTGTCGGCTAATTAAGCAGCCAATCAACATTTTCATTATATCATGTATCAGATTAACTTGTCAAGAAGAAATTTTAAATTATTTTTCAATTTCTTTTGATCGATAACTCAATCAGCAACTCTATCAGTATATCATGTTGCCAAGCCGATGTCAACAATTATTTTAACTTTTTTGTTAAACCATCTCAACAGCACTTAGCTGTTTTGACAACGATAACTACTATACATGGATTTCATTCTTTCGTCAACACCATGGGAGAATTAGAAAAGTTAAAGCAAGACTGTATAGTAAAACAAAAGCGTGGGTTGCATATAATAATTGCTTCGATCGTAGTATGGGGTGGTATTCTTGCAGTAGAACTACTTAATGTTCCCGTTCTTACTAAAAACTTATTCGTATTTGTCTGTACGGCCTTACTTTTACCAATATCTTATTTCATATCGCGATTAATTAATGTGGATTTTCAAAATAAGACAAATCCGTTAACTAAGTTGGGGATGTTATTTTCGATGAATCAGCTTTTGTATCTTCTAATTGCAATGTGGATTTATCTGACTATTCCCAATAAAATGCTAATGGTGTTAGCGATAATATTTGGTGCTCATTTACTGCCATGTAGTTGGTTGTATAATTCTAGGGCTTATTTTATTTCATCGATAGTAATTTCAATATTAGCTTTATTGGTGGGAACTAATTTTAAACCGTTTATTTTAGCATCAGTTATGCTTACCATAGTAGTAGCATTTTGCATTACCTTAATATTAGAAAATCATCAACTTGACTGAGTGTCACAAGAACTAGATCAAATGCGCGTTCGGCGTGAAAAAATGGAAGAGTTAAAAGAAGCGGGGATTGAACCGTTTGGCCGTCGCTTCAAACGAGACCATCTTGCCCAAGACTTGCATGATAAGTTTGATCAATACGATAAAGAAGAATTAAACGAGATGGGCGCCAAAGTAATTATTGCGGGTCGAATGACAAGAAAGCGGAGTAGTGGTAAGGCTGGTTTCGCTGACTTTGTTGATCGGACTGGTAAGATTCAAGTTTACGCTCGTAAGGATATGGTCGGGGATGAGCCTTACCATGTTTTCAAGCGGTCAGATATTGGTGACTTCCTTGGAATTGAAGGGGATGTTATCAAGACGGATACAGGTGAATTAACTGTTCGTGCACATAAAATTACCTTCTTGTCAAAAGCATTGCGTCCGCTTCCTAATAAGTGGGATGGGGTTACTGATCCTGAAACTATCTATCGTCAGCGCTACCTTGATTTAATTTCTAACCCAGAAAGTTTCAAGCGTTTCCACCAACGGACAGCGATCATCAAGGCCGTCCGGAAGTACATGGATGATAATGGCTTTACAGAGGTAGAAACCCCAATTTTGAACACTCAAGCTGGTGGTGCTAATGCGCGTCCATTTATCACTCACCACAATGCACTTGATATTGATATGTACTTGCGGATTGCTACCGAATTGTACCTTAAGCGGTTAATCGTTGGTGGCTTTGAACGAGTATACGAATTGGGACGGATTTTCCGGAATGAAGGGATGGATCCTCACCATAACCCTGAATTTACTACAATGGAAACTTATGCTGCTTACTTCGACTTCCAAGATGTTATGGATGAAACAGAGGGAATCGTTAAGGCAGCAGCTAAAGTTGTTTCAGATGATGGAAAGATTACTTACCAAGGACATGAAATCGACCTTGGAGGAAACTTTAAACGGATTACGATGGTGGATGCCGTTAAGGAAAAGACTGGCATTGACTTCAGCGATGAATCAATGACGGACGAAGATGCTAAGAAGTTAGCCGATGAACATAAGATTGAATATAAGCCTTACTGGACAAAGGGCCATATCTTGAATGCATTCTTTGAAGAGTTCGTTGAAGATACACTTATTCAACCAACTTTTGTCTATGAATTCCCAGTTGAAGTTTCACCATTAGCAAAGCGGAATGCTGATAATCCTGCGATGACTGACCGTTTCGAATTGTATGTTGACGGTAGCGAATTGGCAAATGCCTTTAGTGAATTAAACGATCCAATTGACCAGAAGGAACGTTTTGAAATGCAAGCAAAGGAAAAAGCTAACGGTAATGATGAAGCTGAACCAGTCGACTTAGATTACGTTCAAGCCCTCGAATACGGAATGCCACCTACTGGGGGACTTGGTATTGGAATCGATCGTCTTGTAATGCTCCTTACTGATGCTAAATCTATTCGGGATGTTATTCTCTTCCCAACTATGCGTCCGGAAAAGGAAACTAAGAACGATTCAAAGAAAAAGAAGAACAAGAAGAAGTAAATGAAATGGAAGATCGGTAACGTTGAAATTCCTAATCAAGTTGTTGTTGCACCAATGGCTGGAGTAACCAATTCAGCCTTTCGGGTTATCTGTAAAAGATTTGGTGCTGGCTACGTTGTCTGTGAAATGATCTCAGACCGTGGCATTGTGTATCATAATCAACGAACTTTAAATATGATGGATGTCGACCCGGAAGAACATCCAATGGGAATTCAAATTTTTGGCGGAACCAAAGAGACATTAGTTGAGGCTGCTAAGTATGTAGATCAACATACAGCAGCTGACGTGATTGATATAAATATGGGGTGTCCTGTTAATAAGGTTGTAAAAACTGACGCGGGTGCACGGTGGTTACTGGATCCTAATAAAGTCTATGAAATGGTGTCATATGTTACTGATGCTGTTAAGAAGCCAGTTACCGTTAAGATGCGAACTGGTTGGGACGACAAGCATATTTTAGCTGTTGAAAATGCTTTAGCAGCTGAACGTGCAGGAGCTAGCGCGATTGCGATGCATGGTCGAACTCGAAAACAAATGTATACGGGACAAGCAGATTGGAATATACTAAAAGAAGTAGCGAGTCAATTGAAAATTCCGTTCATGGCTAATGGTGATGTGAAGACACCAGAAGATGCTAAGAAGATTCTTGATATGACTGGCGCAACCGCCGCAATGATCGGTCGGGCAGCAATGGGTAACCCATGGATGCTAAAGCGGACTGAACATTACTTAGAGACTGGTGAGCTGCTCCCAGAAGCAACCCCAGAACAAAAGATTGAAATGGCCAAAGATCATCTTAATCGTTTAGTTGATTTAAAGGGTGAATATGTTGGAGTTCGTGAGTTCCGTGGGTTATCCACGTACTATATCAAGGGTATTCCGCGTGCTGCCCGGACTAAGGTAGCGTTAGTCGAGGCAGAAACACTTGATGAAATGAACGATATTTTTGACCGCTTTGCTGAACAAACTGCAGAACGAGCTGCAAAAAGACAGCAAGCTTAAATGAAAACAACAGATTATTTAGTAAAGTCAATGACTAAGGATGGAAAGTTTCGGGCTTATGCTGTAAATGCTACCCAAGTCGTTCAAAAGGCACACGAAATTCATGATACATGGAGTGCTTCTTCGGCTGCCCTTGGTCGAACGTTAATTGGAACGATTCTCTTGGCTACTTCTAGTTTACAAGGAGAAGCAGGAATGACGGTTAAGATTCAGGGAAATGGTCCAGTTGGCTTTATTATTGCGGATGGAACTGCTGAAGGAACCGTAAAAGGCTACATGGGTAATCCACACGTTTCTTTACCAGCCAATGATAAGGGGAAGATCGATGTCGCAAAGGCAATTGGTAATCAAGGAACTCTTTCTGTAACCAAGATGGCTCCTGGCGACAAGACACCATATACCGGCGAAGTAAATTTAGTTTCTGGTGAACTTGGTGATGACTTTACTTACTACCTTGCTCAATCTGAACAAATTCCTTCAGCAGTTGGCCTTTCAGTATTCGTTAACCCTGATGAAAATATTGACGTTGCTGGTGGCTTCATGATTCAAGTAATGCCTGGTGCTAGCGATGAAGAAATCAGCAAGCTTGAAAAGACATTGAAGAGCTTGCCATTGGTATCACAAATGTTACGTGATGGTGATACGCCAGAAGATATTTTAAAGAAAATTTTTGGTGATGACTTAAAGATCCTTGAAACGATGCCGGTTCGTTATGCATGTGATTGCTCGAAGGAGCGTTTTGCACATGCCCTTGCAAGTATTTCTAAAGATGATATGAAGAAATTGATTGACGAAGACCACCATGCGGAAGCTGTTTGCCAATTCTGCGGGAAGAAGTACGAATTTAGCGAAGACGAATTAAAGAAGATCTACGCGGAAATGACTGCAAATGATGATAAAAAATCAACAGATGAAAAGTAAATGAACAACAATCGTAAAAAAAATAATTTTACTCATAACGTTCTCTTCTATGCCGTGATGTTCTTGTGTATTATGGGAATCGCCTACTTCTTCTTTGGGGGCAATGCCTCAACAGGACAAAGTAAGACAGTTTCCCAAAGCGAGTTTATCTCCGAACTGAAGAGTAATAAGGTTAAGAGCGTTCAGCTTCAGCCAAATGGTGGGGTATATAAGGTTACGGGTACTTACCGTAAACCTCAGTCAAACAATGACAATTCCGCCAACAATACTGGCTTTGCTCTTACACCACAACGAAACAATAAGGTAACTCAATTCCAAAGTTCTGTTTTGGAAAGTGACGTAACTGTTAGTCAACTTCAAAACTATGCTAACCGTCATAATGTAAAGATTAGTACTCGTGCTGAAGAATCTAATAGTGTCTGGATGAACCTGTTGTTGACTGTCTTGCCATTGGTCATCATGATTTTCTTCTTCTACATGATGATGGGCCAAGCTGGTCAAGGTGGGGGTGGCCGTGGAGTGATGAGCTTTGGTAAGACCAAGGCCAAGCCATCTGATGCTAAGAAAAACAAAGTTCGTTTCTCAGATGTTGCCGGTGAAGAAGAAGAGAAACAAGAATTGGTTGAAATCGTTGAATTCTTGAAGAATCCAAAGAAATTCACTAAGCTTGGTGCTCGTATTCCATCTGGTGTTTTACTGGAGGGGCCTCCAGGTACTGGTAAGACCTTGCTAGCTAAGGCGGTTGCCGGTGAATCAGGGGTACCATTCTTCTCAATCTCTGGTTCTGACTTTGTTGAAATGTTCGTCGGTGTTGGTGCTAGTCGTGTTCGTGACTTATTTGATCAAGCCAAGAAAGCTGCTCCAGCAATCATCTTTATTGATGAAATTGATGCCGTTGGTCGGCGCCGTGGAAATGGCATGGGCGGCGGTCACGATGAACGTGAACAAACCTTGAACCAATTGTTAGTTGAAATGGATGGTTTCCAAGGCGATGAAGGAATCATCGTCATGGCAGCTACTAACCGTTCAGATGTCTTGGATCCCGCCCTTTTACGTCCAGGACGTTTTGACCGAAAGATTTTAGTAGGTCGTCCAGATGTTAAGGGTCGTGAAGCCATTTTACGAGTTCATGCTAAGAACAAACCAATGGCAAGCGACGTTGATTTAAAGGAAATTGCTAAACAGACTCCCGGTTTTGTTGGGGCTGACTTAGCTAACCTATTAAACGAAGCGGCCTTATTAGCTGCGCGGCGGAACAAAACTGAAATTGATGCTGCTGACTTAGATGAAGCAGAAGACCGGGTAATTGCTGGACCAGCTAAGCATAACCGTGTCCAATCTGAACAAGAACGAAAGACTGTTGCATACCACGAAGCGGGTCACACGATTGTGGGTCTTGTATTAAATGACGCACGAGTTGTGCACAAGGTTACCATTGTCCCACGTGGTCGCGCAGGTGGATATGCTATCATGCTTCCACGTGAAGATCAGATGTTAATGTCGAAAAAGAATGCGATGGAACAAATCGCTGGTCTGATGGGTGGACGAGCTGCTGAAGAGCTTGTCTTTAAGTCACAATCTTCAGGAGCTTCAAATGACTTTGAACAAGCAACCCAAATTGCTCGTTCGATGGTTACCCAGTACGGAATGAGTGATAAGATTGGTCCGGTAGAACTGCAAAGTTCTGGTCAGGTCTTTACAGGTCAAGGCTATGACCAATCACCTTACTCCGAAAAGACTGCTGCTTTAGTTGATGAAGAAGTACGTCGAATCTTAACTGAAGGGCACGAAACCGCCTTACACATTATTGAGACGCACCGTGAACAACATAAGCAAATCGCTGAAGCATTACTCAAATACGAAACGCTTGATGAAAAACAAATTCTTAGCCTTTATAAGACTGGAAAAGTTCCTGATAAGGATGTGGCTGCTGAAGACGAAGAGGCACGTGCACAAACCTTTGAAGAATCCAAGCGTGAACTTGAACGATTGGAAAATGAGCGTCACGATGAAGCAAAGGATAATCAAAATGATTCATCCGATACTAAGAGTGACAACTCAAATGATTCACAATCAAGTGATGATTCAGACAATTCTGAAGACAAGTAAATGAATAACGATATTGAGCGTGTCTTATACAGCGAAGAAATGCTTGGCAAACGAATGGACGAATTAGCAACGGACTTAACAAAAGATTATAAGGATAAACGGCCAATTATCATTTCCGTTCTAAGCGGAGCAGTTTTATTTACTGTTGATATGATTGAACGGCTAGATATCATGGCCCAAATCGACTTTATTGATGTTTCTAGTTATTTTGGTGGCTTAGGTTCGACTGGAAAAGTTAAACTTATTCATGATTTGAAAACAGATGTTAAAGATCGGCATGTTCTAATTATGGAAGATATTGTTGATACCGGTCATACTTTGAAGTACTTGATGGACCTTTTAGCCGACCGGGGAGCAAAGAGCATAAAGGTTTGTTCATTATTAAATAAGCCAGAAGGTCGGGAAGTAGATGTCGAACCTGATTATGTTGGTTTTACGGTTCCTAAAGAGTTCTTGGTAGGGTATGGCCTTGATTACAAAGGATTCTACCGAAATTTACCGTATGTTGGAATTTTGAAGCCATCTGTATACCAAAATGACTAAGTGGTCGGCGGAGCTAATATGGCGGATTTACAACAAGCATTTGAGCGACACCTAGTAAGGAGTCGCTTTTTTGCTACCCAAGATAAGGTGGTAGTGGCTGTCTCAACCGGAGTCGATTCGATGGTTCTGTTAGATCTCTTGCAACATTTGCCGTTAAAATATCGTCCCCAGATTATCGTTGCCCATATGAACCATGAGTTACGAAAACAAAGCCAGCTTGAAGAACAGTTCATTCGGCAGTATTGTAAACAAAATGATTTAAAACTAGCAGTTGCACACTGGCCACAAGATCTTCATCCACAGACCGGGGTCGAAAACGCTGCTCGTCAAGCACGCTACCAATTTTTCCGGGAAGTGATGAAAGATAATCAGGCAAGCATTCTGCTAACTGCACACCACCAAAATGATCTAGCAGAAACAATGCTGATGAAGATGGCTCGTGGTGGTCAGTTGAGTCAATTAGTGGGAATACGAGATCGGCGACCATTTGCTTCTGGAACCTTAATTCGGCCGCTTTTACCCTTTAGTAAACAGCAGTTAAAGAAATATGCTTTGCAGCATCATCTTAAGTGGTATGAGGATAAGACAAATAAGGACTTGAACATTCAACGGAATCGATTTCGGCATGCGATAATTCCAATGCTTGAAGAAGAGAATCCTCAGTTGCTTTCTCACCTTGAAAGCTATCATCAACAGTTAATGGATCTCCTTGCCTGGCGTGATCAAGAAGTGGCAGATCAATTAGCAGCATGTGTTGATCAACAAGGAAGGATGATCCTGGCAAGATTATTGCAAAATAAGGAAATCATTCGAAAAGAAATTTTACGACAATGGTTTAATCAACAAGGAATATATGATATTAAGGACCAGCAACTTGATGAACTGCTGCAGATCCTAGAAAACGAGCAAAAGCCACAGCAAATCATTGAGTTGCCGCATCGATATATTCTTGAGAAAGCCTACGCTACTTGTGTGTTAAAAAAATTGGATAATCCGCTTGAGAACCTACAAAAGCCCCAAGATCATGTGATAAAATTGGAACAATGGTATCAAGTAGATCCAATAAACTTAATGGCAGTGTCAGCTGAAAAGTCGTTTTTCAATGATGAAGAGCAGGTAGTTTTGCAATGGCTTGCTCCAGATCAATTTCCGCTGCGTCTACGACAATGGCGACAAAAAGATCGTATTCGCTTAAAAAATGGTCATCACCAGTTAGTCAAGCGGGTCCTAATTGACCAAAAAGTTTCCCGAAAACAGCGTGACCAGCAAATGGTCCTAGTTGATGCGCATGACGAGGTCGTCTGGATAGTTAACCGAAAGTGGAGTTGGTTTGAACGGCCAACCGGCTATCAGCAGACATGTCGGTCATGTTTTATTGGAATAAAAAATAAGGAGAAGAAGGTAAATGAATAAATGGCAATTGAAGTTGGAGCAAAGGTTTCAGGTAAAGTTTCAGGAATCACTAATTTTGGTGCATTCGTTGATTTAGATGATAATCAGACAGGGCTAGTACACATCAGTCAAATCTCTGATAAATATATCAAGGATGTTCATGATGTATTGGCTGTCGGGGATGAAGTTACAGCAAAAGTAACACGGATTGGTGATGACGGTAAGATTGCTCTTTCAATCAAGGCCGCAGCTCCTCGTGAACATCAAGATCATCATGAAAATAACCATCATCGTGAAAATAATCACCGTGATTTTCACCACGAACGGAATAATAATTTCCGTGGTCACAATGATAACTTCCGTGGTGGTTTTAGTGGTCGTCACCACAACAGTCACCAACACGAAGACTTTAATGACATGTTAGCTGGCTATTTAAAAGAAAGCGAATCACGTTTATCTACTTTGAAACGTCAAACTGATGGTAAGCGTGGCGGCCGTGGTGGTCGGCGGAGCTAAATGAAAGGACAATCTGATAGCAAAGTTTCACAATTAAATACCCCATATGCCCGCCAGGTTTCGAATCAAAAAACATATAATCGGCATGTGCATAAGCGCCGTTGTCAGCGGATTATTGCCGTTTTTTTGGTTATATTCTTAATCTTTGGAATTCAGATATTTCAAAGCAAACGGACATTAGCAGATATTAATGGCAATATTCGACAAGCACAATCACAATTAACAAAACAAAAACAAAAGAATCAACAACTACAACGTCAGATTAAAATGTTGCATAATCCCGAATATATTCAGCAGGTTATCCGTGCTAAGTATAATTACTCTAAGAAGGGCGAGATAATCTATAATTTGAACTAAATGAGATTAGATAAATTTTTAAAAGTATCACGGATTATTAAACGTCGATCAATTGCTAAGGAAATCGCGGATCAAGGACGGATCTTAATTAATGGTCAACCAGCAAAATCATCCAGTCGGGTAGCGGTTGGTGATACTTTAACAATTAAGTTTGGTAATAAGACAGAAACAGTTAAGATTAATCGGATTGTTGAAACGACGAAAAAGAGTGAAGCGGAAGATATGTATGAAATTGTTGATGAAACTTACGCGGAATCCTTTGACCAACTATAAATGGTGCAAATAGAAAATTTAATCGAGAAGACGCCATCATTTAAACAAATTACGGCTGACCTCCAACCCAAGAACCATCAATTAATAACGGGGATTTCTGGATCAGCGCGAACCGAATTACTAAGTGCTCTTTCTAAAGAAGGGCAGCGACCAATTCTAGTAGTGACCGACACGATTTCCCATATGCAGGAATTGGCTAGTGACTTGGAGAACCTTCTTCCTGCTAATCGTGTTTACCAGTTTCCGGTTGAAGAGGTTTTAGCAGCGGAAGTAGCAACTAGTTCTCCTAACTATCGTCTTCAGCGGGTACTGGCCTTAAATGCGTTGATTAATAAAGAACCGGCAGTTGTAGTTGCATCTGCTGCGGGGTTACGACGCAATATTATTTCACCAGAATACTTTGCCCAGTCCTCGTTAAAGATTAAGACTGGCGGGGAAGTGGATCCAGCAAAAATTCGGCAACAATTAAGCGCAATGGGGTATCAATATCAAAAAATGGTTTTGCGTCCTGGTGATTTTGCAATTCGTGGGTCGATTATTGATATCTACGCCTTAAACACTGATAATCCGATTAGAATTGATCTTTTTGATACAGAAGTTGATTCACTTCGGTATTTTGATGCTAGTACTCAGCGGAGTATTGATAATGTTGAAGAAGTTCAGATACTGCCAGCGACAGATTTTATTATCCCATCGACTGAATTTTCGCGGGTGTATGAAGCGCTAGATACTGAATATAAAAAGGTGGGGAAGGAGTTAAGTGCTGACGATGCGGATATTAAACAGCAGGTGGCTAACCGCTTTGAACCATTATTGAACGCACTTAAGAACCAGCACTTGCCTAATGAACTTTTAGAATTTAGCAACCTGGTTTATCCGGCTAAGCATTCCTTATTTGATTATCTTCCTGATGATGGGACAATTTACTTTGATGACTTGACGCGGATAAAGCAATTTGCCAAGCGGATGACCCAGGAAGATGCAGGCTGGTTTAAAGATAAGGTTGCTCACCATCAATTAACGGATGTTCCAGATCTTAGCAATGACATATCGGCCATAATAAAAAAAGACCCGCATCCGCAAATTTATGGCGCCTTATTTAAAAAAGGTCTCGGTAATATTAAACTTAGCCAAATTACCGACCTAAAAAGCAGAACCATGCAACGTTTCTTTGGTCAAATGCCACTGCTGAAAGCCGAACTTCAGCGGTGGATTGATCAAGGGCAAACGGTAGTACTGATGGCTAATAGTCCAGAACGGCGAAAGCAAATTGCCCAAACGCTTGCTGACTTTGATATCACCGCAACAGAAACTGAATTAACAAATATCAAGCCGAATGTTGTTCAAATTGTTGCTGCTAACTTAAACAATGGATTTGAAATGCCACTTGCTGGGCTGGTTGTTATTACAGAAAGCGAGATGTTTAAGCAGGTAAAAAAGGTTCATCATCGTCCACAAAAACTTGCCAACGCCGAACGATTAAAAAATTATACTGACCTTAAACCAGGTGACTATGTAGTTCATGTCAATCATGGAATTGGGATTTTTAGTGGAATTAAGACGATGGAAGTTGACCATGTTCACCAAGACTACATGATCATCAATTACCGAGATAACGCTCAGATATATGTGCCAGTAACCCAACTAAATCTTGTCCAAAAGTATGTATCATCAGAATCTAAGACCCCGCATATCAACAAGCTTGGCGGTAACGAATGGGCAAAGACTAAGCGGCGCGTTTCTTCAAAAATTGAAGATATCGCTGATGAATTAGTTGACTTATATGCTAAGCGAGAAGCGGAGAAGGGATATGCTTTTCCGAAAGACGATTATCTCCAAAAACAATTTGATGCTAATTTCCCGTATAATGAGACTCGTGATCAGTTGCGGAGTATTGATGAAATTAAAGAGGATATGGAAAAACCAAAGCCGATGGATCGACTGTTGGTAGGGGATGTCGGCTATGGTAAAACTGAAGTTGCAATGCGGGCAATTTTTAAAGCAGTCACTGGAGGAAAGCAGGTGGCCTTCCTTGTGCCAACAACTGTTCTTGCCCAGCAACACTACAACACCCTGATGCGCCGGTTTGAGGGCTTCCCAATCAACATTGCCTTGATGTCACGTTTCAAGACGCCAAAAGAGCTAAAAGAGACAGAAGCAGGGCTAAAGGATGGAAGCGTCGATGTTGTTGTTGGAACCCACCGAATCCTATCAAAGGATGTTGAATTTAAGGACCTTGGGCTGTTAATTGTTGATGAGGAACAGCGCTTTGGGGTAAAACATAAAGAAAAACTAAAACAATTAAAAAATAATGTTGATGTTTTAACCTTGACAGCAACCCCGATCCCCCGGACATTACACATGTCAATGCTGGGCGTACGAGATTTATCAGTCCTTGAAACACCGCCAGCTGGTCGTTACCCAATCCAAACCTATGTAATGGAGCAAAATAGTAGTGCGATTCGCGATGGGATCATTCGTGAAATGCAACGCGGCGGACAGGTTTATTACCTTCACAATCGCGTTCATGACATTGAAGAGACAGTGGCGTGGTTACAAGACCTTGTTCCTGAAGCCCGGATTGGCTATATTAATGGTCAGATGAGTGAAAATGAACTGGAGACAGTCCTCTATGAGTTTATTCAAGGAAATTATGATGTATTAGTGACTACCTCTATTATTGAAACGGGGGTTGATATCCCAAATGCTAATACCCTCTTTGTTGAAAATGCTGATCGGATGGGGTTAGCTCAGCTATATCAGATTCGCGGACGAATTGGTCGTAGTAATCGGGTGGCTTATGCTTACTTTATGTATCAGCCTAATAAGGTCCTAACAGAATTAGGAGAAAAGCGGCTAGCTGCAATTCGTGATTTTACCGAGTTGGGATCTGGATTTAAGATTGCAATGCGAGACCTTGCTATTCGGGGAGCTGGTAACCTCTTGGGGAAACAACAACATGGATTTATCGATTCTGTTGGTTATGACCTATATTCAGCGATGCTTAGTGATGCGGTAGCTAAAAAGCAGGGTAAGAAGCAAACTATTCACTCCGATGCAGAAGTTGAGTTAGGGGTTGAAGCTTACCTACCAACGGATTATATTGCAGACCAACGGCAAAAGATCGAATTATATAAGACAATTCGCCAAGCTAAGACAGATGAAGAAGTTATTGATATTCAAGGTGACTTGATTGATCGGTTTGGCGATTACCCGGCACCGGTTGGGACGCTGTTGCTTGTAAGTCAATTGAAGAATCATGCTGACCTGGCAATGATTGCTGAGATTAAGCGGCAACGGGATAATATTAATATCAAGTTTACTGAACGTGCTAGCCGCTTGATTAAAGCCCCTGCAATAATTAAGGAGCTAGCTAATACGCGATTTAAAGCAACAATCGGTGAAGACAATCAGCAACTAATGATTCGGCTGGTTATTCAACCTAAAATGACTACTGATGATTGGCTTCACCAGCTACTACAATTTGTAACGACTTTAGGAAACGTTATTCAAGCCGATGAAAAAGGAGCGGAAAAATGAATGAAAATGATTGTTGGCTTAGGAAATATTGGGACGCGGTATGATGAAACCCGTCATAATACTGGCTTTATGGTGGTTGATCAACTAGCACGAGATTATCACCTGGGAGCATTCACCCACCTAAAACAAGAAGCAGTCGCAGTTAGTGGGATAATTAATGGTGAAAAAGTAATGTTGGTCAAGCCGACGACGTTCATGAATGATTCAGGACGAGCAGTCGGACCACTAGTAGACTATTATGATATTGACTTGGATAATCTCGTAATTGTTAATGACGACTTGGATATGCCAGTTGGCAAAGTACGTTTAAAAACACATGGGGCTTCAGGCGGTCATAATGGACTTAAAAGCATTATCAGCGCGTTAGGAACCAAGAACTTTAACCGGGTAAAAGTAGGGATTGACCATCCCCAACATGGAACGGTGGTTAGTCATGTCTTAGGTAAATTTTCTAAAGAAGAACGTCCTAAATTTGACCAAGCAGTTGAACAAGCTGAGCATGCATTAGAAGACTGGATTAATGGAGAAGACTTTGCCAAATTAATGAATGCTTATAATTAAATGATTTTCAATTCATTAATCAAACCCAAAGCAACCTTAACAACTCTTCCAGAAACAGCGACATTGGATGAGGCTCTGACTGTCTTGGAGGATACCGGCTATCGGTGTGTCCCAGTTCTTGATAAGTCAGGAAAGATCTTTCGGGGAAATATTTATAAGATGCATCTTTACCGGCATAAAGCACGACAGGGGGATATGCATTTACCGGTAACTGCATTATTAAAGAATGCTACTAAATTTATCTCAATTAACGCGGCTTTCTTCTCTATCTTTTTTGCTATTCGAGACCTTCCATATATTGCGGTATTGGATAACAATAATCAGTTTTATGGGATTTTAACCCATAATAGTCTTTTACGGATGTTAGCTGCTGGCTGGAACGTGAATAATGGGAGTTATGTTTTAACTGTTATTACTCCTGATGAACGGGGAGCGCTAGTAACGGCTGCTAAAGAAATCACTCGTTTTTGTCAGATCGTAAATGTCATTTCACTCGATCCAGAAGACGAAACAATGAAACGGGTCTTATACACCTTGCCTGCTGATGTTACTAAAGAAAAGATGGAACGGATTGTTAAACGACTCGAGAAAAAAGGGTTAGAAGTTTCAGAAATTGAAGACTTGCACCAAAGCTATTAAATGACTGAATTAAACGCACGACAGGAAGAATTTGCTAAGGCTCTTTTTGAAGCTTATGACACTAATACGCCGTTAAAAGAGGAAGAATGGAAAGACGTTGTGACTGATGATGAAACAGCATACGCAGTTCAAGATGCGGTAGTAAAGTTAAAAGGGAAGCCAACTGCTGGCTATAAAGTTTCGTTAACTAGTAAAGAAACTCAAGACATGTTTGATGCTGATTCACCATTGTATGGACAACAAGTTGCTGAACGATTCCTCCAGTCACCGGCGGATGTTGACTTGCAGATGTTAAATGAACCGTTATTAGAGGTTGAATTAACCTTCCGCGCAAAAGAAGACTTGCAACCTAGTGATACATTAGAAGATTTATTTCAGAAAGTAACTGTTGCGGGAGCCTTAGAATTGCCTGATGCCCGTTTCGTCGATTGGTTTCCAGATTTAGGAAAATATAATGTAATGGCTGATTGTGCTGTTGGTGGTCTTGTTGTATATGGTGAAGAACATGATGCAGATAGCGTATTTGAAAATGTTGACGATGCTGCTAATGTTCATGCCGTTTTATTCAAAGATGGTAAGAAATTAAAAGAAGGGGTATCATCAGAAGTTTTAGGCAATCCCTTTAAGTCCCTCCAATGGTTAGTACAAAAATTAGCTGAACAAGGAAAAGTATTTACCAAGGGCCAAATGGTATCATCTGGAACATTTGTCTTACCACCTAAGCTCACTGCTGGTAAGTGGGAAGTTGAGTTCGATAGCGGTTTAGGAAACGTTGTAGTTAATGCGAAATAAATGCTATTAAAAAATGTACATGTTGATAATCATGAAGAAGTAGTCGATGTTCGAATTCTCAATGGAAAATTTAGTGAGATTAAGGCTAACTTAACGCCCCATGACGGTGAAGAAGTTATTGACGGTAAAGAAAATTTACTTTTGCCACCATTTGTTGATTCTCATGTTCACTTAGATGCTACGCTTACTGCTGGTCAGCCAGAATGGAATGAAACCGGGACTTTATTTGATGGTATCCGGATTTGGAGTGAACGGAAACAAGATTTAACGAAGGAAGATGTTAAATCGCGCGCGAAAAAGACATTACTGAATATGGTTGGTCATGGAATTCAACACGTACGGAGCCATGTTGATGTAACTGATCCTCATTTAATTGCCGCCCGTGCTCTTCTTGAATTGCGTGAAGAATTAAAAGACCAGATCGACTTGCAGTTGGTTGCTTTTCCGCAAGAAGGTATTCTTAGCTATCCTCATGGACGTGAATTAATGGAGCAGGCGGTTAAAGAAGGATTAGATGTCGTTGGTGGTATTCCCCATTTTGAATTTACAACTGAATATGGTTGGCAATCCGTCCATTTCTTAATGGCCCTCGCAGATAAGTACGATCGTTTAGTTGACGTTCACTGTGATGAAATCGATGACCCAGCTTCGCGTAACCTTGAAGTTTTAGCGACCGAAGCCTATGAACGAGGGATGAAAGACCGGGTCACTGCTAGTCATACGACAGCGATGGGCTCATATAATGATGCTTATACTTATAAGTTATTCCGACTATTAAAGATGAGTGATATTAACTTTGTATCTAATCCATTAGTTAATGTTCACCTTGGCGGCCGTTTCGATACTTATCCAAAGCGTCGTGGCGTTACCCGGATTAAGGAATTAACAGCAGCGGGGATTAATGTTTCCTTTGGTGAGGATGATATCCAAGACCCGTGGAATCCTCTCGGCGATGGTAACATGTTAGATGCAGTTACGATGGGTGTTTATATTGCTCACTTGATGGGGTATCACCAACTGCAAGATGCCTTTAATTATGTAACTTATAACGGTGCTAAGACATTGCATATTAGTGATAATTATGGAATTGAAGTAGGAAAACCGGCAAACTGTATCTTATTGAATGCTCACGACTTTTATAATGCCCTTAATAAGCATGTTGAAGTTCTTTATAATATTCGTCATGGGAAAGTCCTTGCTGAGACGAAACCAGCTGAAACCAAAGTTAATATAAAATAAGTGAAAGAGCAAAAGGGGACAACAATTTTTAGTATTCCAATGAAGAACAGAAAGACTAATACTTGGGATATGTTTGCCACGTGGGTCGGTGCAAATGCCAATAATGGAACCTGGTTTGTTGGCGGAGTGCTCGCCGCTTGTGGATTTTCGGTTGCCATGAAGGTCTTAGTATTGTCATCTGCCTTATCATATGTATTTTTAAGTTTGGTAGGTTACATTGGTTATAAGACTGGGGTATCGACGATGACTTTAAGTCGTGCCTCCTTTGGTGAACGGGGCAGTTATCTCCCATCATTAGTTAATATTACTCAATTTATTGGTTGGACAGCAGTTAATACTTTTATTGCGGCCCAGTCGGTAAGCATTCTTTTCCATGACTTATTAGGATGGCCTGTGTGGGGACAACATGGCGGCTATTTAGGGCTAGTAGTCGGGATTATTATCATGAGCATTCTCCATATTATTAGTGTTTCTAGCGGATCACGTTCAGTCCAAATGATTGAGCGGTTAGGGATAATCCTTGTTCTTGTATTCGTCATTTGGGAGTCAGTAGCTGTTTTTCGAACCGTTTCCTTCAGTCAAATTGTAAATTGGCGTGTTCCTGCGCAATCAAAAATGGCAGTCGGTGCGGCGGTCGATTATGTAGCAGCTTTTAATTTAGCCTGGGTAACTGCCGGTGCTGATTTCACCCGCTTTACTGCTAAAGAAAAGAATGCGACTTTGACGCCGTTCCTTGGTGCTTTACTAGGGGTTGTATGGTTTGCTTTCATCGGCCTGATTTCAACAATTAGTATTGCAATTTCAAGTGGGGTATATAACGCAAATAACTCTGATCCCTCAACGATTGCTAGTAAGTTAGGACTGGGGGTAGTTGCCCTTCTTGTTATTATTTTGACCTCGATGACGGCAAATGCTGTTAATTTATTAGCGGCCGGATCAGCTCTTTCAAATATCTTTACAAAGCTCAAATTAAAGTATTCATTATGGATCGTCGTATTGCTTGCGACAGTTGTGACCTTTATTCCGATGTTTGTCGGTAGTTTCTTGAGTGCTTTTGAATCATTCCTTGACTATGTGGGGATGGTGTTAGGACCTACGATCGCCATTATTTGTACTGATTTTTATTTCCGTGCTCACCGGCAATATGATGTTGATGAATTAGGTAAAGTTGGTGGAAAATATTGGTATCGTGGAGGCGTCAACTGGGTAGCGATTATTGTTTTTGCTATCGGGGTTGCCTTCTTCTTAGGTGTTCATCAGTTACCAATCTTCGTAAATACGATTGGGGCCACATTTATTGATATGTGTTTGAGTGGTATCCTATATTATGGAATTATGTTGCTGGTTGACCGAAAGGAAGATGAATTATGCTATTAAATGACAAAACGAAAAGTAAAACGGGGTGACATCTATTACGCTGACTTATCCCCGGTAATTGGATCGGAACAGGGGGGCGTTCGTCCAGTCCTGATCCTTCAAAATGACGTGGGAAATCATTATAGTCCAACAGTGATCATTGCTGCGATTACTGCCCAAATGCAAAAAAAGAAGATGCCTACTCATGTCCAACTAAAAGGTAAGTCGTTACCGTTAACTCATGATTCGGTCATTTTATTGGAGCAATTACGAACGATTGATAAACAACGATTAAAAGACCGAATTGCTCATTTGTCGCCAGAGACAATGGCAAAAGTGGATAAAGCATTAACGATTAGTGTGGGATTAAGTGCTGCCTATGATGAAAATAAATGAATGGTTAATGGTCGTTTGCGAGATACATCATTAATAGTGGACTTAGATGCATTACGTCATAATATTCAAGAACAGAAAAAAGTTTTGCCCAAAAATAGTAGAATCCTTGCTGTTGTAAAAGCAAATGCTTATGGCAATGGATTGATTCCAGTTGCCCAAACAGCAATGACCAGTGGTGCAAGTGGTTTATGCGTAGCAATTTTAGACGAAGCATTGGAATTGCGGGATAACGGTATTGAAGCCATGACACTTGTCCTTGGAATTACGCCAGTTGAAGATGCGTTGATTGCTGCTCAAGCCGGAGTTTCTTTAACAGTCGGCTCCTTAGATTGGCTTGAACAATATCATCAACTAGCACAAGTTGCCAAGCCTAAGAAACCATTAAAAGTTCATCTGGGAATTGATTCAGGAATGGGCCGGATTGGTTTTACAGAGGTCGCTACATTTAAGCAAGCTGTTAAGTTGCTTGATAGTCCTGAATTTGAATTTGAAGGGATGTTCACGCATTTTGCAACTGCTGATAGTCCTGATGAAAATTACTTTAATCAACAGGTTCAACGGTGGCATCAATTTGTTGCCAGTCTTGACGAACTGCCACCATATGTTCATATGGCAAATTCAGCGACTGGTTTATGGCATCGGGAAAAAATCACGGCTAATACAGTTAGAATGGGGATTTCAATGTACGGACAAAACCCATCTGGACGTGACTTGAAATTAACGCTTGATTTACAGCCCGTTAGTTCATTAGTTTCATCAATTTCTTTTGTTAAGCAGTTAAAGGCAGGAAGATCTGTCAGCTATGGTGCTACTTATACAGCGGAGCAAGATGAATGGCTAGCCACTTTGCCGATTGGTTATGCTGACGGTTATCCCCGGTGTATGACTGGTTATAAGGTATTAGTTGACGGTCAATTTTGTGATATTGCCGGACGAGTATGTATGGATCAAATGATGATTCGGCTTCCTAAGTATTACCCAGTCGGCACTCCAGTAGTATTGATGGGCAAATCCGGTGACCAAGAAATTACAGCAACTGATTTAGCTGAGCAGGCCGGAACTATTAACTATGAAATCCTAACTAATATTAGTAATCGGGTTCATCGCATTTATCACCAAAGTAAATAA
The DNA here is from genome assembly GCF_013694365.1 of Limosilactobacillus reuteri. NCBI lineage: Bacteria > Bacillati > Bacillota > Bacilli > Lactobacillales > Lactobacillaceae > Limosilactobacillus > Limosilactobacillus reuteri. Next base: position 1,493,713 of record NZ_CP059275.1, read on the forward strand.
ATGATTAAGGGGATTGGAATCGATATAACCGAGATTGAACGAGTTAAGAAAGCTGCGACAGCGCATTCTCAATTCATCCAGCATGTATTGACACCGACTGAACTAGAACAATATAGTCAATTTAGCGGTCAACGATCAGTAGAATATCTTGCTGGTCGGTGGTCACTAAAAGAATCTTTTGCTAAAGCATATGGAACGGGAATTGGTGCTAAACTAGGCTTTCATGATATTGAAATCATTGATAACCAATATGGTGCGCCAATTGTGATTAAATCGCCGTATAATGGTAATGCTCATGCTTCAGTGAGTCATACTGCCACGTTAGTAATGACAGAAGTAATTTTAGAAAGTGAGAATAAATAAATGGCTCAGATTATTCAACGCCATCCTGCATTACAATTCATCTTAAAAACATTATTTTACTTTGTAGTGCTTCTTTTATTAATCTACCTTTATGGTTATTATGGAGCAGGCCAAGAGCCATTTATCTACAACGAATTCTAAATGAGTAAGAATATTATTACCGTCTTTGAGCAAATTGCCAAGGACAACTCAACGCGGATCGCATATGATGAAATGGGCAAAACGACCACTTATGCGGACTTAAGCTCAGCAGTTGATACTTTAGCGGCATGGCTTAGTACTCAATCTTTGCCTGATCGTAGTCCGATTCTCGTATATGGTGATCATCAAGTTGAAATGATTATTAGCTTTTTAGCGGCTCTAAAAGCTGGACATACTTATATTCCAGTGTCCAACGATTCAGCAATTCCACGGATGCAATCAATTCTGGATACTGCTAAACCGGCGATGATTATTGCTGTTAATGATTTTCCAAGCAATGATCTCCAGTTTGATGCCCCGATTGTCGATCATCAACAGCTTGAAAAAATTTTGGCAACACCGCAAACTTTTGATACTTCAGCAATGATTAATGGTGACGAACTAGCTTATGTCCTCTTTACGTCTGGAACTACCGGTTCACCAAAAGGGGTTGAAGTTAGTCATGATAACTTTATGACCTTTGTTGACTGGATGCTAAGTGATGAATTTAAAATCAAAGAACATGCTAATTTCTTAGGGCAGCCACCATATTCATTTGATCTTTCAAACATGTACTGGTTACCAGCACTACTTAATGGTGGGACAATCAAGGCGCTTCCTCACGAAGTTGTTGAAAATTTTGGTCAGATGTTCACTGCTCTACCAAACCTTGATCTTGAGGTATTTGTAGGGACACCATCGTTTGCTGATATGTTAATGCTTAGCCCAGCATTTAACCAACAAAAAATGCCAAGCTTAAAGACCTTTCTCTTCTGTGGCGAAGAATTAACAGTAAAGACTGCCAAAGGATTACACCAACGATTCCCAGATGCTAAAATCTTCAACACTTATGGTCCGACTGAAACAACGGTTGCCGTATCAGGAATCGAGATTACTCCTGAAATCATTGAAAATAATGACCGCTTACCAGTTGGCTATGCAAAGCCTGGAGTTAAATTATCCATTTGGAATGGCGATCAAGAAATCACTACTCCCGGTGAACAAGGTGAGATTGTAATCAGTGGTAATAGTGTGGCACGTGGCTATATGAATAATCCAGAAAAAACAGCCAAGTCATTCTTTAAGATTGATGGTGTGCCTGCTTACCGAACTGGGGATGCGGGTACCCTTGACAGCGATGGCTTACTTCATCACAAAGGCCGCATGGATTTCCAAATTAAATTACATGGTTACCGGATTGAACTTGATGAAGTTCGTGCCAGTCTTGAAAAGAGTCCTCTAATCAAACAAGCAGTTGCGGTTCCAAAATATAATAAAGACGGCAAAGTTACGCACCTGATCGCTTATGTTATTCCAAACGAATCTACTGAAGATACGGCTGGATTAACAAAACAAATTCGTGAAAGCTTGGACGGCTTAATCATGCCATACATGATGCCTACCCAATTCGTTTACCGTGAATCATTCCCAATGTCTGCAAATGGCAAGATTGCAGTTAAACAAATGATTGCTGAGGCTAACAAGTAAATGATTGATTGGATTTCAAACCTTCCTAATTTCAGTGCTTATGGAACCCCGGTATACTTCTTCTACTTACTTCTTGCTATTTTGCCGTTGGGAATCGGCCTTTACTTTGGGAAGAGGTTTAACTGGTATGAAGCATTAATTAGTTTCATTTTTATCTTCTTAATGTTCGATGGTTCAAGCTGGCAACAAGGAATTTCATTAATTGCTTATGTTATTTACCAGACAATTATTGTGATGGCTTATCATCGCTACCGGCAAAATAATAATTCGAGTGGTGTTTTTTACTTCACTGCCGCCTTATCAATTTTGCCGATTGTAATTGTTAAGCTCTCACCGGCAATGGTTGGTCATAACTCCCTCCTTGGTTTCTTAGGAATTAGTTATTTAACTTTTCGGGCAGTCGGAACAGTAATTGAAACGCGTGATGGAATGATCAAAGAGATTTCCCCATGGAAGTTCATTCGTTTCATTCTGTTCATGCCAACCATTACTTCTGGACCAATTGATCGTTACCGACGTTTTGAAAAAGATTATAAAAAGGTTCCGACCCGCGAGGAATATTTGAATCTTGTTAATACGGGAATTTTCTACTTATTCCTTGGGTTCTTGTACAAGTTTGTCATCGGTTATTTCTTTGGTCAGCGTTTTTACCCCTTCTTTGAAAAAGCGGCCTTGGCTGATCCATCATTCCCTTCTTGGAACTTAGTCGGTGTCATGTACACTTACGGACTTTACTTATTCTTTGACTTTGCCGGTTATTCATTGTTTGCAGTTGCTATTAGTTACTTTATGGGTGTGCGTACCCCGATGAACTTTAAGCAGCCTTTCAAATCGAAAAACCTTAAAGAGTTCTGGAATCGTTGGCACATTAGCCTTTCTTTCTGGTTCCGTGATTATATTTTTATGCGGTTCGTCTTTCTTGCTACCAAAAAACGATGGTTTAAGAATCGAAATGCCTTGTCATCAACCGCATATATGCTTAATATGTTACTAATGGGCTTTTGGCATGGAATTACCTGGTACTATATTCTCTATGGTTTTCTCCAAGGTCTAGGCCTAGTAGTTAATGACTGGTGGCTGCGTTTCAAGCGCAAAAACTTAAAACAGCTACCACATAATAAGTTCACTACTGGAGTTGCTATTTTTGTCACATTTAACTTTGTAATGTTTACTTTCTTGATCTTCAGTGGGTTCTTAGATACTTATCTATTCAAATAAATGCAAGAACAAATTATTAATATTTTAGCTGATGCAACTGGTCGGGATACTGCAGACTTTAGTGATGCAAGTCAAAACCTTTTTGAAAGTGGTCTTTTAGACTCAATGGCAACTGTTAGTCTTCTTCTCGGTTTACAAGATGCTTTTGGCGTTCAAGTACCAGTTTCAGAATTTGACCGTAACCAATGGGACACTATTGAAAAGATTGAAGAACGGGTAAAGGAGCTCCAAAATGCATAAATGCATAATGGCAAAAAGCTGTGGTCAATCTTGGGCCCGCTGATTGTCGCTTGTCTATTAGTAGTTCTTTTGTTTTCACTGCCGATTAGTAAAAAGCACTCAGCGGCGATTGAACATGAAGCTGCAGTATCACTAAGCCCCGTTGTTTTTAAGAACCAATCAATTAAGCAACAAGCGCTCAGTGATAAGCACACCCACTATGTTCCATTCTTTGGTTCTAGTGAATTACGGCGAATGGATCGCTTCCATCCTTCTGTAATGGCTGCTCGTTATCATAACTATACTCCTTTCCTCTTTGGTTCACGGGGTACCCAATCTCTTCCGCAATTCTTTAACATTAATTCAATGGAAACGCAGATGAGAAATAATAAGGCAGTCTATATCATTTCACCACAATGGTTTACCAAGCAGGGTGTTCAACCACCAGCTTTCAAGTACTATAATGGTGAACTCGCTAACCTTAACTGGCTTCAACACGCTAATCCCAAATCACCATATGATCGTTACATTGCAACGCGATTAATTGCAATGCTTGGCAAAGATGGGACTGTTTCTTCGTATGCTAAAAAAATCGCTGAAGGAAAATCCCTGAGCAGTTTCGACATGGGAGTTATCCGCTTCCGACTTAACATGCTTGTTCATGAAGATGCCATCTTCTCAGGTTTTCAATTAAATAATAACTATGGCAAGCATATCCTCCCAAATGTTAAGAAGCTTCCTCAGCATTACAACTATAATGAACTTTATGATGATGCAATGAATGAAGCCGCACGTGATACTAATAACAACCGTTTCGGTATCAAAAACAGCTTCTATACCCAGCGTGTGAAGAAAAACTTAGCGAAAACAAAGGGATCACAACGGAATTTCAATTATACTAAGTCACCAGAATATGGCGATTTGGAAGTAGTTTTGAATCAGTTTAAGAATACCAATTCAAACGTCCTCTTTATCATCCCACCGGTTAATTCAAAGTGGGAAAAGTACACGGGAATGGACATGAATATGTATTACCAATCTGTTGAAAAAATCAAATTCCAGCTTCGCCAACAAGGGTTCAATCACATTTTGGATCTTTCTCATGATGGTGATAAGCCTGGATTTATGGAAGATACTATTCATATCGGTTGGGCTGGTTGGGTAAAAGTTGATAAAGCTACTAATAGTTTTATTTCTAACAAGCAACCGCAACCACATTATCAAATCAATAGTAAGTTCCTTTCACCAGAATGGACTAACTTAACCCCAACTCCTGGTAATTTACAGAAATTCCAAGAAAAATTACATTAAATGCAAAAATTAGAGCAATTGATTGATAAAAACTTTGCTGAAACAGCTCATGGTAAGGTTGCAAACTATATTCCGATATTAGGAATTGTTGATCCGCAGCAATTGGGCATTGCCATTTATGACGTTGACGAGGACGAAATTGGGACCGCTGGAATGGCAGGAACGCGATTTGCGATTGAGAGTATTGCGAAGGTCGTAGCTTTAATATTAGCGATCAAGAGATTAGGACATAAGCGTGTCTTAGCAGAACTAGAAAATGGTTCGGCAGATTATAGCCTAAGTTCGGTACTATTGGATGACGAGTTAACCGAGCAGGTCCATCGGATAAATTACCTTAATAATTCCTCCGTCTTGTTAACGACAGCCTTAATTGACCAGTTGATGGGGCAGAATAGTTTTAATGCCCTTCTCGGGTTCTGCCGTGAGATCTGCAATGACCCATGCATTAGCTTGAATGAGCGTTTATTTCGGTCAGTAATTATGAATGATAAAGATATTCATGCACTGGCTTACTATATGAAAGATAAGGATATTTTAGAGACTGTTGATCAAACATTGATAACTTATTTTATGCAAAGCTCAATGATGGTGACATCACAGAGTCTTGCTAACCTAGGAGCAGTCTTGGCAAATGATGGAATTAAACCTTGGGATAATGAGCGTCTTATTAGCCATGAAGATAACGAGTTGGTAAAGAAATTGCTAACAACAGTTGGTTCGTTTGAAGAATCAAAAGAATACACAATTAAAATTGAACTCCCTATTAAAAGTGGTACTGGCGGCGGCTTATTGGCTTGTGCCCCGCAAAAATGTGGTATTGGTATTTTTAGTCCAGCTCTTGATCAACATGGCAATAGTTTGGCAGGAATGAGTTTATTACAAGATGTTGTTGATCAATTAGTAGTTTAAGAGCCCCCGCAAGCAACAGTAGGCCTCCAACGTTCGGTTTTACCGGGCGTTGGAGGCCATTGTTGTACTGTGCCATTTGTCTTTTATGGAAGTAACTTAGCTTAAGTCACAAACCCTTATGGTAGATTGTAAAATTTAAGTTGAACATATTAGTAGACATAAAAAACCATAAAGGTCTTTAATGGTGTCACCACAACATTCCATTAGAAAGAAGGACCTTTATGGGCACCACTATTTTATCATTTGAAGACCGTGTTGTCATCGAAACTCTTCGTTATGAAAACCGCTCCCTTATGGGCACCACTATTTTATCATTTGAAGACCGTGTTGTCATCGAAACTCTTCGTTATGAAAACCGCTCCCTTTTGGCTTCCGTCCCCACCGTGGGGCCCATGACGCTATTGCAAAAGTAGTAGATCTTTATAATCAAGGCTATCGAAGAGTTGTCGACTTAGACCTAAAAGCCTATTTTGATAACGTTAATCATGACTTAATGATTAAGTATCTCCAACAATATATTGATGACCCATGGACACTAAGACTCATTCGTAAGTTTCTAACTAGCGGAGTCTTAGACCATGGGCTTTTCGCTAAGAGTGAAAAAGGAACCCCACAAGGAGGGCCATTGTCACCACTACTGGCGAACATCTATCTAAATGAGTTGGACAAAGAGTTGACTAGACGTGGTCATCACTTTGTGCGCTATGCGGATGATTGTAACATCTATGTTAAAAGTCAACGAGCCGGAGAACGAGTAATGCGAAGCATTACCTAGTTTCTAGAAAAACGCTTGAAAGTTAAAGTGAACCCAGATAAAACCAAAGTCGGTAGCCCTCTGCGGTTGAAGTTTCTTGGCTTTTCGTTGGGTGTAGACCACAATGGGGCCTACGCCCGTCCAGCTAAACAATCGCAACAACGAGTAAAGAAAGCGCTGAAGTTATTAACTAAACGTAATCGTGGAATATCTCTGACAAGAATGTTTGAAGAAATTCATCGAAAAATGCGTGGGTGGCTTCAGTACTACTCAATTGGGAAACTAACTAACTTTATTCAACGCCTCGACAAGTGGTTGAGGGTCCGAATAAGGCAGTATATCTGGAAGCAATGGAAAAAGTTTAAAACTAAGGTAACTAACTTACAGAAGTTGGGGCTGTCCCAGCGTGATGCATATGTCTTCGCTAGTACCCGCAAGGGCTACTGGCGAACTGCACATAGTAAGACCTTGAGCTATTCTCTAACTAATAGAAAACTGGAACAACTTGGACTTATGAATATGTCCAAGACGCTCCAGTCAATTCAATGTGATTAAGTTGTCGAATCGCCGTATACGGAACCGTACGTACGGTGATGTGAGAGGTCGATAATCGAACTAATCAATTATCTCCTACTCGATTTAGATGATTAAGTATCTCCAACAATATATTGATGACCCATGGACACTAAGACTCATTCGTAAGTTTCTAACTAGCGGAGTCTTAGACCATGGGCTTTTCGCTAAGAGTGAAAAAGGAACCCCACAAGGAGGGCCATTGTCACCACTACTGGCGAACATCTATCTAAATGAGTTGGACAAAGAGTTGACTAGACGTGGTCATCACTTTGTGCGCTATGCGGATGATTGTAACATCTATGTTAAAAGTCAACGAGCCGGAGAACGAGTAATGCGAAGCATTACCTAGGTGAACCCAGATAAAACCAAAGTCGGTAGCCCTCTGCGGTTGAAGTTTCTTGGCTTTTCGTTGGGTGTAGACCACAATGGGGCCTACGCCCGTCCAGCTAAACAATCGCAACAACGAGTAAAGAAAGCGCTGAAGTTATTAACTAAACGTAATCGTGGAATATCTCTGACAAGAATGTTTGAAGAAATTCATCGAAAAATGCGTGGGTGGCTTCAGTACTACTCAATTGGGAAACTAACTAACTTTATTCAACGCCTCGACAAGTGGTTGAGGGTCCGAATAAGGCAGTATATCTGGAAGCAATGGAAAAAGTTTAAAACTAAGGTAACTAACTTACAGAAGTTGGGGCTGTCCCAGCGTGATGCATATGTCTTCGCTAGTACCCGCAAGGGCTACTGGCGAACTGCACATAGTAAGACCTTGAGCTATTCTCTAACTAATAGAAAACTGGAACAACTTGGACTTATGAATATGTCCAAGACGCTCCAGTCAATTCAATGTGATTAATTGTTAGAGATATTTAAACCAACATGGATGGTTAATACAATATATTCTGTTTCTCCTGCCCAATTAAAAGAGCAGGGAGTGCGAGCTGTTTTTAGTGACCTGGATAATACCTTGATTGCTTGGAACAATCCAGATGGAACTCCAGAATTAAAGGAATGGATGGATTCTTTACGAGAAGCCTATATTCCGCTAATTGTTATTTCTAATAATAGTAAGGAACGAGTTGGGAAAGCTGTTAATAGCCTTGACCTTCCATTTGTTTCGCGATCATTAAAGCCCTTAAGTTTTGGGATTGATCGTGCACGGAAAAAACTTAATTTAGCAAAAGATGAAGTGGTTATGGTTGGTGACCAATTATTGACTGATGTTGCTGCGGCTAACCAAGCGGGCATTCGAAGCATTTTAGTACGCCCCCTATTAAATACAGATAAGTGGGATACCCGTATTAACCGCTTCTTTGAACGCCGTGTTTGGAAGAGCTTAAACAAAAAATATCCAGATTTAAAATGGCAGGAGGATTTGAATGACTGAATGACTGAACAAGAACAACAAACTGAAGAATTACGTTGTATAGGTTGTGGGAGTATTATCCAAACGGAAGATCCTAATGGCTTGGGTTATACGCCTAAGTCAGCCCTTGAGAAGGGAAAGGAGACAGGAGAATTATACTGTCAGCGTTGTTTCCGCTTGCGGCACTACAATGAAATTGCTCCGGTATCATTAACGGATGATGACTTTTTGCGCCTATTAAATCAGATTCGGGATGCCAATGCTTTAATTGTGTATGTTGTTGATGTTTTTGACTTTAATGGAAGTCTAATTCCGGGCTTACATCGTTTTGTTGGTGATAATCCAGTATTATTAGTTGGAAATAAGGAAGACTTGTTGCCACGTTCTCTACGGCGGCCCAAGTTAACTGACTGGATTCGTCAACAGGCAAATATTGCCGGATTGCGTCCAATTGATACGGTTCTTGTTTCAGCTAAAAAGAACCATCAGATTGACCACTTGCTTGATGTGATTGAAAAATACCGGCACAATCGAGATGTTTATGTTGTAGGTGTTACAAATGTTGGAAAATCAACGTTAATAAACCAAATTATCAAGCAACGAACGGGAGTAAAAGAATTGATCACTACTTCACGCTTTCCAGGAACTACTCTTGATAAGATTGAAATTCCGCTTGATGATGGGCATGTTTTAGTTGATACTCCTGGAATTATCCATCAAGAACAAATGGCCCATGTCTTATCGCCAAAAGACTTGAAGATTGTGGCGCCTCAAAAAGAGATTAAACCAAAGACTTACCAATTAAATGATGGTCAAACATTATTTTTAGGCGGCGTTGCGCGATTTGATTATCTTCATGGTGAACGTGCGGGAATGGTTGCTTACTTTGATAATAATTTACCAATTCACCGTACAAAGCTAAGCAATGCTGATAATTTTTATGCTAAACACTTAGGAGATTTGCTTACCCCACCGACTAGCGATGAAAAGGATGGGTTCCCACCATTAGAACGTTATGAGTTCCACATTACCGAAAAAAGCGATATTGTCTTTGAAGGTCTAGGATGGATTACTGTTCCTGCGAAAACGACTGTTGTTGCATGGGTTCCGAAAGGTGTCGGGGCTCTTGTACGGCGCGCAATGATTTAAATGCAATTAAGAGGAAAACAAAAACGATTTTTACGAGCACAAGCAAACCATCTTCAACCACTATTTTCTGTGGGTAAAGATGGTCTGACGGACAATTGGCTTGCTCAATTAGACGGCGCACTTGACCGTCGAGAATTAATTAAGGTTAGCATTTTGCAAAACTCAGATGTTACAACTGATGAAGTTCGCGAATTAATTGAAGAAAAAACTTCTATTCAGGTAGTTCAAGTTATTGGTCGGGTATTAGTTTTATTTAAAGTTTCAGCAAATAAGGATGCCCGTGAATTATCATCACGAGTAGCTGAAATCTAATTGCAAAGCTGTAGTGTAGTAGACAAGGTGCAAACCCAGGCGCAACCGGAGACTAAAGTTAGTGGACACCGTAAGCGGATCGGCCTCTATGGGGGAACATTTAATCCTATTCACAATGCTCACCTATTTATGGCGGATCAGGTTGGTCATGCCCTTTGTCTTGATCGAGTTGATTTTTTACCAGATGCTAAACCTCCCCATGTTGATCATAAAGATTCGCTTGATCCGCAATTGCGGTTACAGATGCTCGAATTAGCAGTTGCTGATAACCCCTTTTTAGGGATTGAGTATACCGAGTTAGAGCGGGGAGGAGTCAGCTATACTTACGATACTATTAAGTATTTGTTAGATAAGCACCCTAATGTGGATTATTACTTTATTATTGGTGGGGATATGGTCGATTACCTTGACAAGTGGTATCGGATCAATGATTTAATCCGCTTACCCCATTTCCATTTTGTCGGTGTTCACCGTCAAGGAGCGAAGAATGAGACACGATATCCAGTGATTTGGGTAGATGTCCCAACAGTTGATTTTAGTTCAACCGATATTCGACAACGGGTGCAACGTGGCCAATCAATCAAGTATATGGTCCCAGATGCCGTAAGCAAGTTTATTGAGGAGCATCAATTATATCGTGAATGAGTGAATGAAGAATTAGTTTATAATAAAAGTTATATCCCAATGACACGGTCTGAACTTATCGACCGTCTCAAAAAGGCGTTAAAGAATAAACGATTTCAGCATGTATTACGTGTTGAAAAAACAGCGATTGAGTTAGCTGCTCAATACGGTGTTGATATTGAAAAAGCAAGTATCGCTGGCCTGTGTCATGATTATGCTAAACAGCGTCCTGACGAAGATTTTATTGCCGAAATTAAGAAAAAAGGGCTTAATCCGCTGCTCTTAGATTATGGTAATGCAATTTGGCATGGAGTGGTTGGCGCAGAGCTAATTAAGGATGAATTAGGGATTTGGGATGAAGATATCCTAAATGCAGTTCGCCACCATACTACTGGAGCGCCAGTAATGACGAAGCTCGAGCAGGTTATTTACATGGCTGACTATATTGAGCCGGGTCGTGACTTTGCCGGCGTAAAAAAGGCACGAGTAATTACAGCAGCAAACCTTCAAGCAGGAGTTGCTTACCAAACAAAACATACGCTGGCTTATTTGATTGAAAATGGAAAGCCAGTATATCCAAAGACAATAGATACCTATAATGCATGGGTTCCGCAATATGAAGGAGAGATAGATTAAATGGATAGTAAACAATTATTAGAAATGGTTGTCAAGGCTGCCGATGGTCGGCGCGCAGAAGATATCGTCGCTCTTAAAGTTGATGAAATTAGTCCAATGGCTGATTATTTCGTTATTATGACGGGAGGCTCAGACCGTCAAGTACAGGCGATTACGAATGCCATTGTTGAAAAAGCGCATGAAGAAAATGTCAAAATTGGTAGCGTTGAAGGTAAAAATCATGCTCAATGGGTATTGGTTGACCTTGGTGACGTGGTTGTCCATGTTTTCCGTGAAGAAACCCGTCAATTCTATAACCTTGAAAAATTATGGGCCGACGCACCCCTTGTCAATATTAACGACTGGATTAATGATTAAATGATTTATCAAAGTTTTGCCCAGTTATATGACCAGCTTTTTGATCCTGAAATGTACCAGAAGTGGGAAAAGTTCACAATTAAAAACCTTCCTGCTAATACTAAGAGCATTTTAGATTTAGCTGGCGGTAGTGGACGGTTAGGAGTAATGCTGGCTGCTCGTGGATTTGATGTAACGGTTGCTGACTTTTCTGCTGAGATGCTCAGTATTGCCGATCAACATGCCACGGAAGCAGGAGTTAGTATGAATCTCTTGCAAGCTGATATGCGGGACCTCAGTGCTTTACCGCAGTATGATGCGATCACTTGTTATGCGGACTCTTTTTGTTATTTAGACGATGCAGCGGCCGTGCAAAAGACCTTCAATGAAATTGCTGATCATTTGAAAGATAATGGTGTCTTTTTATTTGATGTCATTTCTCCTTATCAAACTGATGTCATTTATCCGGGGTATATGTTCAACTATGAGGATAAGGATCATCAGCGAGCGTTCATGTGGCAGTCTTTCAAAGATGATGATGTTGAGCATGGCGTAATTCACGAATTAGCTTTTTTCACTCGAGATAATGATGGACGTTATGATCGTGTTGGAGAAACCCATTATGAACGTGCTTATGAATTGCCTTTATTAAAGCAGATGTTATCTCAAGCTGGTTTTAATTCTGTTGAAGTGGGATCAAATTTTTCGACTTCTATCAAAGAAGAAAAACCAACACGATGGTTCTTTAAGTGTCATAAATAAATGAAAGCAGTAGGGATGGTTGTTGAATATAATCCATTTCACAATGGGCATCGCTACCACCTTCAGCAAGCGAAAAAAATTTCCGGGGCAGATGTAACGGTAGCGGTAATGAGTGGTAATTTTACCCAGCGTGGTGAACCGACAATCGTTGATAAATGGTCGCGGGCTAGGGCTGCAGTGATGAATGGCGTGGACCTTGTAATTGAACTACCGGTTTTTTATGCTGTCCAACCAGCACACCGGTTTGCCGGAGGAGCGCTGAGTCTCTTAAATGCTCTTGGCGTTGACTCGATTGTCTTTGGGAGCGAGCATCCAGAATGGGATTTTGCCCGTTTGGTGAAGGCTGAAGAAGCTTTTAACCAGGAAAGTTTTAACAAGTATAATGCAACTTATGCCACCCAATTTAACGAGCAATTGAAGGAACAAACTGGTGTCACCCTGATTGATCCCAATGATATTTTAGCTTTTGCTTATACCAAAGCTAAAATCAACCAGGGTTATCATTTTGAATTGCTGCCTATCAAGCGACAAGGGAGTAACTATCACGACCAGCAAATCAAAGGAAAGATTGCGAGTGCGAGTGCAATTCGTCAGGCAATCAATGAAAAGGGCGATTACCGGCAAGCTGTTCCACAAGTGATGGGAGATATATTGGCGGCAATAAAGAGTATTCCTTCATGGACAGACCTTTATCCTTTATTACGTAATCAGCTTATTCAAGCGCCTGTTTCAACCCTTCAGTCAACTTATCTAATGGCGGAAGGATTAGAATATCGGATGAAGGAAGCTGCCCAGCGGAGTCTTGACTTTAATTCGTTTATGAAATTCACCAAGACTAAACGGTATACTTATGCCCACTTATTGCGAGTTTGTTTATACACTATCTTGCAGATTACCCAAGAGGAAGTAGCTGAGCATAGTAAACATCCTTATCTTCATGTCTTGGCCTTTAATAAGCAAGGCCGTGAATACCTTCATGAGGTAAAAAAACAGCTTGATCTACCGCTGATTACAAAAGTCGACCAAGAAATGCGGGATCAATTGCTTAACCTTGATTACCGAGCAGGAAAACTATATCAGTTATTTATGCCGGCTGAACAAGATTTAAAGCACCCGCCGATAATTATTAATTAATTGAAATGGTCGTTAGCTGAATTACATCGTTACCAAGATGAACCACTTCATATTCAAAGTACTTTTGATCTGAACGCATCATTAACGAAGCTGTTTCCAGATATTATTTTAGCTGTTCAACCAGTTAAAGTTGATGGTTACGTTACTTATGACGATGGTGATGCAACGATTAGCGCTCATGTTACAACGACGTTAACCGTTCCATCTAGTCGCTCGTTAACACCCGTTCAATTACCGCTCGATTTTACGTTCTCAGAGACGTATATCGATGATCGTTCACACTTTGCCCGCTATGAGGATGAAGATGAGGTTGTTTTCCTTATTAAAAAGGGTGATTCAATTGATTTTGATACTGCATTAGCGGAAAACATCGTTGAACAGGTACCGCTACGGGTTCTTTCTGCCGAAGAAAAATCTGGCAAACCAATGCCAAATGGAAAAGGTTGGAGTGTTATCTCTGAAGATGACTACAAGGCCCAGCAGCAGAAAGATGACAAAGTTGATCCACGTCTCGCTAAGTTGCAAAACCTTTTTCCTGATCAGGATAACAAAAAATAGATGGCTGTTCCAGCACGGAAGACTTCAAAGACTAAGAAGCGTATGCGTCGGGGTCACATCAAGTTAAATGTACCTGGCCTTACCCCTTGCCCAAACTGTGGTGAACTTCGCAAGTCCCACATGGTATGCCCAAGTTGTGGTTACTACGACGGCAAGCAAGTTGTTAACACTAACAACTAAATGAGTCGAATTTTAATTATTGAGGATGAGGAAAATTTAGCAAATTTTGTAGAACTTGAATTAAAGCATGAAGGTTACGATACAGATGTTGAACTTGATGGTCGTGCTGGATTAGAAGCAGCTTTAAATCAAGATTTTGATGTGATTTTGCTAGACTTGATGCTCCCAGAGTTAAATGGGATTGAAGTTGCACGGCGGGTTCGTGAAATAAAAGATACACCAATTATTATCATGACCGCTCGTGATTCTGTTATTGACCGTGTCTCTGGTTTAGATCATGGGGCAGATGATTATATTGTTAAGCCATTTGCGATTGAAGAACTCCTTGCACGGGTCCGGGCGTTATTGCGGCGAATCAGTATTGAAGATGGTAATAATAAGGAACATCAAACAACGGTCAATTACAAGGATCTTACCATTGAAAAAGAGAACCGGGTTGTTCGTCGCGGCGATGAAGTAATTAACCTTACCAAGCGGGAATACGAATTACTGTTGATCTTAATGGAAAATATCAATGTTGTTATGTCACGAAAAGACCTTTTGAGTAAGGTATGGGGTTATGATTCCAAGGTTGAAACCAATGTTGTTGATGTTTATATTCGGTACTTGCGGAATAAGATTGACCGTCCTGGTGAAAAGAGCTACATCCAAACGGTTCGTGGTACTGGATATGTGATTCGCTCCTAGATGAAGCAAAAAGATGAAAGACGGTTTGTTTCACTAAAAATTAAGTGGGCAGCTGGAACGGCATTAGGGTCATTAATCATCTTTTGTATCGTTGCGATGGCATTGTTTAGCGCGTTTACGCAAAATTTATTTCATCAAGAAAGACAATTATTGAATCAAGGGATGACTAATATTAGTACACAATTAAGTACTGTTGATAAGCCCTTAACTAAAAAGAATGTTAGTCACCTTATTGATCCAGACAGAAACCGGTCGAATATTATTTCTGGAGAGGAATATAAACGACCGGTAATTAAAGAGTTAAGTGATGGACACTTGGTTATTAATATTTATAATCCTGATGGAAAGAATATTTTGAGTACTGGTCGTTATATTAAAAAGCCGCAGTTTACGACTAATCGCAATATTCATATTGCTGCTGGGCCTGATCATGATGTGTTGGTCGGGCAGATGCCAATTTATGGTCAGAATAATCGGCAGTTGATTGGGTACTTACAAGTTGAAAATAACCTTGACGCTTATATGCAAAGTTATCATCAGTTGGCATTAGTATGTATCTTGGCTCTCTGCCTGGTTTTGATTGCGAGTGGGCTATTGGGATACTTTCTTTCCCTCTTTCTCCTTCGACCATTGGATGGAATTCATGACACAGTTAAGGAGATTAGTGCAGATCCTACTAAAGATGTCCGGGTACCGACTACCAATCGTAACGATGAACTAGCAGAATTGATAACAATGTTTAATGAAATGCTTGATCGAATGCAGCGGTATATCGACCAGCAGTCACAATTTGTCAGTGATGTTAGTCATGAACTCCGAACCCCTGTTGCGATTATTCAAGGACACTTAGAGATGCTTCAGCGATGGGGCAAGGATGATCCAAAAGTGCTGGATGACTCAATTAAGGCAACATTAATTGAAACGCGCCGGATGAAAAACTTGGTTCAAGAAATGCTTGATTTGAGCCGAGCAGAGCAAGTAGAGATTAATTTCCGCAACCAGCATACGATTGTTAATGATGTGGTTCACCAGGTCTACAATAACTTTAAGATGCTATATCCAGACTTTACTTTCCGTTTGGACGACGATCTGAAAGAACCAATCATGGTTGATATTTATCGCGATCATCTTGAACAGGTCCTTGTGATTTTATGTGACAATGCTGTCAAATATTCCACTGATGATCATAAAGAGATCCATATTATTCTTTCACGGGGAATGAATACTGTTGAGATTGGTATTCAAGACTTTGGTGAAGGGATCTCACCGGAAAATGTAAAACGGGTCTTTGATCGCTTCTATCGAGTAGATAAGGCTCGTAGTCGTAAGAAAGGCGGCAATGGATTAGGTCTTTCAATTGCCAAACGACTAATTGAAGGTTACCATGGTTCGATTACCCTAGAAAGTTCAGTCGGTGCTGGATCATTGTTTAGAATCATTTTACCGATTATTGAAGATCCAGAGACAAAAAAATAAGTGGCTGCGAAAGAGCAGAAAAAATTAATCACAACGCCAACATTGGTGTTAATGATTATTTCGACAATATATGGGTTTGGTAATGTTTCAATAGCCTATGATCAAATGGCATATGCGGGGATGTTTTGGTACATCCTTGCTGGAGTTTGTTTCTTCTTCCCCTGTTGTTTGATGATGGCTGAATATGGTTCGGCATTTAAGGACGCCAAAGGGGGAATCTATTCCTGGTTAGCTGGTTCGATAGGGGAACAGCTGGCCTTTATCGGAACCTTTATTTGGTTAGCGAGTTGGGTTCTGTGGCTAGTATCAAGTGCTTCTCGACTTTGGATAACATTGTCGGCACTATTATTTGGCCATGATACTACCCAACAATGGCATTTTTGGATCTTTAATTCTAATCAGTTAATTGGTATCTTGGCCATTCTTTTTGTCTTACTTGTAACCTTACTGAGTTCCCAGGGAATTAATGGGATTACGAAAATCAGCTCATTTGGTGGAGCGTTTATGATTGGAATGAATGCAATTTTTATTATTGCAAGTTTAGTAACGATTATTGCTAACAAGGGGGTTACTGCCCAGCCTATTCATGGTATTAGCAGTTTTATTGAGTCGCCTAATCCTGCTTTTAAGACGCCAATTGCGATTATTTCATTCGTTGTTTACGCAATCTTTGCATATGGTGGAATGGAAAATATAGGTGGAGTTACTGATAGTATGAAGAATCCAGCGAAGACATTTCCAAGAGGCTTAGTTATTGGTTCGCTCTTAACGATTGGCAGTTATGTGCTAATGATTTTAATGACTGGCTTTAGTGTTAATTACAATCATGTTATTGCAAAATCAAGCGTTAACTTAGGTAATGTTACTTATGTTGTCTTTAATCAATTAGGATACCAACTAGGTGTGTCACTAGGGTTAAGACATGCTACTAATATTTTTCTTGGTGTTCTCTTTACGCGAATGATTGCGTTAGCTGGCCTGATGGGGATGTTAGGAGCAATGTTCCTGTTAGTTTACTCCCCGATTAAGTCCTTTATCATGGGAGCTAATCCTGAGTTATGGCCTAAAAAAATTGTGACATTGAACAAACACGGGATGCCAGCATATGCAATGTGGATTCAGGCAATTTTTGTTTCGTGTATTATTTTCTTAGTTGCATTTGGGGGTTCAGCAGCTGCTAGTTTTTACCAAATCTTGACAGATATGGTTAATGTTTCAACCTGTGCCCCGTATATCTTCCTTGTTGGTGCATTCCCATTCTTTCAAAAGAAGGATATCCCACATGATTTTGTAGTATTTAAGAATCATTTTTGGACAAATGTATTAGTTGTCTTTGTTGAGATAATTGTTTGCCTAGGAATCATCTTTACATGCATCCAACCAATTATTGAGCATGATTTTCAAACTGCATTCTGGACGGCATTTGGTCCGGTCTTCTTTGGGATTGTTGCTTTGATTTTCTACAATCACGCATCAAAGAAGATTACAAAGTAGGGCTGGGAGAAAACTTTTGTTTTCTCTCAGCCTCAACTACTTTTATGAATAATAGTAAGATAACGTGGAACTAGCTTCGCGTCGCCACAAGGCTCGAGTCTAAGTACGAACGATAATCAGCCCGTGCCGTGCTAATCACCGTTCTATCCTTAGCCCACCGCCTTGTCGAGAAGGTTATTTTCCACTTACTATGGATTTACCAATGTCAATTACGAAGGAAGTACGGCATTATGTTGTTCGTAATGTTGTCGCCACCCTTGGGATGTCAATGTATATTATTATTGACACCCTTTTTATTTCAATCGCGGCGGGAGCTTTAGGCTTAACTACTCTTAACCTGGTGCTGCCCCTGTTCAACGTTTTTAATGGAACTGGACTATTATTGGGAGTCGGTGGCGCCACAATCTTTTCGTTAAATAAAGTTATGCATCCTGAGAGAATAAAATCATTATTTAGTCAACTGATGATTTTTGCTTTTACTTTCGGTCTTATCCTAGCAATCCTATTAAACATTTTTGCGACTCCAGTAGTTAATTTCCTTGGGGCAGATGATGCCACTCGTCAGATGGCAATCATTTATTTACGAATAATTTCATGGAGCGGACCTCTCTATATGGCTAACTACATTGCCATTAATTTCATTCGTAATGATGGCAATCCCACGTTAACCATGAAGGCCACCTTAACTGAAACATTATCTGTTATTCTCATCGACTGGTTCTTTATCTTTGGAATGGGTCTTAAATTGGAAGGAGCAGCATTGGCAGTGTTATTTTCGCCAGCAATTAGCTTGATGGTTTTAAGTTTTCATCGGAAGTTTGCCGGACGACAATTACAATGGCACTGGGTTGTCCCTCACCTAAAAAACATTTGGCGCTCAGCACGTTTAGGGGTTGCTTCAGCATTAAACGAATTAAGTACTGGTGTTAGTATCTATTTCTTTAACCATGTTTTATTGCAACTAGCTAATAACTATGCCGTTGCCGCATATGGCGTTATTTCCAACATTGCCATCGTTGTGCTAGCAATTGCTAATGGAGTAGCGCTCGGTGTTCAACCGCTTGCTAGTCGGGAATTTGGTAAATACGAATACAAGAATGTATCGATGACATTAAAAAATGGGATTATCATTACCCTCTTTCTAGCAACAATCAGCTTTATTATCCTAATTACCTTTAAGCATCCAATTATTGAAGTTTTTAACACTTCTCATTCTGGTCAACTCCTCGCCTATGCTAGTGTTGGCCTCCCGATTTACTTTACAAGTGTATTCTTCAGCGCGTTAAATCTATTGTTCATCCTTTTCTTAACAGCAATTGGATCAGCGCGGGCATCATTCTCTTTATCGATTCTTCGTGGTTATATTATCCTTCTCCCCGCAATCTTTATTCTGGCAAAAGTTGCCGGAATTAATGGGGTCTGGGCAGCAGTTCCTTTTACTGAATTTGTTATTACTTGCATCGGTGGAATTATCATTTACCAGCGACTTAAAAAATTGAATAAAGAGTAAATGATTAAACCAATTATTAAAGACCAACAATTACTTGCTAAAAAAGCAACCCTAACTACTAAAGCTGATTTGCCCCTTGCAAACGATCTTATCGATACTCTTAATGCTCACCAAGCTGAATGTGTTGGAATGGCTGCCAATATGATTGGTGTAAATAAGAATGCAATTATTGCACGAATCGGGCCCTTTAATGTCGTAATGTTTAATCCGCAAATTGTCGCTAAAAGTCACCCTTATCAAACTACAGAAGGATGTCTTTCATTGAGCGGAACGCGTCCTACTAAACGTTATAAGCAAATTACCGTTAAATTTCGTAATCAGAGCTGGCAAGTGCAAACATTAGAACTTACGGATTTTGCTGCTGAGATTATTCAACATGAAATTGACCATTGTAATGGAATTATAATATAAATGAAACGAAAACGAATAACGATCGCTGGGGGTCTCTTTACCCTCCTGCTGCTTCTTAGCGGATGTGTACGGACTACTAAGAGCGGTCGACCATACGGGTTTGTCTATGACTATATGGCTAAACCAATGCAGCACTTGATGGAATGGTTAGCTAGCCACATGGGCAATAACTACGGTTGGGCAATTATTGTCATTGTGGTAGTTGTGCGAACAATTCTTTTACCGGTGATGTTCTCACAAATGAAAAAATCAACCATTATGCAAGAAAAGATGTCCAAGGTTCAACCATTGATTAAAGAACTAACAGAAAAGCAAAAAGCAGCCAAGACTCCTGAAGAACAGGCTGCGGTTAGTCAACAAATGATGGCTCTGTACCGGGATAACAACATTAGCTTAACTGGCGGAATCGGCTGTCTCCCATTGTTAATTCAACTGCCAATTTTTGCCGCCTTATATGCTGCTATCCGTTATTCTCCAGACCTTTACCATGCAACTTTCTTTGGGATTCCACTTGGTAAGCCAAGTATTATCTTAGCGGTCTTATCTTTTATTGCCTATGCTGCTCAGAGTTATCTTGGGCTTGTCAGTGTTCCTGAAGCCCAGAAGAAACAAATGAAGGCTGCTATTTGGATGAGTCCTTTCATGACCTTCTTCATTTCTATCACTTCTTCTGCCGGATTAGGTCTTTACTTCTTCATTGGTGGATTATTTGCCATCTTACAAACCTTGATGGTCAATGCTTACCGTCCGCGGATTCGTCGCCAAATTGAGGAAGAGAGCAAGAAGAATCCAATTAAAATGCCAGAAGCACCAGTAATTAACACCCCTAGTTCTTCAACTAAACCGACTGATGCAATTGACCAATTACGTAAAGGCGATGCCAAGCCAAGCGATCAAGCAAACCGTAATCGTCAACGTAATGCTGGCAAACAGCAACATCATAAAAAATAAATGGTTAATTATCATCTTACCATTACTGGACGCGTTCAAGGAGTTGGATTCCGCTGGAGCGTCTATCAGTTGGCACAACAAGCAGAAATAGAAGGGATCGTTATGAATAAGCATGATGGGAGCGTTTATTGCGAATTGCAGGGTCCCATTGAGATTGTTAAACAATTAATCTCTAAAATTAAAGCTGGACCCACTCCTTATGCTCGAATTACTAAGGTTAAAATCATCGAAGGAAGCCTGCAAAACTACCATCATTCATTTCAAATCACGCATTAGATGGAACAATTAACATCAATTCATAATCAGCACGTTAAAGATTGGAAGAAGCTGCAAACCAAAAAAGTACGGCGTCAGACTGGTACTTACCTGTTAGACGGCTGGCACTTAGTTCAAGAGGCATCCAAAGCTGGAATCGAGCTCTTAGAAGTAGTCGGAACAGCTGAACAATTAGCTACCCATCCAGAGCTTGAAGGAATGGCTAATGCAACCTATGAAGTTACTGAAGAGATCATGAAGCATATTACTGATACGGTAACGCCTCAAGGGATTGCCGCGGTTGTTGCTTTACCAGATTCTCATCGTTTACCAGCAGAGCCATTGCATGGGGCATGGCTTTTCCTCGACCGGGTTCAAGATCCAGGAAACGTGGGGACAATGGTGCGGACAGCAGATGCCGCTGGGTTTACTGGAGTAGTAGTTGGACAACGCTCAGCAGACTTATTTGGTCCCAAAGTTGTTCGTTCAATGCAAGGAAGTCAATTTCACCTTCAAATGTTTGAGGGTGACTTAAGAAAGTGGATTGATGATTTTAAATCAATCAATGCTCCGGTGTATGGAACGCAACTGAATCCCCAAGCCAAAAACTTCCGGACTGTTGATCCTGGTGATACTTTTGCCTTAATTATGGGCAATGAAGGGCAGGGGATGAGCGACGATCTTCTTTCACAAACAACTGATAATCTCTATATTCCAATGCGTGGTGAAGCCGAATCGCTTAACGTCGCTATCTCTGCAGGAATTTTAATGTTTCAGCTTAATCAAAATCTAGATTAAATGAAATCAAAAAATGAATGGCGCACCGATAAAGAGTATGTTTCAATCGTTGCCGATCTTTTAGCCCAGCCAGCTGTCCAAAAGCTAGCGAACTATACTCAGCATCATCACTCTACCCGCCTGCAACATTCTATTGCGGTTTCGTATGATAGCTACAAAATTGCTAAAAAAATGCATCTTGATTATCGCAGTACTGCGCGGGCAGGTCTCTTGCATGATCTTTTTTATTATGATTGGCGGACGACTAAGTTTAATTTAGGAACCCATGCATTTATTCATCCCCGAGTTGCATTACGCAATGCTGAAAAGCTAACCCCGTTAAATAAAAAAGAAAAGGATATTATCCTCAAGCATATGTTTGGCGCAACGTTGGCAGTGCCACGCTATCCGGAGAGTTTAATTGTATCGCTAGTTGATGATTTCGAAGCAGAGCATGAATTCTTTGGCCCGCTACGTGCAAAGATGCGTCGAAAGATTAAGAAACGTCGAATGCAAACAACTTGGTAGATGGAACAATTAGTAGCAGAAAAGGCACTTGATGAAGACTGTAAACTTTGTCCAAAATTTACACGTACGTTTATGATCTTGGGAAAGAAATGGAACGGATTAATCATTGAAGTACTACTTAAAAATGGCAACATGCGATTTAAGGATATTGCCAGTAGCATTGCAAAGTGCAGCGATCGAGTTTTATGTGAACGATTAAAAGAACTCGAAGACGAACAAATTGTTATTCGTAACACTTACGAAGGTTCTAGTCGGGTAGATTATTCTTTGACTGAACGTGGTCAAGAATTGCGCCCAGTCATGGAAGCTGTTCATGCATGGAGTGACAAGTGGATTTAAATGGGACTAAGAGAGAAATTAGCCGAACTTCGTGAAGAAGGATTGCAAGATATTAAACAATCAGAGGATTTAAAGCGAATTAATGAAATCCGCGTCAAGATGCTGGGAAAGAAGGGACCGATTACTTCAGTTCTTCGGGGCATGCGTGATCTTAGTGCTGAAGAACGTCCTAAAGTAGGGCAATTTGCTAACAAGGTGCGGGATGAATTATCAGCTGCGATTGAAGAAAAGCGTGCTGAGCTAGAACAGGCCGCCATGAATGCTAAGTTAGCAGCCCAAACAATTGATGTTACTCTTCCTGGAACACCAGTAGCACAAGGGCAACCCCATGTTATTCAACAAATCATTAACCAAGTTGTGGACTTGTTTGTATCAATGGGGTATGAAGTAGCAGTTGGGGATGAAGTTGAACAAGAAGTTTATAACTTTGAAAAGTTAAACTTGCCAAAGGATCACCCCGCTCGTGACATGCAAGATACATTTTATGTTACGCCATCTGTTTTGATGCGGACCCAAACGTCACCAATGCAAGCACGGATGCTCGAAAAACATGATTTTAGTCAAGGCCCACTAAAGATGATTTCACCAGGTAAGGTTTACCGGCGTGATACTGATGATGCAACTCACAGTCACCAATTCCACCAAATTGAAGGGATGGTTGTTGGTAAAAATATTACCATGGCTGATTTGAAGGGAACTCTTGAGGCCGTTGCTCAAAACCTTTTCGGTGACAAGTTAAAGGTTCGCTTGCGACCAAGTTACTTCCCATTTACTGAACCATCAGTTGAGGCAGATATTACTTGTTTCAACTGCCTTGGCAAGGGTTGTGCGATTTGTAAACAAACTGGTTGGATTGAAGTTCTTGGTGCCGGAATGGTTCATCCAAATGTGCTTAAGATGTCAGGCGTTGATCCAGAAGAATACGGCGGTTTTGCCTTTGGACTTGGACCAGATCGTTTTGCCATGCTGAAGTACGGTGTTGATGATATCCGTAACTTCTACCAAAATGATGTCCGCTTCCTTAACCAATTTGACCAGAAAGGATAAATGAAAGTATCATATCAATGGCTTCAAGAATACCTTGATTTAGATGTTGCCCCTCAAGATTTAGCTGAAAAGATTGCTCGTACCTCTGTGGACATTAATGACGTTTACTCACTGAGCGACGGATTAAAAAAGATTGTTGTTGGGGAAGTAGTAAAATGTGAAAATCACCCTGACTCAGACCATCTCCATGTTTGTCAAGTTGATGTTGGCGAAGAAGAACCGATTCAAATTGTTTGTGGTGCCCCGAACGTCCAAGAAGGTAAAAAGGTAATCGTTGCCCTTCACGGTGCGCGAATTGCTGATAACCAAAAGATTAAGCGTGGCAAGATCCGCGGTGTTGAGTCAAATGGAATGCTTTGTGCTCTTCAAGAAATTGGCTTTAGCGACAAGATTGCGCCTAAAGATTACGAAGATGGTATCTACTTCTTACCAGATGATGCTAAAAATGGTGATCCTGTATTTAAGTACTTAGGAATGGACGATACGATCATCGATACAGACGTAACTCCTAACCGTGGAGATATGCTTAGTATTTATGGAAATGTTAATGATATCGCTGCCTTTTATGGATTAAAGCCACATTTTAAAGAAATTACGATTAAAGAAGAAGGCACTGAAAAGACAGCGGACCTTCTCCAAGCAGAAATTAATGATACTAAGATTGCACCAACTTATAAATTACGGGTAATCAAGGGCGTTAAAATTGCCGAAAGTCCACTATGGCTTCAAATTCGCTTATGGAACAGTGGTATTCGTCCTGTAAATAATGTTGTGGATGTGGCTAACTATGTCCTTCTTAAATATGGTCAACCACTCCACAGTTATGATTATGATCAATTATCTGGTAAAAACTTTGGGGTTCGCCACGCTAATGAAGGTGAAAAGTTTATTACATTAGACGGGGATGAACAAACCTTAAAAGCAAATGATATTGTTGTAACTGTCGATGATCAGCCAGTTGCGCTTGCGGGAACGATGGGTGGAGAAGGAACTGCAGTAAGTGATGATACGACAACTGTTGCCCTTGAAGCAGCCATTTTTGATCCAGTAATGGTCCGGAAGCAAGCCCGGCGCTTAGATCTTCATAGTGAATCTTCAATGCGGTTTGAACGTGGAATCAATCCAGCAACCGTTGAAATCGCATTGAATGAAGCAGCCGAAATGATTAAGGAGCTTGCTGGGGGAACGATTACTGCTGGAATTGTTACTGGTAGTGAAGCGCTAGCAGTTGATACCCCAATCAAACTATCCCTTGCGAAGATTAATCATGTTCTGGGAACTTCATTAACCATGGAACAAGTTACTGACATTTTTGATCGCTTGGCATTTGCTTACACTGTTGATGATGACGATCAATTAACAGTGATTGCTCCAGCACGGCGGTGGGATATTAGCCTGGCAGCTGATCTTTATGAAGAAATTGCGCGGATTTATGGTTATGATAACTTACCGTCTACTTTACCAACGATGACGCGTAACCGGGGAGGACTTACTCCACGTCAACGGTTTATTCGGGCAAGTCGTCATGATCTCGAAGGAATGGGCTTAACTCAAGCAATTAGTTATTCTTTAACAACTGTTGAGAAGGCTAAGCAGTTCCAAATTAAGCCACTTGCTGAACCGATGAAACTCGACTTCCCAATGAGTTCTGACCATGTAGCTACCCGGATGAATATTGTTAGTGGCTTGCTTAATGATATTGCTTATAACGTGGCGCGGAATGTTGATAACGTAGCATTATATGAAGAAGGCCGAGTATTCCTGCCAATGGGGGATGAACGTCCAGTAGAACAAGAACACCTTGCAGCTGCGGTTACTGGCCAAATGGTAGCTAATAGTTGGAATAAGAAGGATCAACCGGCTGATTTCTTCCAATTAAAGGGGATCGTTGAACGTTACCTTAAGAATATGGGGATTGCTGGGAAGATTACTTATGTTCCAACTAGTGATCGTCAAGAAATGCACCCAGGACGAACAGCTGATATTATGGTTGATGACCAATTAGTCGGCTTCATCGGTCAAGTTCATCCACAAACTGCTAAGGAATATAAGATTCCAGAAACATATGTATTTGAATTAAATCTAGAATTATTACTGGCTGCACCAAAGATTGAAAATGAATATACACCTATTAGTAAGTATCCTTCAATCACTCGCGATATTGCTCTCTTGGTTGATGATGATGTTGAAAATGCAACAATTGTAGAGGCAATTAAGCAAAAGGGTGGTGCTTACCTTAAGGACATTCACCTATTTGATGTTTATGCTGGTTCTCACCTTCCTGCTGGCAAGAAGTCATTAGCTTACACCTTAACTTATCAAGATGATAAAGGAACGTTAACTGAAGACCAAGTAAACACGGCCTTTGATAAGGTTACTGCTTACTTGCAAGATAAGGTTGATGCAGAAATTCGTTAAATGAAATCAACAACAAAGAAAATTCTTGCATCGTCGTTAGGGGTAGCTGGCGCAATGGCAATGGGCACGGTAACTGCAAAGGCTGATACGACCGTTACGGTCAATGCTGGCGATAGTTTGAATGGGATTGCTCAAAAGTATAATGTTAGTGCGGATGATATTGCAACCGCTAATCACTTGCAAAATAAAGAGTTGATTTTTGTGGGACAAAAGTTGACAATTCCAACCAAAGATAAAAATGAAACACCTGCTAATAATGCTGAGAAAAAGGATCAAGCCAGCAAGAACAGTCAAAGTCTACAAGATTCTGTTAACAAGGCAATGTCTTATTTAGGAACCCCTTATGTATGGGGTGGTAATAAACCAGGTGGATTTGATTGTTCTGGGTTGGTCCAATATTGTTACGGTATTCCACAACGGACGACGTATGAACAACAAGCTTTAGGACCACATATTCACGATAATGTTTTAAACGCGCCATATGGGGCCCTTGTTTTCTACGGTTCTGATGATGCGCCATATCACGTTGCCATTTCACTTGGAGATGGTCGGATTATTCAAGCACCAAATGAAAATGAAACAGTTAAAATTACTGACCAACAATACTTCCCTGGAAATTACTATGTTGTGATGCATTAAATGAGTATTCAACAGAATAAGCGTCCAGTAGTTATTGGTGTTACAGGTGGTTCCGGTAGTGGAAAGACAACGGTAAGTAATAAAATCTATGACCAATTGCATGGGCAAGCGATCCAGATTATTAACCAAGATACTTACTATAATGATCAGTCAGATATGACAATGGATGAACGTAAAGCAGTAAATTATGATCATCCACTTGCATTTGATACCGATTTTTTAATTAAGCAACTAACGGATTTGCGAAGTAATAAGGCTATTGAGATGCCGGTATATGACTATGCACAATATACACGTTCAGCCAAAACCGTTCATGTAGAACCAACCGATGTTATTATTTTGGAAGGAATCTTAATTCTTGATGATGAGCGTTTACGTGATTTAATGGATATTAAGGTTTACGTTGATACAGATGATGACATTCGGATTATTCGCCGGATTCAACGTGATATGGTAGAGCGTGGACGGTCTCTTGATTCAATTATTACGCAATATTTAGCTACGGTTAAGCCAATGTACCATCAATTTGTTGAACCAACTAAACGCTATGCTGACATTATTGTGCCAGAAGGTGGCGAAAATCAAGTTGCAATTGACCTATTGTCGACAAAGATCCGTGATATTTTGGTAAAACGTGGACATACGGAATTACAATAGATGGCTGAAGAAAAAACTTTTCCAATGACCCTTGAAGGGAAGAAAAAGCTTGAAGATGAACTTGAAGAATATCGCTTGAAGCGTCGACCAGAAGTTATTAAGCGGATAAAGATTGCTCGTAGTTATGGTGATTTATCTGAAAACTCAGAATATGAATCAGCAAAAGACGAACAAGCAATGGTTGAAAGCCGAATTGCTCAAATTGAAAACATGCTTCAATATGCTGAAATTATCGATAATGAAGATGTCGATAAGGATGAAGTATCTATGGGTCGGACAATTACTATTCAAGAATTGCCAGATGAAGAACCAGAAGAATACCAAATTGTCGGTGAATCAGAATCTGATCCATTTAACGGTAAGATTTCTAATGAATCTCCAATGGCAAAAGGATTACTTGGTCACAAAGTTGGCGAAGTAGTTGAAGTTGAAGTTCCTAATGGGACAATCAAGCTAAAGATTGTCAAGGTTGATTAAATGAAATTGATTATTACTGATGCTGCAAGTCAATGGTTTCGTGACGAAATGGGATTAGAATCAGGAAATGGAATAAAGTTTTACGGTAAAACCTATGGTCAAACCGAAGTCCATCATGGTTTTTCACAAGGATTCACTCGTGAAGATACACCAGTTGATCCAATTTTAGAGGTTAAAAAGGATGGTATTAACTATCACATTGATTCGCTAGATGAGTGGTTCTTTAAGGATCTTATAACTACTGTTGACTATGATCCGCAAGCCGACGGACCGGTTTTTCATTTTCAACATGAAGATGGTGATACACCTGACGTAGCTGGATTTGTTAATGACGCTGATGACCATTCCGATAATAAGGCTGACGCCTCTACTGGAGCATCTCAGCATTAAGTGTTTTTATATCAACATCATCGTTTATATCGACGCAAAATTTTGATTGCAAGTTTCCTATTACCAGTTATTTTGATGGCCTGCTATTTTGCATACCGTCAAATGACTCCCTTTGGCAAAAGCAGCTTATTAACCGTTGATCTCGGTCAACAATATGTCGATTTTTTCAGTTACCTTCGAAATACTATTCTCCACCATCCCAGCAGTTTCTTTTATTCGTTTAGCAAAGGACTTGGTGGCGAAATGTTTGGAACTAATGCGTATTACTTGCTAAGTCCATTAAACTTAATTTTGTTATTCTTCCCTGCTCAACACCTTGCAACTGGGATAACCATCGTTACACTCGTTCGATACGGTCTAGCGGGATTGAGTTTTGCTTGGTTAATGCAAAAAACGGATCTACAACAGGGGTGGCGAATTTTAGCATTCAGTACAGTCTACTCAATGAATGGCTGGATGATTGCCAACCAATTAAATATGATTTGGCAAGATGCTTTAATACTTTTGCCGTTAATTATTTGGGGACTCCTCAAACTTATTTATCAAAACCGTGTTGGAACTTATATCGCTTGGCTAGCCGTAATGCTGATTGATAATTATTATATGGGCTGGATGATTGCCATCTTTACTTTTCTATTTTTCCTCTGGCAAACACCAGCGTTAGCCTCATGGCGACAACGGGGAGTAATTTTTCTCCGCTATCTCGGCAGTTCGCTGCTTGCGGTGGGTATTTCAGCAGTCATTTTATTGCCAACTTTCTATGCCTTAATGCAAAGTAAAGGGATCTACACTGAAACCAAGATTCACAGCCGTTTTGAGTACTTTGCTCCTAAAATGCTTGGGAAACTTGTCCCCGGATCATTTAATTTTAATCAAATGCCAAGTGGTCAGCCTAACATTTATATCGGAATGCTATTAATGCTCGGCGCTTGTCTCTACTTCTTCAATAATCGCTTTGACCTTCGTCGTCGTTTGATTGGGGCAGCTATTTCTATTTTCTTTATTTTCTCATTCTGTTACGAACCATTAGATCTTTTATGGCATGCCGGCCAGTTTCCAGTTTGGTACCCTTATCGTTTTTCCTACCTTTTCTCTTTCTGGTGCATCTATCTTGCAGCTAAAGTGCTTCAACCTGATTTCAAAATAAAAAAGCGCAGTGCACTTATCCTGACGTTGCTTATTATCGCAATTTACTGGTATGTTGGTACGCTTAACTTATCGTATATTAATAGCAATCAACGGAATATCGGCTTATGCTTTTCGCTGATCGCTGTTAGTTGCCTTTGTATTCCCCGAACAAATTCACCGCGCTTATACGACGCGCTTCTTGTTCTCCTTGCTGTCTGTGATATTTCTATGAGTGGGTACACGGCGCTTAATAAGATCTCTTACGTTTCACAGCCTGAATTTAGCAACTACACTATTGCTCTTGATAAAAGTGTAAAAAAACTAAAGAAGCATGATCCGAGTTTCTACCGCGTTGCCAAAACTTTTATGCGAACAAAGGATGATCCCTTCCAAGCAGACTTTAATTCTGGTGACCATTTTGGTTCGACCTTAGAGCCGCCAATTCCAGCCTTCATGGGTGCAATTGGGCAGCCAGATGGGGATGGTTTTGTTACGTATACTAATGGAACTCAAGTGAGTGATGCGCTTCTTGGTTACAAATACACTATAAATGCTCGGAACACGTCAGCCGGACAGGCATTACCCCTATCAGGTTTCCGTCCTGATTGGTACAGTTACCCATTAGTAGGATCAACTTCGGCAGTCAATCTCCGTGAGAATCCACATGCTCTTCCGATCGCATTTGGAGCTAATGCCGCCATCCTTCACCTTCAACGGACAACAATGGATCCGTTAAACTATCAGTCACAGATTTTCCAAACGCTTGCCGGTCGTCCAACACTTCATTCATTATTTGCCGTTCAAAACTTTAATTCCGTCAAATTCAATAATGTTCAAAGTGCTAAGCAAATTACTGGCACGATCTTTAGAAAGCAAAACCTGCTTAAACCAGCATCAGTTCAGCTAGAATTTATTCCGCCAACCAACGATTCTTACTACTTAACACTCGGACCAAACGTTGAGGATAATGCCACAATTACGATGAATAACAAAAAATTCACCCAATATGACACCTTTCGTAATACGGTAGTAATCAACGTTGCTCATGATCAAAAAGGGCAAAAAGTCCTTGTCAATTTGCAACTAAAGAAAGCTACACTTTGGATGCAAAACGTTAGTATCTATCAACTAAAGCAACGGCCATTTATGGCAAGCTTAAAGACTCTCCAAGAATCTCCCTTAAAGATTAGTTCATACCGTAGTAATCGGATCGTTGGTACAGTCAATCTCCAGCGAAATCAGCGAGTATTGATGACTACTATCCCTGCTGCCAAGGGTTGGCACGTTAAAGTAGATGGTAAGTCTACTACTCCACAAACCGTGCTTAATACGTTTATGGCTATTCCAATGAGTCCCGGAAAGCATCGGGTTGAATTTTATTATCGGCCACCGTTTCTCATTCTCGGGCTTATAATTACAGTTATAAGTCTCGGTTTAACTGGTTGGTGGGTTAAGAAAGAACATCAAACAAGGACAATGTTTGATTAACGTATCTGTCAAGTTTTCATAGGTAGCCTTTAAATATACAGTTTTAGTGGGTTAGTGCCTTAAAAAGTTGTCCCATTGGTCTACTTGTGGCCGTGTTAATCGGAATTATTCCTTGTACTGCTCCAATATTGGAGCAGTACAAGGAATAATTCCGATTAACACGGCCACAAGTAGACCAATGGGACAACTTTTTAAGGCACTAACCCACTAAAACTGTATATTTAAAGGCTACCTATGAAAACTTGACAGATACGATGTCACCAAAAGAACTTGCTGAAGCAGTTAATAAACGGCGTACGTTTGCCATTATTTCTCACCCGGATGCCGGGAAAACAACGATTACTGAACAACTCTTGCTTTTTGGGGGAGTGGTTCGTGAAGCCGGGACCGTTAAAGCACGGAAGACCGGTAACTTTGCAAAGTCAGACTGGATGGAGATTGAAAAGAAGCGGGGGATCTCTGTTACCTCATCTGTTATGCAGTTTGATTTCCAAGGTAAGCGGATCAATATTTTGGATACTCCAGGGCACGAAGATTTCTCTGAAGATACTTATCGGACATTAATGGCGGTGGACTCTGCTGTGATGGTTATTGATAGTGCGAAAGGGATTGAGCCGCAGACTAAGAAGTTGTTCCAGATTTGTAAGATGCGGGGAATTCCGATCTTTACCTTTATGAACAAATTTGACCGGGATGCCCGCGAACCATTAGACCTTTTAAATGAAGTTGAAGACGTATTAGGAATTGAAACTTACCCAATCAACTGGCCAATCGGTTCTGGTCACCAGTTCAAGGGAATCTATGACCGCTTTAACCAACGTGTTGCCTTGACTCACCCAGCTGATGAAAATAATCCTTACTTACCATTAGATGAAGACGGTAATGTTAAAGGAGATAACCCATTAGCTGGTAATGGTGAATGGCAAGATGCAATGGATGGTATGGAACTAGTCGAAGTTGCTGGTAATGAATTAGACCGAGAAAAGATTGCCAAGGGGGACCAAACACCAGTCTTCTTTGGATCTGCTTTAACTAATTTTGGAGTTCAGACTTTCTTGGAAACCTACTTACAGTTTGCCCCTGCACCAAGTGATCACAAAACTGAGGACGAGGATGTTGTTAAGCCCCTTGATCCCGAATTTTCTGGTTTTGTCTTTAAGATCCAGGCTAACATGAATCCTCGCCATCGTGATCGAATTGCCTTTGTCCGGATTTGTTCCGGTGAATTTGATCGGGGGATGGATGTAACATTATCACGGACTAAGAAACCAATGCGGTTATCAAATGTGACTGAATTTATGGCCGATACCCGTGAAAATGTTGAGACAGCTGTTGCCGGTGATATTATTGGTTTATACGATACCGGAAACTTCCAAATTGGTGATTCTATTTACAATGGTAAAAAAGATATTCAATTTGAAAAGTTACCAC
The DNA here is from genome assembly GCF_013694365.1 of Limosilactobacillus reuteri. Taxonomy (NCBI): domain Bacteria; kingdom Bacillati; phylum Bacillota; class Bacilli; order Lactobacillales; family Lactobacillaceae; genus Limosilactobacillus; species Limosilactobacillus reuteri. Next base: position 1,525,891 of record NZ_CP059275.1, read on the forward strand.
AATTTACACCAGAACTGTTTGTCCGTGTTTATGCTAAGAATGTGATGAAACAAAAGTCCTTCCACAAGGGAATCAATCAATTAGTTCAAGAAGGGGCTGTCCAGCTTTACCGGAGTTATTCTACTGGCGATTATATTCTCGGTGCTGTTGGTCAACTGCAATTTGAGGTATTCAAGTTCCGGATGCAAAATGAATATAATTCCGAGGTTGTCATGGAACCAATGGGAACTAAGACTGCCCGGTGGATTGATCCAGACCAATTAGATGAAAAGATGTCATCATCACGAAACATCTTAGTCAAGGATATCCATGATCAGCCACTATTCTTGTTTGAAAACCAATTTGCTGAAAATTGGTTTAAGCAAAAGTATCCTGATGTGAAGTTAACGGCAAAGTTGTAAATGAAAAAACATTTTAAAATGTATAAAAACGGTAAAAGATGGTGTGTAGTTGCTATTGCTACAATTTCGCTAGGGCTAGGTATTAGTCTAGGGTCGATAGCGCATGCAGATATGATGCCTAATAATGAGACACCTGCTACAGATACTTTAACTACTGGAACTCCCACTAATACTAATCCTCTACAAGGTAATAATAGTACTGGCACTGATACTCAAAGTGATAATCAGACGCCGGTTAAGCCTGAAACAACTGAAAATAAAGATGTAGCACAACAAACTATTCCTGAAACAGGAGCTCCTAATACTTTTTCAACAATAAATAATAATACGTATTACTATAATTCAGAAGGACAGCTAGTTAAAAATGATTTCTATAGTAATTGGGGTCAAACTTATTATTTTCAACCTAGTGGTGCTCGGCTAGATAATGGTTTTTATAACAATTGGGGTAATACTTACTACTTTGGTAATGATGGTGCACGTTGGAATAATCGTTATATGGTTCGATGGGGAAATGCCTATTACTTCGGTAACGATGGTGCCTTAATAAAGAATAAAAGCTTAAATGTTAATGGGAAAGATTACTGGGTAAATAATCAGGGGATAATTCCTTTACGTAATCAATTTTTAACTGCAAATGATAATCAACTTTATTATTTTGATGCAAATAATTCATTAATTACAAATAAGTTCTATCATAATTGGGGCAATACTTATTATTTTGGTGCAGATGGTGCCCGCTACACTAACCAATTTTTAACCAAAGACGGTAAAGTCTATTACTTTGATAACGATGGGGTAATGTATCGAAATCGTTATTACAAGAACTGGGGCAATACTTATTACTTTGGTGCAGATGGTGCCCGCTACACTAACCAATTTTTAACCAAAGACGGTAAAGTCTATTACTTCGATAACGATGGGGTAATGTATCAAAATCGTTACTACAAGAACTGGGGCAATACCTATTACTTTGGCGCAGACGGTGCCCGGTATACAAACCAATTTTTGACTAAAGATGGCAAGGTCTATTACTTTGATAACGATGGAGTAATGTATCAAAATCGTTACTACAAGAACTGGGGCAATACCTATTACTTTGGTGCAGATGGTGCCCGTTACACCAACCAATTCTTAGATAAAGATGATTCTAATACTCATATTCATTATTTTGATAGTGAAGGTCGGATGTTAGTCAATCAATGGCTTATGTATGAAGGAAGTACAATTTATTTTGATGAAAATGGATATCCCGTAACTGGTAAACAAGATATTAATGGACAAAATTATCTTTTTAATGAAGATGGAGCATTAATTCCAAATGGTATTAATAGAGTAAATTATACTCAATATCTTGGAACATTAGTCGGTCTATATCAGAATGCTGATTGGTTCAAGGATTGTTTGAGTAACCATACGATGTATTATGGAAAAGTTACATCGGGCGTAAATGATGGCTACAGTTTCATTACTGCTAAGGGTGATCCAACAAGTTGGTTCTACTTTAAGGAAATTCAAGACGGGCAAGTGCTTATTAAATATGTAGATCCAACTACTGCTACTGATATTGCTCATTCGAAATTTGTTGAGAAAGCTATTCCATTAAAGGAACTTACCGCTATTTACAATAATGAACAAAACGAAACTTTGATCAATGATTATGCTAATAAGTTAGTTGCTTATAAATAAATGGAAATAAAAAAGCATTTTAAATTATATAAAGATGGTAAAAAATGGTGTTGTGCAGCAATCGCAACTACTGTTTTAGGGATAGGACTTGCTATTGGTTCGCCTAGTGTTTTAGCTGATGCAGATACTATTACATCTACTTCTGATGCTAATAATTCTTTAGTAAAAAACGATAATACTAGTGCTACTAATTCTAATTCGGAGTCAACTTTTACCGATACAAACAAGAATAGTACTAATGAAAAAGCGGTAACTGAGAATAAAAATATAGATTCAAGTCAACAGATTAATCAAGGACAAACTAAATCTAATAATAGTGAAGAACAAACAACTCCAGTTAACGTTAAAGCTGAAAATACAGATATTAAAGATAGTATTCCAGAGAAATCAACGCCGAATTCTTTTAAAGAGATTAATGGTAGTACCTATTATTATGGGGAAAATGGTGACTTGTATCGTAATCAATTTTATAACAATTGGGGTCGTACGTATTACTTCCAAAATGATGGTAGTCGTTTAGATAATGGATTCTATAATAATTGGGGTCGTACGTATTATTTCGGTTCCGATGGTGCTCGTTGGGATAATCGTTTCTACAATAATTGGGGTCGTACTTACTACTTCCAAAATGATGGTAGTCGTTTAGATAATAGCTTCTATAATAATTGGGGTCGTACGTATTACTTTGGTTCCGATGGTGCTCGTTGGGATAACCGTTACATGGTAAAATGGGGTCGTGCTTACTACTTCGGTAGTGATGGAGCGCTTCTCCAAAACCAGCTTAAAAGTATAAATGGGATTAACTATTGGATTAATAATGAAGGAGTTATTCCATTAAAGAATCAATTCTTAACAGCAAATGAGAACCAATTATTCTACTTTGATGGAAATGGATCATTAGTTGTTAATAAGTTTTATCATAACTGGAGTCACACTTACTACTTTGGAGCTGATGGCGCTCGTTACACTGATCAATTCTTAAATAGAGATGGCAAGGTATACTACTTTGATAATCAAGGAATTATGTACCAAGACCAATATTACAAGAATTGGGGCCACACTTATTACTTTGGAGCTGATGGCGCTCGTTATACTGATCAATTCTTAAATAAGAATGGCAAGGTATACTACTTTGATAATCAAGGAATTATGTATCAAGATCAATATTACAAGAATTGGGGCCACACTTATTACTTTGGAGCCGATGGTGCTCGTTATACTGATCAATTCTTAAATAAGAATGGCAAGGTATACTACTTTGATAATCAAGGAATTATGTACCAAGACCAATATTACAAGAATTGGGGCCACACTTATTACTTTGGAGCCGATGGTGCTCGTTATACTGATCAATTTTTAACAAAAGATGGTCATCAATATTACTTTGATAATGATGGTATTATGGTTACTAATCAGGTAAGAGTCATTAATGGTAAAGGATACGAATTTAATGGTAACGGTGAAGCCACTGAAACTTCTGATATGGGTCAAACTAGAGATACAGTAGCTAAGGAAGTTGCTCAAGCTTTGACTAACCAAGGTATTAAAGGTGTTAAATATGATTGGCGAAACACCAATAACGATTATCAAGAATTAGCGCTTCATGATATTGCACAAGAAGTAGCTCAAGGTGATACTAATCCTGATAAAAATGTAATTGAAAAGAAATTACAAGCTAATAATTTACTGAGTGGTAAGGTTTTAGTAGTATATTCTACTGATTTTACAAATGATGATCCTCAAAAGATTACTAATACCTTTATGAATAGTTATGACTTTACAAATGCAGACAACTCGGTGCTTGGTATTGGGGCAGACCTAAATAAAAATAAGTTAGTAATTATTTTATTTAAACCAGGAGAAAAAGTTGAACAACCACAAGCTACTTCCACGATTAGTGCTTCTATTTCAGATATCTTTAAGAAGGCCGGCGTAAATGTTGACGTAGATAATGGCTTAACTAAAGGAAGTGTAGTTAATAGTGCAGATCTCGGAAATGCTTTGACTAATGGAACTGCTGAACTTCTAAAAGGAGATAAAGGTACAATTATTAGTCAGGAGGTTCTTAAAGCAATTTTTGCTGCTTTTGCAGGTAATACTTCTGCAGTAGAAGGCACTAAGAATTACTATAATGGTAATGATGCTTATCATTATGAATTCTGGCTAGAAGGTCAATCAGCTGATGACAAATTAAATAACTTCCTTGCACTTAACAAGGGTGCTAAATACGGAGATCAGCTAAAGGTAAATTACACTGCAACACTTGTATTCGGTCAAGAGACTGGTACTAACTCTAATGAGAGTAAGGTCCCTGCAAGTGAAAGAACAGATGAACAGTTAGACTTAGCTTATAAGACCGGGACTGACACAGGACTTCGTTATGATAGTGTAAAGGTTGAAAAGATCCCTGGAATGACTGATGATATGGTTCGTGGGGTTGATGTTTCGAGTTACCAAGCGCTGATAAATGCTGGTGTAAAATTTTATGACTTTAATGGGCAAGAATCGAACTTATTTAAAATTTTAAAGGATTCAGGTGTCAATTGGGTACGATTGCGAGTCTGGAATGATCCTTATAATGCACAGGGGCAGCCATATGCTGGTGGAGACAATAATGAAGAAAATCTCATAAAAATGGCTAAAGAAGCATCTGATAATGGTCTTAAATTATTGATAGATTTTCAATACTCTGATTTTTGGACTGATCCAGCACAGCAAATTTTGCCAAAAGCTTGGAGAAATTTATCTCATGGTGAAATGAGTCAAGAGGTTTACCTTTACACCTCTAAAATTTTAAATGATTTGCAAAAAGCTGGTGCATCTGTAAAGATGGTTCAAATTGGTAATGAAATTACCAATGGAGCATTTGGCCTTTACACTGGACGTAATGGTGGAGGTAACTGGGCTTCATTATGGGAAACCAGTGATGGTGATCAAGTTGCTAAATATATTCAAGCTGGTTCCTCCGCTGTAAGGAGAATTGATCCAACTATTAAAGTTGCTATTCAATTAGAAACTCCGGAAATTAATAAATATCGTGGGATTATGAATGTCTTAAAGAAAAATAATGTAGATTATGATTATCTTGGAACTTCGTACTACCCATTCTGGAGTACCACACAAGGCAATGGGTGGTATGATAATGTTGATCTTGGATACGGAGCTAATACACCAGTAAATCTTGAAGCTATTGAAAAAATGGCTTGGAATGAATTTGGTAAAAGAACGGTGATTTTGGAATCTGGATGGCTAAATAATACTAACGATGCAGATGGCACCCATAACTCCGTTGGTGAAAATAATGAAACTACTAATATAGATCGATATAGTGCTGATCCTCAAGGTCAGGTAGACGAAATTGAGGATATGTATAATGCGATTATTGCACAAAAAGGTCTCGGTGCTTTTTATTGGGAACCAGCATGGATCCCAGTAAAGGCTGGGTGGAATAATTGGCAATATAATAAATTAATGTCTAACATTTATGGTTCGGGATGGGCTTCACAGTATGCCAAAGGATATGCGCCAGATTCAGTATTGTATTATGATGGCAAGGAAGCATGGGGAGGTTCATCTTGGGATAATATTTCATTATTTGATGATCATGGACATCCACTGCAATCATTGAACGTTTATAATGGAATGTTAAATGGATATGAAAGCCCCAAAAATGTTAAGTCATCTCTTTCAACCCAATTAGTAAAAATTTGGAATGAGACTGACGTTATTCCTAATGATGGATTAACTGAAGGAACAAAGTTATCGACAGACCTTTTCGGAACTACTCAATTAAGTGGAAATGATGGTCAATCGATTGGTAATGCTGAATTAACTAAGCTAGCTGGACGGCTTAAAGATGGAATATCTTCAAAAGTATACACAGCAGCAAATGGTGCACGGTATCACTATATTTACTGGCTTGAAGGCGGAAATAATAAGGTAAATACGTTTGTTTCTGCAAATAAAGATGCCAAGTATGGACAACCATTAATTGCAAATTATTCGGCAACTGTAGTCGTTGATTCTGAACCAGGTACTCAAGTAGCAACTTCTCCATTACAAATTAAAATATCTCAGGTTTGGAATACTGTTAACAATGAGGAAATTAAAATCGATAATCCTCTAAAGCAGGGAGATTTAATAACTGATAAAAGTGATAATGCGTTTTCTGGTATCTTGAATTCAAAAGATATCAAAGAAGCTTTAACTGGAGAAAAAGGTAAAGATGTTAGCGAAAGTACTGTTAATGATGTAAAGAGTCTTTTACCTAAAGAAGTAAAAGGAAATAAAACATATACAACCGCAGATGGAAATCAATATTATTATGATTTCTGGCTTGCTTCCGTAGAAACTAATAATGCAAAATATGGAGAACCTATTATTGTAAACTATACCGCATCCTTAAAATGGCTTGGGTAATTGGAAATAAGAAAACATTTTAAGCTATACAAAAGTGGAAAGAAATGGTGTTATGCTGCAATTGCTCTAGGTCTATTAATGGTAACGCCTACTTTCGCAAAAGCTGATAGTACAACAGAAAATCAAAATTTAAATAATGTTGAAATAACGCAGAATATATCTTCAGATAGTAATCAAACTCTTACGGATCAAAATACTAGTGACGAAGGAAAAATTCAAGTTCCAGTAATACCACAATCTCAAAGTAATAATGTAGATGAGATATCTGAGACTGGAAAACCAAATACATTCAATACTATCAACAATAAAACATATTATTATGACAATAACGGGATCCTTTCTAAGAATCAATGGTATACAAATTGGGGTCATAGTTATTACTTTGGAGCGGATGGTGCCCGTTATACTAATCAATTAGCTCAAATTAATAATGATGTGTATTCATTTGACGCACAAGGAATAATGCAAACAGATTACTTTCAACAAAGAAATGGTAAGACATATTATTTTGGTGCTGATGGAAAAGAATATAAAAATCAGTTTTATAACAACTGGGGCCGAACCTATTACTTTCAAGCAGATGGAAGTCGCTTAGATAATGGTTTCTATAATAATTGGGGTCGTACTTATTATTTCGGTAGTGATGGCGCTCGTTGGGATAACCGCTTTTACAACAACTGGGGTCGTACTTATTATTTCGGTAGTGATGGTGCTCGCTGGGATAATCGCTTTTACAACAACTGGGGTCGAACCTATTACTTTCAAGCAGATGGAAGTCGCTTAGATAATGGTTTTTATAATAATTGGGGTCGCACTTATTATTTCGGTAGTGATGGCGCTCGTTGGGATAACCGCTTTTACAACAACTGGGGTCATACCTATTACTTTGGTGATGACGGTGCCCTACAAAAGCAGGATTTTATTCTTGGACATCAGAACTATTACGTTGATCCAAATAGTGGAATAATTAATGGTACTTTATTAAATGCGCCTTACATTAATCAATATCAAGTTGGTGATATGGCGTGTGAAGCGACAGCCTTGTTAGAAGCGCTTCATAATAAGGGATATGCCAACAACTACAACATTCAATCATTTATTAAAACGATGCCAATTTCACCAAATGGTAATCCTAATGAAGGATTCGGTGGCGGATATCAACGAGTAACCTATGGAATCTTTCAATCAATTTATCCCGAACCTTTAGCAAAATGGGGTTCACGGTTCGGTAATGTTCAGAATATTTCAGGGTCTTCTCCTACCGACTTACAAAGTCAATTACTTAATGGTAACCCGGTTGTTGTCTATGTCACGATGCATTGGGCTGCCCCTCAATATGGTAATTATTTCTGGGGAGTAGGTGTTAATAATAGTCATGTGATGACTCTTGATGGTTATCGTCCAGGTTATTATCACGTTGAAGATCCTGCTGGAGGATCATACTGGGTTTCAGCAAGTAATTTTGAAAATTCATATAATATTAAACGTTTTGCAGTTGTAGTTAAATAATTGGAATTAAAGAAACATTTTAAGTTATATAAAAGTGGTAAACTTTGGTGTACTGTAGCAGTTGTTCTTGCGGGGACGATTTTAGGCGTAGGATCTGTTCAAGCAGATTCTACGTTAGATAATAGTAATGTTGAAGTTCAACAATCAGTTACTAATACTAGTAATGAAAATGTCATCGACAATACTGAAAGTACTAGTAATAGCACAGTTGGTAATGATAATAAGGGAGCAGTTCCTGTTACTCCAGCTGCACAAAGTACCGATACTTCAGAACAAAACATTACTGAAACTGGGCAATCAAATAGCTTTAAAACAGTCGATAATAAAGTTTATTATTATGGCAATGATGGTAAAGAATATAAGAACCAATTCTATAATAACTGGGGCCACACCTACTACTTTGGAGCTGATGGTGCGCGTTATACCAACCAATTCTATACCAATTGGGGTCGGACTTATTATTTTGGAGCTGACGGTGCGCGTTGGGATGATAAGTTTATGAATGCATGGGGTAATGTATACTACTTCGGGCAAGACGGTGCACGTTGGGATAATCAATGGATGAATCGTTGGGGCAATAGTTACTACTTTTTTGGCGATGGAGTACGGGCAACTTCACAAGTTGCCACTATTGGCGATGCAACATATCTTTTTGATGATCAAGGACGGATGCAACGCGATTATTTCTTGAACCAAAACGGGAAGCTTTACTACTTTGGAAAAGATGGTAAGCAGTATAAGAACCAATTCTATAATAACTGGGGCCACACCTACTACTTTGGAGCTGATGGTGCGCGTTATACCAACCAATTCTATACCAATTGGGGCCGGACTTATTATTTTGGAGCTGACGGTGCGCGTTGGGATGATAAGTTTATGAATGCATGGGGTAATGTATACTACTTCGGGCAAGACGGTGCACGTTGGGATAATCAATGGATGAATCGTTGGGGCAATAGTTACTACTTTTTTGGCGATGGAGTACGGGCAACTTCACAAGTTGCCACTATTGGCGATGCAACATATCTTTTTGATGATCAAGGACGGATGCAACGCGATTATTTCTTGAACCAAAACGGGAAGCTTTACTACTTTGGAAAAGATGGTAAGCAGTATAAGAACCAATTCTATAATAACTGGGGCCACACCTACTACTTTGGAGCCGATGGTGTGCGTTATACCAACCAATTCTATACTAATTGGGGTCGGACCTATTATTTCGGTAGTGACGGTGCACGTTGGGATAATCAGTGGATGACCAATGGTAAAGGCCAAAAATTTTACTTTACCAATGATGGCTCACGAGCAGAATCTAAGTTTTTAGGTATCGATGGAAATACCTATGTCTTTGATGCAAATGGAGTAGCTACTAGCTGGGGAAAAGTTTATTATGATGATCCTGCAACTAAGAAAGTAGCTACTGGTTGGCGAACTATTAATGGTAATCGCTACTATTTCTCAGACGGTTATGACGTTCAACGTGACCCAGATGACTTATGGGTTTACAATGATCAGCTTTATGGTCAAATGTATACTGGTATTCAATGGGTTGACGGCCATTGTTATGATTTTGGTACTGATGGGATTGCTCGTGCACTTCCGCAAAATGACGGTTGGAGTTGGCCATTTCCACGGTCTGGTGAAGGTTGGCACTATCAGGGACAGAAATTTGGTTATACCAGCAATATTCGTAAGAATGGCTTCCATGATGGCCTAGACTTTGGGACTCAAGATCATCCAGGTTCAGAAGTTCATGCAGTTCATGGTGGGCGAGTATTAGATGTAAATACGGTAAAAGATGATGATGGTAAAGTTCTATGGTGGTTTACAACTGTTTGGGACGGAAAATACTTATATGTTTACCAGGAAGCATTTAGTAACCGTGATAAGATCACTGTTAAACCAAACGATATCGTTTATGCCGGTCAAGTAATTGGTTATCGTGACCTTGATCATCTTCACTTAGGAATTAATACTAGTCCAAACTATGGCATCGATTTAAAGAATTCCTTTGTTCCAAGTTGGAATGATCCTAGTCAAGCAACAGGCCATGGTGAATGGTTGGATCCACAAACAGTTATCAGAAATCATGGATAGATGAATTTCGACTTTAATGATTCGACGCCGCTCTATCAGCAAATTGCTGACCAGCTTGAAGAGATGATTTTCTCTGGGGGCTTTGATGAAGGTTCGCAGGTACCGTCAACGACCCAGCTTTCTCAGCAATTGCATATCAATCCTGCGACAGTTCTTAAGGGGATGAATATTTTGGTTAATAAAGACCTCTTAGAAAAGCGACGTGGACTAGGGATGTTTGTAAAAAAAGGTGCACAACAAAAAATTATGGAACAACGTAAAGAAAGTTTTTATAACGACTATGTAAAGAGTTTGCTAGTTGAAGCAGGTAAGCTCGGGATTACCAAGCAGCATTTATTAGACTTAATCGAACGAGGTGAGAATGATGGATCAATTAATAGTTAAATGGATCAATTAATAGTTAAAAATATTGTCAAAAAGTACCGACGCCAAACAGTATTGGATAATATTTCATTTACCCTAGAACCCGCTAAAATTTATGGTCTCCTTGGCCGGAATGGGGCTGGGAAGACGACTCTTCTTAATATTATGAGCAACCGGATTTTTCCAACGAGCGGGGAAGTAAAAATTGGTAATGAAGACGTTAATAACAATGATGACCTCCTCAGCAAGATCTTTTTGATGAGTGAAGTTAATCTTTATCCGCGTCACATGAAGATAAGTCAAACCTTTGACTTGGCCGATGCCGCTTATAATAATTTTGACTATGATCTAGCAAACCGTCTCCTAAAGGTTTTTGGCTTGAATGACCGGATGAAAATTACTAACTTATCGACTGGGCAACGGACAGCCTCCAAGCTGATCGTTGCTTTAGCAGTCAATGCCGATTACGTTTTATTAGATGAACCGATTTTAGGTTTAGATGCTAATCACCGTGATAGCTTCTATAAAGAATTAGTTAAGACTTATCAAGAGCGGCCGCGAACCTTCGTCTTATCAACTCACTTAATTGAAGAAATTCAACAATTAGTCGAACATGTTCTAATCATGGATCAACACCACATCATTATTAATGAAGATACAGAAAGTTTATTAGCCGAGGCTTATGCAATTAGTGGTCCGGAAAAAATGGTTGATGAGTATACTGCAGGCTTAAAAATTCTTAAAACGGAGATGATGGGTAATATTAAGACTGCCTACTTACTTGATCGCTTAGATGAACAGCGTGTGATTCCTGATCAAGTTAAGATTGGTCATTATGATTTGCAGCATTTATTCATTTACTTAACGAATGGGGGAGAATACTAAATGGAAAATCAAAAGAGAAACCTTGTTATTTCAACCATGTTTCAACAAGCAGGTCACGCTACAGGAATTGCCTTAGGTTGGGGGCTGGGAATTGCATTAATAACCTACCTGCTTGGATTAATTATTTCACACAACCTTGAATCTTTTTTGGTTAGCCTCCAAGCCCTTCCAAGCATTGCTTCATCAATCTTAAGCGTGCTTTTAATGGCGATTTTCCTTGTAACTCCTTATACTGACTTTAAATGGGCAATTCAAAACGGTATTTCTCGTAAAACACTATGGCAAGGGCGGATTTTATCTCTTTTCCTGATGACATTAGTAGTTTGGTTTATCGCACAACTGGTGGGCTTAATGAATACACCGTTTGATCTTGTTTCTGCTTGGCATAGTCTTTTATGGTACTTCGGTTTTTCTTTAACGATGATGGCAATTGGTAATGGTTTTGCCTTATTAAATCGTCGGTGGAAATGGATTGTAGGAATTGGGCTTCCAATGGCGTGCCTAGTTTTATTGATGATGTTAGCTTATTCACTGGTTGGCTTAATTCCTGCACTTTCTGCTAGTGGTGTCTTTAAATCAATCATAATCTCAAACGTTACTGGTTGGGTAATCTTAGTTATTTACTTAATCATTGTTTATGCTTTAGCGCGATTCTTTAATAATAAAATTCAATTACGGCGGGATTAAATGATTGACAAGTTTAAAACAGGAAATCCTATCTGGGTTTACTATAATGATATCGATTCAGGAGCAAACCTTACCGTCCCGCAATTATTACGCGGATTCATCGGTCAAGAATACCAAATTGAACAAAAACAATTTCCTAATTACCGATACGTAAAAACTGAAGGTGAAACTAAAGGAACATTTGATATGCAGCAACGAATTGTGCACCTTTTTTATCGGAAACAAAATTGGGGAGAGGTTCAATCGATTGAAATGTATCTCCACCTCGATGCCCCTACACAGGTATTTGACACAGCTGGTGGAATGCCAGTCGGTGCCCCCCTTCCTGCTGATATTACAGTTAAGTCTTTTCACCGGGTTGCAACTAAGAATGGTCAGTTTTGGTACGAAATTGGCGCTGACCAATGGATTAAGTATGATCAAATGCACGTTGTTGACAATCCATTCAATCAAGATATCCGGAAAGAAAAATCAAAACTCATTAATAATTTAACGGTAATTCCCTTGAAGAATGTGCATGCCAAAGTTGATTATCTCCATAATAAGTCAATCAATGTTTACGATGCGCCTTATGGAAATAAAGTGGCAGAGATTCCAAACGGCGAAACAATTACCCTAATTGGAAAATTAAACGATAATGATGAGATTACCTGGTACCAAGTGGGCCGCAAGAAATATATTACTAGCAACTACATTCAAATTGAATATCCGGAAGATGATGAATAAATGGCAAAAACACGGCACCAACAAATTAGGCACAATACGACATTAGCAATCTTTATCGCAATTATTCTCTTACAAGATTTTGTTCCATTTTTTGGCAACATTCCGCTAGGGCCGCTTAGTATTACAACCCTTCATGTAACAGTCATTATTGCGGCAATCGTGTTGGGGCCCGTTGATGGCGCGATTATTGGTGGTATTTGGGGGCTTTTGACTTGGGTGCGAGCATTTGTTGCACCAAGTAGTCCGCTTGCTCCCTTAGTTTTTGTTAACCCGCTTGTTTCCGTTGTCCCGCGCATTATGATTGGGATTTTAGCTGGCTATACTTTTATCCTTATGTGTCGTTTGTTCAAAGTAAAATATATTGCCGCAATAAGTGCTGCGATAGTAGGAGCCCTTACTAATACTGGCTTAGTATTAGGCTTTATTTATCTATTTTATCGTACTCCAGCAGTTGCGCAAACTTATGGGGTAAATGTTAATCATTTATTAATTGCTTTAGAAACAGTCATGGCGACTAATGGACTTGCAGAATTGATATTGGCGATTATTATTGTTCCAATGGTTGCTCTTCCAGTATTGGAGGTCCGCCGTCGTTTGGAAGTAAATTGAATGCAATGTCAATACTGTCATCAAAATCCAGCCACGATTCATCTTCAAATGAATTTTAATGGGCAACGGATTCAAATAGACCTCTGCCAAAATTGTTATCAAAAATTACAAAATCTACAAACAGATATGATGAATGGAGGTAACGGAATGAATAATTTCGGTTTTGGAAGCCTCGAAGACTTCATGAACGCAATGAACAATATGCAAAGTCAAGCTGCCGGTGCTAATGGTCAAAACATGAACGGCCAATCCCAACGACAAGGTGGCGGACGAAATGGAAAAGGAATCCTTGGTCAATATGGGATCAACCTTACTGATCTCGCTCGCCAAGGTAAAATTGACCCAGTCATCGGGCGCGACAACGAAATTAAACGAGTAATTGAAATTTTAAACCGTCGGACCAAGAATAACCCAGTCTTGATTGGTGAAGCTGGGGTTGGTAAGACCGCGGTTGTTGAAGGCTTAGCTCAAGCAATCGTTAGTGGCCAAGTTCCTGAAAAGCTTGCTAACAAGGAAATTATCCGGCTCGATGTTGTTTCCTTAGTTCAAGGAACAGGAATTCGGGGCCAATTTGAAAAACGAATGCAACAATTAATGGAAGAAGTTCGTAAGAATAAAAACATCATCCTCTTTATTGACGAAATCCACGAAATCATGGGTGCGGGAAATGCTGAAGGCGGAATGGACGCTGGAAATGTTCTTAAGCCCGCCCTTGCCCGTGGTGACTTCCAATTAGTTGGTGCCACTACTCTTAATGAATATCGAAAGATCGAAAAGGATGCAGCTCTTGCACGACGGTTCCAACCAGTTGAAGTTGATGAACCATCCGTTGAAGAAACAATCCGCATCTTAAACGGAATCAAAAATCGTTATCAAGATTACCACCATGTTAAATACACAGATGACGCAATTGTAGCAGCTGCTAAACTTTCTGACCGCTACATTCAAGATCGTTACTTACCTGACAAAGCTATCGACTTACTTGATGAAGCGGGATCAAAGAAGAACTTAACGCTTAAAAATGTGGATCCAAACGCAATCGAAAATGAAATCCACACAGCTGAAGCACACAAGCAACAAGCAGCTGATAACCAAGACTATGAAAAAGCAGCTTTCTACCGCGATCAAGTCGCTAAACTTGAAAAGGCAAAGAAAGAAGCTGAAGAAAACCATACTGAAGATTCTGCAACTGTTACCGTTAAGGATATGCAGAGAATCGTTGAAGAACGGACAAATATTCCAGTTGGTGACCTGCAAAAGCAAGAAGAAAATCAACTTCGCGACCTTGATAAGAAGCTTGATGAACATGTTATTGGTCAAACCCAAGCAGTGGATAAGGTTGCCCGTGCCATTCGTCGTAACCGGATTGGTTTGAACAAGTCTGGGCGCCCAATCGGTAGTTTCCTCTTTGTTGGTCCTACTGGTGTTGGTAAGACCGAAACAGCTAAGCAACTTGCCCTTCAATTATTTGGTTCTAAAGATGCAATGATCCGGTTCGATATGTCCGAATATATGGATAAAACTTCTACTTCCAAACTTATCGGGGCTGCCCCTGGTTATGTTGGTTACGAAGAAGCCGGACAGCTTACTGAACAAGTACGGCGGCACCCATACAGCTTGATTCTTCTTGATGAAGTTGAAAAAGCTCATCCAGATGTAATGCACATGTTCTTACAGATTCTCGATGATGGCCGGTTAACTGATTCGCAAGGACGAACAGTTAGTTTCAAGGACACGATTATTATCATGACGTCGAATGCCGGAACCGGTGATGCTGAGGCTAGTGTTGGTTTTGGTGCTGAATCTAATGGCAGCACCCACTCCATCATTGACAAGTTGACAAACTACTTCAAGCCAGAATTCTTAAACCGGTTTGATGACATTGTTCAATTCAATGCCCTCTCTAAAGATGACTTGATGAAGATCGTTAACTTAATGATTGATGATGTTAATAACATGCTTGCTGATAAGAACTTGCACATCGAAGTCACTAACAATGTTGAAGAAAAATTAGTTGACATGGGCTTTGATCCAAAGATGGGTGCTCGTCCTCTTCGCCGGGTAATCCAAGAACAAATCGAAGACCGGATTGCTGATTACGTTCTTGATCACAGTGACGCTCATAAATTAGTTGCTAAACTTGATGATAATGGGGACATTGTTGTCGAAGAAACTGAAGAAGTACCAACAATTGCTAAAAAATAAATGGCAGAAGAAAATTTTGAGCAATTGTTGGATGACTTGCGAAATAAAAAGATTGATCATTTTGTAATTACCCCTGAGAATTTTCAGCAATTTCAACCAATTTTTCACTCGTATGCGTATCGTTCGCAAATTAAAGGCGAAGCGCAGCGAGGCGGTAAAGTTATTTATCAATTAAGAGAGCGATAAATGGAAAAACGTGAATTTACAATTACTTCTGAAACTGGTATTCATGCTCGTCCAGCTACTATTTTGGTACAAGCTGCTTCAAAGTTTTCATCTGACATTACTCTTTCATACGAAGGTAAGAGTGTAAACTTGAAGTCAATCATGGGTGTAATGTCCCTTGGTGTTGGTCAAAACGCCAAGGTTACTATTACTGCTAATGGTGACGACGAAAAAGAAGCTTTGGACACCGTTGCTGAAACTATGAAGAAGGAAGGATTGACTGACTAAATGTCTATACTACTAACCGGACTTGCCGCTAGTAGTGGTATTACGATTGCTCCGGCACACCTGTTAGTAGAGTCAGATCTATCTATAAAAAAACAGCATACAGCTGATGAGAATCATGAGGTCGCCCGGCTTCATGATTCTTTTGCGTTAAGCAAGACCGAACTTCAGCATTTATCTAAGCGTGCCCATGAGCTGTTAGGTCAACGGGCAGTGACGATTATTGATACCCAAATTGCGATTTTAGACGATCCGACTTTACAAAAGAAGATTATTGACCGTATTAATAGCCATCATGATACCGCTGAGTGGGCTGTTAAACGCGTTGAAGATTATTATTTAAGTATTTTTGAGCGCAAGAACGATAATGAATATTTATATGCGCGGGCAACCGCCTTGCGTGATGTGACCAAACGAGTCTTGAGTCACCTATTGAATGTTCCTTTACCAGACCCAGGACTTTTAGACCACCGCGCGATCTTTGTTGCTAATAATATTACGCCTACTGATACCGCTCAATTTGATAAACGATATGTTGCAGGAATTGTTACAACTAACGGGGGGCGGACTTCTCATTTTACGATTATGAGTAAGACTCTTTCGTTACCAGCTGTCGTTGGTGTCAAGGATGCTACTGCGATCATTCATGATGGCGACTTACTGATTGTTGATGGGATTCATGGCAAGGTGATTGTCAATCCAACGAAGGAAGAGGTTGAGCATTACCGTTTGTTAGCCGGTAAATTTATCCAGGAGCAGCAAAAGTGGGGAGCGTTAAAAGATAAGCAAACTGTGAGTGCTGATGGGCGCCGATTTGAAGTGGGAGCTAATGTCGGAACATTTGCTGACGTTATTGATGCTCAAGAGGATGGTGCCGAGGGAATTGGTCTTTTGAGAACAGAATTCCTCTATATGAGTAAGGATGAATTGCCAACAGAAGAGCAACAATTTAATGCTTACAAAAGATTTGTTTCAGCGATGAACGGACAACGGGTAGTCGCGCGAACGCTTGATATTGGCGGCGATAAAAAGCTGGGGATGGTTGCTCTTCCTCATGAGGACAATCCTTACCTAGGTTTTCGTGCCATTAGGATTGGATTGGCACGCCCAGAAATATTACGTCCTCAATTGCGCGCCCTTCTTCGTGCATCCGTTTATGGACGGTTAGCCATTATGTTTCCGATGATTGCAACAATTGAAGAGTTCCAAGCGGCACGAGCAATTCTTGACGATGAAAAAGAAAAGCTTGAGCAAGCAGGTATTCAAGTTGCTAAAAATATTGAAGTTGGCATGATGCTAGAGATTCCAGCAGTTGCAGTTATGGCTGAACATTTTGCAAAATATGTTGATTTTTTCAGCATTGGCAGTAATGACCTTATTCAGTACCTATTTGCTGTTGATCGCGGAAATCAGCAAGTAGCATACCTATATCAAGAACTTCACCCAGCAGTTTTACGGATGGTGCGGCAAGTGATTGAGGCTGCGCATGCTGAAGGCAAGTGGGTCGGAATGTGTGGAGAGATGGCTAATAATCCTTATGCGGTTCCTCTATTAATGGCGATGGGGCTTGATGAATTTTCAATGAGCAGTAGTCAGATTTTACGTGTTCGCTCTTTAATTAACCAGTTGAATACGCGCAAATTACAACCATTAGTTCATCGAGCGATTCATGCTGAAACTGCCGCGGCGGTCCAAGAATTAGTGGAAAAGTATGTTCCACAGGTAAAACTTTGATTGAATATTGGTATTTTTACAGATACATATTTCCCTCAGGTGAGTGGCGTGGCGACTTCGATTAAGACGCTTCGTGATGAATTGATTGCTCAGGGACATCATGTATATATTTTTACGACAACTGATCCTAAGGCTAAACATGATGATGTTGAAAATGGGATATACCGCTTTGCAAGCATTCCCTTTGTTTCGTTTTCTGATCGTCGAATTGCGGTGCGTGGCGTATTTCGAGCCATCAAGCTTGCTAAAAAGTTCCAATTAGATATAGTTCATAATCAAACTGAATTTGCGCTTGGAGTTATGGGGAAGACGGTTGCCAAGCATTTGCATATCCCTTGTCTCCATACTTACCATACGATGTATCAGGATTATCTCCACTATATTGCGAATGGCCATATTCTTAAGCCGAATGATGTTGCCCGGCTTGCTCATCTTTATTTAAAAAATATTTCTGGGATTATTGCTCCAAGTGACCGTGTTTTGGATACTTTAACCAGTTATCATGTTGAATCACCAATTCGTGTTATTCCGACTGGGATTAATTTACGGGTATATAGTAAACGAGATTCAGTAGAAGAAATAGCTAATTTAAGGGCAAAGTTAGGCTACAGTGAAGAGACCCCAGTTTTACTTTCGCTTAGTCGTTTAGCATATGAAAAGAATATCCACTCACTGATAGAAGCAATGCCAGATATTCTTGCTCACAAGCCTGATGCACAGCTGCTGATTGTTGGGGATGGTCCCGCAAGACATACTCTGGAGCGTCAAGTTCGTGAAATGCAGCTTAATGACAATGTTAGTTTCGCTGGTGAGATATCAAATGATGAAGTTTACCATTATTACCAAATGGCAGATGTTTTTGTTTCAGCCTCCGATTCTGAATCACAAGGACTGACTTATGATGAAGCCCTTGCCTCGGATTTGCCAATTGTGGTTATGCGTAGTGAATATACTGACCAATTGATTGATGACCCAGCGATTGGCATTAGTTTTCAAAAACGGGCTGACTTGGTTAATGGTGTCCTATTTTACCTTAACCAACCAAAAAACTCAGAATCAAGGGTGAGACGACAACAAAAGCTGCATGAGATCTCAGCAGAGGTCTTTGTTGAAAAGGTTGTTCAGTTCTACCAGGATTGTCAAAAAGATATGGCTGTCCATGATGAACTTAATCAAGCTGAAAAATCACATCGTCTTTTTCACCGCCCAAGGAGCTAAATGATTAAAATAACAATGTTTTCATCTGCAGATAAGGTTGCGGGACAAGGAGTAGGAAGTGCCTATCTTGAATTAATTAACTTGTTGCGCAACCAGTGCAGTGACAAATTTGAAATTGAAATCAACCGTTATGGGAAGAGTCAGATCAGTCATTATCATACAATCGACCCTCTTTTTTACCTGTCAACTTTTTCAAAAAAGCGGGGTCGAAAGATTGGCTATGTGCATTTTCTTCCCGAGACGTTAGAAGGAAGTCTTACAATCCCGCAACCGTTTCGCGGGCTTTTTTATCATTACATTATTGCCTTTTATAAACGAATGGATCAGTTAGTAGTTGTGAATCCCTCTTTTATCAAGCAGTTAGTAGCATATGGGATTCCTGAAAAAAAGATTACCTATATTCCTAACTTTGTTGATAATGATCGTTTCCATCCATATTCGGCTGTTAAGCGAACTGCTCTCCGAAAAAAATATGGGATTGCTGCCGATAAGTTTGTGGTATTAGGAAGCGGCCAGGTTCAAGAACGAAAAGGAGTTCCAGACTTTATTCGTCTTGCTCGCCAAAATCCGGACGTTGAGTTTTTTTGGGCTGGCGGATTTTCTTTTGGCCGTTTAACAGATGGTTATAGTGAATTAAAAAAGGTGGTAGATAATCCACCAGCTAATTTACATTTTACGGGAATCGTTTCACGGGATAAGATTGCTGAACTGAATAATCTTGCCGACCTATTTCTTTTACCTTCATATAATGAACTATTTCCAATGTCTGTCTTGGAAGCTTTTAGCTGTGGGACACCAGTAATGTTACGCGATCTTGACCTTTATCATTCTATTATTGAAGGAGATTATGAGCCTGCTAAAGATGTCAATGAGATGCAAATGAAGTTGACATTATTACGCAATGATCCTGCACGACTGGCACATTGGCAAACTCAGGCCCAGCGAGCTGCTAAGGAATACTCAAAAGAACACTTAGCAGATGTTTGGACTAAGTTTTATCAGGAGCAAGCACGAAAGGGGGATGCTTAGGTGAGCAGGCGAAATTGGTTAGTATTAAGCATAATGCTAATTATTGGAGTTGGAATTCTCGGCTACTCATTACGTAACTCAAACATCCACCTATTGTTACAGGATGTTTCTGCCATTAATTGGGGATGGATGCTCGTTGCACTTGGCTGTATTTGTTTATATTTAGGTTTGGAGGCGGTTGTCGTAAAGATTTTTATGAATGATCGTCACTATGGTTTTACCTGGAAGGATGCATTACGATTACCATTAATCGAACAACTATTTAATGGAATTACTCCATTCTCAACAGGAGGACAACCAGCGCAATTAGTTGCAATGATTCAATCAGGTGTTGATGGGGGATTAGCAAGTTCAGTTCTTTTAATGAAGTTTGTTGTATTTCAGGCAATGATTGTTGTTAACTTCTTAATCAGCTTGTTAATTGGCTTTCATTTTATTGCGGAGAAACTCCATGCTCTTTCATTATTAGTAATATTTGGCTTTTTGATTCATTTAGCGGTAATTGTCGGATTACTGATGGTGATGTACTGGTATAGTTTTACTAAGAGACTAATGAACCTCGTTATCAAACCAGCTGCCATTTTTATGAAGGCTAACCGATATGAGCACATGAAAGTTGTCTTAAATGAAAAAGTGGATACTTTTTACCAAGAGAGTCTCCGAATGAAGCAAGATTATAAGAAGCTGCTTAAGGTTTGCGTAGTAACTATTTTTCAATTATTCTTTTACTATGCAATCCCATACTTTATTATGCTTGCGCTTGGAATTGACCACATTAATTTTGTGATGGTGCTCAGCTTGCACGTGTTAATTTTTATGATTATTTCGCTTTTTCCAATTCCAGGAGGGGCGGGGGGAGCCGAGTATAGTTTTTCCGTTCTCTTTGCAAGTTTTATTCACTCAAATACAAAATTGATTTTAGCAATGATCTTATGGCGACTACTCACATATTACTTCGGAATGTTCGCCGGAATTGTAGCTGTATTTATAAAACCTGATAAAGTAAAAAGATAGGTGAAAGAATCAGAATTATTAGTGATTATTAAACGTTTGATTGCGATGCAAAACGATGATTCAAGAGATCGACAGAAACGAACATTTGAAAAATTTGGTATTCCATTATGTGATGTAACTTATATCCATAGTAGGGAAGAATTTATCTTCGTTCGATATCGCCCTTATGAACGTTTTCGCTTTGATGATATTGACCTAGTTGCTATTGAAGTTTTTAACTGTTTATATGACCTTGAGAATACTTTTTAAAAAACCCATGTATAGTAATTATCGTTGTCAAAACAGTTAAGCGCTGTTGAGATGGTTTGACAAAAAAGTTAAAAATAATTGTTGACATCAACTTGATGACATGATATATTAATAAAGTTGCTGATTGAGTTATCAATCAAAAGGGATTAAAAATTAATTAAATTTTCTTCTTGACAAGCTGATCTGATATATGTTATAATAAACATGTTGATTGGCTGCTTGATTAGCCAACGGGTAGACCTTTGAAAACTGAACAAAGTTTCGACGAATCAAATGTGTAGGGTCTTCAATCACGATGTGATTTGAAGTAAAACATTTGCGAAGTCAATTCGGAGAGTTAAATTAAAGAATATTCTAATGGCATCTACAGATAAACGAATATCTAAGATGAAAGCTTATAAGTATGCCGATCGATTAATCGATCTCGCCCAAAAATCATATCCGGCTGTTTCTGGTGATACCATTCAGGTTGATGAAGTTCGCTACTACGCTCGCCAATTAATTGCCTTAACCCGTAAAAAGGAAGAGGTCATCAAGCGGATGGAATCTATTGCCCAGCGCTTACCAGAGTATATCCTATACTGCTCTTTTCCGGGAATTGGGAAACAAACTGCGGCTCAGTTAATGGGAGAATTGGGCGACATTAGTCGCTTTGACAATGCCAATCAGCTTAATGCCTTTGTCGGAATTGATATTCGTCGTTACCAATCTGGAACCTATTTAGGTCAAGATCACATTAATAAGCGTGGAAACCCGATTGCCCGTAAGCTCTTATATTTTACTGTAGGTAATATGATCCGCCAACAACACGCTAATTCTAATCATATCGTTGACTATTACTATCGTTTAAAAGAAAAACGACCTCATCCCAAAATGAACAAGGTCGCCATGGTAGCTTGTATGAATAAAACTCTGAAATGTCTCTTATCCATGATTAAGCACCATGAAAAATACCACTATCGGTATACGAACTCAATGGTCCCTGTGAAGGCATAATCACCTCACAATTTTAATATACCACTAATTCTCGATTTTTGAAGAAGAACCGGGTTGGTTTAGTATACTCTTCTTTTCTAAATATTTTTCTTGACTAATCGTAGGAAAAGGGAGCGAGACAGAAGTCACTTGTGACTTCGTTTTTCGACGCGAAGCTAGCCTCTGGGAGCCCCCGCAAGCAACAATAGGCCTCTGACGTTCGGTTTCCGGACGTTAGAGGCTATTGTTGTACTGCGTATTTGCTTTTTATGAAAGTAACTTAACTTATGTCACAGCCCCTAGAGTTAAATTAAAGAATATTCTAATGGCATCTACAGATAAACGAATATCTAAGATGAAAGCTTATAAGTATGCCGATCGATTAATCGATCTCGCCCAAAAATCATATCCGGCTGTTTCTGGTGATACCATTCAGGTTGATGAAGTTCGCTACTACGCTCGCCAATTAATTGCCTTAACCCGTAAAAAGGAAGAGGTCATCAAGCGGATGGAATCTATTGCCCAGCGCTTACCAGAGTATATCCTATACTGCTCTTTTCCGGGAATTGGGAAACAAACTGCGGCTCAGTTAATGGGAGAATTGGGCGACATTAGTCGCTTTGACAATGCCAATCAGCTTAATGCCTTTGTCGGAATTGATATTCGTCGTTACCAATCTGGAACCTATTTAGGTCAAGATCACATTAATAAGCGTGGAAACCCGATTGCCCGTAAGCTCTTATATTTTACTGTAGGTAATATGATCCGCCAACAACACGCTAATTCTAATCATATCGTTGACTATTACTATCGTTTAAAAGAAAAACGACCTCATCCCAAAATGAACAAGGTCGCCATGGTAGCTTGTATGAATAAAACTCTGAAATGTCTCTTATCCATGATTAAGCACCATGAAAAATACCACTATCGGTATACGAACTCAATGGTCCCTGTGAAGGCATAAATGAAATTAAATAAAGACGGAAAACCAAATGAAATGAACGCCACATATCGTCAAATGACAGAAGTACGGCAAACTTATCCGAAAGGTCAAGTAGCTGTTCTTAATATTATTGGTGATGTTGGTAATCATTCGAACGGTACTGTTGATAATGTATCTTCATTGTCACTTAAGTATCTAGTGGCTGCTCGGGCAAAGTCATACCGTATTCTAAAAATAACAGGAAAAGATACTCAACATTCAAAACTTCATAATAATACTCAAGTTGATAAAGCATTAATTAATTTCTTATAGGTGATAGTAATTGTTATCTTGGCAATAATTGGTGATGCAGTTTGGCGTCAGCAAAAACATAGTAAATATATGCAATCAACAACGCCAACACTATTTTTCCGTGGTGGAGGTAGTAGTTATCATGCAGAAGAACACATGGTAAATGCTGCTAAAAAAGCCGGGGTAACGAGCACAGTCCTGCGAGCTGATGTTACTAATAACGGAAAAGTTACTCTTCATGGTTCAATGCATAAGGGGGCCATTAATCCAATTGTTGAGGTGAATTATGATAATAATAGGCAGTTGGATTTTAATAAGCATGGCGAATATGCGACAAATGTTGTAAAAGCATTACAGAAACGATATCGCATAACTAAGATTAATATGGTTGGTCATTCCCTGGGAAATATTTCGATTATTTACTATATGTTGCAAAACGGTAAAAATCAGAATATGCCTCAATTACAAAAACAGGTTGATATCGCAGGTCATTTTGCTGGATTGAATTTTAAACAGGTACCTGCTGCTATCTAGATGAAAAAGTTGACAGTTTTTATTTTATCTCTATTCATGATGCTAATGGTAGGAAGTCAATCAGTGTTAGCAAATAATCGAATTGATGCTTCTGCAGCGATCATGGCTGATGCTTCAACAGGGCAAATTATCTATAAGCAAAATGTAGATAAGGCTCTTCCCGTGGCATCAATTACAAAATTATTAACTATTTTGGTAATAGAAGATGAAATCCAACAGAAGCAACTTTCATGGGATACTCAAGTAAAAATAACTCCTGAAATTGCGGCTATTTCTAATGATGCTGCTTATTCTTCAATCGGACTAAAATCTGGTCAATCTTATTCAGTTCGGACATTAATCAATGCAGCCCTTGTAAAGTCAGCGGATGGGGCGACTGTCGCACTTGCAACAGCTACCGGGGATGGAACCGATGAATTTAATCTTAAAATGATGCAAAAAGCCAAAAAAATTGGAATGACTAAGACAAACATTGTGAATTCAGTTGGATTAGATAATGGAGATATGAAAAGTTTTAAGTTAGCGGATCTCCCTAATAATGCTGCTAATACGATGAGTGCACGTGATGTTGCTATTTTATCGCAATACTTTGTAAAACATTATCCTGAACTTTTGCAAATTACAGCACAAAAAGAAGTAAAATTTCAAATAGCGAAAGATCAAGTTAAGACTGAAAAAAATCTTAATAAGATGTTACCAGGAGAACAGTACGCTGTAAAAGGGGTAACGATTGATGGCTTGAAGACGGGGACTTCTGACAGTGCGGGAGCTTGTTTTGCAAGTACAGGTAAGTATCAAGGACATCGCATTATTACTGTTATTTTACATTCAAAAGGGAGCAATAAAGACAACCGATTTAAGGCTACGCAGGATTTATATGAGATCCTTAAGACAGAGGACCATTTACAAAAAATAAAAGTTCCATTATCAGTAACAACACGTAAAGTAGCTAATGGTGTTGAAAAAACAATGAAACTCACGCCACAATATGTAACTATTTGGAGTCCGTACGATACAAAAACGAATTATACAATTGGAACACAATATAAAAAGAAAAAACTAGAAGCACCTATTTGGAAAGGTGAACGTGTTGGCAACTTAAGGATAACGAGTGATCAATTAGAAACGCTTAATGGTGAACCATTAACTTACTCTCTATATAGTGCTAATGATGTTCGACGGGGAAACTTTTGGCAACGTCTTCTACATTAAATGAATAAAGAACTTAAATCGCTGCTTTTCATCTCAACTGGTCTATTCCTTATTTTTGTTCTAATTTTTAATCTTTATACATATAATGCTGCTAGTTTTATTCCCCAAGCTAGAAAAACAAGTCAAATTCTTAGTCAAAATCGGCTTCGTGCTCCTAATATTCACCGTTCCTCTGAAAATTGGGCATACCCTAAGATCGGTAACGTTCCTATTGAATTGATCGCCATCAAACAAGCAAAAAGGATTCTAGTTATCAACTCAAATAAGCGCCAAGTTATTTACATTATTCACGCACAGATTAATCTACCAGCACAAAAAAATTCTTTCCGCTTACTTCACGCTCGGGGGCAGCAAATTTATCATATTAATGGTTCCCAGCAAGCCATCGCTAAGAATTGGTTAGGAATTACTAATGGGAACTACATTGAAACCCCCGTTACAGATATGAATAATCATCAGGTCTCACGAAATCTACGAAAAGCACCCAAAATTGAAAATACTATCCAGGTGTCAATCCCCGATGCTAAATGGCTGCAAACTTTACCTGAAAACACACCCTTAATAGTTAAGGAGGACTATTAAATGATTTCACGCCTAAAACATGGACGGTTTTTTAATCACTTACTTGGAAGTAATCTTATTTTGCTAATTATAATTAGCTTTTATAATCTTCTTACATACTTCATCCCATTAATCAAAATTTCAATCATTCAAATAATTTTATTCTTTCTAATAATTGACCTACTCTTGATTATCTTTAAGATTTTAGCGCTATACAATTAGTTGAACTTACGAGTAAAGCATTGGATTTATGGAATATTTTGCTTATTAGTAGCAATAATTGCAATTGGTCCAGAATTACGTGCTACTTCGAATGCCCATCCCCAAAAAGCAGTAGTTGAATTGCAAGTAAAAGAAAAACCAACACAAGAAAAGAAAATCGATAATAGTGAAAGTCATATGCGAACCCCAATTGATTGGCATAAGTCCTCGGAAACAGTTCCGTATCCAGATTTGAATAAAGTGAAGGACTTTTGGATTAAAGTTGATTTAAAAAATAATCGGACATATTTGTATGATGGTTCAAAAGTCATTTATACAATGTATAGCACAGGTGGAATTTATAAAAAGGATCCTAAAACTGGTAAACTGAAAAGTGTGACCCCGACAGGAACATTTTATGCTCAACAAGAGCGAGGAGATAGCTTCTTTAATCAATCGTTGAAAGAGGGAGCTAATTACTACGTTTCTTGGAAGAATCATGGAGAATACTTGTTCCATAGTGTTCCGACTAAAGCAGATGGAAAATATAATGAACAAGAAGCTGCTAAACTTGGAAAAACACAGGGTTCTCACGGGTGTATTCGGCTTTCAGTGCCAGACGCTCAATGGATGGAAAAGAATTTGCCAGTTGGTACTAAGATTGAGATTGTCGGCTAAATGACATCATTTTTTTCATTCATATCAAATATTTGGTCATATACCATCAACCATAAATGGTCAAAGGATATTTTACGAGCCAACATCCTTTTTATTCTTTTAGTTATTGTTTACGATCTTTTTCACTTTTCATTAAAAATAATTAATTGGCGGATCTTTTTTAAAGTATTTCTGCTATTAAATATTTGTTTGTTTTTTAAGTTCCTTTTAGAGGAGTTCCTTTTAGATGGTATTGATCGCTATTTAAGAACACGGTAAATGCATTCATATATTAAATACTGGATAGCAGGAATAGGAGCATTATTAATTATAATGATTGCGGGGATGACTGTTCACCAGAAAAATCATTTCAATAAAAACGTAACCATCAATAACATTGCCGTGGGAGGGCTAACAGCCAAGCAAGCTTTTGATAAGGTAAAGGGGACCTCAGGAGCAACCAAGGTATATGTTGACAATAAGCTAGTTTACCAAACTAAATCCATGCAGGCTAATTTTAGCAATAATGATGAACAAAAATTTAATCAAGCACTGAAAAAGCAGTTTACATTTTTCCCATCATATAAAGCAACGAACTTATCAATAAAGCCAGATAACTTTGATCAAGATTCGTTTAATATTGCGAAAAACAAATTAACTAACGAGGTACATCAACTCAACACAAGTCGTAAAGCTCCCGTTGATGCTTACGCGGTCTACCAAAATGAGAAAGTTTCTGTAGTTCCTGCAGTTAAGGGTAATAAATATGATTTACAAAACGCTGTTAATCAACTAAATAATCAAGCTGGAAGTACTAAAATTAATATTACTTTACATAAGGAACAGCCGATTGCTGCAAATAGCAAAACCGTTAAGAATGAGGAAAAACAGTTAAATAAGTTAAAAGGGAAGAAAGTTACTTACCTCGTTCAAAATGAAAAGTATAACCTCACTACCAATCAAATTATTACCCGGGCAACCTATCAAAACGGCAAGTATCATTTCGACACTACGGCCTTAAATAAACAAGTAAAGAAAATCAATGAGAAACATGCAACTCTTGATAAGCCATTTAAATTTAGAACTCATTCTGGAGCAGAAATTACCACTACAGCTAATGGTTCCTATGGTTGGAAAATTAGCGAGAAAAAAGCTGGCAATTCATTAACTAAAGCAATTATCGATGGCCGCCAAGAAGTTGATGGCGAGCACGATATTGAAGGAAAAGGCTATAACACTGCTGGACTCGGCTACAATGTTACATCCAATAATGGTATTGGCGACACTTATGCTGAGGTTTCATTAGCTGACCAACGAGCTTATTTCTACAAAGATGGTAAATGTGTCCTTGAAACAGATATCGTTAGTGGGACTAATAACGAAGGCAACAAAACGCCAAAGGGAGTCTGGTATATCATGTACCAACAAAGTCCTTCCATTCTCCGTGGACAAAACGATGACGGATCAAGTTATGCAAGTAAAGTTAATTATTGGTCGCCGTTTACTTTAACGGGATGTGGCTTCCACGATGCAAGTTGGCGTCATAATTGGTCCAAGACTGCTTACCTAAGCGATGGTTCGCACGGCTGTATTAATATGCAACCAAGCGTGGCTGGCCAAGCCTTCCATGATTTAAAACAAAATGAACCCGTTATTATTTATTAAAGGGAGCGAGACAGAGGTCACTTGTGACTTCGTTTTTCGACGCGAAGCTAGCCTCTGGGAGCCCCCGCAAGCAACAATAGGCCTCTAGCGTTCGGTTTCCGGACGTTAGAGGCCATTATTGTACTGCGTATTTGCTTTTTATAAAAGTAACTTAACTTATGTCACAGTCCCTATGACTGATAAAATTGTTACTTCAGAAGAAATGCGACATTACGATTCTTACACCATTAATACAATTGGTATCCCTTCCCTTGTGTTAATGGAACGAGCTGCATTAGCCGTTCGTGATGAAATTTTGCATGCTTTTCCAATCGCGCTAAAAGATGTGGTAGTAGTTGCCGGTAGTGGAAATAATGGCGGGGATGGAATAGCCATTGCTCGGTTGCTGCATCTTGCTGGTGTCCATGTAACAATCCTCAATATAGGTAATCCTAAACATGCGTCTGCTGAACACCAAACACAAGAAAAAATCGCGCAATATTATCAAATTCCCGAAACCTCTGATCTCGCTGTCCTTAATAAGGCAACATTAATTGTCGATGCAATGTTTGGAATCGGAATTGATCGTGCAGTAAAAGGAGCTTATGCCGACGCGATTAATGCCATTAATAACACTGATGTAGTTGTCGTTGCAGTAGATATGCCATCAGGAATTAATACTGATACTGGAGAGGTAATGGGGACTGCCGTCAGAGCTACTACAACCGTAACTTTCGCCTATAATAAAGTTGGCTTAACCAAGAATGCCGGAAAAGATTACGCAGGAAATATTGTCGTCGCAAATGATATGGGAACCTATGCAGTAGACTGAGTGGAATTAACAACCAAATTATTTATAGATGTTAAAAATTTTGAAAAATACCAATCAATGTTAAAGTACCAAGTACACATTGAAGAAGAACGTCATGGTGATTATTGCTTACCAGGTTTTCCTGATCGTCACAATTTCCACCGCCTTCTCCGGATTTTACGTAAACATGATGACGGTTTAACTAGCAAACAACTAATTTACGACTTCGATTACCGGCCAAGTGACCTCGAAGATGCTACTAAAGCATTAGTAACAAACAATTTGTCAACTACTACCCCAATTAACGAGGAAGACTACAAAATTCAACTTAACACTGAAGGTATCGAAGTTGCTGATAATCTGCTAAAGCGCCGTGACAAAATTACTGAAGCTGCTTACCACACATTAAGTGAAAATGAATAAATGGATTATCAAAAGCCAAAGGGAACTGCAGATATCTTACCAGGAACTACAAGTATTTGGGAAAAAGTAGAACAAAATGCGCGCGAAGTTTTTAACCAGTTTGGATATCGCGGAATTCGAACACCGATGTTTGAAGATTACCATGTTTTTTCACGGAATGTGGGCGATACTTCAGATATTGTTGAAAAAGAAATGTACGATTTTCATGATAAAGGTGATCGTCATATTGCATTGCGTCCTGAGGGAACAGCTGGAGTAGTACGGGCTTATGTAGAAAATAAGCTCTATGGTCCAGAATATCCTAAACCTTATAAAGTTTATTACATGGGGCCAATGTTTCGGTATGAACGTCCACAATCAGGGCGGCAACGTGAATTCCACCAAATTGGGGTTGAGGCATTAAACAATGAGTCACCACAGATTGATGTGGAAGTTATTTCAATGGCAATGGCGCTCTTTAAAAAGTTTGGAGTGCCAAATGTTAAATTGGTTATTAATACCCTTGGGGATAAAAAAGTTCGTGAAGATTACCGTGAAGCATTAATTAACTACTTGAAGCCTCACTATGATGAATTGAGTAAAGACTCTCAAGAACGTTTATATAAGAATCCATTGCGTGTACTTGATAGTAAGGATGAAGGCGATAAGAAGATTGTTGCAGAAGCTCCATCAATCCTTGATTATCTTGATGAAGAGTCACAAGCTTACTTTGACGAAGTGCAGGCCTTATTAAATAAATTAGGAATTGATTTTGAAATTGATACCAATATGGTGCGGGGTCTAGATTACTATAACCATACTATTTTTGAAATTATGTCAGACTCACCAGTATTTGGTGGTGGGTACACGACTGTTTGTGCAGGAGGCCGTTATAATGGGTTGATTAGCCAACTTGGTGGCCCTGAAGAAGGTGGAATTGGCTTCGGAATGGGTGTTGAACGATTAATGCTCTTACTCCAAGAAGAAAATCCTGCATTTGCTCCTCAAGACCAACTAGATGTCTTCTTTGCTAGTGCAGATCAGCAAGGGGATGAAATGGCATTTGAAGTCCTCAGTAAAATTCGTCAGCAAGGGATTGTGGCTGACAAAGATTACAGTGGGGTAAAAGTTGGTAAGCAGATCAAAGAAGCTTTCCGTCGTAATGCGAAGTACTTTGCAGTGTTTGGCGCTCGTGAAGTTGAAGAAGGAACTTTCCAATTAAAGAATGCTGCTACTAAGGATGCAACAACTATTAAAATTAGCGATTTTGTAGCAAATCCAGCAGAATATTTAAAATAAATGGAACAGCAAACGGTAAAATTAAAATGGGTTGCCCTTGCAAGTCTGTTAAACAACACAGGGGCAGCTTTTTTATGGCCGCTTACAACTATGTATCTTCATAATTACCTTGGCCAAACTCTGACGACTGCTGGCTTTGTGATGTTAATAATGTCCATTGCCATGATGATGGGAAATTATTTGGGAGGGTGGTTATTTGACCATTGGAAACAATATCAAACAGCTATTTTAGGAGTTAGCCTCTCAACACTAGCAATATTCTTATTGATCTTTATTCATGATTGGCCATGGTATGCTGTCCTAATTACAATTAACAGCTTTGGGGATGGAATCAATGCCACGATTGTTAATTCTTATGGGACGTTGGTCAGTGATCATTCTTCCCGTTATGTCTTTAATTATATTTATATGGCCTTTAATATCGGAGTTGTGATTGGAACGTTGCTGGTGGGTGTTCTTTTACCGATTAGTGTAGTGGTAGTTTTTGCTGTAGCAACAATCTTTTATGCCTTGTTAATGCTAGTAGTTGTTTTAACATTTAATGTGGCTGTAGATGCAATTAAAAATAATTCAGAGATCCAAGAACACTATCATGTTTCCCGCCAATTGCATTCGCGATGGATCGTCTTGGTTTGGTTTATTCTCATAAACTATATTACGGTTCATTTAAGTTATTCCTTATGGGAAAGTGTAATGGCAGTCCATATGACAAACATGGGGATTCCATTCTATGCCTATAGTATGTTATGGACATTGAATGGGGTGCTAATTATTATCGGACAACCACTTGTTAATAAGTTAAGTCCCTATGTTCGTTTATCAACGCAAATTATTGTGGGAATCTTTATTTTTGCCCTATCTTTCCTCCTGTTAATTTTTGCTCGGACTTTGACAGCATTTGTTATTGATTTTGTAATCTTAACAATTGGTGAAATGACTAGTTTTGCTGGCCTACCTGCTTGGATTGCTCAACTGACTAATGTCGACGAAGCTGGGCATTACCAAGGATTGCTTAATATTATGATGTCGGTTGGACGTGCGATTGGTCCATTGTACGGTGGATTTGTCATTGAAAAAGGAAGTTATCAATTTTTATTTATTTCAGTCTTTTGTCTAATGACCGGTACTCTGATTATTATCTGTCTTTATTTATGGTATTTACACCGAGTTCAACGGCGGCTTAATTTAGATAAATGAATGAGTTGGAATTGGCTAGGATGGCTATCGTGGATATGTGCAATTGCCTTTTTTTGTTATGTAATCCACTATATCCGTGTTAAACAATTAATGCTGATTGCGAAGACAAAAAAAGTATTTAAATTAAATTTAGTGATTCGTTATGTGATCTTATTAGTTGTCTCGTTATGTTGGCTCGGGGGGATGTCATATCTCACATTTTTCCGTCCAGTTGACATTAATAATCATCAACAAACACAGACTTCAATCACTTATCGTCCACTTCAAATGGGAAATAAGTCAGATGATTTCTATTATGTTTTAGCGACGCGTAGTAAAAGCGGCAAGCACCCAATTGTGTCGTATACGTACTGGGCTGGAAATGATAAATATACAACAAATTCACGGTATGGATCGGTTGCTGATGGATCGCGGATAGTTACCTTAGATGCGAGTGCTTTGCCATGGGATAAAAAGCAATTGGAAAAAGAGGATGCCAAAACAGGCCATGCTTTTGCAGCGGTAATGGATGTAAAGTATAAAAATACTGCTATTAATGGTTTAGGGTTAAAAGCAAATCATAGTGCTGTAACCTATACGCTTTTACGTGTACCTTCCTCTGATATGGTATCTGAACGTTAAATGGACAATTTGAGTGAGCTTGCTCAAGGATTGATTAACTTTGAGCGCGAAAATGACTTAAATGATAATGAAGTTGCTTTCGGCAGTCATTTATCTGTTGAACGAATTCACGAAATTAAATCATCCAATACTCCAGTAACTTCAGAAGAAGTCGAATTGCTTCAACGGTTCATGCAAAGTAAGTAAATGGTTGCTAAGTTAAAAGATGTTGCTCAATTAGCGGGGGTCTCAGTAACTACTGTTTCAAGAGTAATAAATAATTATGGTTCTTTAAGTCAAAAGACGATTGATAAGGTCCATGCGGCGATGCGAGAGTTGAATTACCAACCAAATGCCTTGGCACGGGCGATGCAAGGGAAACCATCTAAGTTTGTTGGCTTAATTTTTCCTAATTTAATTAATCCATTTTTTGCAGAATTAGCAAATGAGCTTGAACATGAGTTATTTAAAAAGGGTTATAAAACAATTATTGCATCATCGGCACAAAATCCGGAAATAGAGCATGAATACTTAAATATGTTGATGGCAAATCAAGTAGATGGGATTATTTCGGGTTCTCATAATCTGGGGATAGAGGAATATCACCAACTTACTGCTCCCATTGTTTCTTTTGACAGATATCTTGCCGATAATATCCCAATTGTTGCAGCTGATAGTTACCACGGGGGTGAATTAGCAGCGAAGTATTTGGTAGAACATGATGTAAAACACTTGGCGGTAATTGTGGATGAAGATACATCTGTTTCACCTACCATCAATCGGATTCAAGGGGCACTTGATTTTTTGAATAAACAGAAACGAGATTTTGAACCTTTAGCTATTCAACATTTGGATCTTGAGGCTACGTTTCCTGGTAATTATGATGGGGTGCTGGCTTCTAATGATGTTCAAGCATTAACGATTAGCAATCTTTACTACCAAGCAGGAAAGCAAATAAATAAAGACTTTTTTATTACAGGTTATGATGGCTCGCAATTAATTCGAAAAGTAGCGCCTTATCTTCCAACAGTAATCCAACCAATTCCATTGTTGGCACAAGAATTAATTGAAACCTTAATGAAGCGAATAGAAACACCTCATGAAAAGATAGAAACTAAACTTGTTCCGGTTGAATTTTATCAACCAAAATAAATGAATCGTCAATCTAATAATGATCCATCAACCCATTTTAAAATGTACAAAAGCGGAAAAAAATGGGTCTTCGCTGGATTAACTGCTGTTACCTTATTAACTGCTAGCGGCGCTGTTGCTCATGCTGATGATGCTTCAGTTTCTTCTGCAGAGCCTGCCGCCGCTACTACTGCCAATACACAAAATAATACAAATAGTACCGCTGATTCTTCTGCTGCCACTCAAAGTACATCAAACAGCGCCTCAACAGGAAATAGTGCTACTTCTAATGCCAGTCAAACTGTTGCCAGCCAAACCGCAGCTGATTCAGCTTTAGCACAATCTGCTGAAGCTAAACAAGCTGCTCCTGCTGCTCCAAAGGCTGCTAGTGCCGTTGCTACATCACAAGAGAACTCAATAACAGATTTAAGCGCCCTCCATTTCAGTAATAACGCTTCACAACAAGCATTCATCCAAAGTGTTGCTCCTGGTGCAATCCAAGGATGGAATGAATACAAAGTTCTCCCTTCAATTACAGTTGCTCAGGCTATCGTTGAAAGTGGTTGGGGCCATTCGGCCTTATCAACCCAGGCCCATAACTTATTTGGAATTAAGGGTTCCTATAATGGAAATTCAGTTGTAATGCGTACACGGGAAGTTTATGGTGGCCGGAGCGTTTACGTTAACGCCAATTTCCGGTCCTACGCTAACAACTCCGAATCAGTTACTGATCATGGTCGCTTTCTCAACGTAAATAGTCGTTACCGTAACTTACTTGGCGATACTAACTATGCATCTGTTGCAAATAAGCTTCGGCAAGACGGCTATGCTACCGATCCAAGCTATGCTAGTACCTTAATTCGTTTTGTTCAGACATATAACTTAAATCAGTTAGATGCCGTTGCCCTTTCTGGGAAAGTTGTTACGAATAAGCAAACTGAAAGTGCTCAAACTCCCGAAACTAATGTAACTGTTTCAAACACTGGATACTACACGGTTAGAGGCGGAGACACCTTATCACGCATTGCCGGACAGTTTAATACAACTGTAAATAAACTCGCCACCTTAAATGATATCCACAATGTTAACCGTATTTATGTTGGTCAACGGCTCTTGGTTCGTCAACCTGCTGAACAACAACAGCAACAAACAACCCCTAAGCGAACTGAAACCAATACTACCACTAATAGTAATACATACACCGTTAAAAGTGGCGATACCCTTTCAGGAATTGCTGGTAAATTTAACACCACTTATACTCAATTAGCTCAGCTTAATCATATTAGTAACCCTAATGTGATTCATGTAGGGCAAGTATTAACGCTTCATCAAACTACAGCTCAAAATACTACTAACCATCAAGAAAGCCAGCAAAATAAACAAGTTACTACTAGTGCTAATGGCACCTACACCGTTAAAAGTGGCGATACCCTTTCACAAATTGCTGCTCGTTTTAATACCACAACATCTGCATTAGCTTCAACTAACCATATTAGTAACCCTAATTTAATTGAAGTTGGTCAACAATTACGGATTAACAATAGTGCTAGTGCTCAAAAAACCACTTCACGCCACTCCAATACTAACAATGGAAATTACGTAGTCCAAAGTGGTGATTCATTATCAAAGATTGCCGCTTATCATGGCTTAAACTGGCGATCAATTGCAGCTAAAAATAACATTCAAAGTCCATACACAATCTTTGTTGGACAACATTTATCACTTTAGGTGATATTTATTGTGGTAGACCGTTGGACAACAGATATTCCAAATGTTAATAAAATCAGTCAATTATTTAAATTACTAGGGAATCCTAAAAGATTACAATTATTATATTTGCTGATTCAACATTCAATGAGCGTTTCAGAAATTAGTATGAAGTTGAACTGGGAACAATCGGGGGTTTCTCACCAGCTGCAACTATTGAGAAAATATAATTTAGTTCAATAAATGACAACAATTTATGTTCATAATAATAATCAATCACAAAATATTACTTGTTCCGATGGCTCACAAGGTGTGTTGCAGGTTAGTAAACTGAATAATGCAATGCGGTATAGTTTTAAGTTTTATAGTCACGCCCATCTTGGATTTTGGTTAGATAAGCATCAGTTTTATGATGGTAAGTCATTGATTGTAAAAGGAGTTTTGGAAGATGAACGATTAGAAATTAAGTTTATTAACTAAATGGCTTTTTTAGAATTAAAAAACATATATAAATCATATTATCTTGACAAAGAGGAATTCCCAGTTCTTAAGGGAATTGACTTACAGTTTGATCGGGGAGAATTTGTATCCATCCTTGGTGAATCAGGTGGTGGAAAGTCCACTTTAATGAATATCATTGGGGGCCTTGATCGTAACTTTGAAGGTGAAGTCCTCGTAAATGGTAAAATCCTCGATCATAAAAAAGAAAAGCAACTAGATAGCTATCGGCGCGCGACGGTGGGTTATATCTATCAGTCCTATAACTTAATTTCTCACTTGACGGTGCTGGATAATGTTTTGGTTGCGTTGGATATGACAACGTTGACTAAGGAAGACCGGCGAAAGCGCGCGTTGGAACTCTTAGATAAGGTTGGTTTAAGTGAACAAGTAAAAAAGCATCCGAACCATTTGTCAGGAGGTCAAAAGCAACGGGTAGCAATTGCCCGAGCATTAGCAAGTGACCCGCAAATTATTATTGCTGATGAACCTACAGGAGCCTTAGATGCACAGAATACCAAAGAAGTATTAGCATTATTAGACGAAATTGCTCGTGATGGGAAACTAGTGATCGCTGTTACTCACTCCCAGGAAGTAGCGGATAATGGGACACGAATTGTTCATTTAGCTGATGGAAAAATTGACGGCGATGAAAGATTGCGTCCTGCTTATCCGATTCCAGAAGACCCAACAGAGATTACTCCACGAGTTTTACCGGCGATGGCGAGCTACCGAACGGCTTTTAAACATTTGACCTATAACTTTTGGCGTAATTCGTTAATTATGCTTGGAACTGCAATCGGTATCTTTGCCGTACTCTTGTTTAGTGGTTTAGGTAATGGGATAAATGGGTACATTCAAAATCAGATTAATTCTCTTGCTAATCCGCAGGCAATTACCGTATTTAAAAACACAACTGGTAAAAAGATGACCCAGGAACAAATTCAATCATCGTTAGGACAAACGATGGCGGCTAATCCTCAATCAATGACGATTAGTGACCATAATATTGACCGGTTACGAAAGCTTGATAATGTGTCGTCTGTCCAGCCGGGAATTATGGTGAGCGCCTTTCAGCTTGATTATAATGGAAAAAAGCAAAGTGGGACTTCACTAAGTACCTCGAGTAAGGCAATTACTAGTGATTCAATTAAACAGGGGCATAAACCCAAGAATGGTGAAATCGTTCTTACAAAGCAACAAGCAATCCAATTATCAAGTGCTAAAAATTATAAGCAAATGGTTGGTAAAACTATCCGTCTCTCCTTTACATGGATAGATGCCAATAATAATCCAGTTCCCGTTTCTGGAAACTTCAAGGTGGCAGGGATTACAGAAGGCGCGAGTGCTGGAACTTCAATTACTTATTCCACTATGCGTGCGCTGCTTCAAAAAGCGAATGCCTCTACTGCTGCTAACTTTGCAACCGTTAATGTAACAAATCTTGACAGTGTTCAAGGAGTGGCGAATAAGATCGATAATCTTCGTGGTAGTAATAACAAACGGATATTAGGAGCGATTACAGTCGGGTCAATCCTTAAAACCATTAATACTTATGTTAGTCTTGCTTCCACGGTTCTTGCTTCAATTGCTGGAATTTCATTACTTGTGTCTGCATTAATGATTATTGTGACAATGTACATGTCAGTTTCGGAACGGACAAAGGAAATCGGTATTTTGAGAGCCCTAGGTGAGCGAAAAAAAGATATTCGCCGATTATTTACGTCTGAATCCGTCTTTATTGGACTGTTTTCCGCAATTCTCGCACTGCTAATTGTTGCAGTTGTAACGGTTATTATTAACCACGCTTTATATGGCTTGATTAAATATAATATTGTACAAATTACTGTTGGAAATGTAATCTTTGCAATCGTAATTGCGATTGTAATTTCGTTTATTGCCGCATTGCTTCCTGCACGTCGGGCGGCAAACCTTAATCCAATCGATGCATTAGCTGCAGATTAGATGTCAAAATTGAAGTTAGTAGACGTTAACAAATATTATGGCGAAGGAATTAGCCGTGTCCATGTTCTTAAGGATGTTAGTTTTTCTGCTAAAGCGGGAGAACTAAATTTAATTTTAGGACCTTCTGGATCAGGAAAGAGTACCTTTCTAACGATTGCGGGCGGTT
Source organism: Limosilactobacillus reuteri (assembly GCF_013694365.1). NCBI lineage: Bacteria > Bacillati > Bacillota > Bacilli > Lactobacillales > Lactobacillaceae > Limosilactobacillus > Limosilactobacillus reuteri. The sequence goes on from NZ_CP059275.1 coordinate 1,563,969, forward strand.
TGCAAACACCTACTTCAGGAAAAGTATTAATTGATGGAATTGATATTGAGAAATTATCTTCTAAAAAACGTGATGAACTACGCTTACAGAAGATTGGTTTTATTCTTCAGTCGTATAACCTATTACCCTATCTAAATGTGGCGGATCAATTTAAGCTTGTTGATCGCATAAAGAAGAATGGGAACGTCTCATCAGAAGCTTTTGATGAATTATTGGAAAAGCTTGCAATAAAGAAGCTGCTCAAGCAATATCCTTCTGAATTGTCAGGAGGTCAAAACCAGCGGGTAGCGATTGCACGTGCCCTTTATACCAATCCCGAGATAATTCTTGCAGATGAACCAACAGCGGCCTTAGATAGTAATTTAGTAAAGACAGTGGGGCAATTATTTCAAGATCTGGCTAAAAAGGAAGGAAAAGCAGTGATTGCTGTAACCCATGATTTACGTTTGCGTGAATATGCAGATAATGTTTACGAGTTAGCTGATGGGAAACTTACATTAAGTAAAAATTCTCCAGACCAATAAATGTTTTTAGCACTAAAAGAAATGAAACATGAAAAGCTGCATTATGGATTAATTGTTGCCATGATTGTTTTAATTAGTTACCTAATGTTTTTCCTAATGGGGATGATGTTGGGACTCCAAAATGAAAATGATGCCGCCATTAAAGAGTGGGGTACGGAAACTGTTTTTCTAAATAAAAATAGTAATGATAATCTTGGACAATCAATTATTACTCGTGACCAACTATCTGGTAAAGATCAAAAGAATGTTGCTCTTGTTGGTCAGGCACCAGTAGTTCTTAAAGAAAAAGGAGCAAGTAAAGAAAGTGCTCAATTTATCGGTTTAGATCCTGACCAATTTATTTCCCGGGAAAAGATTAAGATTACAAGTGGCCGTCAAGCTAAGGGAAATAACGAAATTGTTGTTGACAAGAGTTTAAGCAAAAAGGGGTATCATTTAGGGGATCGAGTAACAATCAATTCTCAAAATGAGAAATATAAAATTGTTGGCTTTGTTAATGATGCTAAATTTAGCGTTGCCCCCGTTATATATGGTAGTTTGCCAGTTTGGCGGGAACTGAGAGGATTAAATAGTTCAGCCGTTGCTAGCGGACTCTTTTCTGACAATAAGCTTAGTAAAAATACCTACCCTGATCTCCAACACTACACTGTTAACGAATATATTAATAAGCTACCGGGATATTCAGCGCAAAATAATACGTTTACTTTTATGATTGGCTTCTTAATGGTAATTTCGTTAATTGTAATTGCGGTCTTCTTATATATTCTTACCATGCAAAAAATAAGTCATTATGCAGTTATGCGCGCTCAAGGAATTCCTGCTCGTCATCTAATTATTGCGACAGTTACTCAATCAATCTTCCTAATGGTTTGTGGAGTAATTGGCGGGATTCTTTTAACCCTTATTACAAGTGTAGCGATTCCAATGTCGGTACCAGTTATTATGAATTGGCCACTAATTAGTTTAATGGCAGTGGGATTAATAGTTCTTGGAATGATTGGTTCGTTATTACCAGTCCGAATGATTATTAAGATTGATCCAGTACAGGCCTTAAATTAAATGCCAAGTACAACATTTGAAAATTTAAATCTACAGAAAAAAGAACTTATTACTAATGCATTACTAACAGAATTTAGTCAACATAGCTTAGCAAGTGCACAAGTTGCACGGATTGTAAAACAAGCAGGAATCGCCAGAGGAGCATTTTATAAATATTTTACAGATTTAACGGAGGCATATCAGTATCTTTATCAAGTGGCAATTTTAGAAATTCATACACCAATTACCCGTGCAAACCATATTTTAGCTGCGAGTGATTATGTTAATCAGATTAAAGCTTTTGTTGATGAGATCAACGGAAGTAAGTACCGTGATTTTATGCGTTTGCACTTTCAAACAAATGAAGGATTGTTACGTGATAATACGCAGCCGCAAATTAAGATTCATAGTGCTCAAGAATGGAGTGTAATGGTTTTGAGTCATGAAACGATTAAGGATTGCCTTCTTCAACCTGATAAACAAAATGAAGCAATTGAACGGCTCTCCAAGGCACTGACTGCATTGTTGCAGTAGATGAAGGCACTTGTTTTAACAGGTAAAAAACAACTCGAAATTGAAGATATTAAAGAACCTGAAATTAAGCCTGATGAAGTCTTAATTCATACTGCCTACGCTGGTATTTGTGGTACTGATAAAGCGCTCTATGCCGGTCTTCCGGGATCTGCATCAGCTGTTCCTCCTATCGTTTTAGGTCATGAAAACTCAGGGGTAGTTACAAAAGTTGGTTCAGAAGTTACTAACGTTAAGCCAGGAGATCGTGTAACCGTTGACCCTAACATCTACTGTGGTCAATGTAAGTATTGTCGGACTCAACGCCCAGAATTATGTGAACACCTTGATGCTGTTGGTGTTACCCGTAACGGTGGTTTTGAAGAATACTTTACTGCTCCTGCAAAAGTTGTTTACCCAATTCCTGATGATGTTTCATTAAAGGCAGCTGCCGTTGTTGAACCAATTTCATGTGCAATGCACGGTGTTGACTTACTTGAAACTCACCCATACCAAAAGGCTTTAGTATTAGGTGATGGTTTTGAAGGTCAATTATTTGCACAAATCTTGAAGGCTCGTGGTATTCACGAAGTTACTTTAGCTGGTCGTTCAGATGAAAAGTTGGAAAACAACCGGAAGCACTTCGGCGTTAAGACTATCAACACTACTAAGGAAGAAATTCCTGCTGATGCATATGACATCGTTGTTGAAGCGGTTGGTTTGCCAGCTACTCAAGAACAAGCACTTGCAGCTGCAGCTCGTGGTGCTCAAGTATTAATGTTTGGTGTTGGTAACCCTGATGACAAGTTCTCAGTAAACACTTACGATGTATTCCAAAAACAACTTACAATTCAAGGGGCCTTCATTAACCCTTACACTTTTGAAGACTCAATTGCACTTCTTTCTTCTGGTGTTGTTGACCCACTACCACTCTTCTCACACGAATTAGACCTTGATGGTGTTGAAGACTTTGTTAGTGGTAAATTAGGTAAGGTTTCAAAAGCTGTTGTTAAGGTTGGCGGCGAAGAAGCTTAAGTGGACGACACAAAGAATCAACACCGGAAGCATAAACTTATTGAATATGCTAACGGTAAATCACTAGAGGAAATCAACGGAACAGTTGAAGTTCCTCGTGGAAAAGGCTTCTGGCGAACATTATTCGCTTACTCTGGTCCCGGTGCATTAGTTGCTGTGGGTTACATGGATCCAGGTAACTGGTCAACTTCAATTACTGGTGGACAGAGTTTCCAATATACCTTAATGACTACTATCTTGATTTCAAGTTTGATTGCGATGTTGCTTCAATACATGGCGGCTAAACTCGGAATCGTGAGCCAAATGGACCTTGCTCAGGCAACACGGGCACGTACCGGTAAAGCATTAGGTATTATCTTATGGATTATGACTGAGTTGGCGATTATGGCTACTGATATCGCTGAAGTTATCGGGGCTGCTATTGCTTTAAACTTACTATTCCACATTCCGTTGATCCCATCTGTATTTATTACTGTTCTTGATGTTTTAGTACTGCTATTATTAACCAAGATCGGATTCCGGAAGATTGAAGCAATTGTTGCATGTTTGATCTTGGTAATCTTGTTTGTTTTTGCTTACCAAGTTGCCTTATCTAACCCTAACTGGGGTGGCGTATTTATGGGTCTCCTTCCATCAGCTAAGGCAATTGCCCAACATCCAGAAATTAGTGGTATTACTCCATTAACTGGATCATTAGGTATTATCGGTGCGACTGTTATGCCTCACAACCTATATCTCCACTCAGCAATTTCTCAAACTCGGAAGATTGACCACAATGATCTTGATAGCATTCGTCAAACTGTTCGTTTTACTACTTGGGATTCAAATATCCAATTATCCTTAGCATTTATTGTTAACGCCCTTCTTTTAATCATGGGGGTTGCTGTTTTCAAGACTGGTGCTGTTCAAGATAGTTCTTTCTTCGGTTTATATGATGCCCTGAATAACACTTCTATGCTTAGTAATCCAATCTTAATTGCGGTTGCTAAATCTGGTGTATTGTCAACTTTATTTGCAGTTGCTTTACTTGCCTCTGGTCAAAATTCAACTATTACTGGAACATTAACCGGTCAAGTTATCATGGAAGGTTTCATTCATATGCGGATGCCTTTATGGGCACGACGGTTAGTTACCCGGATTATTTCCGTTATTCCAGTTATTGCTTGTGTTGCTATGACGAGTGGTGAGAATACCATCCAACAACACACCGCCTTGAACCTTTTAATGGAAAATTCACAGGTATTCTTAGCTTTTGCCCTTCCATTCTCAATGTTGCCATTATTGATGATGACTAACAGTGAGGTTGAAATGGGTGAATTTAAGAATAGTGGCTGGGTTAAGGCTTGCGGTTGGATCTCTGTAATTGCCCTTACCTTCTTAAATCTCTACAACCTTCCTGCAACTTATGAAGGTTTTGGTATTTGGGCAAAAGGGACATCCGATGTTCTCGCATATATCACGATTATTGTCATTCTTGCTCTTCTTATCTGGACTTGTGTTGAACTCTACAAAGGGGACAAGCGCTTTGCTGCTGAAGGTAAAGGATTCGGACAACGTGAAGCTCAAATGAAAGATTCAGCTGTAGAAGATTAAGAGGCTGGGAAAAAACTCTCAGTCCAAAATGAAAGCCGGACGATGAATCAAATCTTGGTTCATCGTCCGGCTTCTTATGTACACAGGAAATCGTTCCTGATATGATGTAATTACCCCTAAAAACAAAATTCGTCAATGGATATCTATCGTAAGGCCTTCTACCAAGAGATATCACAGCTCCATCAACCAATAATCAATTGGTCAGTATTATTTATTTAAGTCCAGTGGCTAACTTATTCTTGAAATTTAGGATACAATTGTCTCGCTCCCTCAGCTTAAAAGACATTCAACAGATTATTAATGACACTGACAACAATATTCTAAAAAGCCTAATTGTTAACCAACGAAGAAAACTCAAGCAGGAAATTAAAGACGCTTCAGAACAATTAGCAAGTCTATCTCAATTAGAAACTTTTTTGAATAAACATTCTGATTTCCCAGGAAATATCAGTCAAAGTATTTTTGACAAGATCAAGAAAACAAAGAAGTTAAAACAGTTACGAATTAAATTATTGCTTATTGGTATCAGTATCGACTTCATTCTTTGGGGTAGCATTCTTTACTTTCTTTTTTATCAAGGAAATTTGATATGGTTATTATTAGGAATTCTTATTACAGTTGCTTTAACTTGGTATATTGCTATAAATTATTACCATCATACTTGCTATATTTGTCCTCATTGTTTTCATAAGTTTAGGGTGTCGCTTAGTAAATGGCTTTTTGCCCGTCATACTCCTAATACAAGATATCTTACCTGTGACAAGTGTTCACAAAAAAATTATTGTATCCTAAATTTCAAGAATAAGTTAGCCACTGGACTTAAATAAGGGAGCGAGACAAAAGTCACTTGTGACTTCGTTTTCGAGCCCCCACAAGCAACAATAGGCCTTTAACGTTCGGTTTTGCCGGACGTTAGAGACCATTGTTGTACTGCGTATTTGCTTTTTATGAAAGTAACTTAACTTATGTCACAGTCCCTTATGTATACGACTGGTCAATTAGCAAAAAAATGTAATGTTTCAATCAGGACAATCCAATACTATGACTGCCGTGGGTTGCTTCATGCTAAACGAACTGAAAACGGATTGCGCCATTATAATTATCAAGACCTTAAACAACTTCAAGAAGGGACTGTGACATAAATGACGAAAATCACTAATTCAATCGTAAATTTAATCGGTAATACTCCGATTGTTAAGTTAAATCGCGTTGTTCCTGAAGATGCAGCAGACGTTTATGTAAAACTTGAATTCTTTAATCCTGGTGGTTCAATTAAGGATCGGATTGCCCTTGCCATGATTGAAGAAGCTGAAAAAGCTGGTAAATTACAAGCAGGTGGCACTATTGTTGAACCAACCTCTGGAAACACTGGTGTTGGCCTAGCCATGGTTGCCGCTGCCAAGGGATACCATCTTGTCATCACCATGCCAGAAACAATGAGTGTTGAACGCCGGAAACTCATGCAAGGTTATGGAGCCGAACTTATTCTTACTCCCGGTGCCGACGGAATGAAGGGTGCAATTGCAAAAGCAGAAGAACTAGTTAAAGAAAAAGGCTACTTTATGCCAATGCAATTTGATAATCCAGCAAATCCAGCAATTCATGAAGAAACTACAGGAAAAGAAATTCTTGAAGCATTTGGCGATGATATTCCTGACGCATTTATTGCTGGTGTTGGTACTGGAGGAACACTTACCGGGGTGGGTCACGCATTGAAAAAAGCTAATCCTAATGTCCAAATTTATGCTCTTGAACCAGCAGAATCTCCAGTATTAAAAGAAGGAAAAGGTGGCAAGCACAAAATCCAAGGGATCAGTGCTGGCTTTATCCCGAAAGTTCTTGATACTGATGTTTACAACGGAATCCTTGAAATTAAGAGCGATGACGCTATTACGATGGCACGTGAAGTTGGTCATCAAGAAGGAATTCTTGTTGGTATCTCAGCTGGTGCTAATATCAAAGGTGCGATTGAAGTCGCCAAAAAGCTTGGTAAGGGTAAGCAAGTTATTACTGTTGCTCCCGATGGCGGTGACCGTTACCTTTCAACAGAATTGTTTAATTACTAAATGACGGCAGATCCATTAAGAATAGGAATTCTTAACTTAATGCATGACAAAGTAGATACTCAACTGCGATTTACAAAAGTACTTTCTGAGGGATCCTACAATGTTGATGTACAATACTTTTACCCTCAAACACACTATACTTCTCGCCCTGTCCCTGACATTGTTCAAGAGATTTCCCAGCCTTTAGATTTTAAACAAGTTGCCACAATAGATGCTTTTATTATCACTGGCGCGCCAATCGAACAACTCACATTTGAAGAAATTACATATCTTGATGAGATTCATCAATTGATTGACGTATTAGTTGCCAATAACATTCCACAACTTTACATTTGCTGGGGCGCGATGGCAGCTGCTAACTATCTTTATGATATTCCAAAATTTCAATTACCTGAAAAAATTTTTGGAGTCTTCCACAATTATTTGCGCGCGCAAGACCCTCTCTTAAAAGGATTACCTGATGGTTTTCTTGCTCCCCATGCTCGTTATGCCGAACTTGATATTGACAAGATTATGAAAGATCCACGATTAGTTATTAATGCTGTGACCAAAAATAATTTCTTATTCTCGTTCCGCGCTCGAGAAAAGAATCAATACTTTCTTTTCTCCCATCTTGAATACGGAAAGGATGCCCTTTTAAAGGAATACTTACGAGAGCGGAATGCTAATCCCGGTGTTGAGTATATCAAGCCGCAAAACTACTTTCGCGATCCGCTTCATATGAAAGATCCTGAATTTAGCTGGGCAACTACCCAACGAGTATTCTTTGATAATTGGCTTCATTCAGTTGCGGATCACATAGCTACACAACAATTTGTAAAGGAGTAAATGATGCTCTTTTTCAAACTGATTAATTCAAGTTTTAAGCGTAATCTTAAAGTTTACATCCCTTACCTCATATCAATGACAATGCTAGTCGCCATTAACTATATTTTTAAGGCAGTTGAAATTAATCGCAGTCTTAAAGATTTGCCAAGCGCGGCAGTTACTAAAGCATTAATGCAAACAGGATCAACTTTTATTATCCTTGTAACACTTGCGTTTATGATCTATGTTAATCGCTTCTTATGGCAACAGCGTCAACAAGAAATGGGTCTTTATAGTATGTTGGGGATGACGAGACATAACTTACAAGTGCTAACAGTCATTGAAAAGTGCTATCTTTTAGTAATTAGTCTTTTTCTCGGGACTTTATTTGGTATTATTTTTGATCGCCTCGCTTTTCTTGGCTTTGCTCATCTCTTGCAAATTGATCATTTATCTCAACCTTGGATTGAATGGGGCGCTGTGATAAATACAATCGTCATCATTGGCGGCTTTTTCTTAATTTTAATGGTCATTGATCTGATCAAACTATTTCGGCTAAATCCAAACGAATTATGGCACCCCCAACAAACTAAAATCGCGCGTCATGGTAAGTTCTTTACTTTTGCTGGCCTTGTGGGTGTTGCAGTCCTTGCCTACGCCTATTATCTTACAATTACAGTTAAACCGCGGATATCTGCTTTAACAATATTCATGACTGCCGTCTTCTTAGTTGTGATTGGAACATACCTCATTTTTATTGCTGGTAGCATCATTGTCCTTAAACTCCTGCAAAAAAACAAAGGATATTACTATCGCCCTCGCCACTTTATCGCGGTTTCTGGAATGTTACAACGGATGGAACAAAATGGTGCTAGTCTTGCAACGATTTGTTTACTCTGTAGCTCTGTCCTTGTAATTTTATTTACATCTTTAACTATGTATGCCGGCATTAATGATACGGTCAATTCTTATGCCCCACGCGACCTTACAATTGTCACCTCGCAGAAACTTACTGCACAACAAGAATCGACCATCAATTCTGTTGCCAAAAAACACCATGCTCAACTTAATAAGCCTGTTACCTTTACAACGAGCGCTCCGCAATACGGCTACTGGGAAAATAATCATTTCATCAACCAAGGTGATTTACAGAATATGACTAATCAAACTACCAATACGGTCATTACCATGTCGACAGCAACTTATAATCGGATTACGGATAAATATGTTAAATTAGCAGCAAATAAGGCCTTAATTTATTCTCCCGCTAAAGAGCATCGTGGTGCTTTACAGATTGGTACACAAAAATACCAAGCTACTCCTATCTATGACTTTCACTACTATTTCAATCCAAGTCACGCGATTTATTCGCCAATTTTTATAATCACAAATATGCTTCCGGCAAACACTACCACAATTAACTTCACAGGAATTAATTATCACTTAAATGGTAGTAAGAAAGCTCATCTTAACTTTGAAAATGACCTTCAAGCCCAGCTTCACTTGCCAAACCAAGTATATTCTTCCCGGACAAACCTTCGTAGTCAATTGACCAGTCTCTATGGCGGAATCGTCTTTTTAGGAATTCCCATTAGCTTTGCCCTAGGAATCACGACAACTGTTGTAATTTACTTTAAACAAATTACTGAAGGTTATGAAGATCAATATCGTTTCAAGACGATGCAACAAGTTGGTTTAAGCGAGAAAGAAACAACCAAGAGTATTCATAGTCAAGTATTGATGGTCTTTATGTTGCCAGTAGTTGGTGCAATAATTAACCTTTGCTTTGCGATCCCTGCAATTCGACAAATTCTAATTCAATTTAATTTCTATAATGTTCGATTGATGATAATAATTGCCGTCTCAATTACCTTTATCCTCCTATGCCTCTACTTTGCTATTTACGGACTTACTACCAGGATGTATCGTAAAATCGTTGAGCAAGGTTAAATGACATTATTAAACATTCAACACGTTCAACGCGTCTATAATCGTAACTCTGCCAATCCAGTAATGGCCTTAAAAGATATTACCTTTAAAGTTGAAGAGGGAGAGTATGTTGCAATTATGGGAGAATCTGGTGCTGGTAAAAGTACCTTATTAAATATAATTGCAACTTTAGAACAAGCAACTAACGGACAAGCAATCCTTAATGGTCAAGATCTCCGTCAACTTTCCAAAGACGATGCAGCACGTTATAGACGGGAACACCTCAGCTTTGTTTTCCAGCATTTCAACTTACTTGATAGTCTCTCAAATCGCGACAATATTTACTTACCACTTGTTCTAGCAAAAACTCCGGTTGCAACGATGGAAGAACGGATTAAGCCTTTAATTGATCGCTTACGTATTAATAAAATTATTGATCGTTTTCCAAGTGAGATTTCTGGAGGACAGCAACAAAGAATTGCCATTGCACGGGCGTTAATTACCCATCCTGACCTCCTTCTCGCTGACGAACCTACTGGAGCTCTAGATTCGAACACCAGTAACGAAATTCTTGAGCTCTTTGATGAAGTTAATGCTAACGATCAAACAATTATTATGGTTACGCACAGTGCCGCGGCTGCTAGTCATGCTAAACGCACACTCTTCATTAAGGATGGTCGAATCTATCATGAACTCTATCGTGGTGATCTTTCCCTTAAAGACTACCAACAACAAATTAGTCAGACAATGATGACCTTAACGAATGGCGGTGAATAAATGAATAAACGTTATTTTAAATTATTTTGGCGTTCAATCCTTCTTCCTACTATTGGCTATCTTTTTCTCTTAGGTCTGGTTGGGCTTTTAGTAATTTTATATAATCTCCCAACTGTTTTTTGGGGCGATGTGATTCGCTTTTCTCTTCCCTTTTTTATAGTATGGCTTATCGGTAGTGGTGCAATTAAATATTATCGATTGCGCCATTTAAATATTTCTCAGCTCGATAAATTCACTCCTACCAATATGACTGAGGGAAAACTTGTTGAACTATTGCAAGATGAACAAGCAAAAAACATTGACACAATTCGACAGTTACAAGCAACTCAGCATGAACAACTTGACCACCTTGAATTATTTACTCATGAAATTAAAAACTATTTGACTAGTCTTAATGCCGCGGCAGAAAATTCACCAACTGTCGCAAGTACAGAAGTAAAAAAGAATATCCACCAAGCTAACTATTATCTCAATTTGTTGTTAAATGACGAACGACTAGCGATTAATAATCATGATTACGATTTTCAATGGATCGATATTGCCAACTTAATTAATAATATTTTGCAACAAAATTCTGCGGTCTTCATTCATAAACAATTGATTCCAGAATTAACCGGCTTGGACGGAATTAAAGTTCTCACTGATCGTAAATGGTTGCATTTTTGCATTGAACAACTACTTTCAAACGCAATCAAATACTCATCCCCTAATAGTACAATTAATATTTCCTGGGAAATGAATTCTTTGCGGATCGCTGACCATGGATGTGGCATCTCAATGAATGATCTTCCGCGAATCTTTGACAATAGTTTTACCGGAAAAAATGGGCACCGAACAACTGCTGCTACCGGGATGGGATTGTACCTTGTTAAAAAAGTCACTGAGCACTTAAATTTCAAGGTTAGCATCTCATCAGTTCAATCTCAGGGAACGACAGCAATTCTATCTTTCTTACCAGATAATATCAGATCATCAAACTAAATGTATGATGAGTTTAAATCTATTTACGGGGAAACAATTATGGCTAAAATATTTATCGTTGAAGATAATCCTGATATTATCCATTCCACAACTCAAGAATTAAATAAATGGCAGCACGATGTTATCACAGTTAACGACTGGCAAAACGTTGCAAATGAAATTCTTGCTACAAGCCCAGATCTGGTCTTATTTGATATTACCCTCCCGACGTTCGATGGCTTTTATTGGATTCAAGAGGTTCGTAAACATAGTCAAGTGCCGATTATAGTTATTTCTGCGGCTGAAATTGATACCAATGTCATGCATGCAGTGGCCGCGGGGGCAGATGATTATATTATGAAGCCATTTGCGATGACGGTGCTTTTAGCTAAAATTCAAGCTTTATTACGGCGGAATAAGCAAACGACTGATGCAGAAGAAATAATGTGGGATCATAATTCATTCAATCCCCTTACTAATATTCTTATGAACGAAAACGGTACTGCCCAGCTCACTCCAACTGAAGGTGCTATGCTCCAAGTTTTACTCAGTCACCGTAATAAAACCGTTTCTAAGGAGCAATTACTTCAATGGTTATGGCAAGGTGGCAAATACCTTAATGAGAACACCCTTAACGTTAATATTAGTCGGTTAAGAACTAAGCTAAGCACAATTGGTTTACGGCAATGTATTCACACAGAACGTGGCCTTGGCTATCGATTGGTGGAAAACAATGAATAAATGGATATTAAGGACAACCTATTAACTCTTGCCGATGGAAATGAAATGCCTCAAGAAGGTTTTGGCCTTTATAAGGTAGATGGCCAAGCGACAATGAATCAAGCAGTCAAAAAGGCATATGAAGATGGGTATCGGCTTTTTGATACGGCTCAGTTATACGGAAATGAGCAAGAAGTGGGGACGGCTTTTAAGCAATTAGCCATTCCGCGCGATAATATTTTTGTGACAACTAAAGTGGCAGAAGAAAATCAAGGTTACGATAAGGCCATTGAATCTGTCAAAGAATCCTTACGTAAATTACAAATGGATTACGTTGATTTGTTGCTTGTTCACTGGCCAATTAAACGATCATTTTTTGACACCTGGCGAGCTTTTGAAGAAATGAAAAAAGAAGGGCTGACTAGGTCAATTGGTGTAAGTAATTACCAAATGATTCATCTTCAATATTTGGCAACCCAAGCAAATGAAATGCCAGTTGTTGATCAAATTGAGTTGCATCCGCTATTAACACAAAAACCACTATTAGAATTTAATCGTCAACATCAAATAGTAACGCAAGCCTGGAGTCCATTAGGGCGAGGAGCAGTTCTCAATGAACCAGTATTAAAAGATATTGCTGCTGCTCATAATAAATCCACCGCGCAAATTATACTGCGGTGGCATCTCCAGAATGGTGTTTCTTTTATTCCCAAGTCAGTTCATGAAGAGCGAATTGCCCAAAACGCTGATATTTATGATTTTGAACTTAACGCCCAAGAAATGGCACAGATAGATGCATTAAATGCTTATCATCGTACTGGTCGTGAACCAGAATTAGTTTATGAATACAATAAACAATATTAAATGATTAGCGATTATTTTAAATTTCTTGCCCACCAATTAAAGGGCTGGCCACAACAAAATTATTACCTATTCTTTTTCAGTCTTGGCTGTCAGGTAATGACTTTAGTTAGTGCTCCAATAACGTGGGTAACTGTCATTACATTTATTGGAACCACGCTTGGAGTACTTTGCGTTTTAGCAATCAATGCTGCTAAGTCGGTAAATGGTTTCTTAGGTATTTTATCAGCATTATGTTTCATCATTGCTGGTTTTAGTGCTAAAAATTATTTAAGTATTGCCGAACAAATCGCCTATGTTATTACCCTCGATTTACCAGTATTACTTTCCACAAATTGGAATGTTAACATGGCATCAAAGATCCGTAAATTCAATGCTCGTTCATGGACGGTTGCCGTCATTGCAACAATTATTGTTTATTTTGTTTCTGGTTATTTAATCGGTCATCTTACTGACGATCCACGACCATGGATTGATGCAATCAGCTTTTCCATCAGTCTTTCCGCTGGTGTTATTTGCTTCTTGCGTTTTAACAACCAATATTTCTGGTGGCTTGCATCTGGTCTTGCACAACTAGTACTCTGGTTTGTTTCTTACAAGCAAGGATCTGCCACTTTAGCAATGGCCGTTAACAGCTCAATTTACCTTATTAATGATGTTCTCGCCTTTACCATTTCACCATGGTACAACGAACGTGAACGTCAACGCCTCAGTAAGGAAGAAGCAGCCTATGCCAAAGAATTGGGCTTAGAATAAATGCAACGAAAAAAGATCCAAGAAGCAATGAAAAATGTCTATTTTCAAAAAATGACTGCAAATGGCTATCATGAAATTGAAGAACAAATTGCAAAATTACAACAGCAAAGACCTGCAAAAATTGAACAATTAAAAGCTGCCCGTGCGCTTGGTGACTTATCCGAAAATACGGAATATAGTACTGCTAAGCGTGAATTACGCCACCTTGAGAGCAGGCTTCGGTACCTCAATAAACAGCTTCAATATGCTGAAATTGTGACTCCCAAGAATGATCACACTATTGATTTAGGGACAACCGTGACAATTGAATTTGAGGATGACCATGAACAAGAAACTTATCATATTGTGGGAAAGCAGGAAGCCGATCTTGCCAAACAAAAAATCTCCTTTGATTCTCCCCTCGGTCAAGCCCTTCTTCACAAAACAGCTGGGACAACTGTAACTGTTGAAGCTCCACAATCTTCATATAAAGTTAAAATTGTTAAAGTTGAATTATAGATGAACGAACAAGAACAACATATTGACCAGTTTCTTACTTCGTCCAACTATCATCAGTTATCTGCTAATCAGCAAAAGCATGCACAGGATATTTTGACGCGTTTTAATAACCAGATGGCAAATGATCAGCATTTGACCGACACTACTTGGACACCAGAAGCAGTAAAAGCGGTCATGGTCGGGGAATTCATCGCTGATCCAGCACTAACTAATCAATTTGGAATTGCGGTTGTTCCAGTTTTGCGAGCTTATCAAGAATTTTTGAAAGTTGAAAATCTTGCGGAAGTTGTAAAAGCAATGGAAGAACAACGGACAAAGATGAACGAGTGTCGGAAAGCACATAAGACATGGGCCCAATTACATGGGGATGCGGAAAATGACGAAGCAGAAGCAACCTCAGTTCAAGCAAGTCCTGCTAAAAAAGAAGTTACATGGACACCTGAGAAGTTCAAGGATTTATTAGCAAATGTGCAACAAGCTATTAAGTCTGCTTCCCAATTCAATAATCTTGAATTAGATGATGTTGAGTTGAACTATGTTGTGCAAGAGTTCTTGGAATTAATGGTACAAGAATGCAATGAATATCCAGGTCAATGGACTTTCGGCAACTTGCAACGCGTATTAGGCATGATGATGCCATTAGATCCACATATTTCAATTAAGCAAATTCACAACATCGTACCGAGCGCGCAGGCCTTGTTTGAGTACTTGAAGCAAAATGATTATATCAATATGGATCAATACAAGTTGGGCTTAAAGGCAATTGCTAATATGCAACCATCAGAAGACATGCTTGCCTCATTAAATCGTGATGAGCGGGAAACACAATTAGTTTTATCATTCATCAATAGTAATGGTATCGATACTGATGATGTAGATGTGGCAGAAGCGTGGATGGACGAACATAAGCAGGAAGTTGCTGACTTTATGCGTGGCCTCTTGAATCCATGGGGCGAATATGAACGTAAGCGCCTGCTCAAGCGTCAACGCGAAATGCAACAAAAGCAACAAGTGGCTAAGAGTAATGATAACCAAGTTGATTCACAATTAAAGCGGAAAAAGAAGTCCCTTCAAGGAATCAAGTTTAGTAAAAAGGCTCGACGAAAATTACGTCGCCATTAAATGAGCGTTGAAATTCCAGAAAATATGGAAGAAGTAGCAATGCAGCTGGCTCAACATCAAGTACGTGGTGAGCAAGTTGACGAAAAGGCTGTTATTCAAAATGCTGTTCGGGATATACTCCAAGCATTTTTTGATGAAGCTCTTGAAGGCCATTACGATGATGTTAAGTGGGATGGGGATGACCTAGTCGTTACGGGTATTATGGGTGATGAAGCAGGACGTATTCAACCACAATCGAGCTCATTTATTGATGACTTTAAGAACGATGCTGATTCATTAATTGAACGGCTTGAAAATGCGACAGCCAAAATTGTGGGTGGTCGTTAAATGGAAACAAGAATTTTCTTTAATCCAGGCGATTCAGTCGCTAATATTCATGACTATAATGAAGCTGTTCGGAAAGGACAAATTTTTAAACAAGCACGTCATAATGACGAACTTGTCATCGCTAAAGATCCTAACGATAAAGAATACGCAATTTTTTACGCTAAGGATGCCTTACCAGCTGAACACGAGAAGTCAAAGCCCTACGAAATTAAAAATCGTCTTTAAATGCAAATCTCAGTACCATTAATTAATGGGATGTTAGCAGATGAATATGGTAAATATGCGCCAGCAGCTGATATGCTAGCTGACCATCCAATTAAGTCATTTCCAATTAAAATTACCGACGCACCAGCAGATACAAAGACATTTGCACTCGTCTTTATTGATTATGACTCAACACCTGTCTGTGGCTTTACTTGGATCCACTGGTTAGCCGCCAACATTCCAGCAACGTTAACAGATATCCCTGCAAATGCTAGTCGAGAATTAGCAGATAAATTTGTGCAGGGGAATAATAGCAATGCCAGCTCGTTGGTTAATGGAAACCCATTGATAACTAGTGGTTATGTGGGTCCACAACCTCCCGACAAAACTCATGATTATACTTTAATGGTGTTTGCATTAGATGACACTTTACCCTTAGAAAATAAATACTGGCTTAATGACTTTATCCATGCGGCCAAAGGTCATATTCTAGCAAAAGCACAAATTGATTTGCCAAGTCGTTCATGAATGGCTAACCAACGCTTACTTCCAATAAAGAATGGGTACAACTTTCGTGATCTTGGAGGTTATCCCACAGCAGATGGTCATCAAATAAAATGGCATCGTCTTATTCGTACTGGTTCACTTGCTCATTTAGATCAAAATGATCTCACCGTTTTAGATAATATTCCTATTTCGCTCGATATTGACCTCCGTGCTCCCGACGAAGTAAAGAAAGATCCTGATCGAGTGCCTTCCCAAGCAAAATATTATCATTTACCTGTTTTCGAAGCCGACGAAACAGACGCCTCACATAGTGATGAGGAAATCGCCGCACAGATGCAACAGCCAGGAAACGGTTATCACCATATGATTGATGTTTATCACCGAATGACCACAGCTGCTTCAGCCAAGCAAGCTTACCAGAAATTACTTAATCTCTTATTGAATAATGAACGCGGTGCCTTGCTATTTCATTGTACTGCTGGTAAAGATCGGACAGGGATGGCTGCTTATCTTATTCTTAGTGCCCTCGGGGTTGAGCAAAAGATTATTATGGAAGATTACCTGTTAACGAATACTGTTACTCAGGAGTTTCGTAATCACTGGTTGCAAGACATGCGGAATCATGGAGCCAGCGAGGCACTAGTGACAAATCGGGCTGCCCTTGCCTCAGTAGCTCCTGATTACCTAAATACAGCAATCAAAATCATTACTCAAAATTACGGAAACGTTAATCAATATCTTAATAATTATCTTGATATTACGCCTACCGAAATAAAAGATTTACGAAAATTGTATTTAGATTAAATGAAGAACTACCAACCAACTGATCTAATTAAATTTGCTTCACGTACTGGACGCTGGACCGTTAAAAAGATTAATAATATGCCCACCTTATACACCACTAACCTTGGAAGCTACCTTCGTTTTAAGGTTTCAAATGCTAAAAAATGTCAAATTACTGTTTTGCCAAATCAAGATTCCCTATCTCCTAGCCAAGTGTTTGCATTTCGAATTGATGGCGGAAAGTGGCAACGGGCACAAGCTAGCTTAGAAAAAATTGATATTCCACTTGATTCGATATTACATACCATCGAAATAATGGCAGCCGGTAATTCCGACATTGACGAAGTGTGGCAAGGTAATGAAGGCTTTGCAATTAAAAACATTTATCTCGATAACGGCGCAATTATGGCAGCCCCGCAGCGTCCTGTGGTCAACTTTATCGGTGATTCAATCACGGCCGGTTGTTGGGTAGTTGGCAATCATCCTGCTGCTGACTACCGACCAGAAACTAACTATGCAGGAATCTGTGCAGACCTGCTTAACGTCGATAGTGTTCGAATAGCCTACTCTGCTGGGGGAGTGCTAAGACCTGCTACTGGCGGGGTCCCAACTGCCGATGTCTTTTTAGGAAAAATTGACAATCAGACATTATGGACGCCTAATCACCCTGATCTCAACGTGATTAATTTAGGCGTTAATGACCGTCGTTTCCCTCTAACTCAATTTATTGCCGCTTTCGATCTTTTTATTCAGCAAGTTAAGCTAACTTTTCCTCATGCTCCCTTAGCAATCATGATTCCTTTTAGTCAGACCTTTGCTTCTGCGATCCGCACAATTGCCACTAAACATAACTGTTCGATAATTGAAACTAAAACTTGGCACCATAGCTTTACTGATGGGCTCCATCCTGACCAAGCGGGCGCTATTACTGAAGGAAAAATGCTTGCACAAGCTTTACAACCTCTTTTATCTCAATTCAGTGTACAATAGATGGATAAGCAACAATTTTTAGCTGAATACCAAGATGTATTTAAGGAACCGGGGAAGGATGTATTTTTCTCACCAGGACGGATTAATGTGATCGGGGAACATACTGATTATAATGGTGGTCATGTTTTTCCATGTGCAATCAGTATTGGGACCTATGGGGTATATGGACCGCGTGAGGACACAACAGTCGCCATTTACTCAGCTAATTCAGCAAAAGAAGAAGACAGTAAGATTATTACTTTTGACATTAATGATACAGAACCGCAAAGTGCTAAAGATGAAAAGTGGGTTAACTACTTTAAGGGGATGCTTGTTTATCTAAAGCAACGTGGTTTCAAGATTGATCACGGATTTAACTTATACATCCACGGTTTTCTTCCTTATGGTTCAGGCTTATCGTCATCAGCATCAATTGAAATGTTGATGGGTAATATTTTGAAAGATGAATTTAATCTTGATATCGATGAAATTGAATTAGTAAAACTCGGACAAAAGACTGAAAATGACTTTGTTGGTCTTAATTCCGGAATCATGGACCAATTTGCTGTCGGAATGGGTAAAGAAAATAACGCAATTTACCTTGACTGCAACACTCTTGAATATAAGTATTTGCCACTTGAACTTGGCGATTATGAAATCATTATCATGAGTACTAATAAGAACCACTCCTTAGCTGGTTCCAAATACAACGAACGGGTCCAAGAATGTGAAGAAGCAGTTAAACGCCTTAACAAGAAACTAGATATTAATAAGTTGGGTGAATTAGATTCCGATACATTTGATCAATATACTTCTCTAATTGATGATGACACACTAATCCGTCGAGCACGGCATGCTGTAAGTGAAAATGAACGGACAAAAAAAGCTATTGATGCAATGGAAAAGGGCGACCTTGAAGAACTGGGGCGGCTAATCAATGCTTCCCATGTTTCTCTAAAATATGACTATGAAGTAACTGGTAAAGAGCTTGATACCCTAGCAGAAAACGCATGGGATCAACCGGGCTGCCTTGGTGCTCGAATGGTCGGCGGTGGATTTGCCGGCAGTGCGATTGCCATTGTTAAGAAGTCAGAAGCAGAAAACTTTAAGAAAAACGTTGGCAAGATTTATCGTGACAAGATTGGTTACGATGCCAGTTTCTATGATGCTGAAGTTGTTGATGGACCACATAAGCTTTAAATGAAGTTAATGGAAAAGTTTGCTGACCAAGTGATTGCTAGTGGAACTTATGAACCACTCGACCGGATCTATGTCTTAAACAAGATTCGGGGCTTTGTTGGTGATGAAGATGTTGAAGCTAAAGATGATGAATCTGTTGTTAGTCAACTTGTTGATTTAGCTGTTAAACGCGGCAAAATTGATGATGGTCAAACTGCTAAGGAAATTTTAAACGATCAGCTTTATGATTTGATGACCCCAACGCCATCAGTAGTTAATCATAAATTCTGGGGAAAGTACCAACAATCTCCATCAAGTGCGACTGATTGGTTCTATAACTTATGTACTAGCAACGACTATGTTAAAGTAGCTGCTATCAAGAAGAATGTTGTCTTTGATAAACCAACTAAGTACGGCAATCTTGAAATTACCATCAATCTTTCAAAGCCAGAAAAGGATCCCAAAGCAATTGCAGCGGCTGCTCATGATACCGCTAAGAAGTACCCACAATGTGCTCTTTGCATGGAAAATGAGGGTTACAAGGGACGTCTTGGACAGGCAGCACGAAGCAACCACCGTATTATTCGAATTACAGTAGGGGGGCAACAATGGGGATTCCAGTATTCTCCATATGCTTACTTCCACGAACACTGTATCTTCCTTGATAGTAAGCATGAGCCAATGGAGATTAATCGGCAAACTTTAATTAACTTAGTTGAAATTGAAAAGCAATTCCCAGCTTATTTCGTTGGAAGCAATGCGGATTTACCAATCGTTGGTGGATCAATGCTTGCTCATGAACACTACCAAGGTGGTAAGCATATTTTCCCAATGATGAAGGCCTCTATTAAGAAAGAATTGTACTTTGATGAATATCCAGCTGTTAATGCAGGAATCGTTAACTGGCCAATGAGTGATATTCGTTTGACTAGTACCGATACTGAGCAACTAATTGATCTTGGTACACATATTATTAAGGTATGGGATCAATACAGTGATGAAAGTCTTGATATTAAGGCTTTTGATGGTGAACTTCGTCATCATACTGTTACCCCAATTATGCATCGGGAAGGCGATAAGTTTGTTCTTGATTTAGTTTTGCGGGATAATAATACTAATGATGAATATCCACTCGGAATCTTCCATCCACATGAAAAGCTATGGCACATTAAAAAGGAAAATATCGGTTTGATTGAAGTGATGGGTCGTGCTATCTTACCAGCGCGGCTTAAGGATGAGTTAAATGAAGTCAAGAAGTTTTGGCTTGGTGCTGAAAATAAGATTGCAGATAGTCATCTTCCATGGGCAAAAGAAGTTCAGTCAAGGATTAATATCACCGAGGATAATGTCGATGAGGTTATGGAACAAGAACTTGCTAATGTCTTTGCTAATGTTTTGGAAAATGCGGGAGTCTTTAAGGATAACACAGCTGGAAATGAAGGTTGGCAACGATTCATTGATGCTTTAAAATAGATGGCAGTAACATTACATGATATCGCGGATAAAGCAGGGGTATCTATTGCGACTGTATCGCGAATTTTAAATAATGATGTGACGCTTTCTGTAAATGAAAAGACACGTCAGCGAGTGTTAGCCACTGCCGAAGAGTTTAACTATACTAAGCATAAGCGAGCACGTAATAACCAAGTACAACGAGTAGCTGTTGTTCAATGGTATTCTCTTACACAAGAATTAGATGACCTGTATTACATGGCAATTCGGATGGGAATCGAACGAGCAGCGCAACAACAGGGACTACAGACTGTTCCCGTTTACCAAAACAATATGGAAGAGATTCCTCGTGACGTTACGGGCATCATCGCGATTGGAAAATTTAGTGATTCGCAAGTTCAAGCATTGCGGTTAGTAACTTCTAATATTGTGTTTGTTGATTACGACAGTTTGGCTGCCGGTTACGATTGCTTAGTACCGGACTTTGAAAATGCAGTGCGGTCAGTTATTTCAGAATTTGTTAGCGAAGGAATTAACGATATTGGTATGTTGGCAGGAACTGAAAAGACAACGGATCAACAAATTGTTCCTGATTTGCGGCGATTCTATTTTGAAAGTAACTTACGTCAACAAAACCTTTATCATCCAGAATTTATATTTGCTGGCGACTACACCTCGATGTCAGGATATAACGCGATGAAAAAGGCAATTGCGACGCTTGGTGACCGTATGCCGCATGGAATCTTTGTTGCCAATGATCCGATGGCAGTTGGCGCGCTTAAAGCGATTCAAGAAGCCAAAATTAACGTTCCAAATCGAATCGCCTTGATTAGTTTTAACGATACGGCAATCGTTAAGTACGTTTATCCAAGTATGTCAGCAGTACACATTGCCACTGATGAAATGGCCCATGCCGCTGTTGATATGATGATTAAACGGCTGCAGAATCCGAATAATGACCCATGCAAGACAGTTGTCGGAACTCACTTGATCAAACGGCAAACAACCCGATAGATGAACGCTTGGATAACGGAATTTATTAATCAGTTTGGTTATTTTGCAATTGCCTTACTAATTGCCCTTGAAAATGTCTTTCCACCGCTACCATCCGAAATTATCCTTACAATGAGCGGTTTTATGACGACTACCACCTCTTTATCAATTGTTGGAGTAATTATCGCCGCGACAATTGGCTCACTTATCGGGGCACTTATTTTATATGCTCTCGGCCGCCAGTTAACTGTTAACCGCCTTGAACTCCTTCTTGGTCATCGCTTATTTAAACTTTTGGGCTTTCATCAAGATGATGCTAAAAAAGCAGTCGATTGGTTTAATAAACATGGGACAGGCGGCATTCTCTATGGCCGCTGCATTCCCGTTATCCGCAGTTTAATCTCTATTCCTGCAGGGATCGCGCAAACTTCATTAGGAAAATTTTGCCTTCTCACTACTATCGGGAGCACCATCTGGAACACACTGCTTGTTGTTCTTGGCGCTTGGGTCGGCCAATCATGGAATAAAATTGTCATTATCTTCAACGATTACACGACTGTCGCTATTATCATTATGGCGATCGTTGGTTTATACTTTGCTTATCGGTGGTATCAAAAAAGAATTAAGAAATAAGTGAAGCGATATCGTTTCGGACGCCTCAGTATGGGCTGGCAAATTATGATTGGGCTGGCCCTTGGTATTATTTGTGGATTAATTTTCTATCAAAATAAGGGTGCCATCACTGTTATGCAGAGCTTAGGAACAATCTTTATCCGGCTGATTCAAATGATCGTAATGCCAATTGTTGTTTCTTGCTTGACTGTGGGAATTGCTAATATTGGTGATATTAGAAAGTTAGGACGGATTGGTGGAAAAACATTAATTTATTTTGAAGTTTTAACCACAATTGCGTTAATTTTAGGGATCGTAATGGCTAACATTACCCATCCAGGTTCGTTTATTGATATTCATAAACTTCATGCAACTGATATTTCGCAATACATGTCCACTGCAAAATCTGCAGAACATAGTAGCGGATTCTGGCCATTAATTTTGTCGATTATTCCAACGAACATTTTTAAATCCATGTCTGATGGTGACATGATGCCTGTTATCCTGTTCTCAGTTCTTTTCGGATTAGGAATTGCAGCTGTTGGGGAAAAGGCTAAAATTTTAATTGATGTATTAAATGCAGTTTCAGAAGTTATGTTCAAAGTTACTAATTGGGTTATGAAGTTTGCACCAATT
Organism: Limosilactobacillus reuteri; assembly: GCF_013694365.1. Classification (NCBI taxonomy): domain Bacteria; kingdom Bacillati; phylum Bacillota; class Bacilli; order Lactobacillales; family Lactobacillaceae; genus Limosilactobacillus; species Limosilactobacillus reuteri. Next base: position 1,586,827 of record NZ_CP059275.1, read on the forward strand.
GGGGTCTTTGGTTTAATTGGAATGACAATCGCCGAAATGGGTATTAGTGCTCTGCTGCCATTAGGATTATTTATTGTGATTGCGTATGTGACAATGTTAATCTTTATTATTGTTGTCCTCGGTATTACTGCTCATATTTTCCATTTACGTTATTGGAAGACGATGCGCGCTATCCTTGATGAGATTGTTTTGGCATTTACTACTGCCAGTTCAGAAGTTACGTTGCCTCGTTTGATGAAAAAGACGCACGAGATGGGAGTAAGCAAGGGTATTACAGCTTTTGTTATTCCAACTGGTTATACTTTTAATCTTGATGGATCTGCAATTTATCAATCATTAGCAGCGATCTTCTTAGCACAAGCATATGGACTTCATCTTAGTATTTCTCACCAAATTACTCTGCTGGTTGTTTTGATGATTACTAGTAAGGGAATGGCTGGGGTTCCAGGAGCTTCTTTTGTTGTATTGCTTGCTAGTGTTTCTACAATTGGGGTTCCAATGGCTGGTTTGACTTTCATTGCCGGAATTGATCGTTTCGTTGATATGGGACGAACTGCCGTAAACGTGGTTGGTAATTCAATTGCCACACTTGTTATCGGTGAATCTGAAGGTGCTCTTGACCGTGAAAAATATAATGCATATTTAGATAATTACGGAAAGGAAAAACCATCAACAGAAACTGACGTTGAAGCTGAATAAATGGACAAGATCGATAGGAAGATTATTAACCTTCTTCAAAAAAACGCCCGTGCTTCTTTAAAAGAACTCTCTAAAGAATGTTTTATTTCATCACCAGCAATTGCGGCGCGAATTAATAAACTTGAACGAAATGGGATTATTACTGGCTACCATACAAGTGTTAACATGGAAAAAATCAACTTTCATGTTAAAGCTTTTATTCAGGTGCAACTTGAGCCTCGCCAAAAACAAGAATTTTACCCTTACATTCAACAAATTCCCAATGTGATTGAATGTAACTGTGTAACTGGTGATTATTCAGAAATTATGGAAGTTGTTTTTCCTTCTACCACCGATTTAGATAACTTCATCAATACTATTCAACAACGTTTTGGAAAGACAAGTACACAAATCGTATTTAGTACAAGCGTTGACCACCGAGGAGTTAAGCTAGCACCAGCCCAAGATACCGTTAGTTCAGAAAAAGAGTAAATGGATCAAGAATATCAAAACATCCTAGTTCCAGTTGATGGCTCTCAGGAATCAGAATTTGCATTGCATCGTGCAATCGCAATTGCAAAGCGTAATGGTGCCCATATAGATATTTTAAACGTAATTGATACACGAGCAATGGCTTATAACTTTGCTGGTATGTCAGATGGAAGTATTGCTTACCAGTTAGTTGATAAGTCAAAGCAATACCTTGATGAATTGTTGAAGACTGCCAAGGATAAGGATGGTTTTGACAATCTTGACATTCATATCCGTCTTGGTAATCCAAAGACAATTATTTCATTTGACTTCCCTCGTGATCACCACAACGACATGATTATTATTGGTGCTAGTGGATTATCACGGATGCAACGAGCTGTAATGGGTTCAGTTACGTCATATGTAAAGCGTAATGCGCCTGTTGATGTGTTAGTTGTCCGAACTGATGTAGATCAGGTTAAATAGGTGGCAGATGAAATTACTAAGCGAGTTTCCTTGATAGAATTATTTTACGATTTAGTGTTCGTTTACATGGTTTTCCGAGCAACAGAAATGATTCACCATTTGCACAATGGGATTGTGGGATTGCCGGTTTTAGGAATCTTTGCAATTGTCGTGATTGTATTTATTAATTCCTGGATGGTCCAGATGGTTTTTACAAATCGGCATGGAAAGATTTCAGGAACAAATGTTATCTTTTCGTTCGTCGATATGGCAATTCTTCTCTATATGTCAAATTCGTTTTCAACAACATTTGACTGGCATTTAGCAATTTTTTCATAGGTGAGGATTGCTTTTGCTGGTATTATTATCAGTTGGATTGCGCCTGGCTTTACCGGAAAATATACAAAGCATCATCCCATCATCTTTTCGCACTTGCTAGAACGGCTTACGGCATTAATTATCGTGATGTTTGGTGAGACGATTGTCGGTATTGCTGATTACTTTACTGCCACCAGCTTTTCAATTCAGTCTATTCTTATACTTACCACAGTTGCAGCGCTATTCTTTACCTACATTGTTGAATTTGATCATTTAATTAATGAACATCAACGCCATGAGACCGGAAATTTAATGATCTATCTTCATTACTTTATTTTATTTGGTCTTAGCCTAATAACTGTGGCAATGAAATTCATTGATGATGCAGAGGCACATCCGCGATTTGCGGGAACCTGCATGTACCTGGGTTTTGCCTTGTTTTATATTGGCCTTGCAATTGCTAACTATTACAATAAGGTAAAAGTAAATAAAACCGTTGTAAGTATTTTTATCAATTGCCGGTTTTGGAATTTTCTGGTTTTATTCAGCGTTTACGCCTGTGGTTATTATTATGACTGCTGTAACGTTGATTAATAAACAACCTAAGATTAGTTCAGGACAAAAATAATTATTGTCCTGGACTTTTTTGTTATTCTGAAGATAGAGCTAAGATCGATCATGCTCCCAGGGACTTCGAGTCCGTATTATAAAATGATCTCCGCTATCTTTGATTTGATATTTTGCTTTTAGGTTGTGGAACTACGAGTTCGAGTATTTAGGAAATGAAGTACAAATCTAGGATAGCGGTTATATCTAGCTCTATTTATAGAAAGGAAGTCTTTTTATGTCTGATATATTTGCCTTGGATGTTTCAATGGGGAAAAGCTACTGTGTCTGGTATCGAGGGAAACACTGTTTAAAAGAGTTTTCTTTAGTACACACGAGAGCGGGGTTTAATGCTCTACGAGATATGATTAAGAAAGCTCAGAAGCCAATTATCTACTTTGAAGCGACTGGAATTTATTCGCGAGTAATTGAACATTTCTGTGAGACCAATGGTCTCCGCTTTTGCATGTCTGATATATTTGCCTTGGATGTTTCAATGGGGAAAAGCTACTGTGTCTGGTATCGAGGGAAACACTGTTTAAAAGAGTTTTCTTTAGTACACACGAGAGCGGGGTTTAATGCTCTACGAGATATGATTAAGAAAGCTCAGAAGCCAATTATCTACTTTGAAGCGACTGGAATTTATTCGCGAGTAATTGAACATTTCTGTGAGACCAATGGTCTCCGCTTTTGCAAATAATGAGTTACCGGAACAACATTCCTCGCAAGTCATTGGGCTATCAAACACCTTACGAGGTATTCATGAAGTATGTCACTGATGAGCAACTACTTTTTTTCTAACTTAAATTGACATTTCGGGAATGAATATAAAAAGTGTACCAAAGAAGCAACTATGGGGAATTGAATTAAATCTGATTTCTCTCCTATTTAGTAGTATTAGTCCGGTTCTTAATAAATTTTCACTTACTAGCTTGAGTCCGGTTGTTGGGGGAATTTTCACTAGTGCGTTTGCTGCAATTTTTACTTTTGCAACAATCCTCATTACTCGTCAGCATGTTTCTTTAACCAACCTTAAGAGCCTGTGGTTATGGCTTTTGGGTGGAACAAATGCAATCGGAATTATTCTTCAATATATTGCTCTTTCAACCTTAAGTCCAATCACTGTTACCCTTATCGCTCGGATGTATTTAGTTTATGTTTTCTTCCTATCTTATATCTTCTTAAAGGAAAAGATTACAAAGTGGGATTACTTAGCAATTATTCTTTGCATTCTCGGTTCTTTCTTTATTTCAGGAAGCCGACTTCAATTTAGTGATAACCTTCTTGGATTGATTTGTGCATTCATCTACCCACTAATGTATGCCGCCAACAATATCGCGGCTAAGTATCTAGTTAGTGATGAAGAGCCAAATAATGTCTTGTTCTTTAACCATTTTACTTCGGCTCTTTTACTTTTCTGCTATGCTCTCATAACAGGAACGTCATTTAGCCATATTTCTAGTCAAGCAGTCGCATTTAACTTTGGCGGAGCATTCTTTAATGGTTTCATGTCACTACTTCTTTTCTATACTAGCTTGCAGTTTATTACAGCTGGTAAAGCAAATATTGTTCGTGCACTTGGTCCAGTAATTGTTATTATTTACTCTTCATTTTTCTTTCCTGTTCAGGTAACTCCTTCTCTAGTTTTAGGAGCAATTTTAGTAATTTCAGCTAGTGCAATTGTTACCTTTACAAGAACAAATCACGAATAAATGCATAATGGCTGGTCAATTTTCTTATGGGTTATTTATCCATATATAATGTTGGCATCATTTTTCATTGGAACATTTGCTAGATTTAAATATTTTCATCCCTCAATTACTGCCAAATCAAGTGAACTTTTTGAAAAGAAATGGCTAATGATCGGAAGTGTTACTTTCCACATTGGAATTATTTTAGCTTTCTTTGGTCACTGCTTAGGAATGTTTATCCCAGCAAGTTGGACTGCTTACTTTGGCATTACTGACCACATGTACCACATCTTTGGTTCATTAATGATGGGAATTCCAGCAGGGATCCTTGCATTTGTGGGAATTGCAATTTTGACTTATCGGCGAATGACTTGTTCTCGTGTTTATAAGACAAGTGATATCAATGATATTATTGTCGACTGGGCTTTATTGGTTACAATTGCATTAGGTCTAGCATGTACTATTACGGGTGCATTTATTGATTACAATTATCGGACAACAATTAGTCCATGGGCAAGAAGTCTATTTGTTCTTAATCCTCAATGGCAATTGATGCGTTCAGTGCCATTAATTTATAAAATTCATGTTCTTTGTGGATTAGCAATTTTTGGTTACTTCCCATACACCCGGTTGGTTCACGCTTTAACGCTACCTTGGCAATATATTTTCCGTCGTTTTATTGTTTATCGTCGACGCGCAAGGGTTTATTAAGTGATTGATTTTAGACGATTGACAGATTTAAAGGATACATTTGCCGTTCTTTCCCGTTTGATTGACTATCCTGATACAGAAACGTTTTCACCAGAGATTCGTCAATTATTACTTACAGATAACGCATTATCAACAGCAACGCGGGGAGAATTATTAAGCCTTTTTGATGAATTAGCCGCACTATCTTCAATCGAAGTCCAAGAGATATACGCTCACCTTTTTGAAATGAACCGACGTTATACTCTTTATATGTCATACTATAAGATGACCGATTCCCGTGAACGAGGGACCATTTTAGCACGGTTGAAAATGCTATATGAGATGTTTGGTATATCAGAGGCGACCAGTGAACTTTCTGATTATTTGCCTCTATTGTTAGAATTTCTAGCATATGGCGATTATACTAATGATCCGCGTCGTCAGGATATCCAATTAGCATTAAGTGTGATTGAAGATGGAACTTATACCCTTTTAAAAAATGCAGTGACAGATAGTGATAGTCCCTATATTCAGTTAATCAGGCTTACACGTTCATTAATTGGTTCGTGTATTAAAATGGAGGTGCAAGAAGATGCATAAGTGAAGATTAAAGCACAAATCAGCATGGTCTTAAACCTCGATAAGTGTATTGGTTGTCATACCTGTTCAGTAACTTGTAAGAATACATGGACAAATCGTCCAGGCGCTGAATACATGTGGTTTAATAATGTTGAAACTAAGCCAGGTGTCGGTTATCCAAAACGCTGGGAAGATGAAGATCAATACCATGGAGGGTGGACTCTTAATTCAAAAGGTAAATTAAAATTACGTGCTGGAAGCAAATTAAATAAAATCGCTCTTGGTAAGATTTTTTACAATAATGATATGCCAGAGTTAGATAACTACTACGAACCATGGACCTATGACTATAAGACATTATTTGGTCCTGAACAAAAGCACCAACCCGTTGCTCGTCCTAAGTCGCAAATTACTGGCGAAGGAATGGAATTAACCACTGGTCCTAACTGGGATGATGACTTAGCGGGATCAACTGAATATGTCCAACAGGATCCTAACATGCAAAAAATTGAAGGGGATATCAAAAATAACTTTGAGCAGGCCTTTATGATGTATCTTCCCCGATTATGTGAGCACTGTTTGAATGCACCTTGTGTAGCTTCTTGTCCATCAGGCGCAATGTACAAACGAGATGAAGATGGGATTGTTTTAGTAGACCAAGAACGCTGCCGGGGATGGCGTTTTTGCATGACTGGATGTCCATATAAGAAGGTCTACTTTAACTGGAAGACTCATAAGGCTGAAAAATGTACTTTTTGTTATCCGCGAATTGAAGAAGGCCAACCAACAGTTTGCGCCGAAACCTGTGTTGGTCGAATTCGATATATTGGTGCTATTCTATACGATGCTGATCGAGTAGAAGAGGCAGCATCAACTCCTGATGAGAGTAAGCTGTATGAAGCACAACTTGGCTTATTCCTCGATCCCAACGATCCTGAAGTTGTCAAGCAAGCACTCAAGGATGGCATTTCTGAAGAAATGATTGAGGCTGCACAAAAGTCACCGATCTATAAAATGGCAGTAAAAGAAAAGATTGCCTTCCCACTTCACCCAGAATATCGGACAATGCCAATGGTTTGGTATATTCCGCCGCTATCACCAGTTATGAGTTACTTTGAAGGACGGGACTCAATAAAGAATCCTGAAATGATCTTCCCAGGAATTGATCAAATGCGGGTGCCTGTTCAATACTTGGCAAGTCTATTAACTGCTGGAAACGTTCCTGTCATCAAGAAAGCCTTATATAAACTTGCAATGATGCGGCTATACATGCGTGCTAAGACTAGTGGTCGGGATTTTGATAGCAGTAAACTAGAACGAGTTGATTTAACAGAAGAACGGGCAACATCACTTTATCGTTTACTGGCAATTGCTAAATATGAAGACCGCTTTGTTATTCCAAGTAGCCAAAAGGCAGAAATGGAAGATGCACAAACCGAACAAGGTAGTCTTGGCTATGATGAATGTGAAGGCTGTGCATTAGCTCCCCAACACAAGAGTATGTTTAAGAAGGCAGAAGCTGGCAAATCAACTAATCAGATTTATGCTGATAGTTTCTATGGAGGGATTTGGCGTGATTGAATGAAGTCACGATTCTTTAACAAGGTTGATAAGTTTAATGGAACCTTTACACAACTTGAAGAAAATAGTCGCCGTTGGGAAAAGCTTTATCGCCAGCGATGGGCGCATGACAAAGTTGTCCGAACAACTCATGGAGTTAACTGTACAGGCTCGTGTTCTTGGAATGTTTATGTCAAGCAAGGAATTATTACTTGGGAACACCAAGCCACAGATTATCCATCATGCGGACCTAATATTCCAGGATATGAACCACGGGGATGTCCTCGGGGAGCTAGTTTCTCTTGGTATGAATACAGTCCCGTTCGAATTAAGTATCCATATATTCGTGGCAAGTTATGGGAGCTTTGGACTGCTGCCAAGAAAGAACATGAAAATCCCTTAGATGCGTGGGCAAGTATTGTCGAAGATCCAGAAAAGTCTAAAAAATATAAGAAGGTCCGAGGACACGGTGGCTTAATTCGTGTTCATCGTTATGAAGCATTAGAAATGATTTCAGCTGCTTGCTTATACACAATTAAGAAGTATGGGCCTGACCGCATTGGTGGTTTTACCCCAATTCCTGCAATGTCAATGATGAGTTTTAGTGCCGGAGCACGGTTCATTGCCTTAATGGGTGGGGAACAAATGAGTTTCTACGATTGGTATGCTGATCTACCACCTGCGTCTCCTCAGATTTGGGGTGAACAGACTGATGTTCCAGAATCCGCAGAATGGTATAACAGTTCTTACATTATTATGTGGGGATCAAACGTCCCATTAACTCGGACGCCGGATGCGCACTTCATGACAGAGGTTAGGTACAAAGGAACAAAGATTGTGGCAGTTAGCCCTGATTATGCTGAAAATGTGAAATTTGCTGATGATTGGCTTGCACCAGAACCAGGTAGTGATTCTGCTGTTGCTCAAGCGATGACTTATGTAATTTTAGATGAATTCTACCAAAAGCACCCAGTTAAACGTTTCATTGATTACTCCAAGCGATTTACTGATTTACCATTTATGGTTGAATTGGAACCAAGTACAGCAAATGGTGATCACTATACACCAGGTCGCTTCGTCCGGATTAGTGACTTAGTTGCTGATGATACGATTGTCAATCCAGCATGGAAGACAGTTGTTTATGACCAAAATAACCACAAGATTGTTGTTCCAAATGGAACGATGGGACAAGAATATAATGCTAAGGAAAAATGGAATCTTGAATTATTAGACCAAAATGGTAATAAGATTGATCCGGCACTTTCTATTAATGATCAAGATGGCGAAACTGAACAAATTATTGCTGATTTTCCAGCGTTTAGTAATGACGGAAACAGCGTTGTGCAACGTCATTTACCAGTTAAAAAGCTCAAATTCACAGATGGCAAAGAACACTTGGTAACTAATGTTTATGATCTGATGATGGCTCAAATGGGAATTAATCGGACTGGTAATGATGAACTTGCTGCTAAAGATGCAATGGATGCTGAGAGTTACTTTACTCCTGCTTGGCAAGAAAGCCGTTCGGGAGTAAAAGCAGAGCAAGTTATTCAAATTGCTCGTGAATTTGCCCAAAACGCGGCCGAAAATGAAGGGCGGAGTATGGTAATCATGGGTGGTGGAGTCAACCACTGGTTCAATGCCGATATGAACTATCGAAACATTATTAATATGCTGATGTTGTGTGGTTGTGTTGGTATGACTGGTGGTGGTTGGGCTCACTACGTTGGTCAAGAAAAGCTCCGTCCACAAGAGGGTTGGGCAAATATTACTTTTGCTAATGACTGGGAAAAAGGTAGTGCCCGTCAAATGCAAGGTACTACTTGGTATTACTTTGCAACTGATCAATGGCGTTATGAAGAAATTGATAACCAAGCTCAAAAATCACCTGTTTGGAAGAGTAAACATTCCTACTTACATAATGCTGATTATAATCAAATGGCAATTCGTTTAGGATGGTTACCATCATACCCACAATTTGATCGTAATCCGTTATCTTTTGCAAAAGATTACAATACAACTGATATTAATGAAATTTCAAAGAAAGTTGTCGATGAATTGAAGAAGGGCTCTTTACATTTTGCTGCTGAAGATCCTGATGCTAACCAAAATCAACCTAAAGCGTTCTTCTTATGGCGTTCAAACTTATTTGCTTCTTCTGGCAAAGGTGCCGAATACTTTATGAAACATTTATTAGGCGCTGAAAATGGATTGCTTGCTAAACCTAATGATCGAGTTAAGCCCCAGGATATGATTTGGCGTGATAAAGGAGCAATTGGTAAGTTAGATCTTGTTGTTGATATGGACTTCCGAATGGTTTCAACACCAATGTACTCCGATGTTGTCCTACCAGCTGCTACTTGGTATGAAAAGAAGGACCTTTCATCAACTGATATGCATCCATTTATTCACCCATTTAATGCAGCAGTTAGTCCAATGTGGGAATCAAAGTCTGACTGGCAACAATTCAAGCTCTTGGCTAAGACTGTTTCTGAAATGGCAAAGAAATACATGCCGGGAACCTTCTATGATCTTAAGAGCGCACCACTAGGACATAATACTCAAGGGGAAATCGCTCAACCATACGGGGAAATTAAAGATTGGAAGAACGGTGAAACAGAGCCAATCCCTGGAAAAACCATGCCTTCTTTAAAATTAGTTACCCGTGATTATACTAAGATCTATGACAAATACATCACTCTTGGCCCTAATATAGTAAATAATTATAACTATAAAGTTGATGATCAATATGATTACCTCAAAGACATGAATGGAATTGCTAGTGAAGGCATTGGTGCAGGCTGTCCGTTACTTGATGAAGATGAAAAAGTATGTGATGCAATCTTACGGATGTCAACTGCTTCCAATGGTAAACTCGCTGATCGAGCTTGGGAAAAGAAGCAAGAGCGAACGGGTGAACATTTAACAGATATTGGTCGCGGTCATGCTGATGATTCAATGTCGTTTAAGCAAATCACTGCTCAACCACAAGAAGCTTATCCAACACCAATCGGAACTTCTGCTAAACATGGTGGAGCTCGCTACACACCATTTTCATTAATGACTGAGCGAAATATTCCTACATTTACTCTTACAGGTCGTCAGCATTTCTACATTGATCATGAAATTTTCCGTGAATTTGGTGAAAATATGGCAACTTATAAACCATCCTTACCACCAGTTGTAATGGCCCCAGGAGATGTTGATGTTCCACCAGTAAAAGATGAAGTTACACTTAAATATATGACTCCTCATGGTAAATGGAATATTCATACGATGTACTACGATAACCTTGAAATGTTGACATTATTCCGGGGTGGTCCAACTATTTGGATTAGTCCCCAAGATGCCGATAAGATTAAGGTAAAAGATAACGACTGGATCGAAGTCTATAACCGTAATGGGGTTGTTACTGCGCGGGCGGTTGTTTCTGTTCGGATGCCTGAGGGGTCAATGTACATGTACCATGCCCAAGATAATGAAATTTACGAACCTCTTTCTACCATTACCGGTAATCGTGGGGGATCACATAATGCACCGACGCAAATCCACATTAAGCCAACACACATGGTTGGAGGATACGGCCAATTGAGTTACGGTTGGAATTACTATGGACCAACTGGAAACCAACGTGATCTTTATGCAAATGTAAGAAAGTTGAAGAAGGTGAACTGGAGTGAAGATTAAATGAATCGTTATGATCGTCAAGAAAGGGTACATCAAATTGGTAGTATTGGTCAGCAAAAAATTAGCCATGCAACTATTATGATTGTCGGTGTAGGGGCATTGGGAAGTTATACAGCCGAGCAACTTGTCCGTGCTGGAGTTAAAAGACTTGTCTTGATTGATCCTGACACTGTTGACGTAACTAATCTTCAACGTCAATCGCTTTTCACCGAAGCAGATGCTAGCCAACAACGGCTTAAGGTCGAAGCAGCTAAAGAACATTTACATAAAATTAATTCAGTATGTCAAATTACTGCGATCCCAGCGCCGATTACTGCTGACCTTATTGACGAATATCAGTTTACCCTTTGTTTAGACTGTCTTGATAATTATCAAGCACGGGATCTATTAAACAAACTAGCAATCATCAAAAACTTTGATTATCTATTTGCCAGCTGTGCAGGAACCTATGGGAACGTAATGGCGATTTCGCCACAAAATCATCCCTGCTTGAACTGTCTTTTTCCTAATATTAATGAATTAAAACAAAACGATTGTGATTTAATTGGGGTTAATACTGCTTTAATCCCGATTGTGGCGGGACTACAGGTATCTTTAGCGCTTCATTATCTGGTTGACAAAACACAGGTTAATTTTAATGAATTGATCGCGGTTGACAATTGGTCAATGCAATTTAGTAAGTTTGCTATTAATAAAAATTACCATTGTCCCGCCTGTGCTAAGCCAAGCAGTATTTCTTTAGAAGAATCAGCACCAGAATTACATATGTTATGTGGGGAAAATGCATATTATACGATCAAAGAGAAACCTATTAATTTTGGCAGACTTAAAGAATTTTTGGCTAAAAAAGAGCTCTTAATTAACGCAAATCGATTGTTTCTTCATTTTAAATGGGAAAATCGTCCAGTAAGTATATTCAAGAATGGTAAGATTGTTATGTATAACTTACCTACTTCGGCGATTGCCCAGAAACAGTTTAAGTCGTTAAATATTTTGATGAAAGAAGACCTATTATGAATGAAAAAAATCGCAATTTTAACGGTTAGCGATAGCCGAACATTAGATAGCGATACTTCTGGAAAATTAATTGCTATGAAGATGGCTAACGCGGGCTTATCAGTAGTTGATCGGGTAATCGTTAATGATGATATTGTCAATATTCAAACTGCCTACCTTCAACTAGAACAACAAGCCCTTGATATCATCATTACTAATGGTGGAACAGGAATTGCTCAGCGTGATGTTACTATTCCGGCTATCCGTCCACTCCTCAAACGGCTAATTCCGGGTTTTGGGGAAGCGTTTCGCCAGATATCATTTGATGAAATCGGTACTCGTGCGCTTGCATCACAAGCACTAGCCGGATTTAACTACCGCAATCAGCTTACCTATTGTTTACCTGGTTCCCAGAATGCCTGTCAAACGGCTCTAAACAAACTAATTTTGCCAGAATATGAACATTTATTATTTGAAAGCAGTTCCCAACGAAAGGAAGTTCACCACCATGCTCACTAGATGCTCACTAGAAGAACACCAATCTCTGTTGCCGAGGCACAGAAAAAGATTAAGGAAATCCCCCTGAAAACAACTACAGAAACAATTCCCCTATCAAAAGCTAACCATCGTATTTTAGCTGAGGATGTCCATGCTCATTATGACTATCCTCATTTTCGCCGAGCAGGAATGGATGGGTATGCAATTTTAGCCAGCGATGATCATGACTTCCCCCGCGAGTTTAATGTCCGAGGAGAGATTCAAGCTGGAGCAACTTGGGATCAACCATTACAGCCAGGGGATGCAGTTCGGATAATGACTGGTGCATATGTCCCTTCTGATGCGGGGAAAGTAATTCGAATTGAAAAAACGCGGCCCGCTAAAGATGAAAATAAGGTTCAAATTATTACAACTGAGAGTAAAACTAACATTACAGAAACTGGTACTGATGTAAAAAGCGGTGATATCGTTTTAGCAAAAGACCAGGAAATAAATCCCGGTGGCCTAGCAGTCTTAACGGCTTTTGGTGTTCAAGAAGTAACAGTTTATAAAAAACCACGGATTGCAATTATCGCCACTGGAACTGAATTATTAGGACCTAATGCCACGATTGAACCGGGAAAGATCTTTAATAGTAATGGTATTATGTTAAAAAATCTTGTAGGAGAAACTGGTGGGATTGTTGATTTTGAAACCCAATTACCAGATGATGCTGATCTTATCAAGCAGACTCTTGAAGAACAAATAGCAACTCATGAAATTGTAATTACTGATGGTGGTGTTTCAGTTGGTGATTTTGATTTTATTGGAGATGAAGCACGTAAAGCTGATGAATTGCTTTTTAATAAGATTAAACAACGACCAGGAAGCGTTACGACTGCCTTTGTTCAAAATAATACGTTAATAATGGCCCTTTCTGGGAATCCAGGAGCTTGTTTTACTGGTTTTTACCTTTATATGGAACCGCTGATTCGCCGTTATCAACACCAAGCCAGCCGAATTAAGCAAGTACGGGCAATATTAGCGGCCCCATATAATAAAACAAACGGGTTCGATCGGTATCTTCGTTGTACTTATGAATTCAAAGATAATCAGTTTTATGTTTATCCAAATGGAATCAACAGATCTGGCTCATTAGCTAACCTCCAGACGACAACCTGTTTAGCACTGATTCCGCATAGTACTACTCCAATGAAGGTCGGAACGGAGACAGACGCATGGCTATTACCCTTCAAATAAATGGCTATTACCCTTCAAATAATCGGTCATAAAAAAAGCGGCAAGACTCTTATCACGACGACTTTAATCGAAAGGCTCTCAAAAGAAGGGTATCGAGTAGCTGCTCTTAAACATGATGCCCATAATGCCGCAATGGATGTGCCAACTACTGACAGTGCTAGAATGAGTAGTGCTGGAGCTAAACAGGTTATTTTACAATCTGCGACTGAATTTTTCTTTCATCAAAAAAGTAATGTTCCGTCTTTAACGGAAATGGTTGAATTATTAAGTACCGACAATGATTTTGTCTTGATTGAAGGTCATAAGGAAGCCACTCAATATCCGCAAATTTTATTATTAAAGCCTGGCGAAGATCCTACCAATGTTGCTCATACTCCCCCTCTTAAAATAGGTAGTATCTTTAATGGAACAACCGCTGACTTATTAGGAAAAGATGCAATTGTAAATTGGTGTTATGACTACTTAAAACAAGTAAAGGGGGATGCAGGATGAATGATTGGATTAGTATATGCTGGTGGTAAATCTACCCGTTTTGGGAAAGATAAAGCTACTTATCATGTTCCAGGATTACCAGCTACCAATATAGAGCTAGCAGTCGAGAAATTAACACCCTTTTGTCAGCAGATCGTTGTTTGTGCTAATGAAATAAATCGAGCGCATATATTAAAGTTGGTTGGTCAAGAACCGGCTGTGCAGATTATCTGTGATATTCCCCCTTATGATCATCATGGTCCCCTCTCAGCAATTATTGCTTGTACTAGTCATTTTTCAACTCTTCGGGACTATTTAACTCTGGCTGTTGATTATCCTTATCTCACAAAAGATTCACTTGCTGTTCTTGCTCGTACGTCCAACTCTTATATTGCAACAAGTCAGCACAATCACTATTCATTAGCTCATTTTTCAGTTAGCAATGAACAAGTTACTACTTGGGTTGATAATAATGATGACTGGCGATTACGTAGTTTCATCACTAATAAGTGCGTCTGCCACCCCCTTACGTATCGCTCAAGTAACGAATTTTCAAATTTAAACTATCGTGAGGTCGATTTAAATGAAAAGTAAATGAAAAGTAAAGATTCAATGACAAATCCTGATTTTCAAAAGCTCATTTCCCTTGTTTTAAATGACTTAACAATTAGACGAACAATGCTAGAAAATCGGGAACAAGAAGTAAGCCAACAAATGAGTTCGCTGGAAAAAGATGCGGAGTTAGAACAACTGGACGACCAAATTCAACAGATTCAAGCTGATTTTGATCATTACCGCGAATTTCAGGATCCGAAATTTGATTTTAGTGCAACTAAGTATTTCCAGGGACCATCGATGGGATTACCACAACATCCTTAAGTGCTTGAAACTGCTAATTGGATACAAAAATATTTTGATCAATCACCAGATGCAATCTTCTTATTTAAAAATGATGATCTTTTAGTTAGTAATGAGCCGGCTCAGCGGTTAGTAACTATGCTTAATTTAGATGTTAATTACCTACTGCAAATTGGTAAAAACGCTTGGTCACAACTAGAAAATGATGATTGTGCTTCATGCTTGATTAAAAAGCGGTTAACGGGAGCTACCGTTCCGATAACGTTTCACTCCAACGCTACTCATCCTTTTCATTTTTCAATGGTTTATCGTCCTCTTGACGATAAAGAAAGTGTCTTTGCCCTGACTCTTGAAAATCGTGAGCAACAGCAACGCCTTTCGCAGATTGAAGAGCACCGAATTCTCAATCAATACGTAAATGAAGCACACGAAAAGGAACGGCAAAAAATCTCACAAGATCTTCACGATAGCGTTGCACAGGGAATCTACGCCGCAATAATGGGCATTCAAAGATTAGCAACGGTGCAAAAGCAAAGAAATACTGAGCAATTTCAAGCAATGAGTGCTGCAATCGAAAAGCAGTTACAAATGACCCTTAAAGAGATTAAAGGGCTCGCACTCGATATTCGTCCCTCGGTGCTCGATAATTTTGGCTTAATTCCGGCAATCAAAGCTTTGGCGAAACGTCTTCAAAATAGTACAGGAATCACAATTGATGTTATAGCCCTTACCTCTGCTGAAAAATTACAAAAAAACATTCAAAACGTTCTTTACCGCATTACACAAGAGGCAATTAATAACGCAATTAAACATGCTCATTCAACAGAAATAAGTATTATTGTTACGGATCACAATAGTTACCTTCAGTTAGAGATTCTTGATAATGGAATTGGATTTGATATTGATCAGCATAGTGGATTTAATGGACATTCACTTGGATTAATGAATATGAATGAACGCGTTAAGGCATATAACGGAGCCTTTACAATTACATCAAAAATTAATAAGGGAACGACAGTCAAGGTAAAGTTTCCCTATAATAATACTTTAAATAAGGATATGGTGAGAACAAATGTATAAATGTATAACGTTTTAGTTGCAGACGACCACGCAATTGTTCGCTCAGGAATTTCATACTTAGTCGATCTTCAACCGAATTTTACGGTGGTTGATGGGACAGCGAGTGGAACTGATACATATATTCGAGTTGAACAAGGCGGAATTGATATCTTAATTATGGATTTAAGTATGCCCCCTGGCGAAAATGGCCTAATTACTACTCGGCGAATCCATGATAAGTTTCCCAAAGTTAAAATTATCATTCTCTCGATGCATGAAGAACAGGAATATATCAACAAGGCAATGGCAAATGGCGCAATGTCTTATATTTTGAAAAGTTCACCAGATAGCGAAATTGTTAATGCCCTAAAACATGTTATAAATGGCGAGAAATATCTTGATGCAAATATCATTGTTAGTAAGACAGATATTAGAGAAATAAATGCATCTGGTAATACCTTAAAATTAAAGGGCTATAATAGTCTTTCAAAAAGGGAGAAAGAAGTCTTTCCACTTATTGCTTTAGGGTATTCAAATAAAGAGATCTCACAAAAGATGTTTATTTCAACAAAGACAGTGGAAGCCCATAAAGCAAATATTTCACGCAAACTTCACTTACATGGACGGGTTGAACTAGTACAATATGCTATTCATCACCATTTAATTGACCTTTAAATGGCGACGAACCTCAGTCGAGAGGATGAGTTGCGGGGAATCCTCAGTGATGTTGCTCGCAAACGCTTTACTAATAGTCGACAAGTTAATCCCGTTTCCAACCTGTTTTTAACAACTAAATATGCAGTTGAAAACCAATATATTTCTGGAGCAGTTATTGACGAATCATTTAGTTCAACATTAGCAGAGATAAATTTAAAAGATGCTGCTTTAACTGATCGCGGCCGTAATAAGCTTGCACAACTTCTTGCTCAATCAACAAAGGAGAATTAAATGGATATTCAAGATAAGCTAAAACGAGATTACGAAAATAAATCGATCTATACTGCAGGCTTTTACGCAGACCCAAACAATGAACTTGCAAATCGCAAAAAATTATTTGATGCCTTAAAATCATTAGTCGAGAATCAAGCAGCAACAACCCCATTTGCCTTACAAATCATGCTTACAAATGGTGAAATTAATGTAATGCCCCTTGGACTTGTTGACCTTGAAGAACTTAAAAAATATGAAAGTGAACAACGATCCAAGCACGGTTTAGATGAACATAACGATGATATTCCTCTGCTAATCCAATATGCCCCTCATGCAGAGAAAAAAGAGGTAGTTAAAAAAAGAATAGGCACCGTTCAAGATCTTTTTACAAACTTTAACGAGCAAATTGAAAAGATATGGCAAACTGTTAAAGAATTTATGCAGGATAATTTTGCTTTATTAACAACTATCGAAAAGGATTTGATTGCAGATAGTCAGAATGTGATGCAAGAGTATCAAATCACTTTTTCTAAGATGACTGAGGCGGAACGAAAAGAAAAGCTGGGATTTAGTGTTCCGGAAGATGAAATTAGCCAATTCTGCCGCTACATGGCTGATATGCATGAAGTTCAAGCAATCGTATTATCTGCGGGAGCCTTTGCTAACCATGAGCTTCTTGGTAAAAATTCCTTTACTGAAATGATAAGCGATAATATTCGACGGAGTACCCTCTTTTGGGTTCTTGATAATACCTTCTACGAAATTTACTATTATTTCTACATGAGTAATGACAATGATAAACTCCATAAGCGACTTAAACATCAACGAGAAGCCCTCATCGTTAATATGCGTAATGATGCTTTTCATCGTGCACAAGAATTTACTGAGAAACAAATTAAAAATGTTGATTTTAATGAGTATTTCAGTGATATCTTCATCCCCGTTGCTGAACAAATAATTGCTGAAGTAAATAAATTTAAGGACTGAGTGAATTTAACACCAGATGAACGGTTGGTAGATGCATTAACAACCGTTATTTATCAATATCCTCCAATGGTTCGCGAAATGATTAACTTGAGTACTGGTGAAGAAGAACGGCGACTAAGGTTGTCGCTTTTTGAGGCTTTTAGTTATTTCAACGAAAAAGAGCTCACAATTGATCAAATCACAGCTGCTCAACTACCAGAACTATTGGCATTAGCAACTCATTTGAATCCTCCTTCTTTTCAGCCAAATAACCTAACTCCTGGGGAATTCGCTAGTCAAAAAGCTTATTCATATGTTGCGAGCTACTTAATGAATCGCTTTGTCCGTTCACTAAGTACTGTAGGTAATCCTCCACAAATAATTGAGGAGTTGACAACTGACGCTGGAGATGTGATGCTTGCACAGGTTCGACGGCTACAGTTTAACTATAATCAGCAATTTAAGGTAGCTGACTATTTAGCAGATGTTAAAGCACGATGGGGATTACTTGGAACAATGACTGCAAAACAAAGTGCCGTCCTTAGCGGAGCAAAAAGGGAAATTGTTTCACTTGCAGGACAGATTGGTCAAGCCTTTGGTACTGCTAGTTATATTACACATGAGTTTCAACAACTCAGTAATGATCCCGACTCATTTGTAAAGATGATAACGAGTGGTCAGTATCCCCTGGCACTTTTATTCGCGCGCCAACAGAATCCACAATGGTTTAGTGATTTCTTCGCTTCAGATCATCGTCCTTCACAAGCGATGTTTAAGCAAGCCCATCAATTAGCACTTGAACGAATTGATGATGTCAAGCAACTAATTGATGATATCTTCTCCCAGCTAATCCTTGATATTAAAGTGTTACCAGCTGGCCAAACTCAGGATGAATTGTTTCGATTAGTTGAAAAATTAAAAAAAGAATAAATGTCAAGTGTTAAAGATGTTGCTCATGGGAGTAGGCGAAATGCTTATACTGCATTGATCCTCTCCACGCTTGCAATGATTGTTTGTTTTATGTCGTGGTCTAACTTTGCGCCACTTGCATCCCAAATTGCTGAGATGTTCAATTTGGATGTATCGCAGCGAACGTTGTTATTAGCGACACCAGTCCTTTTGGGATCAATTATGCGAATTCCAGTAGGGATCTTAAGTGATCGTTACGGCGGGAAAAAGGTTTATTTGATCTTAATGGCCTTTATTTTGATTCCACTAATTATGATTCCACATGTTCATTCATTTGGAATGTTGCTCTTTGCCGCATTGCTTGTTGGGATGTCAGGAACATCGTTTGCCGTTGGGGTTTCTTATGCTTCAGTTTGGTTTCCGCCAGAACAGCAAGGACTAGCCCTGGGAATCGTTTCAATGGGGAATATGGGGAATGCTGTGGCTGCCATGACTTTACCTTATATTTCCAAGGCAGCGGGATTTGATAGTGTTTACTACTTTTTGATTATTCTTACAGTGATCTTTGGTGTTCTTTTCGCAGTTTTTTGTAAAGAAATGCCAGTTGATAAAAGTAAAACGATTAAGGGCGCATTGTCTGTTGCCGCGGACAGTGGAACATGGTATCTATCACTATTTTACTTCTTGACTTTTGGCTTATTTGTTGCATTTACAAACTTAACGCCAACATTCTTGACAGGGATGTTTCATTATACTCCTGTTACTGCCGGCCTTTATTCAGCATTATTTGCTTTCGTATGTACGTTAGTTCGTCCATTTGGTGGTTACCTTGCTGATAGAAAACGCCCCATGGCATTATTACAATGGGTCTTTGTAGCAATCGTTATTTTTGCTATTTGGATTATGCTTAGTTTTCACAATCAATTCATGTTTATCGCAGGGATTGTTTTGGTTGGTCTTTCTGCAGGGATTGGTAACGGGGTTGTCTTCAAAATGGTTCCATATGTATCCCAAGGTAATACGGGAGCGGTTACTGGTTTCGTTGGAGCAGTTGGTGGCTTAGGAGGTTTCTTTCCACCACTAATTATTGGTTATATTTACCAATGGACAGGTAGTTATGAGCTTGGAATTGCACTCTTAGCGTTAACCGGTGTAATTTGCTGGTTTGCTCTATGGAAACATTACATTCATGGTGATGTTCACATCGTTAAATAAATGGAAATTAACGTTAAATTATTTGCGTTTTTACAAGATCAGTTAGGACCATCTATTACTCTTGATGTTGCTAATCCTATTCGAGTAGATGACCTTCTTAAGCAAATTAGCCAGCGGGCACCACAACTGACGTCAACTTTAGCAAATTCGCGGATAGCAATTAATCAAGAATTTGTTAACGCAGATATAATTACCTTAGAGGCCGATGATGAAATCGCAATCATTCCGCCGGTTAGTGGTGGCTAGTTGCATTATTTACGAATAAGCGATGAGCCCATCGATGTAAGTGAGATGTATAAACAGCTTGTTGCTCCAGAATACGGAGGAATTGATATGTTTGTCGGCACTGTTCGTCAATGGACTGGCGAGATCGAGACTACTAAGATTGAGTATTCAGCTTATCATCCCATGGCGGAAAAACAATTAGAAAAAATTGCAGCACCGATTGAAGAACAAGGAGGACGCGTTGTTGTCGCTCACCGGACTGGCGAATTGACGCTTACTGATATCGCGGTATTTGTAGGTGTGGCGGCTCCGCATCGTGCAGAAGCATTCAAATGGTGCCAACATGTGATTGATACACTTAAGCATGAAGTACCAATCTGGAAAAAGGAATATGATACAGATAAGGTAAGGTGGGGAAACTAAATGAATACTTTAATTCTCTACGATACACTCTACGGTCATAACTTCGAATTAGGAAACTTTATTCACCAAACTATCCTTCCGTCTGCCATTTTTCTTTCTTTTAAGGAGGCCTTACAAGTAAAATTGGATAGTATTGACTTGCTTATCCTTTGTCCCTGTACTTATGGCGAAGGACAACTCACAGCCTCTGAAGAAAAGTTCTATAATTATCTTTGTCAGTT
The DNA here is from genome assembly GCF_013694365.1 of Limosilactobacillus reuteri. Lineage (NCBI taxonomy): Bacteria > Bacillati > Bacillota > Bacilli > Lactobacillales > Lactobacillaceae > Limosilactobacillus > Limosilactobacillus reuteri. The sequence continues at coordinate 1,607,582 of NZ_CP059275.1, forward strand.
TTCTGTCCCGAGGCTGGTTTATTATATTGCAGGTGTAGGAGATAAAAATTTTGGTCCAGCAAAATTTGCTAACGCAGTAAATATTTTTAATTACCAATTGCGTCAACATGGTGCTTCACCATTAGCGTCTTCATTAAAAATCGACTATGAAGACCTGCCAACCGCTCAGCAAACAGTTACTGATGAAATCACTAATTTCTTAAGAAAAGGAAGAGATTCTAATTACTAATTGGTTATTGTTACAATCGTTCTCGCTCTTTCTTGTGGGCGGATCTATTATTCACCAATCATAATCTTTCAAACGCTACTTCATCCCCAAAGCAATCCAGCCGCAGCAAACATTATTTTTAGCCTTCGTCTTCCTAGAATCATCGGTGCGCTGTTAATTGGTGCTGGTCTAGCAATGGCTGGTTGTTCTTTCCAGAGTGTTTTTCATAATCCTTTGGTCTCGCCTGATATTTTAGGGGTGTCGTATGGTTCGGCCGCCGGGGCTGCTAGTGCAATTCTCTTAGGCTATGGCATTGGACTTACTCAGCTTTTTGCTTTTGTTGGTGGAATTATTGCGGTCAGTTTAACTTTATTGATTGCCCAAATCCTTCATCAGCGCGGAACCTTAATTCTAGTATTAGCCGGAATTGTGATTTCTGGTTTTATGCAGGCATTAGTTGGATTACTAAAGTACATTGCTGATCCGGATTCACAATTACAAAGTATTGTCTACTGGCAACTAGGCAGTTTAGCAAAAGTTGATTTTTCAAATATTATCGCTGTCCTTCCCTTTTTGCTTGTAGGTACAATAATTCTATTTGTCCTTCGCTGGCATATGACAATTCTTTCACTTGGCAACCAACAAGCGCGTCTAGAAGGAATTAATGTGGATATGGAACAACTACTGATAATTACCGCCAGCACGTTTTTAACCGCTGCAACAGTTTGTCTTAGCGGAAATATTGGTTGGATTGGACTTGTAATTCCGCATATTGCTCGACTTTTAGTTGGGTATAATACAAAAGAAACACTTCCCCTTGCAGCAGTTATTGGTGCGCTATTTTTGTTAATTGTCGATACAATGGCTCGATCCCTATCGGCAGGGGAAATCCCGTTAAGTATCCTAACTGGCTTCATCGGCGCACCCTTATTTGTTTATATTCTAATTAAGAAGAAGGTGCAATTAAATTGATTGAAAGTCCTCGAAGTTAATAACCTTAGTTTTGCCTATTCAAAAACACATCCGGTCTTTCACAACGTTAACTTTAGTCTCGAAGCTGGAGAAGTATTTACTATCCTTGGCCCTAACGGTGTCGGAAAATCAACTCTTCTCCACTGTTTAGTCGGACTTTTGACACCAAATGAAGGAACCGTAATAGTTAACGGAAAAGAGCTTGGAAATTTGAAGCACAAAACGCTTGCACAACAAGTTGCCTATGTTCCTCAGGATTATCATATTAATTCCAATCTCACAGTACTTGATTATTTATTAACTGGTCGTGCACCTTACCTTTCTTTTCTCCAAACTCCGCATCAGAAAGACGTTCAACTTGCTGAAACCTATTTACAACGTTTTCATCTTTCACCTTTTCGTGATCACCCCTTTATCTCATTAAGCGGTGGTCAACAGCAACTAATTACGATTATTCGAGCCCTACTTCAAGAACCGCGCTTGTTAATTCTCGATGAACCTATGGCTGCCCTTGATTTAAGTCGACAGTACGAAATATTAAAACTAATTCAAGACTTAGCCCAGCAAAAAATCACCATTATTCTTACTACTCACCTTCCAGACCATGCTTTAATGCTACCGACTACAATCGGTCTTCTTGATTCAAAAGGTTCCATGGTTACTGGATCATGTGAAGAGTTAATGTCAACTAAACAGCTAGAAAGGATCTATCATGTTCCACTAACTCTTACTTATCTACCTGATCTTCAACGATATACTTGTCAAATTAAGCTCTAAATGAAAAAATTATTGAAGCTTTTAGCAATCTTTTTACTGTTTAGTAGTATTATTAGCAGTTCGGCGATGGCTAGTTCAACAAGAACCATAACGGATATGACAGGGGAGAAAATAAAGATCCCAAAGAAAGTTAACCGCGTTGCTGACTTATGGCATGCTAATAATCAGGTTGTGCTGTTATTAGGAGGACAAAATAAGCTAGTTGCCACTACTCCTCTTGTTAAGAAACAACATTGGTTCACAATGGTAGATCCAAAAATTGCTAAAGTTGCTGCGCCATTAGCAGGCAATCAAATTCAAGTTGAAGAATTAGTAAAAATAAAACCGGACGTTGTAATTGCTTCCGATCAAGCTCAAATAAAGGAATCCCGTCAAGCAAAATTACCAACAGTTAACGCAATGTATACTGATTTTGCTGGGTTAAAGAAGTCGGTTACATTAACTGCAGAAATTTTAGGGGGAAATTCTCCAAAGATTGCTCGGCAATACAATAAAGAATTAACAAACAACATTAATCTTGTTAAGCAGCATTTGAAGAGCCGAAAATCAACACCAACGGTTCTTCATATTGTTAATGCAACAGATCTTACCAAGGTTGACGGACAAAAAACAATTGTTAACGAATGGATTAAACTAGCAGGTGGAAAGAATGCTATTTCTAAAAAGGGAAATCAAATTTCAGTTACGCCTGAAGAATTGATTAAAGCGAATCCAGATGTAATTATCGTTGGTAGTACATCTACTGCCCAAGCGCGAAAAGCGTTACGTGCTAACAGTCAGCTAAGTCAATTGAAGGCTGTACGCAAAAACAAAGTATACGGAAATCCTCAAGGGACCTTCCCATGGGATCGTTATAGTGCAGAAGAAGCACTTCAAGTCTTATGGGCAGCTAAGACTCTTCATCCCCAAGAAATGAAGAATATTAACATGGTCTCTGAAGTTCAAAAATTTTATCAAAAATACTACCACTACAATTTAACAGTTAAACAAGCAAAGCAAATTTTAGCTGGTGAAAATTAGAAATAAAATGGTGGATTATAGAATGAAGTTAGCCACCCAGTTGGTGGTAAATAAAAAACGCCATTCGGCGTGACATCAGGTATCATATTAAGTGAACCAAACCTATATGAAAGGATGTCCGTCAAATGACGCACTGTCATACCTCAGGTCACTTTGAAGCAGATACAGTTTTATCTGGAAAGCGTAAAGGTCAAGCAATAGCTACGTTTGTCGAGCGTAAGAGTCGTCTTATCATCGTTAAACGGCTTCAGGGACGAGATAGCACCTCAATGACCAAGGCCATTTTAGAATTAGCTAACCAGTTAGAAGATAATCTCAAGGCCCTTACTGTTGACCATGGGAAAGAATTCGCTAACTACAAGCTAATTGAAGAGCAGGCCAGGATTCCCCTCTACATTGCGCATGCTTATTCTCCACATGAACGGGGCAGTAATGAGAATCGCAACCGAGTACTACGACGCTTTATCCCCAAAGGTCAACCGATTGAGGAAATCACTGATGATGAGTTAATTCAAATTAACTGGTATTTGAACTCCAGGCCACTCAAATGTTTAAACTGGCGCACACCAATTGAGATCTTTTTGCGTAATCTGCGTCACTAACTTTGTTCAAGTTATTTCTTGCAATCTGCCCATACCTCAGGTCACTTTGAAGCAGATACAGTTTTATCTGGAAAGCGTAAAGGTCAAGCAATAGCTACGTTTGTCGAGCGTAAGAGTCGTCTTATCATCGTTAAACGGCTTCAGGGACGAGATAGCACCTCAATGACCAAGGCCATTTTAGAATTAGCTAACCAGTTAGAAGATAATCTCAAGGCCCTTACTGTTGACCATGGGAAAGAATTCGCTAACTACAAGCTAATTGAAGAGCAGGCCAGGATTCCCCTCTACATTGCGCATGCTTATTCTCCACATGAACGGGGCAGTAATGAGAATCGCAACCGAGTACTACGACGCTTTATCCCCAAAGGTCAACCGATTGAGGAAATCACTGATGATGAGTTAATTCAAATTAACTGGTATTTGAACTCCAGGCCACTCAAATGTTTAAACTGGCGCACACCAATTGAGATCTTTTTGCGTAATCTGCGTCACTAATTGAAGTTTAGTGAATTAGGCTTATCCGATAGCCTATTAAAAGCAATCAAACGGAGCGGATACGAAGAAGCAACACCAATCCAAGAACAAACGATTCCAATGGTTCTTGAAGGTAAGGATGTTATTGGGCAAGCACAAACCGGGACTGGTAAGACGGCTGCTTTTGGATTGCCAATTATTGAAAACGTTGATACTGAAAATCTCAATATTCAAGCAATTATCATTTCACCAACACGTGAATTAGCAATCCAGACTCAAGAAGAACTTTATCGTCTTGGTAAAGATAAACATGTTCGCGTGCAAGTAGTATATGGTGGGGCAGATATTCGGCGCCAAATTAAGAGCTTGAAACAACACCCACAAATTCTCGTGGGGACCCCTGGACGGTTACGTGACCATATTAACCGTCATACAGTTAAACTTGACCACATTAAGACCCTTGTCCTCGATGAAGCAGATGAAATGCTAAACATGGGATTCTTAGAGGATATTGAATCAATCATCAAGGAAACACCAGATGATCGGCAAACATTGCTCTTCTCAGCAACCATGCCACCAGAAATCAAGCGGATTGGAGTTCAATTTATGTCTGATCCGGAAACTGTGCGGATCAAGGCCAAAGAATTGACTACTGACTTAGTTGATCAGTACTATATTCGCGCGCGTGACTATGAAAAGTTTGACATCATGACCCGTTTAATTGATGTTCAAGATCCTGACTTAACAATTGTCTTTGGTCGGACAAAGCGGCGGGTAGATGAATTGTCGAAGGGCTTGATTGCGCGTGGCTACAATGCAGCTGGTATTCATGGTGACCTTACTCAAGATAAGCGTTCTAAGATCATGTGGAAGTTTAAGAACAATGAACTTGATATCTTAGTTGCAACAGATGTGGCTGCTCGGGGCTTAGACATTTCCGGGGTTACGCATGTTTATAATTATGATATTCCATCTGACCCAGACAGCTATGTTCACCGGATTGGCCGAACAGGACGGGCCGGACATCACGGGGTATCTTTAACCTTTGTTACCCCAAATGAGATGGATTACCTTCATGAGATTGAAAAATTAACCCGGGTACGGATGCTGCCACTTAAGCCACCAACAGCTGAAGAAGCATTTAAGGGTCAAGTTGCCTCAGCCTTTAATGATATCGATGAATTAATCGCGCGGGATTCAACTGATCGTTATGAAGAAGCCGCTGAAAAGCTACTAGAAACTCATAATGCAACTGATCTGGTAGCAGCATTGTTAAATAACATGACGAAGGAAGCGGCCAGTGAAGTTCCAGTTAAGATTACTCCTGAACGTCCTCTCCCACGGCGTAACAAGCGGAATAACCGTAATGGCAACCGAAATAATTCGCATGGTGGCAACCACTACCGGCGTAAGAATTTCCGCCGTCACCAACATGGTGGTGGTCACCGAAATGATAACCATGGAAAGAGCCATTCCAGTCGCCATGCATTTAATATCCGTCATCGAAAAGAAGATTAAATGAAAATGAAATTAGCGGAAATTGCCAAGGCGATCAACGCACAAAATGACATTGAACAATGGAAAGACGTAGAAGTGACTAGTGTGTCATTTGACAGTCGACACTTAGATCAAGGGAGCTTATTTGTTCCATTGCAAGGTGCCCAAGACGGCCACCAATACGTACCGAGTGCTTTTACCAATGGTGCAGTAGCTAGTTTATGGGCTAGTGACCATGAGATAACGGATCAGACGCACCCGCTATTAGTCGTTAGTGATCCACTAGCGGCCCTTCAACAACTAGGGAAGTACTACTTGTATAAGATCAATCCGATTGTTGTTGCAGTTACAGGCAGTAATGGGAAGACGACGACTAAAGATATGATTGCGTCAATCTTAAGTACGCAGTTTAATGTCGCGAAGACATATGCTAATTTTAATAATGAGATTGGGGTTCCAGTAACTCTTCTTAACATGGAGTCTAATACCGAAGCAGTGGTAGTTGAGATGGGCATGGACCGTTTTGGTCAGCTTGACTTCTTAAGTAAGCTTGTAAATCCTGACATTGCCGTTATTACAATGATTGGGGAAGCACATATCGAATTCTTCGGGACTCGTGATAAGATTGCTGATGCAAAGATGGAAATTACCCATGGCCTAAAGGAAGATGGAACACTAGTATTTAATGGGGATGAACCATTATTAGAGGAACGGGTAAAAGATCTTGCCCAACGACAGATGCGCTTTGGTCGGCAACTAAGCAATAATTTGTATGCAACAAGTGTCCGCGATGAACCACGGCAGTTATCATTTACCGTCAACGAATGGCCAGATGAAGAATTCACTATCCCAATGGTTGGTGAATACAATATTAATAATGCGTTAGCGGCTATGGAAGTGGGTAAGATTCTGCATATTACTCCCGCCCACATGAAGCAAGCGTTGGCAAACGTTGAATTAACGGAAAATCGTGCTGAATGGGTTAAAGGAAAGAATGGTGAACAGATCTTAAGTGATGTTTACAATTCAAACCCGACCGCTGCCAAGGAAGTCCTTAAGACGATTGCAGAAACACCAGTAGCTGGTCGCCGGATCGCCGTATTAGGGGACATGCTGGAATTAGGGGATGCTGCGGCAAAGTTGCATGCTAGCTTAGCAGAAGAGATTGACCACCAAAAGATTGCTAGTGTTTACCTTGTAGGCGAACAAATGAAAAATCTTAAAGACAAGTTGATCCAAGAAGGATACCCAGCTGAAGATATCTATCATTATGCTGCTAGTGACCTTCAACAATTAATTGCCGATCTTACGACTACTTTGACAGGTGATGATATTGTCCTATTGAAGGCAAGCCATGGCATTCACCTAGAAGAAGTCTTGACGGCATTAAAAGCAGAATAGATGTTATATCAGCAAATTGCCCGTAATAAACGAAAAACAATTTTGGTGATGTTTGGGTTCTTTGTATTGCTTGCTTTAATTGGGGCCGCGATTGGCTATTTATTTGCGCGGACAGCGATTGGCGGCATGATCATTGCGGCGATTATTGCGGTGATCTATATGTCCGTGATCATTGGTCAATCGACTGATGTAGTGATGCGGATGAATAACGCGACGGAGGTACGATCAGCGAGTGATGCGCCAGAACTTTGGCATATTGTTGAAGATATGGCTTTAGTTGCACGGGTACCAATGCCAAAAGTCTATATCATCCATGACCCAAGTCCCAATGCTTTTGCGACTGGTAATGATCCTGAGCATGCTGCTGTGGCCGCTACTACTGGTTTGATGGAAAAAATGAATCGTGAGGAACTAGAAGGGGTAATGGCCCATGAAATGACTCACGTTCGTAACTATGACATCCGTCTGCAAACAATTGCGTTAGCCTTAGCATCCGCAATCGCAATGCTTGTTAATTTTGCTGGAAATTTCTGGTGGATTGGTGGTCGGAGCAGTAGTGATGACCGGGATAATCCATCAAGTATTTTCGCCATCCTTGGTTCGATTCTTTTGATTATCTTAGCGCCATTGGCAGCAACCATTGCGCAGATGGCTCTTTCACGTAATCGGGAATACTTAGCCGATGCAGGTGCTGTGGAATTAACCCGTAATCCGCAAGGGATGATTAGTGCATTGGAAAAGCTAAAAACTGCTGTTCCAATGAAACATGTGGACCCAAGCAGTTCGGCATTATATATTAGCGATCCAGAAAAGAACGCTAAGCACCATCCTTTTTCAAATCTATTTGACACTCACCCCCCGCTAGAGAAGCGAATTGAACGGTTGCGTCAAATGTAAATGACCCTTATTATTGTAATTGTTGTCATTGTCTTGTTAATTGCTATTTATGCAGGACTTTACAACAGTTTGATTCAATTGCGGACACACGCACAAGAATCCTGGAGTCAAATTGATGTTCAATTACAACGACGTAACGACTTGATCCCTAACTTAATTTCAACAGTTAAGGGCTATAGCAAGTATGAAGCGGGAACCTTGGAAAAGGTGACAAAGCTGCGGACGGAATTAAATAGTATTCCAGACAGCGATCATGCTAAAAAAATGGAAGTTTCCAATGAATTAACGGGAACTTTACGGACATTGTTTGCCGTCGCTGAAAATTATCCAGACTTAAAAGCAAGTGCTGAATACCAAAAATTAATGGAAGAATTAACCAATACTGAAAACAAGATTGCCTACTCACGGCAGCTTTACAACAGTACTGTGGCGGCTTTAGATGCTAAGATTCAATCTTTCCCAAGCAACATTGTGGCTAAAATTCATCACTTCCAACAAATGGATTACTTACAAGTGCCAGAAGAAGCCAAGGCTGTGCCAAAAGTTTCATTTGATGATTTAGGTGATTAAATGAACGTTTTATTTGTCTGCTTAGGAAACATTTGTCGGTCACCAATGGCCGAGGCAATGTTCAAGCAAATGGTTGATGACGCAGGATTAAATGGCAAAATCAATGTTGATTCTGCTGGAACAAGTAACGAAGAAGAAGGAAATGGTCCCCACCCAGGTGCCGCAAAGACAATGCACGCACACGGGTTATCAACGGATGGCTTAATCTCACGCCCAATTACACGACAAGACTTCGAGTGGGCTGATTGCATCATCTGCATGGATAATATGAACAAGTACAACTTACAACGCATTGCACCAGCGCAAGATCGTGATAAAGTCCACTTAGCATATGAAGTAATTCCTGGCAAAGAAGATCAAGAAATTCCTGATCCTTGGTATACTCACCGCTTTGAAGATACTTACAATAGCCTAAACGAGACATTGCCATTATGGCTGGATAAAATTACTAAAGAATTGTCCTAAATGGCAATCACAGTTTACTTTGTCCGGCACGGTGAGACCTACTTCAACCGGTTTGCTCGCCTGCAAGGATGGTCAGATACCCCGCTTACGGAAAAAGGAGAGATGGATGCTAAAAAGATCGGCCAAGTTTTAGCGGACTTAAGGATCGATTACCTTTTCTCCAGTGATTTAAAACGAGCAGTTGATACTGCACGGCTTTTAATTGCGGATCACCCAACTGCGACGGTGAAGGAACCAATCCAAAAAAAGTTCTTCCGCGAGGTATTTTATGGGTCTTTTGAAGGTCATAGTAATGAAGAAGGCGCTATCTGGGCAAGCTATCTTGAAGGCAAGCGATTTAGGCGTATCGGTGAATTAGTTGATGAGTTTGGCGTTGAAAAAGCGCATGACTTACTGAAAGCCGCCGATCCGGCTCACCTTGCAGAAGATAGTAATGAATTAAATGCCCGTGTAGAGCAGGCAATTGCCTTTTTGCAAAGTTTACCGGATGAGAGTAATGTGGTTGTAGTAGCCCATGGATCGATTATCCAATATATTGCGGGGATGTATGGGAAACCTGGATACAAGTATGAAAACTTACATAACGGCGCGCTGATGAAGGTTCAGCTAACAGCTAGAGACGTTGAAATTACTGGATACAATCAATTTAAACTATAAATGGCTTACTTTGATAACGGAAACAAACTTTTTGATGATGCACGGAAGAATCAATACGCAATTGGGGCATATAATATTAATAATCTTGAATGGACCCGGGCAATTTTGCGGGCGGCAGCGGAGACTAATACCCCAGTTCTGATCCAAGTTTCAATGGGAGCTGCCAAATATATGGGTGGTTATAAATTTGTCAAAGATATGGTTGAAGACCAGATGGATGCAATGGAAATTAAAGTTCCAGTTATCCTGAATCTTGATCATGGTGACTATGATGCAGCGATTGAATGCATTAACTTAGGGTATTCGTCAGTCATGTTTGATGGCCATAAGTTGCCGATTGAAGAAAATTATGCCAAAACCAAAGAGATTGTCCAATTAGCGCATTCACGCGGCATTGCGGTTGAAGCCGAAATCGGTAAAGTGGGAGAAAATCAGGATACCAGCAGTGGGGAACTTGCTGATGTTGAAGATGCAATGGCGTTTGCAGCAATGGGGGTTGACCGTCTTGCTTGTGGGATTGGTAACATTCACGGCATTTACCCTGCTAACTGGCCAGGGTTAGACTTTGACCGCCTTCAAGAAATTGCGAATGCGATTGATATTCCGCTAGTGCTTCACGGTGGTTCAGGAATTCCTAGAGAACAGGTTCAAAAAGCAATTTCAATGGGGATTGCAAAGGTGAATATCAATACTGAATTCCAGTTAGCGTTCCAAGATGCAACCCGGAAGTATATTGAAAATGAATTAGACCTCAATAAAGAACAAAAAGGATATGATCCGCGGAAATTATTACTTCCCGGAACAGATGCAATAACTGCTAAAATGAAAGATATGATTGAATGGTTAGGCACGCCAGCAGTCGCCTAAATGCGCAAACCGTTTATTATTGCGAACTGGAAAATGAATAAAAATGTTCATGAATCCGTTGCGTTTGTTAAAGCAATTAAAGAAAAACTCCCGGCAAATAAAGAAATTGGGATCGCGGCACAAGCAGTCTCGCTCTATAACATGAAAAAAGTGGCGGGATCTTCCAACTTACAAATTATTGCTCAAAATGCATCTGCTGAGTTAGAGGGACCGTATACTGGAGAAATTAGCATGCGAAGTTTAGCAGATGCGGGCGTGACATACGTGATGCTAGGGCATTTAGAGCGCCGGCGCCTTTTTAACGAGAATAATGATTCAATTAATCAAAAAGTTTTAGCAGCCCTCAATGCTGGTATTATTCCAATCATTTGTACGGATGAAGAGATGGTCCAAACAGAAGTTAACGGACAAATTCATTATGTATTTCGCCAACTAAAAAGCGTCCTTAAGGGGGTACCAGCTAATAAACTATCACAGATTGTTATTTCGTATGAACCAAGTTGGGCCGTTGGGAGCACGCATCAAGCAAATCCAGACATTGCGGAAGAGGGATGTCTGGCAATTCGTCAAAGTCTAGTTGAAATGTATGGTAATGAGATTGGCGAGCAAGTCCGAATACTCTATGGTGGCAGTGTTAATCCCGAGAATATTGGTCAAATTATGAGTAAACCAAATGTTGATGGGGCGCTAATCGGTCGCGCAAGTCTCGAGATTGAAAGCTTCTTACAAATGATTAATTATATCGAATTAGCGAGCAAGCAGAAGTTACAGGTAATTTAGATGCAAATTTTTGTTGATATTAATGCTTCTGAAAACGGTAATGGTTCACAAGAGTTTCCGTTTAAGTACATCCAACAAGCGGCGGATATCGCTCAACCGGGGGATTATGTTCAAGTAATGCCGGGGGAATATCATGAGGAAGTTCATCCACAATATTCCGGCACTAGTGATAAGCCGATTATTTATGCATCTGCTAAGCAAAATCGGGCAATCATTACGGGCGCTGACCGTGTTACTGGCTGGCAACATGTTGCTGGTCCGGTATGGCAATTAAAACTCCCTAATGCCGAATTTGGTAACTATAATCCATACAACGTTTTAGTTGATCAAACCTTTAATCATGCCGGTGAAATCTTCCTAAATAATAAAGCAATGTATGAGGTTGATCAGTTAGCAAAAGTTGAAACACCAAGTGAAAACAAATTTTCCCGAGACCGGAAATTTACCTGCTATACCTGGTATACCGAACAGTTGCCAGCAGAAGATTCAACCGTAATCTATGCAAACTTTCAAGCGCAAAATCCTAATGATGAACATGTTGAACTGACTTTCCGTGAGACGTGTTTCTATCCAGAAAAAGCAGGACTCAATCACCTTATTCTATCGGGCTTTACAATGACGAAGGCTGCTTGTCGATGGGCATCTTCGCAATATAATAAGGGGATTATTGGTACTAATCGTGGTCAGGGATGGAAGATTGCCAAGTGTGACATTTCTCACGCTAAGTGTTCTGGGATCTCCCTTGGTCGAAATATTGTTCCAACCATTGACGATGATAAGGTTTATCCACACCGGATTAAGAACAATACGATTCATGATTGCGGGCAGACTGGAATTATCGGTGTTGAAGGCAACCCATCGCCGATTATTGAACACAATAGTATTTACAACATTAACGTCCGCCAAAACCTTGTCAGTGATGATGTCAGTGCGATCAACCTTTCGCCAGCGATTGGGGCTAAGATTTTACGCAACTGCATTCATGATTGCACGCGCGGAATTTGGCTTGGTGGCAAGGTCGAAGATACCCAAATTTCACGGAATGTGTTCTACAACAATTCACTGCCAGATTCATTTGAAGTCACAAACGAAAATCGGGAGGACTTAGTAGCGGCCCTTGGTGAAGATATTGAAATTAAGGATTCGATGGGTGTGACCTTGATTGATAATAATTTCCTATTATCGGATTGTACGCTTAAGCTCGAATCTAAGGGCGTCCTTCTCGTTCATAACCTAATTAATGGCAGCGTGGAATGGTTAAGCAATACGAATGTTGCTGAAAATGATCCTTACTACCACCGCCTTTATCAACAAAATACGCCAGAAAGTGCTCCTTACGATTCTTCTTGTTTCTATAACAATGTCTTTATCCGGAAGAACCTCCGGAGTGAAATGGCAAAATTAATTGCATTTGCCCACAAACAGGCAAGTGAACAACCAATCGATAATTATATTAGCGATGATAATGCTGCTTATGTTGGCCTAGCCAGTGGACAACGAAGCTATATTCCAGCTAATAAAGCAGGAAATATCTTTATGAATGATGAGCAAGAAGACGTTAAGGTCGCCATCGATTCAAGTGAAGATGGGGTATTTCTTAATAGTAATATTTGCGACTACTTGAATGAAGATACTAGTCGGGTGATCGCGGTTGGTGTTACTCCCGAGACTGCCCGTGATTTTGATACAGATTTCTTAGGGAACCATCGTGAAGGAATTAGTGTAACCGCTGGACCTTTTGATACGAAAGAAGAATATAGTCAACGCTTATTTAGACTACTGTTTTAAATGGAAAAACGCGAACAAATGAATGTTTTATGGTTTGATGAATTGCATCGCTCGGACGTTAATCTCGTTGGTGGGAAGTCCTCTTCATTAGGGGAAATGACTTCTGCAATGAAAATTCCAGTTCCATATGGATTTGCGACGACAACTCACGCTTATCGTCAATTTATGGCGGAAACGGGATTAAACGACCAAATTAATAAATTATTAGCCGAAATTAATGACTATGAAAATGCTGACGAACTTCATCGGGTTTGCTCACATATTCGGCAGATGATTGTCGAAGCACCGATGCCAAGTGAGATCGCTATGACAATCAAAAAAGCTTATGCAGCCTTATCAGAAAAAATGGGTGAAACTGAACCATTTGTAGCAATTAGGTCAAGTGCTACCGCTGAAGATTTACCGAATGCTTCTTTTGCGGGGCAGCAAGAATCGTATTTGAACGTGCGTGGAGCTGAAATGGTATTAGCAAAGGTTCAAGAATGTTATGCTTCCTTGTTTACCGATCGGGCAACCTATTACCGGCATAAGCAACATTTTCCTCATGAAAAAGTGGCTTTATCTGCGGCCGTTCAGATGATGGTTTTCTCAAAAGCTTCTGGGGTTATGTTTTCAGTTAACGTGGCGAACGGAAATGATGCCCAAATTGTTATTGATACGATTTGGGGATTAGGTGAATACATTGTTTTAGGAAAAGTAACACCGGATCATTTTGTGATTAATAAAAATAACCTTCAAGTAGTAGAACGTTCGGTAGTTCCGAAAGCAATTGAATTGTGTCAAACCCCTGGTGGCGGAGTACATGAAGAACCGGTGCCAGCAGACCGGGCAATCCGGCCAGCGCTAACTGAAAACCAAATTCATGAATTAGCAGGATACGCAAAGGAAATTGAAAAGCACTATGGTTGTTACATGGACATGGAATTTGCGCTAGACGCCCGCACAGATCGGTTATGGCTAGTACAAGCTCGTCCAGAAACGGTTTGGTCGAATAAAAATAATAAGCAAGCAACAAAGGAGTCTACTGTCTCAATGAATAAAACTAAAAAAATCTTGGTCAAAGGATTACCAGCAAGTCCAGGCGTTTCCACTGGAAAGGTACATGTAATTGCGGATCCTAAAGATATTGATGAATTTGAAGAAGGAGAAATATTAGTAACGTTGATGACTTCGCCTGATTGGGTACCGGCAATGAAAAAAGCAGCAGCAATCATCACCGATAATGGTGGAATGACCTGCCATGCCGCAATTGTTTCTCGTGAAATGCAGATTCCGTGTATCGTTGGAACCAAGAGCTGTGGGCAGGCAGTTACTGAAATGCTACAAGATGGTGAACAAGTGACCGTTGATGCTAAAAATGGAGTCGTTTATCAAGGTGATCTCGCAGAACAATTTAATGGCGAAAAAGAGACAACGGAATGTCACCATGCAGAATATTACGCGCCGACTGCAACCAGGGTCATGATGAATTTAGGCGATCCAGAACTAGCAGAAAAATATGCAGAACTCCCTGTTGATGGCATTGGCTTAATGCGAGAAGAATTTCTTTGGACGACTTATATTCATGACCATCCCCTCTACTTAATTGAAACTGGTCATCCCGAAAAAGTTGTTGATATGTTAGCAGATGGGATTGCTAAAGTGGCTCGGGCGATTGCTCCACGGCCGATGGTTTTACGTTTTTCTGATTTTAAGTCGGGAGAATACCGTAATTTAACGGGCGGCGATAAATATGAGTCCCATGAACCTGCCGACTTATTGGGATGGCGCGGCGCTTCTCGGTACTATGATCCCAAATATATCGAAGCTTTTAAGCTAGAACTTGCGGCGGTAAAAAAGGTGCGTCGAGAATTCCAGTTAAAGAACCTCAATGTAATGATTCCGTTTGTCCGCACCGTTGCCGAAGCTGATAAAGTTACAAAATTAATGGCAGCTGCCGGGTTACATCGTGGTCCAGATTTTAAGGTATACATGATGGCCGAGATCCCAAGTAATATCATCTTGGCAGATCAGTTTAATAAATATGTTGATGGTTATTCGATTGGGTCCAATGATTTAGCAATGCTTATTTTAGGTTGTGATCGGAATAATGATACAGTGGCCCACCTCTTTGATGAACGTAATCTTGCGGTGAAACGTGCGATTAGCCACCTTATTAAGGCTGCTCACCAAGATAACAAGACGGTTTCAATATGTGGGCAAGCACCATCTGAATATCCTGAATTAGCATCTTTCTTAATTCAGCAAGGGATTGATTATATTTCAGTCAATCCAGATATGGTTAAAGAAACCAAACAGAACGTGGCAAGGATTGAACAGCGCATAATCCTGGATAACGCGACGGGTAAGGGACGACAAGCTGTGGAAAATTATGCATGGTAGAAAAAAGGACTTTGATATAAGTTAAGTTACTTTCATAAAAAGCAAATACGCAGTACAACAATGGCCTCCAACGTCCGGCTTAAAAACCGAACATTGGAGGCCTATTGTTGCTTGCGGGGGCTCCCAGAGGCTTGCTTCGCGTCGAAAAACGAAGTCACAAGTGACTTCTGTCTCGCTTCCTGAACTAATCTTAGGTTGTTTGTGAAAAAAGATAAAAAGCGATCATTTGAATGGTTATGGTGGACAGCGGTTGTTGTACTGTTATTGATTTCAGTTGTCTTAATTTTTAACCAACAGATTAAGTCTTACTTAGTAGGGAGTTATAAACCTGAGATTACTCGGCAAACGGTTCAAAGCAACCAAAAGAAAAAAGCGACCTATGATTTTCAAAGTGTCAAAGATCTTAACTTGCAAACGGCTGCCAAGGCTCGTGCAAATAAGCAATCGATTAATACCATTGGAGCAATTACGGTTCCGGCTATTAATATGACGATTCCAATTGCTAATGGGATTGATAATACAACCCTTGCGTTAGCAGCAGGAACCCTTCGTCCGGACATGAAGATGGGGGAAGGTAACTATGCGTTAGCTGGTCATAATATGGCCCACGGGAGTAAAATCCTATTTTCCCCATTGTATTATCATGCTAAGGTGGGACAGATGATTTATATCACCAACATGGATCGCGTTTATGAATATAAGATTTATCAACGTGAATTCATTGCGGCGACCCGGGTTGATGTGGTAGATAATACACCGGAAAAGATTATTACTTTGATCACCTGTGATGCTACCGGGACCAATCGGTTGATGATCCGCGGTAAATTTGTTAAGTCAGAACCATTTACGCAAGCACCACAAAATGTGCAAAAGAATTTTAGCGAGAAATATACAACAGGTCGTTAAATGAAAAAAATGACTAAATCAATTCTCCACACTCGTTTAGTATTGATTGGCCTAATATTGATCTTAGTCCTAATGGCAATTCCAGCATATTATTGGATGAAAGATACAAATAAATATTTAGCTGCCCAACATAATTCTAGAATGTCGCCGATAATTATGGTTCCTGGAAGCTCAGCAACACAAAACCGCTTTAATCCACTTATTCGTAAACTTAACGAGGATAGCCCTAAAAAACATAGTGTGTTGCGCTTAGAAGTAATGAACAGCGGTAAAATTGTTTCGCAAGGATGGATAAATCGCGGCGATAACGAGCCGATTATCGTGATTGGCTTTGAGAATAATCGCGATGGCTATCAAAATATAAAGAAACAAGCGCAAATGGTTAATAAAGCATTTGAACGATTGACGGAAGAGTATAATTTTAATAACTTTAAGGCGTTTGGCCATTCCAATGGGGGTCTAGTATGGACTTATTGGTTGGAACATTACTACTCTGAATATAAAGATGCGATTACAATTAAAAGGCTAATGATACTGGGAACGCCATACAACTTTGCGGAGTCTTCTGTTAGCCATCCGACGCAAATGTTTTCTGATTTTGTAAAGTATCGAAGTCGAATTCCTAAAAACTTATTAGTTTATTCGGTCGCAGGGACAGAAACTTATACATCGGATGGTCTCGTCCCAGAAGGAAGCGTCGATGCCGGTAAGTACATTTATCAAAAACAAGTGGCCCATTATACGAGTATGACGGTCACGGGAAAAGATGCTCAACACTCTAACTTGCCACAAAATAAACAGATTGTACGGTTAATTGAAGAGTATTTGCTTGATCCAAATGACAACGGTAATCCTAATTCGCAAAATAAGCAGGGGGCTACTCAAAATTAAATGCATGAAAAAATAATTAATCGAATAATTGCTCTGCATCGTTATTCTTTTGTTAGAATAACCCGGCAGACATTAATTATGATTTTTCCCATTGTTTTTATTGGAACGATGGCAAAGATGATTTTGAAAACTGTTTTTAAACCAGATGGATTTATTTATAATATTGCTTTTCTTGATGTAATACCACAGAACGTGTTGCGGATTATTCAATTTATGTTAACTAGCATTAGTCAATTAACCTTAGGGATTCTAGGAATTTATACTGTTTATATGGCAGCAAAATTTACGGCGAAAAGGTATCGGCGAGACGGTAAATTTGCCGGAATAACCGCTATTTTGACCCTTTTACTAATGTCTTATCGTTATGGCAAGTCGTCCCCGCAATTTTCCCTTAGCTTTTATCAACGGCTCCTCAGTGGCAATAGTTTGTTAATCGTTTTAATTCTTGGTTACGGAATCGGCCAGCTTTACCGGTGGTTAACCCCGCCCAAAGATGGTGATAATACCAATGCGTTGCCGTTATTACAGGAACGATCATTTAGTTCAATGCTGCCAATGACAATTAGTCTTATTTTTGGAGTGACGGTTGCTCTTTTCTTAAATTCCAACACAATCTATCATGCTTGGTCAACAAGTTACTCCACGTTAGTTACGACTGCCCAAGAGCATCGGCAATTATGGCTGACGTTATTAGCTACAATGGGGCTAACAATATTTGATTGGTTAGGATTAGGTGTTCCATACACTTCGATGGCGTTAACCTCTGGAGATTCATTTACTGCTAACTTGAACTATGCGCTCGCTCATGGAACTCCGTGGAATGTACCGTATGAGTTTTTAGGCAGTTCTCTTTATAATTCATTTGCTAACTTTGGGGGCGATGGATTGATCCTTGCCTTGATAGTTGCCATTCTGTTAACTTCTAATGGCTCCTATATGCATTGTGTTGCCCAGTGGACGGCCTTACCAACACTATTTAATTTTAATTATGCGGCAATGATTGGCTTACCGGTTGTATTTAATCCCTTATTTCTGATCCCATTTGTCTTCTTACCGATTGTAAACATTCTCCTTGCCAGTTTAGCGATTGCGATTCACTTAATACCTTCAACGCCTTACCCGGTTTTGCAGGGGACACCGGGACCCCTTATTAGTTTTTTGGGGACAAATGGTAATTGGGGAATTTTGATTTTTACCTTGGTATTGCTTTTAATCGATAGCGCTGCCTATATCCCCTTTGTAAAAATGGCCTTAGTCGTTGAAAATCGCTTAACATTAGCAGAACAGGACGTGATCAGTCATGAAAAAAATGACTAAATGAAACAAGGAATTCATCCAGATTATCATCCAGTAGTTTTTGAAGATTCATCTACTGGTTACAAGTTTCTCTCTGGCTCAACAGCCACTTCAAGTGAAACTGTTAAGTGGGAAGACGGTAACGAATACCCATTAATTCGGGTTGAAGTTACTTCAGATTCACACCCATTCTACACTGGTAAGCAAAAGTTTACTCAAGCCGACGGTGCTGTCGACAAGTTCAACAAGAAGTACGGTCTCAAGTAAATGAAGAAAATGATCATTCAAGGAGGAAACCGTCTTTCTGGCGAAGTTACGATCGGTGGTGCCAAAAATAGTACAGTGGCATTAATTCCAGCTGCTATTCTTGCGGATACCCCTGTAGAGTTTGACACGGTTCCAGATATCTTGGATGTTCACAATCTGATGATTATTTTGGAGTCAATGAATGTAAAGTCCGAGTTTAGTCACGGAGTTTTAGATATTGATCCAACACAAATCGTAGAAGCTGAACTTCCAAGCAAGGCAATTAAAAGTCTTCGGGCTTCCTATTACTTTATGGGTGCATTATTAGGTCGTTTCCATCGCGCGACATTAACATTTCCGGGAGGCGATAATATCGGCCCTCGCCCAATTGACCAACATTTAAAAGCATTTAAAGCACTTGGAGCAACCGTTAGCGAAGAAAAGGGTACTGTTCATTTAGATGCGCCGAATGGCTTACATGGGTCTCGGATCTTTTTAGATATGGTATCAGTTGGTGCAACGATTAATGCTACCTTAGCAGCTGTTCGCGCTGAAGGAACAACGATTATTGAAAATGCAGCTCGTGAGCCGGAAATTATTGATTTGGCAACATTCTTAAATAATATGGGCGCCAAAATTCGGGGTGCTGGAACCGATACTATCCGTATCACTGGAGTAAAAACACTTCAGTCAATGAATACTCATACAATTATTGCTGATCGAATTGAAGCAGGAACATACCTATCCTTGGCAGCAGCGCTTGGTGATGGGGTTATGATCCATAATGTTATTCCTGAACACTTAGAATCATTTACCAGTAAAATGATTGAAATGGGTGTTGAACTTCAAATCGATAGCGATAAGATTTATGTACCAAAATCCAGTCATTTACATCCGGTTACTGTTAAGACAATGCCATTCCCTGGTTTTGCTACTGATTTACAACAACCGCTTACCCCATTGATGTCTCTTGCTGATGGTGATAGTACGATTGTTGATACCATTTATCCCAAGCGTGTAAAGCACATTTCCCAACTACAAAAAATGGGGATGAAGATTGAAGCACATGATGGGATGATTATCGTTAAACATACAGAAAAGCTTCATGGCGCAGAAGTCTCTGCAGGTGAGATTCGTGCCGGAGCGGCTTTAACCATTGCTGGATTAATGGCAGATGGACAGACTGTAATTAATAATGCCGGAAATATTTTACGGGGTTACGATCGAATTGTATGGAAGCTTAATCGCCTTCATGCCAATGTTTCTATTGAGGACGATTCTTCAGTAAAAATTGGTTAGATGACGAAATACATTTTTGTAACCGGTGGAGTTGTATCATCATTAGGAAAGGGAATCGTTGCTGCCTCTTTAGGACGGTTATTAAAAAATCGGGGCCTGAAGATTGCAATCCAAAAATTCGATCCTTACATCAATGTTGATCCCGGTACGATGAGTCCATACCAACACGGTGAAGTTTTTGTGACTGATGACGGAACAGAAACTGATTTGGACCTTGGTCACTATGAACGTTTTATCGATAATGATCTTAATAAATATTCAAATGTTACAACGGGTAAAATCTACTCTGAAGTTCTTCGTAAGGAACGCCGTGGGGATTACCTTGGTGGGACAGTACAAGTTATTCCACACATCACTAATGCCATTAAGGACAAGATTAAGCGTGCTGGTGAAAGTACTGATGCTGAAGTTGTAATTACCGAAATTGGTGGTACAGTTGGGGACATTGAATCACAACCATTCATGGAAGCTATTCGCCAAATGAAAGAAGAAGTGGGTAGTGAAAATGTATTGTACATCCATACTACCTTAGTACCATATCTTCGTGCTGCTGGTGAAATGAAGACTAAGCCAACTCAACACAGTGTTCGCGAATTACGTGGTTTAGGAATCCAACCTAACATTTTAGTTGTTCGGACAGAGCAACCAATTACTGATGATATGCGGAAGAAGATCGCCTTATTCTGTGATGTTGATCCTAAAGCCGTTGTTGAATCGATGGATGTTCATACCCTTTATGAAATTCCGTTAAACTTACAAAAGCAAGGAATGGATCAATTGGTTGTCGACCACTTTGGTTTAAACGTGCCAGAAGCTGACATGACAGAATGGACTGAAATGGTAAATCATATTGAACATGACTTAACTAAGACCGTTAAGATTGCGATGGTTGGTAAGTATACTGACTTACAGGATGCTTATATTTCAGTTAATGAATCATTACGTCATGCTGGTTATCCTGTCAATGCTAAGGTAAAGATTGACCACTTTAATGCTGAAAACATTACTCCAGAAAATGTTGAAGAGACATTGAAAGACTACGATGGGATTCTTGTTCCTGGTGGTTTTGGAAATCGGGGAGTAGAAGGAATGATCACTGCAATTAAGTATGCTCGGGAAAATGATGTTCCTTATCTCGGTATTTGCTTAGGAATGCAAACAGCATGTATTGAATTTGCACGCGATGTATTGGGCTACACTGATGCAAACTCAACTGAATTTGATACAAACACTAAACACAATATTATTGACTTGATGGCAGATCAAGCGGACATTGAAAATATGGGAGGAACACAACGGCTTGGTGCATATCCATGTAAGCTTAAGCCAGGAACAGTTGCGGCAGCGGCTTATGGTAACCAATCAATGATCAGTGAACGGCACCGTCACCGTTATGAATTCAACAACGACTACCGTCAAGAAATGGAAAACCATGGCTTAGTTATTTCTGGAGTAAACCCAGATCGGAATTTAGTTGAAGTAGTTGAAATTCCTGATAAAAAATTCTTCGTGGCTGCTCAATACCACCCAGAATTCAAGTCGCGTCCTAATCATCCAGAAGGATTATTTGCTGCATTTGTAAAAGCAGCTGCTGAGGACAAATAAATGTGCACCAATTTGGATTTAAAGGTTTTTGACGGTCAGGACAAATCAGAACTTTCAATGATTGAAGTCGCACACGCTATTTTAGCTCACCATGGAGAAGCAATGGCGTTTGTTGATTTAACCAACGAGGTTCAGCAATATCTGGGTAAGAGCGATGAGGAAATTCGTGAACGTCTTGCACAGTTCTATACTGACTTAAATGTTGATGGCAGTTTTATTTCCCTTGGTGACAACACCTGGGGTCTGCGTGCTTGGTACCCATTCGAATCTATCGATGAAGCCACAGTTGGTGAAAACGAAGAAGATGAAGAGGATGATCGTCCAAAGAAGAAGCGGCGTAAAGTCAATGCTTTCCTCGCAGACACCGATGACGATGACGATGTAATTGACTATGACAATGATGATCCTGAAGATGAGGATCTTGATACTGACGATGACACTGATTCTGAAGATGATTATGATGACGACACTGATGACTTCAGTGACGACGATGATGATCTTGACGACGGTATTGAAGGTCAGCTATCAGAATTACATGATGAAGAAGATGAAGACGAGGATGACGAATGAATGAATGGTAAGTATTATTTACGGTACATTGAACACCAAGATGGTCAAGAAACGCCGGTCCAAATTAAATTTGAAGATGAGCTAATCCGCTTAAGAAGGCGTGGAAATGTCGAAACAAACCTATTTTTAGACCCAACACAAGAAACCATCATGCGGTACCAAACAGAATACGGTATGATTAAAATTGACGTGTTAACAGAAAGTTTGGAAAAAGACGTTGATGTAAAGGCTCCGGCTGGCCACCTTTCTGTTAAGTACCAACTAAAACAAGCGGGACAATTAATAGGTAGTTACCAACTAGAATTGCAATTTGCTGCTTAAATTGAACTACTCCCACTTAGCTAAACCTACGGTTTAATGCTTGAAGTAGGAGATTCTGGAAACATCGCATACTTACCCTACCGATTCTGAACGAACCTTCAAGCAGAGGTTACGACTATTAGCCAAGGCTCGTCCCAAGCCTAACTTTATCTATCGGATAGCTAATCCTTTTTGCAAGATGACTTGTGCAGCGTTAATATCACGATCTAAATGTTTACCACAGTTTGGACAATCCCACTCACGTACCGCTAACCATTCCGATTTAAATCGGAATGGTTAGCGGTACGTGAGTGGGATTGTCCAAACTGTGGTAAACATTTAGATCGTGATATTAACGCTGCACAAGTCATCTTGCAAAAAGGATTAGCTATCCGATAGCCTTGGCTAATAGTCGTAACCTCTGCTTGAAGGTTCGTTCAGAATCGGTAGGGTAAGTATGCGATGTTTCCAGAATCTCCCACTTCAAGCATTAAACCGTAGGTTTAGCTAAGTGGGAGTAGTTCAATAAAATATGGAATTTCCTAAAAAGGGAGATATTATAATTGCCGATGCAGAACTTCACGCAGGACATGAAATGGGTGGACATAATCCTAAAAAAGGAAATATCCGCAGACATTATGTTGTCATGAGTACATCCGCCTATAATGAGGCAACCCATATGTTTATTGGGATGCCAATCACAACCGCTAACTATTCTAACAATCCTCGTTACATGCCCATTTTATTGAACTACTCCCACTTAGCTAAACCTACGGTTTAAATGACTGTTAAACTGAGACAAACTGGTAATTCAAGAACGTTAACCGTACCGTCAGGAATTAAAGTAACTGGAGAAGAATATACCGTAAAGAATGTTGGTAAGACAATTGTATTTACCCCTGTTGCAAAAAGGAAAAATATTTTTGCCACCAAAGATTGGAAAGAATACGATTATCAAAAAGATATCGAAAACGACCCAGCATTACAGCCAGTAAAACAAGTAGGACGTGAGGCAATTGATTAAATGGTAAAAGAAAAAGACCTTTACCAGGACGTTCACGAAAGTAGTATAAAGTATGCTAAAATGATAAAGATTATTAAGACCAATCAACGTTATGCACTGACTGGCCTTTTGTAAATGAAGAAAAGAAAATTAAAGAAGAGTTTAGCAACAACTGCGACGGTAATGGCTGTTACAACGGGGGTGACGGCCATTAGTAATTCCGCTAAAGCTGATACAGTACAAAATAGTAAAAATACTATTCAACAAACGCTGCCTGATACGAACCAACAAGCTCAGCGAAATGTCAGTACAGCCCAAGACGCAGTGAATAGAGCCAATGCTGATGTAGCAACCGCAAATAATGATCTTAATATTGCTAATCAAAATTTGGCAGACGCGGATTCTCAAGCAAAGGTACAGGAAAAAATAAGCAATAGTTCAAATCAGGCTGTTAATAATGCTCAGCAAGAATTTGATAATGTTCAAAGTGACTTAACAAAGTATCAACAAGAGTATCAGCGAATACTGAAAGTTCCGGTATTCTATTTAAATACTATGATGAATTCAGACAAACCTTTAGTATTTGACTTAGCAAACTATGATGGTTATAAAGGACAGAATGCACAAGCGGAAAAGAATTTTAAACTCAAAGCATATCGGGATAATATTGATCTCTTAAAAGAAGTTATTAGAAGAAATCAGAGCTTTGTTGACAATGATTATAAAAATACACCGGCTTATTATAACTTAGGCACCATTAATTATGAAATAAATGCAGTTAATAAGGAATTAGCAGAGCTTAATCAAATAATAGCTGAAAAGAAAAAAGGTACTTTTAACCAATATCAACATTATCATGATTGGATTACAAAGGATCGTTCGCGTTCATGGCTAGATTTAGAATCTGCGGATATCAGTGATATTCAAGAGATAATTGATTGGCATCATAAAATAATAGAAGAAGACCAAAGGAAGACTGCTGAGATATTGCCAATTGCGAAAAAAGAATTAGAAACTGGAAATTACTATTTAAGTGTTTCTAAGAATCTTTTGCCACAGCTGGAAGAAGTGACTAACAATCTTATTGAGACACAAGAAAAGCTTACATATGCTAAAAGTAATTTAGATTCAACAAGACGGAAAGCTTGGCAAGATAGTGTACTCTTATCACAAATTGAAGGAGATCGTGCTAATGCTCAATCTCAAGCAATCAATGCGCAAACGAAGCTCTTACAAGCACTTCTCAATAAGACAAATTCACAAGAAAAGTTAGCGTCAGCAAAAGAGAAACTTCCGGCACAAACTGATGCCTTAAAGTATAGCTCGCTAATCACCCTTGAACCACTAACAGTTGAGCCGGGAGTAACTCCTGCTCCTAAAGTTACGACAGCGATTGCGGTTGAAAATGATGATCATCAGAATAAAGCTGTTATTACTTTACCCGGCGATGAACAAGAAAATAAGCTACCCCAGGGAACAAAAGTAGTGTGGAAAGATGATGCTAAAGTTGCAGCCGATCTTCAACATCTTGGAAAGCATACTGAAGATGTCTTGATTGTTTTTCCTGATGGATCGGTAATTTTAACTAGCGAGCAAGTTACTGTTTCCGCAACAGAAAAACAGGCAGACGCTAATAAAGAGACTTCGCCTGCACAGAAAACGATTGATAGTACCCAAGAAAATAATATGCGTGCGAATGATCTTTCTGCCCAGGTAGTGGAAGTTAATGATGATAATCAAACCTCAGCACCAGAAATATTGGTGACTTCGCAAACCAAGCAACATACCGTCCGACCAAACGGGGTAATAAAAGGTCAGACAGCACTGAATAACATTGTCCAGCCTTCATTAGCTAAGTCTTTTAAGAATAAAACAACAAATAATATTTTGCCACGAACCGGGGATGAATCTTCACTTCCGATTATTGCCCTTGGCGCTGTTATTGGGCTAGCAGGAATTGGGGCAGCACTCAGACGGTACGAATAAATGAGTAACTGGCGTAATCTATTTGCACAACGAATTTATGAACGAGGGAAAGATTACTACTATCGCGGCAGAGTTAAAAGCTTAATTTTTGATGCAGACGATAATTTTTCTGCAATCGTTAAGGGAAATCGGGCTTATAAAGTAACTGGTAGATACCATAATGGAAAGTTTTCTAAACTTCATTGTGATTGTCCCTATGCGCAGGATAACCATCGTTGTAAACACATGGCCGCGGCTTTAGAAGCGATTGATGATGGTTCGGCAAATATTGAACCGCAAAAATCGTTAGGTGAGGTTTTTCAATCAGCTTTTCCGCCAAACCGTTTACCAGTTGATCCGCAGAGTTTTCTAAGTAAAGAAGTCTTTCCGCTACGGCTGATTGAACATGTCTTTACTAATCTTGACGATGTTCAAATCATTTCTGAGATCCTAATTAAAGCTGCAGATGCTTATTTTACAATTCCTGGAGCTAAGTGGAATTATTCAGTGGCTGGGCGTTTTAAACAATATTACTTTTCAGTGCTAGTTGCTTTTAATCGAAAAACGATTGTGGACGTCCAGGTAAACTTTGTAAAGACAAGAGAAGGACAACAGATCGCTAAAATGGTTGCCCTTTATTGCTTATTAAAGTACCTTGATCAACATAATATTGAAGAGAATACTAATGAAGCGGCCCGGCAAATGCTAGCTAATTTTCTTGATCGCGCTCCTGATAGTCAGACGATCATTACTGCTAATATCGGTGAATACTACGATGGTGGTCAATACCTTTACTTCCGGGCAGGTGTACCAGATCATATGTATAAATTTCCAAACTTGACAACCTTAACAAATGGGATTGCCCGTGGTGAGCGGCTTCGTTTAGGAAAGTTCTTTGATCAGCAAATTATCCCCGAAAACCTTGATAAAGATAGCAAACAATGGTTAGACTTGATCATCAAGCTATCCTCGACCGCTGATTTAACGCGCGATGGGTATTACGAAGCATCCGTAAAAAATGAGCTGCCCCTGGCTGGCGTGATTATGGATGAAGTTGATCAAATATTAAAGACTGGTAATACACTTTATAATCGGTGGAAAGTGCCTATTAAGCGGGAAGAACGTGCATTAAAAGCGACAGTTTCAATTAAAGCATATGGTGCCGATGACGATCCAAGTCGTCATCTTGATGTTAGTGTTGACCTTCCTGCTGACCTTATTCATGGACAGGCAGCCTATTACCACCTTGATGACCATACCTGGACTGCTTTTACAGGAATAACCCCTAATAAGTTAGACCCTGTTTTTCCAGTAACCAGTGATCTTGTCTTTGGTGTTGATACTATGGCTGAGTTTTACCGCTATGTGTTGCCCAAGCTTCAGTCGATGTTTTCAGTCGAGCTGCCCCAAGATCGCGATTTATCAAAGTTTTTACCTCCATTACCAACAGTAGTTTTCTTATTGGATTATCATGACGAACAAATTTATTGTGACTTGGCAACTGAAATTGATGGCAAAACACAAAAAATTAAGAAAATTGATGACCTTCCGCAATTTTTGATGCAAAGAGTTGAACGGGTACTAGCTAAATATTTCACCAAGTTTAATCAAACCGGGACTAGAGCAGTTCTGTTAGTTGATGAGGCAACAAATTTGCTAGCAACTGGCGTCAATGAATTACAAGAAATAGGAATTGCTAAGGCTACTCCTGCATTTAATGGGTTATACAAACAGCCGTTTACTAAGGTAAGTGTCGGTATCTCCGTTGACTCTGGCCTTTTAAAGCTTGATTTTGGGGATGATCAACTAACCGCTAAAGAAATCAAGCAAATTCTAAGAGATTTTCGACCGCATAAACAGTATTATCAATTGGGCAAGAAAACCTTGAAGATGGATGAACCTTCGCTAGCTGAATTAGTTGAGACATTGCGCAAAATGGGAATCTCATCACGTGATTTTACTGCGGAAGAACTTAAATTGCCGGTGTATCGTGCTCTTTATCTTGATGATCTTTTATCCCACCAAGAAGCATTGAATTATCGTACTACTTCAGAATTGCACCAGCTAGTTACTGATGTTAAAACTCCGCAGAAAGATTTTAAGGTGCCGGCAAATCTTCATGCAACATTGCGTCCCTATCAATATGATGGTGTCCAGTGGTTAATGGCCTTAATGAAGTATCATTTTGGTGGACTGCTGGCGGATGAGATGGGATTAGGCAAGACCCTGCAGATTATTACTGTTCTATTAAGTGAACAAGGAAACGGACAGAATTTAATTGTTGCCCCAGCAGCAGTTATCTATAATTGGCAAGATGAGCTTAAAAAGTTTGCGCCAGACCTTAAAGTAACTGTTCTTGATGGTAGTAAAGCTGAACGACGGAAACAGTTTGCGCAAAGTACAGAAAGGGATATCATTATTACTTCCTATGATGCCGCCAAACGAGATATTGATTTTTATGAAGGGCATGTCTTTAATATTGAAGTTATTGATGAGGCCCAGTACATTAAAAATCCCCAAACTGCTGCCGCTAAAACAGTCAAAGCGATCAATGCTAAGCAGCGTTTTGCTTTAACTGGAACTCCGATTGAGAATCGGTTAAGCGAACTTTGGAGTATTTTTGACTACTTGATGCCTGGTTTTCTCGGTTCTTATCAGCAGTTCCGCAAACAATATGAAGGACCGATTATTAAAAATCAGGATGACCAAGCTCAGGACGACTTAAAACGTTTGGTACAACCATTCATGCTCCGTCGTTTGAAGAAAGATGTCCTTAATGATTTACCGATGAAAAATGAACAGGTATTTTTAACACCCATGGTTGGTAAACAAGAAAGTCTATATCAGGCACGGGCTCAAAGATTGATAAGACAGATTCAAAAACAGAATGATGAAGAATTTCAGCAGAATAAATTAGCAGTCTTGGCAGAAATTACTCGTCTTCGTGAACTATGCTGCAGTCCTCAATTGTTAGATGGAGGGTACAGTGGTCCTTCGGGAAAAATTAAGGCAACTATGAACTTAATTAAGGATGAAGTGGCGGATAATCATAAAATTTTACTCTTCTCGCAGTTCACATCGGCATTAGCAATTTTAAAAGAAAAACTTGCTAAAGCAGGAATTAAGTACTTTATGATTGAAGGAAAGACAAAGAAAGCAGATCGTTTACAATTTGTTGATGAATTTAATTCCTATGATCAGCCAGCTGTCTTTTTAATTTCTCTGAAAGCAGGAGGAACGGGGTTAAATCTTACGAGTGCTGATGTTGTCATTCATTTTGACCCGTGGTGGAATATTGCGGCTGAAAATCAGGCGACTGACCGTGCTCATCGTATTGGTCAAAAGAATAACGTAACGATTTACAAGATGATTGCACAAAACACAATTGAAGAGAAGATCATTGAAATGCAACAGAAGAAAGCAGCTCTTGCCAATTCTATTCTTTCAGGAAACGAGCTAGCAAATGCCGTCATCAACAAGGAGACGCTTCTCAACATTCTCAAATAAATGGTTGATTTGCATTGTCACCTTTTGCCGGGGATTGATGATGGTTCAAAAAGTATGGAGATTTCATTGCGACTTGCAAAAGAAGCAACAGAAAACGGGGTTACCCATGCACTTTTGACTCCTCACCATATGAACGGGCACTATGTAAACCATAAACAAGATGTTTTAGCGCGAACAAAAGAATTTCAAGAAGAACTAGAGAAAAATAATATTCCATTAACTGTCTTTCCTGGACAAGAAGTGCGAATTAATGGTCAGCTAATTGAAGCCCTTGATAATGATGATATTTTATTCGCTGATGAGAGTGGAAAGTATATGATGCTGGAATTTCCAGACAATGATGTACCTCATTACACTAACCAGATGATTTTTAACCTTCAACAACGGGGAATTACGCCAGTGGTTGTTCACCCTGAGCGGAATACCAAGATCATGGCTGAACCGGACTTGCTTTATCAAATGCTGGAAAAAGGGTGCTTGTCGCAAGTTACCGCTAGTTCCTATGTTGGTACATTTGGTAAAAAAGTCGAAAAATTCAGTAAAAACCTGATTGCGGCTGGTCAAGGGTATATCTTTGCTTCTGATGCTCATGACCTTCCAGGACGAAAATACGAAATGCAGCAGGCCTTTGACAAATTATCGCGTGAATTTGGCGCTGACGTTGCCCAAGAATACCAAGATAATGCGCGAGCTATCATTAACGGGGATGAAATTGGTCGTCATCAGATTAAGAAGATTCAGCAACGTAAGAAATTATTTGGGTTATTTTAAAGCGCAGTACAACAATGGCCTTCAGCGTCCGGCAAAGTCGAACGCTGAAGGCCTATTGCTTGCGGGGGCTCGAAAACGAAGTCACAAGTGACTTCTGTCTCGCTCCCATGCGTTTTTTACATACGGCTGATTGGCATATTGGCAAGACATTAAACGATTTTAGCTTGCTTGATGATCAGCTAGCAACCTTTAAGCAGATTGAAGCAATTGCCAAAGACCAGCAAGTTGATGCGATAGTGATTGCCGGGGATTTATATGATCGGTCCGTGCCTAATGAAGCAGCGGTTAAGCTCTTAAACCAGATGCTGCAAGACTTAAACTTGACTGATCATTTTCCTTTACTGGCAATCAGTGGGAACCATGATTCAGCAATCCGTTTAAGTACAGGGACTGATTGGTTTGCTTACCAGTCATTTTTCTTAAATACTAACATTAATGATACTTTTACCCCGGTCACAATCAAGGATACCCAATTTTTCTTGTTGCCATTCTTTGGGATTCAAGAAGTTCGCAACTACTTTAATGATGACAAGATTAAAAATGTCAATGATGCGATGGGGCGGATTACAACTGAGATGGAAAAGCATTTTGCTCCTGATAAAAGGCATGTTCTTGTCGCCCATTTCTTTGCGGCTGGAAGTAAGCGAACGGCTGATTCTGAAACTTTGATTGAGGTTGGCGGATTGAGTGCAGTCACGACAGATGTTTTAGCTCCCTTCGATTATGTTGCTCTTGGTCACCTTCATAACCGCAATGCTTTAAATGACGAAAAAGTTAAGTATAGTGGCTCTCCAATGAAATTTTCAGTATCGGAAGCCAAGCAAGAAAAGGGCGTTTGGATTGTTGATACAGCACCTTTTAAGGCCGAGTGGGTTCCATTATCGCCAGTTCATGATATTCACCTTTTGAAAGGGAGTTTTGCTGAACTGGCTACAAAACCCGCGGAAGCATTACAGGAAGATTTTTATGACATTGAATTGACCGACCAAGAACGAATCCTCGATGTGCTAAACAAGTTACGCGAATATTATCCGAAGATTGTCCGCCTTCATCGGACACATCAGGCCAAGCAGGTTCAACTCAACCTTAGTAAGAAACGTGCTCAGGAATCGCCCCTTGATTTGCTTACGGATTTTTATTTCCAAACGATGGGAAATGATTTAACAGGCCGCCAAAAGAAGTGGGCAGAAAGGGCCTTGACTCAAATTATGAAAGGGGAGGAATAGATGCGTCCATTAACGATTGAACTACATTACTTTGGGCCGTATGAGCATCAAGTGATTGACTTTACGCAGTTCACAGAGCATTCCTTATTTCTGGTAGCAGGGAATACTGGTGCGGGGAAAACCACGATTTTTGATGCAATGAGTTATGCACTTTTTGGTCAAACAACCAATGATCGTGATCGGTCGGCAGCTGCTTTACGTTCTGATTTTGCACCAGCTGACCAAGAAACAATGGTGAAGTTTACCTTTGAACACCAAGATCTTAAATATCAAATTATGCGTCGTCCTAAACAGGTTTTAAAGGGACGGCGCGGCAATTTGGTTGAACATAATCAAGCCGTTGACCTTATCTACCCACTTGAAAGTGATCATCCCCATGAAATTACTAAAATCAAGGAAGCAGACACGTTTATTACTGACCTGCTCAACCTAACCTGTGATCAATTTAAGCAGATTGTTCTTCTCCCTCAAGGAAAGTTTCGGCAGTTTCTTGATTCAGATAGCAATACGAAGGAAGCTCTTTTGCGTGACCTCTTTAATACGTCCCGTTATGAGCAGTGGGCAACGCAATTAAAAAACGATTTGCGCGAACAGAAGAAGTCATTAACGGCCCAAGAAACAAAACTTCAATCATTAAAGGAAACCGTAACCGAGATTGATGCGCAATTAGCAACTAAAGAATGGTTAGCAGAAGCAAAAAATTACTTATCCCGACTAAAGGCTAATCTTGAACACTTGGGCGATGATGAGCAGCAACAGCAAAAGAAAGTTGATCAGCTTGATGCCCAACTTCATACTGAGCAAGAGTTGAAAAAGAACATTGAGGCATTGGGTGAGCTTGTTAAGGCTGGAGAAATACTGCAAGCTCAAGCGGAAAAGATCCAAGAAACAAAGCAACAAGTAAAAATCCTTGACTGGTATCAAGAACACCAAACAGAATATCAACGGTGGAAAGATGGCGAAAAGCGTCTCCAAAAATTAACAGCAGACAGTAATATTCTCCATGAGGACCTGCGTAATCTTCAAAAGCAACAGCAAGTAATTGAAACAGAACTGCAGCAAACGAGTCAGCGCCAAGAAGAGATTGATCAGCTTCAAGCAGAGGTCACCGACTTGACGAATAAACTACCATTATTCGATGATCGAGATAAACTAAGATCAACTGTCGATGAACTACAGACACACTTAAAGCAGCAGAAAAAACAGCAAGCTGCTTCCCAGAAGAAGTTGCAAGACGCTCAACAGCAATTGACGGTTGTTACTAATAATTTAAAAGAGCATGAAAACTTGGGTGAAGTTCAAGTTCAAATAGCAAAACAAGAAGTCCTTCAGGAAAAATTAACGACTGCTGGAAAAGATTTAAAGCAATTAGAAACAAAACTTTTATCTGAAAAGGAAAATTGTGTGAAATTAAAGCAAGAGCAGGGGGATGCTGAAAAGCTCGTTCAAAAATCGCAAAGTAGGTTGGATGACTTGAATGATCGCTTTGCCCGTCACCAAATTGCCATTCTTGCTCAAAAATTAAAGCCAGCCACCCCTTGTCCAATTTGTGGATCGCTTGATCATCCCCATCCAGCAAATTTAGCAGATGATGGTGAATTGGTAACGGAAGCACAAGTTAAAGCAGCAACCGTTAAAGTTCAACAAAATCGTAGTACGTTTGACCAGTTAAAAGAGCAAGTTCGCCAAAGCGTTTCCCAAATTGCTAACTTAACAACACGGGTAGAAACCAAGCAGGTAAATTTAGCCGAACTATTAGGGGATAATGAATTACCGAGTGATTGGGAAGGACAAATTGAAAATCACGCTCAAAAACTAGCAGAAATGAAGACTGACCTCGATAGAATAGAACAACAGGTTAAAGAATGGCACCGAGAAGAGGAAGAATTGGAACGAGAATCCAAGTTCTCTCAAGAAGAATTAGATAAAATAGACGAAAGTGTGAACCGCTGCAAACAGGATTTAATCGCCAAGCAGACTATTCTGAAAGAAAAAACAGCCGCTTTACCAGCAAAATTTCCTACTAAAGAAGCTGCTGACAAGCAAATTCAAACTGATCAACTAACGATCAAAGCCTTTAATAACCAGCTTGAATTATTGCAACAACAACGACAAGAAAATGCCGAAAAATTAGCAGGGACAAATAGTCGGATCGACCAGACTAAAGAAGAACTTGCCACCCAAACGACGCAACAGGATAACTTACACCAATATCTTGTGAACCTTTTAGCCCAATATGATGTCCAACTTAAATGGAATTTCTGGCAAGAAGCTAGTGAACAAGTAGCAACATTGTCATCATTACGTGAACAGGTAACGACCTTTGAG
Organism: Limosilactobacillus reuteri; assembly: GCF_013694365.1. Taxonomy (NCBI): domain Bacteria; kingdom Bacillati; phylum Bacillota; class Bacilli; order Lactobacillales; family Lactobacillaceae; genus Limosilactobacillus; species Limosilactobacillus reuteri. Next base: position 1,640,852 of record NZ_CP059275.1, read on the forward strand.
AATCAAGTCCAGGATAATCAGTCCCAACAAGAGCGGTTGACTAAGGCCATCAATAATCATCCCATGCCAGATATTACGTCAACGCAGACCAAACTTAATACTGAGCGTGAACAACTTCGGCAATATCAGCAAGAAATGGGTCAGTTAACTGCTCAGTATAAGCAATTAGAAGAAACGGATCAAAAGGTTATTAAGGTAGTCGAAAAAACCGGAAAACTTGATCAAGAAATTAATGAATTACAAACATTAACAGACGTCGTGACTGGGAATACCGAAAATCATGTTAGCCTAGAACGGTATGTATTACAGTCATATTTTCAAGATGTCCTCGTAGCAGCCAATGTTCAGTTAGAACGATTAACTAATGGCCGCTACCAGTTTGAATTAGCAACGGAAAGTCATGGGGCTGGTGCCAAGTGGAGTGGGCTTGAAGTTAATGTATATGATGATAACGCTGGCAGAACGCGAAGTGCCCGGACGCTTTCTGGTGGTGAAAGTTTTATGGCTTCACTTGCCCTTGCTTTAGCTCTTTGTCAGATTGTCCAAGAGCAAAGCGGGGGGATTAAGATTGATGCGCTCTTTATCGATGAAGGATTTGGTTCCCTTGATCAGCAGGCTCTTGAAGATGCTCTTCATTCCCTTCAAGAACTCGAAGGTCACCGGATAATTGGAATTATCAGTCATATCACTGAACTGGAAGAGCAAATTCCAGATCAGTTAATTGTTCGATCAAGAAATGGTCGTAGTTATGTCGCATACCAGCATGAAATATAAATGCGAACCGATCAGGCCGGTATGATCGTTGGTAATGCTCATTCAAAAATCTACCATACGCCTGATCAGCAAGGCTATCATACGAATTCAGCAAATGCGGCCTATTTCAACTCAGAAGCAGAAGCGCAAGCCGCTAGATACCGCAAATCATTAAGATAAATGCATTTTGAAATCGGAACTTTGGGAAACCATGAGTTCGATGAAGGCTTAGCTGAGTATATGCGGATTGTTAATGGTGGTGAACCTACTAAACAATATAATGAAGCTGAGATGGCCTATCCTCATGTGAAAACAGGGATTAATATTATTACCGCCAATGTTGTGAATAAATCTGATGGTCAGATCCCGTTTGGAATGCAACCATACTTGATTAAAGAAATTCATACTAGTGATGGTAAAGTTGCCCGGATCGGCTTTATTGGGATTGAAACTACTTCCCTACCAATTTTAACCTTATACGATAATTACAAAGATTATGATGTTTTAAACGAGGCTGAAACAATTGCAAAATATGATCAAATTTTACGCAAAAAAGGTGTTAACGCAATTGTAGTTCCTGCCCATACAGGGGTTTCAACTAATAAAGATGGCAGCACTAAGGGTAATGCTGTTGATATCATTAAGAAGCTTTATCAAATTGACCCTGATAATTCTGTCGACCTTTATATTGCTGGTCACTCCCACCAATATGCTAATGCTACTGTTGGTAGTGTAAAATTAGTGCAAGCTATTTACACGGGTAAAGCTTACGATGATATTATCGGTTACATCGATCCAACAACTAATGATTTTGCGCCCAATAGTCTCATTTCACATGTCTTTCCGGTACTATCTGAAAAGGATGCGCCTAATATCAAAACGGATGCAAACGTTACAGCAATTGTTGAAGATGCGAACAACCGAGTAGCACCGATTATTAACAAGAAAATAGGGGAAGCTGCTACAACAGGCGATATTCTTGGACGACTTCATAATACTCCTACTCGTGAAAATGCCGTTGGTGAATTAGTTGTCGATGGTCAATTATATGCCGCTCATAAGGTAGGCTTACCAGCTGATTTTGCGATGACTAATACAGGACGTGCAGATCTGCATGTTAATCCTGATCGTTCCATTACATGGGGGAGTGCCCAAGCGGTTCAACCATTTGGTAATATTTTGCGGGTAGTTGAAATGACAGGGGCACAAATTGTTGAAGCCTTGAATCAACAATATGACGAAGGTCAAGCTTATTACTTACAAATTTCCGGGCTTCGTTATACTTATACTGATCAAAACGATCCTAACCAACCATATAAGGTCGTTCAAGTTTATGACCAACATAATCAACCGCTTGATATGAATAAGACTTACAATGTTGTTATTAATGACTTTTTAGCAGGTGGCGGAGATGGCTTTTCTGCATTTAAGGGTACCAAAGTTGTCGGGATTGTTGGTCAAGATACAGACGCGTTTATTGATTATATTACTGATATGACTAATGATGGTAAACCAATTACCGCACCAACAATGAACCGTAAGATTTACTTGACTGCTGAACAATTAGCAAAAGCTGACTCAGATTCACAGTCACAAACAGGAACTAATCAGAACACTCAAAACGATGCTAATTCCCAGACTGAAGGAAATCAGCTTCAAGAGGTTCCAAGCCAACCGGTATCTCCAACAGTAACCTTGCCAACAACAGCTGGTCAACCAGCCGAAACCGTTACATTACACGGTCAACCTAAGCAACAAACCGTAGCTGCTAATAATCAATTAATTAATTTGACGCCTACATCAATCAATAGTCAAAAGCAAAAAGCAACTGACCAGCAAGCAGCTTTACCACAAACTGGTAACGATGAGGATCTTGCATTACTTCTTCTCGGAAGCTCATTAATGGCAGCAACCGGATTGACAATTATTGATCGCAAGCGTAAACATGCTTAAATGGCAGAAAATATCATCAATATTTTAAAAACCAATAATATGACCGTCGCGTTTGTCGCTCAAGAAAGCGGCCTCGACGTTGCGCAGGTTAACGAAACACTTAAACGGCCCGTTGCAACTTGGTCAATTCAGATTCTTAATGCATTTGCAGATGCTTTAGGAGAGCGTCCAGGAGAATTATTAGATCGGATTCAAGACTTTGATTTTCACTTGCATACTGACGATGATCAGTTGACGATTCAGCACGTGCAGTTCCAAACACCTTCTTCTTATCAACAAGTTCGGTTTGCCGTTGAAAGTAATGTTTTAGAGGGATGGGAGCCTACAGCAACAGAGGTAAGACAATTAAAAGAGAGTGCCGAAAATCCAGATGATGAAATTTTAATGGAAATTGAGCAATTATTTGGTGATGAAGATGACTGAATGACTGATGAAGAACTTCAAGCAAAATTTTTATATGATAATGGAACACTCCGCAATAAATTTGCAATTAAAAATGCGGATGAATTAAGCTTAATTGAGTATCGCGGCGTAGCAGAAAGGGAAGTGGCCCTCCTGCAACAACAACCGAAAATTAAAAGCTTTGAAGATTTACAGACGATTAATAAATTCCTTTTTGGTTGGCTTTATGACTGGGCGGGTGAGTTACGTAACTACTACATTTCAAAAGCAGGTTTTGATTTTTTGGAATATGGTCGCTTTGATAATGCAATTAAGTATATTAATGATGAAATTGGGCGATTGAATAAGAAAAAGCAGCCTACCATTGAGGATTATGCTGCTCTCTTAAATGATTTGAACTATATTCATCCGTTTCGTGAAGGGAATGGGCGATCAACTAAATTATTCATCCAGTTAATTGCCCTCCATCATGGTCAGATAATTGATTATCCAGCCGACAACGCGGAAATGATTGCCGGGTTAAACCAATCAGATGTCGGTATTATTGCCAAGACCATGGCATTACAAAAAAGTGCTGGTTAAATGAAAATTCTTGTAACGAAAAATAAAGAAGAAGCAAGCCAAAAAGCTTTTGAACTTCTCCAAACAGATATTATTAACGGTGCTCAGGTACTTGGCCTTGCAACAGGGAGTTCTCCACTAGGTCTTTATCAAAAAATGACTAATAGTTCTGTTGATTATTCTAACCTTATTTCGATTAATCTTGATGAATATGTCGGTCTTAAATCGACTGATCCGCAAAGTTATCATTACTTTATGAAATATCATCTTTTCGCTCAAAAGCCATTTGCCAAAAGTTTTATTCCGGATGGCAGTAATCTGAATGCCACTGAAGTAATTAATCACTATAATCAGATTTTGGCTACTTACCCTATTGATACGCAAATTTTAGGAATTGGTAATAATGGTCATATCGGTTTTAATGAGCCTGGAACCCCTTTTGATAGCCAAACCCATAAAGTAAAGTTAACCCCTGCTACTATCAATGCCAACGCGCGTTTCTTTACTTCAAGCAAGGATGTACCAACAGAAGCCTACACGATGGGAATCGGTTCAATCTTGCAAGCAAAACATATCATCTTACTCGCATTTGGTGAGCAAAAAGCAGACGCAATCAACAAAATGGTCAACGGTAAAATCACGACTGCTGTTCCGGCATCAGCCCTCCAACAGCATCCAAACGTAACAGTGATTCTTGATAAACAAGCAGCTAGTAAACTAAATTAAATGAAATTTAAAAAATTAACAGTAATGTGTGCTGTTTTATCAGGTTTACTATTAGGGAGCTCGGCGATGACGGTGGTTCCAGCTACTACCTATGCAGCCTCTAATGATAAGCAGGTGACAATCTATCTTACACGTCACGGGGAAACTACTGGTAATGTGATGCAACGGGTGCAAGGATCAAGTGATTTTCCATTAACCAAAAATGGAATTACCGTTGCTAATGATTTGGGCTATGGATTAAAGGGGATTAAATTTAAGCATGCCTACACGGGTAACTTAACCCGGCAAGAAGTTACCGCACAACAAGCATTGAAGTATTCCGCCAATCCAAATACAAAGATTACGACCACACCAATGTTACGTGAAGGCGGATATGGTAGCTTTGAAGGAGACAGCATTGAAGCTGATAACCAGAAGATTGCTAATGTTTATGGTTATCAAGATGGCAAGCAATTCCAACAAGCAACGGGCAAAGATTACTGGAATAAACTCCAAGATGCCTACCACAAACTTGATATGGACAATTCGCAAAATACCAAGTTGGCTAAGAGCGATCGGGCAGAAAGTTCAGCTCAGGTGCAAAAACGGATGAATTCAGAATTGCTTCACATTGCAAAAACAACTCAAAAACAGGGTGGTGGCAATGTTTTAGTCGTTAGTTCAGGAATGTCAATTAATGAATATCTTTCAACCATTTCTAAAAAATATGATGGGAAGCCAATGCAGAATGCGGCAGTAACCAAACTTGTTTATAAGAATGGTAAACTTCACGTTGATGGCCCAATTGGTACGCTTCACTATGTAAATAAGGGAAAGAAAATAGCAGCAAATAAGTAAATGGAAAATTTAACGGTTAAGCTGTTTAATGGAATTGCTGAAAAGCAGCTTCAGGGTTTAGCATTATTTGAAAATCGAACTGGCTTTGGGAAAACAAAGGGTGCCCTGCAGTGGGTAACGGACATGCTAATGAAAAGTAAGGAATCTGATGTAATTATCTACATAACTCCCAACCGACAGAATCGGGATGAAGCATGGCGGGGATTGGTTAGACAAGCATATCGAAGAATTCTTTGCGACGAATCAGTTAAACTTAATCGATAAGTGATTAATAATAAGCGGTATTTCCAAACTCATGAAGATGTTAAAGATAATTATGCGAGAGACTATCAGCAGGCAATAGTGCAACATTTGACAATTGATACCTTTAGGAAGTACGTTAATTAAGTGGGATGGGAGTTTTATCAAGTTGCAAAGGAAGCTTATGGTACCCAAGCAGTCTATCTATTTAAAATGATTAATAGTGATGAGTTCGAGGTGAGACGGTTAGATTTACAAGAAAGCTCAAAATTTATTAATTCTGATGATACAGATCTTCAGTACCTAATTAAAACTCCTGCCAATACTTTCTACAATTTAAACAGGAAAAACATCTTCACTTTGCCTAATGCTGAGCTTTTTGGCGATATCAACGAGATGATTAGTCATCAAAATTGTTCATCAGTAACAAAAGCGGAACTTAAACGGGCTTTGAATGATTTAAGTAAAAGTTACCCTAATTACAGAACTAAATACCAAAATCTTATTTCTATCATTAATAAAAGAGAGCTAAATTCATTTAACATCAATGACTTAAAAGATGAATTTAATTTTATTAAGAAAAATAAAATACTAAGTCCAATTGCAATTAATTTGTTATTGGATGAATTATATGAACAATATGGACTAGTTTTGAAAGTGAAACCAAAAATAAAATCCCATGTTCAAAAGCATCTCTCTGGATTAACCGATATTAATTATTTCGTTGATAACGGCGATCAGGATGTTATTTACTATAATGTAGGAACCATTAGTAAAAATATGAATATATCAATTGCAAAGGCATCACACATCTGGTAATTGAAGTTTCTTCAACTGATGATGGTGAATTTTGTACGATTTCATCAATTAACAGTAATTCCTTTTCCATTTAAATACCTTCGAGAATTTATTCAACTTGAAGAAAAGATCAGCTAAATGATGGTGAAAAGTACTAAAAAGAAACGATCACATATTGGGTTAATTATATTTACTATATTACTGGTAATCTTGTTAGGAATTTTAGGGGTAAATTATAAACGGTTTGCTAGTAAGCAACTTAACCCAGTTCGTGACAATAAAGTAGTAAAAAAAGATTCGCCTAAAATAACAAAGACTGCAAAGATTGTTGGATCGTATCGAGATGATCAAGACGGTGCAGCTATTGTCTTAAATGAAAACGGAACAGGTCAGTATGTTTATGCAGATAAGAATAATCCGGATACAGATGATAGCTTAACATGGCGTAAAGAAGGAGAACACTACCTTATAAATTTGGAAGATCGTGACGTAACTAATCCCCTTACCGCAACGCTTGATAATAATAAATTAGTTGTTACAGGTAGTAATGGCTGGAATACCGAAACATTCCAAAAAGTTAATGAAGAGTTAAACCTTCAACAATTTTTGAATGATATGCATAAAAAATAAGGTTGTTTTTAGGGGTAATTACATCATATCAGGAACGATTTCCTGTGTACATAAAAACCGGATGATGAATTGTTCAAAAAATTCATCATCCGGTTTTTATTTGGACTAGGAGTTTTTTCCCAGCCTCATGCCAATTATCAAATCAGCAATTGAACGTGTTCGTACTAGTGAAAAAGCTGAAGCACGTAACGCTTCACAATTAAGCCAAATGCGGACTGCTATTAAGAAGTTCGATAAGGCAAAGCTTGCTGGCGCAGATAACCTTGACGACTTATACAAGGCTGCTATCTCAGCAATTGACCGTGCCCACTCTAAGGGCCTTATCAAGGCTAACAAGGCTGCACGTGACAAGTCACGTCTCTCAGCACGTTACGCTAAGTAAATGGCTATTTCAAAAGAACGTAAAGATCAAATTATTAAGGAATTCGCAACTCACGAAGGAGATACTGGTTCTACTCAAGTTCAAGTTGCTGTTTTAACTGCTGACATCAACGAATTGAACGATCACCTTCGTACACACAAGCACGATTATCATTCACAACGTGGTTTAATGAAGAAGATTGGTCACCGTCGTAACTTATTAGCTTACTTACGTCGGACTGATTTACCTGCTTACCGTGAACTTATCCAAAAGTTAGGTTTACGTCGGTAAATGGATAATAATATTAAAATTATTCCTTTTGGTGGTGTACGCGAAAATGGTAAAAATATGTACGCCGTTGAGATTGAAGACCAAATTTTCATTTTGGATACGGGGTTAAAGTATCCTGAGAATGAATTAATGGGAATTGATGTTGTCATTCCTGACTGGGAATATCTTCGTGAACATAAGAACAAGATAGTCGGGGTATTCTTAACACACGGACATGCAGATTCAATTGGAGCACTCCCGTATTTCTTGATGGACTTTAATGTTCCGGTATTTGGAAGCGAGATGACGATTGCCTTAGCAAAGCTGGCAGTTAAAAACCATAAGGAAGTTAAGAAGTTTAATGATTTTCATGTTGTTGATGCGTCAACAGCAATTGATTTTAATGATGTTACAGTTTCATTCTTCCAGACGACCCATACTATTCCTGAAACTTTAGGGGTTGTTTTAGAAACTAAAGCAGGAAATATTGTTTACACTGGTGATTTTAAATTCGATCAGACAGCTAAAAAGGGTTATCAAACAGACCTTGCTCGTTTAGCGGAAATTGGATCACAAGGTGTATTAGCACTTTTAAGTGATTCTGCTGGGGCCGGAATTACGGGTGCGTCTGCTCGTGAACAAGATATTGGAGACTATATTAAAGAAACTTTTAAATATCAAAACGGTCGGATTATTGTTGCTAGTGTAGCTTCAAATATTATGCGTGTACAGCAGATTATCAATGCTGCTGTAGCCGTTGGCCGGAAGATTGTTTTATCTGGAAAAGACATTGAACAAATTATTGATACAGCAATGTCTTTGGGAAAGTTACACTTACCAGATGACTTATTTATTAGTCGCAAGGAAGCAGAAAAACTCGAACCAAACCAAGTTGTTATTTTAGAAACTGGTAAAATGGGTGAACCGATTAAGTCATTACAGCAAATTGCAAACGGCGATAATCCTAATTTACAATTAACGAGTACAGATCTTGTCTTTGTTACTACTACTCCTTCTTATGCGCAGGAGACTGAGGTACAAAAGACAAAAGATATGATTTATCGTACGGGAGCAGAGGTTAAATTTATTTCTGATGATTTGAATCCTTCTGGACATGCTAACCAAAATGATGAACAATTAATGTTGAATTTCATGAAACCCAAGTTCTTCATTCCAATTCAAGGTGAATACCGTCTGTTAGATCGTCATGCGGAATTAGCAGAAGAAGTAGGAGTTCCAAAAGAAAATATCTTCCTCGTTAATAAGGGTGATGTTCTGACTTACAAAAATGGTAAATTCCATGTTGGAGAACATATTGATGTAAGTAATACTATGATTGACGGAACAGGTGTCGGTGATATCGGTAATATTGTTTTACGAGATCGGCGCGTCCTGTCAGAGGATGGGATTTTTGTTGTGGTGGCAACTATTGATCGGAAAAAGAAAAAGATCGTTGCTCGACCACAAATTACGTCACGAGGATTCGTGTTTGTAAAGACTAACCGTCAACTAATGCAACAGAGTGCTGACTTAGTTGAAAAGATTGTTCAAGAAAATCTAGATCAAAAGGAATTTGATTGGAGTCACTTGAAACAAGATGTTCGCGATAAATTAAACCGATTCTTGTTTGATCAAACTAAACGGCATCCAGTTATTTTGCCAGTTATTATGGAGATTAATCAACATCAAAAGAAGATTAAAAACAATGTTGAGAAGAAAGAAGAGAAATCTGCGAAGTCACGTTCAACGAAAGAGCATCATCGTGGTCGTGGTAAAAAACGAATGGCAAAAGAAAAGAAGTAGATGAACGAACCCCAACAAGATCAATATCTCCAGGCTCAAAAATTAATTGCTGAAGAAAAATGGCAAGAAGCTAGTAATATTCTGGAAGATCTTATAAACGAGGTTGATGATTCAGAAATCGGTCGATTGACGATAATCGCTCTGTATCATTCTCAACAATATACCAGGGCTTGTACTTACTTGTTTGAGTATTTAGAAGTAATGTTTGATAGCTTGGCAGATGCTCAAATTGCCATTAAAATTTTGTGTCAAAATGAATTATTTGTTTTAGCAAGACAGGTGATTAGTAGTCTTTCGCAATGGCAGGATGATTTGCTGACAATTGTTACAATGGGGGAGGAAAAATCTCGTCAAGAGTACCAGGAGACATTACAAACACGTTTGCGAGACTTTTATCATTTAGGAGATTACTCCCTTGAAGAGCAGCAAAGTAGGCTGCAGGCGGCTTTTAAACTTCCTTTAAATGAATTTATTACAGGCGCTAAATTCCTGCTTCGTGATCCCTACACTCATCCACTGGTAAAGTCTAGTTTGGTTGAGCTGCTTAGTAAGTTACAAGTTGCAGATCCGGTTACTGTTTATTGGCTAGATAAGAAAGAATATACAGTTGTGCCAGCTGATATTCAGCCTTTAAATTTATTGCCAGTCGTTAGTGAAGGTAAGAGATTAATTACAGAAAAGTGTGGAAATCAAAACCCGCAGACAGAAAAGATGGCAATTCAAGAATTTCAATTACAGGTAATGTTCTTATATCCGCGAATTAATCAAATTATTAAAGATATTGATGAATGGACAGATGTTTTAATCGCTAGAATAGAAGGAAAGAAAGTCGCAACAAATACGGTTTCTAGTACGTGGCAGGAACGACTAGGTAAGCAGATTGACGAATTAATAGAAAAACATTAGATGGCTGAAAAAGAACATTATGAACGTACAAAACCCCACGTTAACATTGGTACTATTGGCCACGTTGACCACGGGAAGACTACTTTAACTGCTGCTATTACAAAGGTATTGGCAGCCAAAGGTTTAGCAAAGGCAGAAGATTACGCTGATATTGATGCTGCTCCAGAAGAAAAGGAACGTGGTATCACTATCAACACTGCCCACGTTGAATACGAAACTGAAAAGCGTCACTATGCACACATCGATGCCCCTGGACACGCTGACTACGTTAAGAACATGATCACTGGTGCTGCACAAATGGATGGTGCTATCCTTGTTGTTGCTGCTACTGATGGTCCTATGCCACAAACTCGTGAACACATTCTTCTTGCTCGTCAGGTTGGTGTTCAATACATCGTTGTATTCTTGAACAAGACTGACTTAGTTGACGATGATGAATTAGTTGACTTAGTTGAAATGGAAGTTCGTGACTTACTTAGCGAATACGATTTCCCTGGTGACGATGTTCCAGTTGTTCGTGGATCTGCTCTTAAGGCACTTGAAGGTGACCCAGAACAAGAAAAAGTTATCCTTCACTTAATGGATGTTATTGATGACTACATCCCAACTCCAAAGCGTCCTACTGACAAGCCATTCATGATGCCTGTCGAAGACGTATTTACTATCACTGGTCGTGGTACTGTTGCTTCTGGTCGTATTGACCGTGGTACTGTTAAGGTCGGTGACGAAGTTGAAATCGTTGGTTTAACTGAAGACGTTCTTAAGTCAACTGTTACTGGTTTGGAAATGTTCCACAAGACTCTTGATCTTGGTGAAGCCGGGGATAACGTTGGTGTACTTCTTCGTGGTATTTCACACGACCAAATCCAACGTGGTCAAGTTTTGGCTGAACCAGGTTCAATCCAAACTCACAAGAACTTCAAGGGTGAAGTTTACGTTATGACTAAGGAAGAAGGGGGACGTCACACTCCATTCTTCTCAAACTACCGTCCACAATTCTACTTCCACACAACTGATGTTACTGGTACTATCGAATTACCAGATGGTGTAGAAATGGTTATGCCTGGTGATAACGTTACGTTCACTGTTAACTTACAAAAGCCAGTTGCTCTTGAAAAGGGTCTTAAGTTCACTATTCGTGAAGGTGGACACACTGTTGGTGCCGGTGTTGTATCCGACATCTTAGACTAAATGTCAGCAAAATGGGAACGCGATAGCGATGCCAGCAAAGGTACATTGACATTTGAAATTGATGTCGACACTATTAACAAGGGAATTGACGAAGCTTTCGTTGAGACTCGTAAAAAGATCACTGTTCCGGGCTTCCGGAAGGGTCGTGTCCCTCGTCAAATCTTTAACCAAATGTACGGTGAAGAATCATTGTATCAAGATGCCTTAAACAAGGTATTACCTGATGCATATAACGAAGCAGTAAAGGAAACTAACATTCAACCTGTAGATCAACCTAAGATTGATATTAAGAGCATGGAAAAGGGTCAACCATGGGTATTAACTGCTGAAGTTGACGTTATGCCAGAAGTTAAATTAGGTGAATACAAGGGTATGGAAGTTCCTGCTCAAGACACCACTGTTACTGATGCTGATGTTGATGATGCACTTGAAACTAAGCGTCAACAACAAGCTGAACTTGTATTAAAAGAAGATAAGCCAGCCGAAAAGGGCGACACTGTCGTTATTGATTACAAGGGTAGCGTTGACGGTGAAGAATTTGATGGCGGTTCAGCTGAAAACTACTCACTAGAATTAGGTTCAGGCTCATTTATTCCAGGTTTTGAAGATCAATTAATCGGTCACAACGCTGATGAAGATGTTGATGTAAATGTTACCTTCCCAGAAGATTACCACGCTAAGAATCTTGCTGGCAAGGATGCACTTTTCAAGGTTAAGATTCACGAAATCAAGGAAAAGCAATTACCAGAACTTGACGATGATTTCGCTAAGGATGTTGACGAAGATGTTGATACTTTAGCTGAATTAAAGGAAAAGACTAAGAAGCAACTTCAAGAAGAAAAGGATAACCAAGCTAAGGCTGCTATTGAAGATGCTGCTATCAATAAGGCTGTTGCTAATGCAGAAATCCAAGATATTCCACAAGCAATGTTGGATGATGACACTAACCGTCAAATGCAACAATACTTAGCAGGAATGCAACAACAAGGTATCAGTCCTCAAATGTACTTCCAAATTACTGGTACAAAGGAAGAAGATTTGAAGAAGCAATTTGCTAATGATGCTGCTCAACGTGTAAAGACTAACCTTGTCTTAGAAGCAATTGTTGACGATGCTAACTTAGATGCTACTGATGAAGAAATTGCTAAAGAAATTTCTGACCTTGCAAAGCAATACGGTATGGAAGAAGATGCTGTTAAGAAGGCATTATCTAAAGACATGTTAATGCATGATATTAAGATCCGTAAGGCTGTTGACTTAGTTGCTGATTCAGCAAAGCAAGTTAAGGATGACGAAAAGTCTGACAAGTAAATGTTTGAAGATACCACTGGTATGGATTCAGTTCACTGTTCATTTTGTGGAAAGTCCCAAGATGAAGTGAAAAAAATTGTTGCTGGTCCTGGCGTCTATATTTGTAACGAATGTGTTGACCTTTGTAAACAAATTATTGATCAGGAACTAGCAGAAGATGAAGCTAAAAAAGCTTTCCGTGTGCCAACTCCAGGAGAGATTGTTAACGAACTGGATGACTATGTAATCGGTCAAGGTGATGCTAAAAAAACATTAGCAGTTGCTGTTTATAACCACTATAAGCGGGTTAATGCAATGATGAGTGGCGATAATAATGATACAGAACTTCAAAAGAGCAACATTGCCGTAATTGGTCCAACTGGTTCTGGGAAAACCTATCTTGCCCAATCACTTGCGCGAATTCTAAATGTTCCGTTTGCAATTGCAGATGCTACAACTTTAACTGAAGCTGGATACGTTGGTGAAGACGTTGAAAATATTATCCTTAAATTACTTCAGGCTGCTGACTTTGATGTAGAACGTGCTGAAAAAGGAATCATTTACATTGATGAAATTGATAAAATCGCAAAGAAGAGTGAAAATGTATCAATTACGCGTGATGTTTCTGGAGAAGGGGTTCAACAAGCTCTTTTAAAGATTCTTGAAGGAACAATTGCTAATGTACCACCTCAGGGAGGACGTAAACATCCACAGCAAGAATTTATCCAAGTTGATACGAAGAATATCCTCTTTATTGTTGGGGGAGCCTTTGATGGAATCGAAACAATTGTTAAGGAACGACTCGGTGATAAGACAATTGGATTTGGAACAGACTCACGAGAAGCTGAAGAGGTTACGGATAAAAATATTTTGCAACATGTTATCCCAGAAGACCTTCTTAAGTTTGGCTTGATTCCAGAATTTATTGGACGATTACCTGTGATGACTGCTCTTGAAAAACTTGATGAAGATGACCTTGTTCGAATCCTTACTGAGCCAAAGAATGCATTAGTTAAGCAATATCAAGAGTTAATTCGCCTTGATGGAAGTAAGTTGACCTTTACTGATGGTGCATTACGAGCAATGGCACAACTAGCAATCAAGCGAAATACAGGTGCTCGTGGTCTCCGTTCGATTATTGAAGATGTAATGCGGGATGTAATGTTTGACTTGCCAAGTCGTAAAGATGTAGAAAAGGTAATTATTGATAAACGATGTGTAACGCAACATACAGAACCTCGTTACGTTTTAAAGGATGAAAAAGCTTCTTAAATGGAAGTTCACAATGTAGATTTAACAATCAGTGCCGTAAGTGATGAACAATATCCTAAAACAAATATTCCAGAAATTGCTTTAGTTGGTCGTTCAAATGTTGGGAAGTCATCGTTGACAAATGTCTTAATCAACCGGCGCAATTTTGCTCATACGTCTAGTCAGCCAGGTAAAACCCAGACATTAAATTTCTATGACGTTGAGGATAAGGTATATTTTGTCGATGTTCCAGGATATGGGTATGCCAAAGTCTCGAAAAAAGAGCGAGAACGATTTGGAAAAATGATCGAACAATACTTAACCCAACGTGAACAATTACGCGGAGTTATTCAATTAGTTGATGCACGGCATGAACCCACCCCTGATGATGTAAATATGTATAATTGGTTACAATATTATAATATTCCAACATTAATCGTAGGGACAAAGATTGATAAGGTAAAACGAAGTGCATGGAATCGCCAACTAAGCCTTATCAAAAAGACCCTTGATGTTGAGAGTTCAACACCGATTATTCTATTTTCAGCTACAGAGAAAAAGGGTAAAGATGATGTTTGGCAGTGGATTGAAGAGCGAATGGGGAAGAACTAATTGGATTTTAATGAATACCAAAATGCAGCAAAACGAACCTTATATGGGAATGAACAAGTTTTAACAAATTGTGCATTAGGATTAGCTGGTGAGTCAGGACAAGTCGTTGATTTAGTAAAAAACTATACTTTTCGTAGTCGAAAATTAGATCGTAAGGAACTAATCCACGAAATGGGTGATGTCTTATGGTATTTATCTCAAATTGCAGAATGGGCCGATATTCCATTTGAAGAGGTTGCCAAAGCAAATATTGAGGAATTAAATCAGCGCTATCCGACTGGTTTTAAAAAGCAAGATTAAATGGGATTAGTTACTAGAAGAAGCGAACAGCTTGATAAATTATTTGATCAATTTGCGGTTGATCCTAAAAAACCAAAAGCAACTAAAAAAAATGACGATAAAAAAGAAAAAGATAGCAAGGATAAAGAAAAGAAATAAATGGCCAGTGAACATTTAGAACATAAACTAGCATTGTTACCTGACAAGCCAGGTTGCTACCTGATGAAAAACATTAATGATCAGATAATTTATGTTGGTAAAGCTAAAAATTTAAAAAATCGGGTTCGGTCTTACTTTAAGAGTAGCCACACCGGTAAAGTAGCTAAAATGGTTTCAGAAGTTGCGGACTTTGAAACCATTGTAACTTCGACTAATAAGGAGTCGTTCTTACTTGAAATAACGCTTATTCAAAAACATCAACCTTATTTCAATATCAAATTAAAAAAGGGAACTGGTTATCCCTACATAAAAATAACAAATGAGCGGGATCCTCAAATTAAGATCGTTAGTAAAATAAAAAAAGATGGTGGATATTATTTTGGCCCTTATCCAAATGTCTATGCTGCGGAGGAGACGATGCATTTTATTCAAAGGGTTTATCCATTAAGACGATGTAATGGGTATCAAGGCCGTCCGTGTTTGTATTACCATATGGGACAATGTTTAGGAGCTTGTTTTAAAGACGTTCCTAAGAGCGAATATGAAGAGCAAATTAAAAAAATTAAGTCATTTTTAAGTGGAAATACAGCGACAGTTAAGCGACAGTTAACCAAAAAGATGCAACTAGCAGCAGAAAACATGGAGTTTGAACGAGCTGCTGAAATTCGAGACCAGCTTCACTATATTGAAGTGACAGTTGAAAAACAAAAGATTATTTCAAATGATAAAACCCCTCGTGATTTATTTAATTTCTATATGGATAAAGGGTGGCTTTCTATTCAAATTTTCTTTATTCGGCAGGCGCGGTTGATGAAACGAGAAAAACGTCTATTTCCAATCGTGGATACGGCAGTTGAAGAAATGACTAGCTTTATTCTCCAGTTTTATAATCGTCGCAATAATATTTTGCCTCGTGAAATTCTTCTTCCTAAGGGCCTTCCCAATAAAGAAATAAGTGAAATATTAGGGGTACCAGTTCGGACACCGGTTCGTGGTGAAAAACGGGACCTCTTAGCAATGGCACATGAAAATGCTCAGTTGTCTTTAGATGAAAAATTTCGACTGCTTGAGATGGACCAAAGTAAGACTACCGGTGCGATGAAAGAGATTACGGATGCCCTTGGACTTCCAGAAGGTCACCGGATTGAAGCGTTTGATCATTCTCATATTCAGGGGGCTGATCCTGTTAGTGCAATGGTTGTATTTGTTAATGGAGAACCAGCTAAAAATTTTTACCGGAAGTATAAATTGAAAACGGTGATTAATCATGCTGACGAAGCTGCCAGTACCCGTGAAGTTATTCGACGGAGGTATTCGCGTCTCTTAAAAGAGAATAAGCCAATGCCGGATATGATCTTTATGGATGGTGGCGAAATTCAGATGGATGCGGCTAAAGATGTTTTAGAGAATGAACTTGGTCTCGATATTCCGGTAGTAGGGATGGTAAAGAATGATAAACACCAAACCGCTGACTTATTGTTCGGGGATGATGATCACCATATTAATTTGAATCCACGGAGCCAAGGCTTTTACTTAGTTCAACGCATTCAAGATGAGGTTCACCGGTTTGCAATTACTTTCCACCGGCGCGTTCATACCAAGCATTCGTTAAGCTCGCGTTTGGATGAAATTAAGGGAGTGGGACCCCGAACTCGAACAAAATTGCTTAAAAAATATGGATCAATTACCAAAATTGCTCAAGCCTCAGTTGATGAAATCCATTCACTAGGAATTAATCGACCTACCGCCCAGTTAATCAAGGTTTCATTGCAGAAAAATGCTGAGGTTGCTAAGGGTAGTAGTCATGATTGAATGAATATGTTTGTTGATCAAATAAAAATTGAAGTACATGCAGGTAAGGGTGGCGATGGAATGGTAGCATTTCGTCGTGAAAAGTATGTTCCTAACGGTGGCCCCGCTGGTGGTGATGGTGGCCGTGGTGGTAGCATCATTTTAAAAGTTGATGAAGGATTACGGACTTTAATGGATTTCCGTTATCATCGAATTTTTAAAGCTAAAAACGGTGGTAATGGAATGAGTAAACAGATGACTGGTCCAAGTGCAGAAGATACAATTATTGCTGTTCCCCAAGGTACTACCGTTAGGGACCTTGATACCGGCGAGATTATTGGTGATCTTGTTGAAAAAGACCAAGAATTAGTAGTGGCTAAAGGTGGCCGTGGTGGTCGCGGCAACATTCACTTTGCTAGTGCTAAAAACCCTGCTCCTGAAATTGCTGAAAATGGTGAACCAGGAGAAGACCATTACTTAGAATTAGAATTAAAGATGCTTGCTGATGTCGGATTAATTGGGTTCCCTTCTGTTGGAAAGTCAACTTTATTATCAGTAGTAACCGGTGCTAAGCCTAAAATTGCTGCATATGAATTTACGACATTAACTCCTAATCTCGGAATGGTAATGCTACCAGATGGCCGTGATTTTGCGATGGCTGACATGCCTGGTTTAATTGAAGGAGCATCGAAGGGTATCGGTCTTGGATTGAAGTTCTTACGGCACATTGAACGTACCCGCGTTCTTCTTCACCTAGTGGATATGAGTAGTGAAGATCCTCATCAAGCAATTGAACGTTACCGGCAAATTAATAAGGAACTTGCTAATTACGATCCTGAATTATTAAAGCGACCACAAATTGTAGTTGCGACAAAGATGGATTTGCCAAATTCTGCCGATAACTTAGCTGCTTTTAAAGCTGATTTGGCAGCAGATAAGACTTTAGAAAAGCAGCCAGAGATTTTCCCTATTTCAGCGGTTACTCATCAAGGTGTCCAACAATTAATGCAATTAACGGCTGATCTCTTAGATAAGACACCCGCATTTGATAGTGAGAGTCATGATAAAGAATTGGTCGCTGAATATCGTGCTGCTGCTCTTGACAAGAAGGATGAGACGGACTTTACCATTACCAAGGATGAAGACGGCACCTGGGTATTGGGCGGTGAAAAACTTATTCGGTTATTTAAGATGACTGATTTAACTCATGAAGAAAGTCAATTACGCTTTGCTCGTCAACTTCGCCATATGGGGGTTGATGACGCGTTAAGAGCTAAAGGTGTACAAGATGGTGATCTTGTAAGAATTGAAAAATTTGTTTTTGAATTTATTCAATAAATGCAACTTGAATTTTTAGGAACAGGCGCTGGTTCCCCAAGTAAGCAACGTAATGTAGCAAGTGTTGCATTGCGGTTGTTAGAAGAACGAAACGCAATTTGGTTATTTGATGTTGGAGAAGCTACTCAACATCAAATTCTCAATACGACAATTAGGCCACGAAAGATAGAAAAAATCTTTATTACTCACTTGCATGGTGATCATATCTTTGGTTTACCTGGTTTACTAAGTTCCCGCTCTTTTCAAGGAGGAACCGAACCATTGACGATCTATGGACCAATAGGAATAAAGCGGTATGTTCAGACTTCTTTGCAAGTAAGTGAGTCACGCCTCAGTTATCCTTTGCATTTTGTTGAAATAACAGATGACGGGGAACTATTTAATGATCATGGTTTTAGAGTGATTGCACGAAAGTTGGATCACAAAATTGCTTGTTTTGGATACCGGATTGAAGAAGCGGATCATCCAGGAGAATTACAAGTTGAAAAATTACGAGAACAAAAAGTACCATCTGGGCCAATTTACGGTCAACTAAAAGCTGGAAAAACGGTTACTCTTCCTGATGGTCGCGTATTAGATGGTCATGACTTTATTGGCACTCCTCAACCTGGACGAATTATTGCAATTTTAGGCGATACTAGACAAACAAAGAATGCAATTTTGTTAGCACAAAATGCGGATGTATTAGTGCATGAAAGTACTTTTGCTAAAGATGAGACGAAGATGGCATACAATTATTATCATTCAACCAGCAAACAAGCAGCTGAAATTGCAAAAAAAGCTGGTGTTAAAAAATTATTGTTAAATCATATTTCAGCACGATACACCGGTAAAGCAGCCTATCAATTGGCATATCAAGTTCGTAATATTATTCCTGATACTCGAGTTGTTAATGATTTTGATGTGATTGATATTCCGTTTAAAAAATGAATGCTGAGAAGAGTAAAGACGTTACGTTTTCTGCGAAATGAAGTTGTATTAATTACTGGTGGTTCAAGTGGAATCGGCAAAGAGTTGGCTTTTGAGGCAGCTCGTCGTGGTGCAATTGTTGTTGTTGTTTCTCGTAACCTTGAGAAGTTGCAAGAGGTAGCCAAGAAATGTTTAATTTTATCTGGTCGGCCAGCATTTGCTTATCAATTGGATGTCACCGACCCTGATCAGATTGATGATGTGCTTTCGAAGGTTCAACATGAAGTAGGAGGAATCGATGTATTAATTAATTCTGCTGGGCTTGGTGACTTTATTCCCGTAGTTAAGGAATCTTACAGCTCAATGGAAAAAATGGTACATACGAACCTCTTAGCCTTAATGTATATTAGTCGGTGTGTAGCTAAACAAATGATGGATCAAGGGTATGGGGCCATTATTAATATGGGTTCATTAGCTGGTAAATTACCTACACCAAATAGCACTGTATATTCAGCAACGAAGGCTGGGGTAATCCAGTTTGATAACGTTTTACGAATGGAAGTTGCTGATTATGGTGTCCAAGTGTTGACAGTTAATCCTGGCCCAATTGATACACCTTTCTTTGATAAAGCGGATAATAATTATACGTATCGGGCCCATTTACCAAAATGGATATTTATCTCTCCTGAAGACTTAGCTCGACGAATTTGGAATAATGTTGGGTATAAGACGAGGGAAATTAATGTTCCAGGATATGTGGCTTGTCTTGGCTGGGCTTACCAAGTTATTCCCGGTTTAGGTGACTGGGCAATTAAAAAATTTTTTGATTTCCAACAGGATAAGAAGAACTTATAAATGATTGATGCAAAATTTAAGTGGGAACTTGCCGATAATGCTTCCTCAGCAACTGTTGATAATCTTGAAAAAGAGTTAGGCATTTCTAGAATATTGGCAACCTTATTAGCTCAGCAAGGAATCGATTCAACCGAACAAGCAAAAAAATTCTTTGAACCATCGATAGAAGAGATCCATGATCCAACCTTATTGCATGATATGGATAAAGCAGTTGAGCGAATTGAGCAGGCAGTTGAAAAGCAAGAACAAATTACTATTTATGGTGATTATGATGCCGATGGAATTACTAGCACATCCTTAATGTATGAAACGTTATTATCTATCGGTGCCAATGTTAATTATTATGTCCCAAATCGGTTTACAGATGGATATGGGCCTAACATGGACGCTTACCAACGCCTTATTGATAATGGTACCCAGCTTTTTATTACGGTGGATAATGGCGTTAGCGGAAAAAATGTTATCGATAAGGTAATAGCAGCAGGAGTAGATGTTGTAATTACTGACCACCATGAGTTGCCTGCTGACTTGCCTAATGCGGTTGCGATCGTTCACCCTCGTTATCCTGGTAGTAATTATCCTTTTCCTGATTTGTCAGGCGTTGGTGTTGCATTTAAGGTGGCTTGGGCTTTAACTGGTGAGTTTCCTGTTGAAGAACTGGACTTAGTTGCAATTGGTGAAATAGCTGATGTAGTAAACGTTACGGACGAAAATCATGCGTTAATTTCCTGTGGCATTCAGCAATTACGACAGGGGATGCGTCCAGGATTAGCGGCTTTAATGAAATTAGCTGATATTAAAGCTAACAATCTAACTGATCAGGATATTGGATTTGGAATTGCACCACGGCTAAATGCGCTTGGCCGAATTGCTGATGCTAATGATGGAGTTAAATTACTGACGAGTTTAGATGAGAATGAATCACAAAAATTAGCTAAAGAGGTAGATCAGGCGAATAAAGAACGTCAGAACCTAGTTGCTGATATTATGAAAGAGGCAGAAAAACAAGCTAATAGTTCAGCTAACCAGCAGAAAAAGACCTTATTAATTGTTGGAAAAGGTTGGCATCAAGGCGTATTAGGAATTGTTGCCAGTCGGATTATGAATGAGACTGGAAAGCCAACAATTGTCGCATCAACTGATCAAAATAATCCGACCTTAATAAAAGGATCTGGTAGAAGCGTTGACAGTTTTAACCTGTTCAATGCCTTGGAGGCTCATCGTGAACTATTTACGACATTTGGCGGGCACCCTGCTGCTTGTGGTCTTTCTTTTGATTCGAAAAATATTGTACCTCTGCAAATAGCCTTGGAAGAAGAAGCAGTCAAACAAAAATTTGATCCAACGGTAAAGCAACCTCTTCCAATCGCAATGAAACTTGTACCAGCTGATGTTACCCAACAGTTATATAACGATATTCAACGGGTTGCTCCATTTGGTCCAGGAAATATGGAACCGGTTTTTGAATTAAATAACGTTAAAGTTGTCGATGTCAAAACAATGGGACAGGAACACCAGCATTTAAAATTTTCGATTGTAAGTGATAAAAAAAATCTAACAGTCGTTGCTTTTGGTCAAGGAAATTTGGCAACACTATTATCCGCGCCAACCGGACAAATTAATTTAGCCGTTAAAGTTAGTCTTAATGAGTGGCGTGGTAAAAAAAGTGTCCAACTGATGTTAGAAGATCTCCAAATTAATGGAACGGTAATTATTGATGAACGAACGAATAAACTAACTCCTCAGCTTTTTAGTTCTTCAGATTATTACATTGTAAGAGAGCCAAGATTGCGAGAAAATATTGCTCCCCATGTGGCTCCTGGCTATACTTTATCGATCGAAGAAGCAATTAAGACTGATTTTTCTGGTCAACAAGTAACGCTGGTTGACTGCCCATCTAGTGAAGAAATGCTAAAACGGATTTTTGCAGAGGATGAAGAAGAACCAGCAACTATTCGCTTATTACTGTATCAGCGAAAAAGTGCCTATTTAGCTGGACTGCCAACACGGAATGATTTTGCACAGCTTTATCGATTTATTTATAAGCAAAAAGAATTAAAATGGCCCATGCAAGCTAAAGCAGTTAGCAATCATTTAAAGATTAATATGGATCGATTAAATCTAATGATTCAAGTGTTTTCTGAAGCAGGATTTGTTACAATAAAAGATGATGTGTTAAAGTTTAATGAGTCAACTAATAAGACTGATTTAACGCAAACTAAACGTTATCAAAAACAATTAGCACAATATAAAGTTGAACAACAGTTGCTTTTTAATGATGCTGCAACGGTTGCTAACTGGTTATTGAAATATTTAAATTTAGAATAAATGGCTTTAGACCTTTATAAATACGTAGCTAGTGTTCCTGATTATCCAGAAAAGGGTATTATCTTTCGAGATATTTTGCCATTAATGGCTGATGGGGCTGCCTTTAAGCAAGCTACTGACGAATTAGTTGATTATGCTAAGGATAAAAAGGTAGATATGGTAGTAGGACCAGAAGCGCGAGGTTTTATTGTTGGGTGTCCTATTGCTCGCGAACTGGGTGTTGGATTTGCTCCAGCACGTAAAAAGGGTAAGTTGCCAAGAAAAGCAATTAGTGCATCTTATGACTTAGAATACGGAACAGCTACCTTGCAAATGGAAGCCGATGCAATTAAACCGGGACAACGGGTTCTTGTTGTGGATGATCTCTTAGCTACAGGTGGAACAATCTCTGCAACAATTGATATGGTTGAACAAATGGGTGGTATTGTTGTTGGCTGTGCATTCTTAATCGAATTAAAAGATCTTCATGGTCGCGATAAGCTTAAAGATTACGATATGAAGGCATTAATGGAATTTTAAATGATTTTCTTAGTAATAATGGGAGCCTTATTTTTGATTTTGGGTGGTTTTTATCTTGCTAATTCATGGCAACAGTATCGCGAATGGAAAAGCGGGACAATTATTGTAGTATTGAGTATTATCGCAATTGTTTATGGTGTGATTAATTTACCTTATTTTCATCATAATAATTCTGCTAGCTCAAGCCAAAGTACTTCATCTTCACAAGTGGCGCGGTCCAGTAGTTTTTCATCATTTTCAAATGGATTAGCGATTGGCAATTCAAGTGCAAATGAAGCGCAACAAGAAAGTAAGACAATGGCTGTTTTGCGTCAAATGCAAAAGGGTTATTCAAAATTAGGTTCAGTTGATTATAACGAAGATAGTAAGACATTCCAGATCACGCCAACTGATGATAATACGGTTGAAGCATTGAAAGCTTTAGCGCAAGATCCAAGTCAGGCTGAACAAATGGGCTGGCCTAACTTAACTAAGTCGATTAAAAGCAATTCAGGGCAAGTAGAAAAAGCATTAGGTGAAGGATATTCAATTAGTATTATGAATCCAAGTGATTCTAGTCAGGCGTTGTATACGGCCAAAGATGGCAAAACTACATACGATATTGCTAATCAATAAGGAGACATACTCAAGTGGCTGAAGAGGACGGTTTCGAAAACCGTTAGGCGTGTAAAAGCGTGCAGGGGTTCAAATCCCCTTGTCTCCTAAGGTATCTGTCAAGTTTTCATAGGTAGCCTTTAAATATACAGTTTTAGTGGGTTAGTGCCTTAAAAAGTTGTCCCATTGGTCTACTTGTGGCTGTGTTAATCGGAATTATTCCTTGTACTGCTCCAATTGACGGCTTTGTCGGTGCCTTTCTTAGAAACTCTCCAGTTCGAATATGCATTTCCTGTAATAGGCTGGTTTGAGCCACTCGAGGATGAACTGTTAATTGTTCTAGGATTGTATTTAAACTAGCTTGCAGTTCACCATTCATTCGGGCTTCAATTAAACCAATCATGGCTTTAGCCCCCTGCTCAGTCCATGACTTGCCCTGTTTCTTCATCCGGTAAGTAAAAGCCCGGTGAGAACTTTCGACTGAACCAATTAAATGAATATCCTTAAATCCACGCATTTGTGGTGAGAGGATATACCGCCAATTTCGCCGAAATTGGCGGTATATCCTCTCACCACAAATGCGTGGATTTAAGGATATTCATTTAATTGGTTCAGTCGAAAGTTCTCACCGGGCTTTTACTTACCGGATGAAGAAACAGGGCAAGTCATGGACTGAGCAGGGGGCTAAAGCCATGATTGGTTTAATTGAAGCCCGAATGAATGGTGAACTGCAAGCTAGTTTAAATACAATCCTAGAACAATTAACAGTTCATCCTCGAGTGGCTCAAACCAGCCTATTACAGGAAATGCATATTCGAACTGGAGAGTTTCTAAGAAAGGCACCGACAAAGCCGTCAATTGGAGCAGTACAAGGAATAATTCCGATTAACACAGCCACAAGTAGACCAATGGGACAACTTTTTAAGGCACTAACCCACTAATGCCGTGAGGCATGGAGCGGACCATTACTAATCGGTCGAGGACTTAACCAAGGAGCGGTAAGGTTTATTGGAAGAGAATAGATAGGATTTAGTTTTGAGAGCACAAGCTCTCGTCCGAAGGGACAAAAAGTGTGGTGATGATGGCTTGAAGGATACACCTGTTCCCATGCCGAACACAGAAGTTAAGCTTCAACACGCCGAAAGTAGTTGGGGGATCGCTCCCTGCGAGGATAGGACGTTGCCATGCGAAAGTGTGGTGATGATGGCTTGAAGGATACACCTGTTCCCATGCCGAACACAGAAGTTAAGCTTCAACACGCCGAAAGTAGTTGGGGGATCGCTCCCTGCGAGGATAGGACGTTGCCATGCGATGCTGACTTAGCTCAGTTGGCAGAGCACGTCACTAGTAATGATGAGGTCGGAGGTTCGAATCCTCTAGTCAGCACTAATGACCTACAAACATCTTACCACACGTGAATTAACTCTCATAGCTGAATTTTATCGTCAAGACACTCGAGCTTATCAAGTTGCTAAATCACTAAAGCGTAGTGCTGAAACAATTTATCGAGTTTATCGTTATTTAGATACGGGTAAGACAATTGCGCAGTATTTAAAGCAGTACCAACGGAATAAGCGCCGTTGTGGTCGTAAACCAATGACATTACCTGATGATGAAGTAAGTTACATTACCAAGCAAGTTAGTCAAGGTTGGACACCAGATACCATTATTGGTCGGTCAGAGAAGAAAATCAGTTGTAGTATGCGGACACTTTATCGCATGTTTGCCCGTGGTCAATATGACTTTGATGTTAAGCAGTTACCAATGAAAGGTAACCGTCATTCAAATGGCTACGTTGAACGACGTGGGAAAGCTGGCCATCTTGGTCGCAGTATTTACCAACGTTACCGCGATTTTCCGTATTACCAACATGAATTTGGTCATTTAGAAGCTGATACAGTTCAAGGGAAAGCTCACCATGGCGCTGTGATGACCCTAGTAGAACGAATCTCAAAAGTTGAGATTGTCTTGAATGTCCATCACAAAACGGTCGAAAGTGTAAACTATTATTTGGATCAGTGGCTATCAAAACAGCCTCGTCATCTTTTTAAGTCCATCACCTTTGACAACGGTAAGGAATTTGCGGGCTGGCGTGAGATTGCCAATAAGCATGATATCCATACATACTTTGCGGAAGTCGGTGCGCCTAATCAGCGAGGGTTAAACGAAAACACCAACGGTATTCTTCGTCGTGATGGTCTGAGTAAAAAGAAAGACTTCCGTAATTGCTAGATGAGTAAAGACGAAGTAATCGATCACTATTTTTATGATGAGGCAGCTTATGATTATCATGATGGTGGTTATGTGCCATTGGAAGAACCACAGGTACCGCAACAGCCATTAAACATTCCTAAAATATTGCAGCCGGATAAGGAAACGGCAACGGACATGTATTACACAATTGTTGCTCAAACAGGCGCGGTCCAGTTGATGCCCGGTGAAAAAACGAAGACCTGGGGATACAATGCGCCGCTGTTAGGTAAGACAGTAGTGTTTAAAAATGGGAAGACCATTCATTTGCACCTGGTTAACCATCTACCTGAATTAACGACTTTTCACTGGCATGGGTTAGCGATTCCCGGTCCGATTGAGGATGGTGGTTGTCATGCCCCTGTCTATCCAGGTGGCAGTCGTGACGTTACCTTTAAGATCAATCAACCAGCCGCTTTTGTTTGGTTACATGCCCACCCGTGTCCAGCAACCGCCGAGCAGGTATGGCAGGGCTTAGCTGCTGGGGCAATTGTCCAAGATGAACATGAGCAGAGCCTTCCGTTACCACGAACTTACGGGGTTGACGATATTCCAGTTATTTTACAAGACCGTCGTTTTCATGAAAATAACCAGTGGAACTACCGGAAGGACTATGATCCCGATGGTGTCGCCGGACCAACACCGATGATTAACGGTACGATTAATCCGTACTTTGATGTTACGACCCAGAAAGTTCGTTTGCGGTTCTTGGATGGTGCTGACCGCCGCGAATTCCGGTTACACTTTAGTGATGATCTTGAATTTACTCAGATTGCTGGTGACCTAAGCCTGTTACCACATCCGGTTAGAATGACGAAGCTCTTGATTACCTGTGCAGAGCGGCAAGAAATTATTGTCGACTTTGGCAAGTACAAGCCGGGGGATGTTGTGACGCTTTACTCTGATGATGTTCCTCTTCTCCGGTTCCGAATTCATGAATTTAAGCCTGATAATACCACGATTCCAGCCACCCTATTTGAAGTGCCAGATCTAGCTGTTGATCCAGACCTTCCAGTTCACCATGTTACCCTTGACGGAATGGATGAAGCGGTTGCGATGAACGGTAAGAAATTCCAGATGGATCGGATTGACTATCAGATGCCGATGGGGAAGGTTCAACTGTGGGATATCTGTAATACAAACCCGGCTCCCGGAATGATTCACCCATACCATATGCATGGAACCGCATTTAAAGTTGTTTCGCGGAATGGCCATGCACCATACCCTAATGAACTAGGGCTGAAGGATACGGTTGCAGTTAATCCTGGTGCACATGTTGTGATTAAGGTGTGGTTCCATGTTTCGGGCGTCTTTATGTATCATTGTCATATCCTTGAGCATGAGGATGGCGGCATGATGGCCCAACTTCAAGTGATCGATCCAGCAAATCCCAACAAGAAGTATCATTTAATGAATCACATGACGATCATGAAGGCTTTTGCTGAAGAACGTCATGTGCCGATGGATCAACTGTGGCTTGGCGGAATGGAATCCTACAAGAAAATGGGAATGGAAATGTAGTTGTTTAAGAAGATTTTAATTGCTAACCGTGGTGAAATTGCCACCAGGATTACCCGCGCTTGTCATGAACTGGGAATCAAAGCGGTAGCAGTTTATGCTAAAGAAGATGAGTATAGTGCTCATCGTTTTGCTGCTGATGAAGCTTATCTGATTGGGAAAAATGAACAACCTATCGACGCCTACCTTGATATTGATGAAATTATTCGAGTAGCAAAGGCTGCTGGTGCTGAAGCCGTTCATCCCGGATATGGTTTCTTAGCTGAAAATGCTGATTTGGCTCAGGCGTGCGTTGATAATGGCCTTAAATTTATTGGTCCTAAGCCAGAGCATCTCCGTATGTTTGGTGATAAGCTCGTTGCTAGGCAGGTAGCGATGAAGGCGGGTTTACAGCCGATTCCTGGTTTGACGGGTAATGTCACTAGTCTTGCACAAGTTAAAACCTTTGCTCATCAGTACGGTTATCCAATTATGATTAAAGCTGCTAACGGTGGTGGTGGCCGGGGCATGCGGATTGTTGAAAACTACCAACAGCTAGCTGCCGAATTTGACCAAGCAAAAGACGAGGCTTTAAAGTCATTTGGGTCGGATGAAATGTATGTTGAAAAAGATATTCAACACCCCAAGCATATTGAAGTGCAGGTTTTGGCAGATGAACATGGTAACGTGATGCACTTATTTGAACGGGACTGTTCCGTTCAGCGTCGTCACCAAAAGGTTGTTGAATTTGCGCCTAGTGTAGTGTTAACACCAGAACGACGGACAGAGGTTTGTAATTTAGCCCTTAAATTAATGAAGAGCGTCCACTACCAAAACGCTGCGACAATTGAATTTTTAGCGACGCCTGAGCAGTTTTACTTTATTGAAGTTAATCCACGGGTTCAGGTTGAACATACGGTAACTGAATTAATTACTGGGGTTGACATTGTTAAAGCCCAGATTCGGATTGCTGCAGGGGAGGATCTTCATCAAGATATTGGATTGCCTCACCAAGCAGACTTGCATTTTCATGGTGCAGCTATTCAGTGTCGAGTAACGACCGAAGATCCTGAAAATAATTTTATGCCAGATACTGGTCGGGTATTGACCTACCATGCTCCCGGTGGTACTGGAGTGCGGCTTGATGGCAATGTTTACTCCGGGTATGTTGTAACTCCATACTTCGATTCCCTATTAGTTAAATGTTGTACTAAGGGGGACGACTTTGCAGAAGCACGGGTTAAGATGCTTCGAGCTCTACATGAGTTTCGGCTACGTGGTGTCAAAACGAATATTCCCTTTATGGTTAACGTGTTACGTCACCCCACTTTTGTTGCCGGAAATTGTTCAACAACCTTTATCGATGAACATCCGGAATTATTCCGCTTTGATCATCAACCAGATACGCCAATACAATTATTAAGGTATATTAGCAATGTCACCGTGAATGGCTTTGCTGGGGTAACTAAGCAGAAGCACTTAAACTCGGCAGAATTGCCGCAGCCACGATACAGCCAATTACAACCCACTTCGGCGACGGCTGGCAAGACGGTTAAGGATATCTTAGATGAGCAGGGAGCCACGGCCGCAATGGACTACGTAAAAAAGCAGTCCCAGGTATTATTAACTGATACTACAATGCGGGATGCCCACCAAAGTTTGTTTGCTACTCGAATGCGAACACACGATATGCTGCCAGCAATGAAGATTTATGATCAGGCAATGCCAAACCTCTTTTCAGTGGAGAGTTGGGGTGGGGCCACTTTTGATGTTTGTTATCGATTCCTAGGCGAAGATCCTTGGGTCCGGCTACGGTTACTTAAAAAGTATATGCCACATACTCTCCAACAGATGTTGCTGCGAGCATCTAATGCAGTGGGTTACCAGAATTATCCTGATAATGTTTTGAAACGTTTTATTGACCATAGTGCTAAGGTGGGAGTCGATGTTTTCCGAATTTTTGATTCCCTCAATTGGATTGAACAGATGCAGCGAAGTATTGAATATGTACGAGAAACTGGGAAAATTGCTGAAGGAACAATGTGTTTTACCGGCGATTTTCTGAGCTCTACCGAGCATAAGTATACGTTGGATTACTATATGCAATTGGCCCAATCGTTAATTGATGCTGGTGCACAAATGATTGGCATCAAAGATATGGCAGGGTTGTTAAAACCGCAGGCAGCCTACGAATTGGTTGGTCATTTAAAAGCTAAGTTTGATGTGCCTATTCACCTTCACACTCATGACACGACCGGAAATGGGGTAGCAACTTACGTGGCAGCAACCAAGGCTGGCGTGGACGTGGTAGATGTTGCAATGGCGGCGATGGCTGGGACAACTAGTCAACCTAGTATGGGAACCTTTTACTATGCGCTCGAAGGTGACCAGCGACAGCCCGTTTTGAATATGCATAATGTCGAAGTGCTGAACCAATACTGGGCAGGTGTTCGTCCGCTTTACCATGACTTTAGCAACGGGATTAATGCTCCACAGCCAGACCTGTACCGCACTGAAATGCCTGGTGGGCAGTACTCTAATTTAAAACAGCAAGCCCAATCGTTAGGAATTAAAGATTTTGGTCAGGTTAAGGCGAAGTACCGGGAAGTTAATCAACTCCTTGGTGACATTATTAAGGTAACTCCAAGTTCGAAAGTTGTCGGTGATCTGGCAATCTTTATGATCCAAAATCATCTGGATAAGAAAAATATTTTTACTAAGGGTCGACACATTGACTTTCCTGAATCAGTGGTTAACTTCTTTGCGGGGGATCTCGGGCAGCCTTATGGTGGCTTCCCTAAGAAATTACAGCAGGTCGTCTTAAAAGATCACCCAGCGATTACGGTTCGGCCAGGGAGTTTAGCTAAGCCAGCTGATTTTAAAGCAATTAAGCAGGAACTGACTAACAAGATTAAACACACCCCCAGTGAAGATGATTTACAAGGATATTTAATGTATCCGAAGGTGTTTATTGACTACTTTAAGAATTATCAGCAGTATGGTGAGGTAATGGACCTAGATACTACGACTTATTTCCAGGGAATGCGGCCGGGAGAAGTTAAACACATTCAGTATGGTCAAGGGCAAGAGATGATTCTCAAATTAGACTTTATTTCAACCCCAAATCAAGATGGTAAGCGGACATTATTTTTTGAACTTAATGGCCGAAGTTTGCAATTAATGGTTAGGGATAATAGCTTAAAAGAAACAGTGAAAGCAACGCCGCAGGCAGCAGCGGATGATCCCGGTCAGTTAGGGATGCCACTGAATGGGACTGTGGTTAAAGTTAACGTACAAGTTGGTGACCAGGTTAAGGCTGGAGATATCCTCGTGGTAACCGAAGCAATGAAAATGGAATCGGCTGTCAAAGCACCATTTACGGGTAAAGTAGCAAAAATTTACGCTAGCGTTGGTAATCATTTAAAGAGCCAGGATTTATTGTTAACTTTAACTAAGTAAATGCATAAATTTACTAAACTTAATGCGCGAGGGATCGCGACTTATAATTACTCGCTGCTATCATCAACCAATGAGTGGGCAAAGCACCGGTTGATGACGGGGGCAACAGCGCCATTTTTAGTAACCGCCCGTCAGCAGACTGCCGGCCATGGTAAATTTACCCGGAAATTTTATTCACCCGCAGGCAGCGGAGCTTATTTTACCCTTGCATTACCTAGTCAATTAGCAATATCAGGGGCGCACTTGACCGTGACAGCCGCAGTTGCCGCTTATGAAGTGTTAAGTAGTCATTTTGCCCGACCGTTATCAATTAAGTGGGTAAATGACTTATATTGTAGCGGTCGCAAAGTTACTGGTATTTTGGCAGAGGCGGCCGTTAATAATGAAAATCATGTTTGCGGAACCGTCATCGGTTGGGGCATTAACTTAGCTGCGCCTGCGAAGGTACCAGCTGAATTACGCTCGCAAATTAGCTGGTTGAGTGCGACGCCAGTCAGTGATTGCCAGCGTTTGGCTATTATTGAGGCAATTACTGCTCGTTTTTGGGACCTATTGACTAGTTGTCCTTGGTCACAGGTGTTGCAAGTGTACCGGAACCACCAGTTTCTAGCTGGAAAGCATCTCGTGGTTGATACTGGGCGCACACAAGTAGTTGGCTATTTTGATCACCTAACGGATGATGGTTACTTGAGTCTGCGAACGCCTCAGGGGATGCAAGTGTTTACGGCTGGAACTGTTCGAGAATTACCTGGTTAAATGACTAATCAAAACGTTACCTTAAATACACAACAAAAATCATTTGCCCAAGCACTGTTTAATGCTTACCAAACTAAGCAGCCACTAAAAAGAGCAGACTGGGAAGGGGTTGTAACCGACGATGAAACGGCCTATGCGGTTCAAGATTGCGTTGCCCGGTTAAAGCAGTTACCAACCGGCGGCTACAAAGTTTCATTGACTAGCCAGCAAACTCAGGACATGTTTGATGCTGATAGCCCACTGTATGGACAACAAGTTGATTCCCACTTTTTACCATCACCAGCGGTCTTATCATTAAAGCAACAAACAATGGCTCCGTTATTAGAAGTTGAATTAGGCTTTCGCGCAACGGAAGACCTATTACCAAGCGATAGTTTAGATGATCTTCGTCATAAGACCACCGTTTGTGGAACCTTGGAGCTCCCTGACTGTCGGTTTGCTGACTGGTTTCCCGACCTAAATAGATACTGTGTTATGAGTGATTGCGCAGTTGGTGGTTACGTTGTGTATGGCAGGGAGCGGCCAGCAGATGAAGTATTCTCAACTGTTGATGATGCTGCCAACGTAAATGCGACTCTCTATCATGATGGACAAAAAGAAGCGACAGGACAGTCTAGTGAAGTCCTTGGTAATCCCTTTAAGTCTTTGCAATGGCTAGTCGGTAAACTTGCTGCCCAGGGTAAACAGTTCCGAGCGGGACAGCTAGTTTCATCTGGTACCTTTCTCTTACCCCCACACTTAACAGCAGGCAAGTGGGAAGCTAAGTTTGACCACGGATTCGGTGATGTGGTTGTTAATGTCAATGATTAAATGACTAGGAAAGTAGCAGTTATTGGAATGGGACATGTCGGGGCAACCGTTGCTCATTACCTCGTTGCTTGTGGATTTACGGATGATTTAGCACTGTATGACACGAACGAAGCAAAGGTTCGCGCTGATGCGCTTGATTTAAGAGATGCAATGGCAAACCTGCCTTATCATACTAATTTGACCGTTAACGATGATTCACAATTGGCTGATTGTGATGTGGTGGTTTCGACCCTTGGTAAATCGAAGCTAGTTGATACGCCTAATCATGATCGTTTTGCAGAATTTAAATTTACTCGTACTCAAGTCCCGTTAGTAGCAAAAAAACTGGTTGATAATGGCTTTCATGGTAAGTTAGTCGACGTAACTAATTCATGTGATGTTATTACCTCCATGTATCAGAAATTGACGGGGCTCCCTAAAGAACACGTGCTGGGGACAGGAACCTTGCTGGATTCAGCTCGGATGCGGGCTTGCGTTGGCGAAGCCTTAAATGTAGATTCCCGATCGGTAGTTGGCTTTAATCTTGGTGAACATGGTAACTCTCAGTTTACCGCCTGGTCGACAGTTCGCGTTTTGGGCAAGCAGGTGGTTGATCTGGCTAAAGAATGAGTGGATTTAGCCGATGTCGAAGAACGTTCGCGACAAGGCGGTTATATGGTTTATAAGGGCAAAAAATATACCAATTATGGGGTAGCAACAGCGGCGGTTCGTCTGACTAACGCCTTATTGAGTGATGCTCGAACAGAAATGCCAGTGTCTAATTACCGCGAAGAATATGGCACTTACCTTTCGTACCCGGCAGTAGTTGGCCGCGATGGAGTAGTTGAACAATTGCAGCTCGACTTAACAGCCACTGAACAGAAAAAGCTAGCAACCTCAGCTAAGTACATCAAAGACCGGGTTAAGGCTGAAGAACAACGAGCAGCCCAAGCTGGCAACTAAATGAAAGCAATGACTTGTAAAGAATTGCTGAAAGTTATGAAGAATGATCAGGTAGAAATTGATCCGCAAAAGCACGGTGAGATTAGCTATGTCTTTAAGATCAATCATCATCCCTTTGGCCACCTCGACCGGTACGGTAACCTCTTCTTGAATACCTATGCTGAAACTGTTTCACGACCACTAAGCGTTGGCAAACAGATTATCGACCACTGGACACATAACGCCGTTAAAGGTTTTCGTATTAATCAACGACGTCTTAATAAGTGGCATTTTGCTAGCTAAATGACGGCTTTAACCATCTTAAAGTCAGTCTTAAATGATGAAAAACGAACCTTCCCTGCCAGTTCACTTTGTCAGCGTCTGGGAGTCTACATTGGTCAGCCGACTACCATTGGCGCAACCGGAGTGGTTGATCAACCAACGTTAGATTTAACCAATCATGAACAAGAGCTATTTGAAAAATCAGCTCAAGCGATCAAACATAATTTCAACCAGGTAAAGTAGATGGGAAATAAAGTTGCAATAATTGGCCTCGGTCACGTTGGTGCGACCGTCGCGACAAATATCGTTACTGCTGGAATTGCCAGTGAATTAGTATTAATTGATGAACAAGATCAGGTGGCGCGGGCTAATGCATTTGATTTAACCGACCAGCAGGCTTACTTAGCTACGACAACTAAGCTTTCCTTTATCCCCTATCACGATGACTGGGCAACCTTAGCAGATGCCGACGTAATTATTTTTGCGGCTGGTAATATTAAAATCGTTTTAGGCAACCCCAACGACCGTTCAAACAACCGGGTTGGCGAACTAGCTAGTTCAGCGCGGATCGTTAAAGAAGTAGGTCCACGGATTAAGCAAAGCGGTTTTCATGGCGTCATGATCTGTATTTCCAATCCCTGTGACGTAATTGCGCAACTAATGCAGCAAGAAAGTGGGTTGCCAGCCCATGCCGTTTTCGGAACTGAAACTTCTTTAGATACTGCCCGTCTGCACCGTGCTGTTGCTACCGCAGTCAATAAATCAATTACTGACGTAGCTGGTTATGTTATTGGAGAACATGGCGAAACTCAATTTGCGGCTTGAATGAAACAGTATCAAATAAATCCACTTGGTGATCAGGCACTTGAAATTTCATTCGTTAATCGGATTGATCCTGCAGTTAACCTTCGGATTCATCAAATTAGCAGATTGATTTTAAGTGCTCATATCCCAGCAATTTACACCGTTATTCCCGCTTATCGGACCTTGACTGTTCTCTTTGATGGCGTCAACGCGGTAGCAACCGACCTCATCCCCGTGCTTGATTCAATTGTTAGTCGGGCTTTTCACAACAAACCAGCTCCCACCAAAACCTGGTTAATTCCAGTTTTATATGGCGGACAATACGGGCCTGATCTTTCCGGCCTTGCCAAGTTTGCTCATACCGATGAAGCCGGGGCAATCAAACTTCATACTAGTCGGGATTACTTAATTTACTTTCTAGGCTTTCTTCCCGGCTTTGCATATATGGCAAGTGTTACCGACCGGATTGCGATGCCCCGTCTTGCTAAGCCCCGGCTTAAGATTGCTGCTCGAAGTATTGGAATTGCAGGTAAACAGACTGGCTTTTATCCGATTACTTCCCCGGGTGGTTGGCAAATTATTGGGCGAACTCCGGTGACCCTCTATCATCCTGAACACCCTAAAAGCTTTTATGCTGCTGGCGATAAGGTTCGGTTTTTTGCGATCGATCACGATGAATATGAGCGAATTCGGCAAGCCGACCGACAGGGCCAATATCATGTCAAGGTGGTGAATAATGATGGCAACGATTAAATGATGGCAACGATTAATGTATTAACTCCTGGAACGCAAACGACGATTCAAGATTTGGGGCGACCTCAGCACCAAATTGATGGGTTCCCTGAAGCTGGCAGTATGGATCAGGAAGCAATGAAAATTGCCAATCTTCTAGTTGGAAATCCGTTGGGGGCGCCGGTTCTGGAATTTGTATTAACTGGCCCCACAATTACCTTTGATCAACCAGCATTTATTGCAATCACTGGTGGTAACGTCACTCCCCAATTGAACGGTGAACCTTTACCAAGTTATCAATGTATTCAGATTCATAGTGGTGATCAGTTAGCAATCGGTAATATGAGTGCAGGAGTATTTGGTTATCTTGCCATCAAGGGTGGGTGGCAGGTTAATAAGTTTCTTGATAGTTATTCCACTATCCTGCGTTTACAGCTTGGTGGTTATCATGGTCGCCAGTTAAAAAGCGGTGACCAGCTCAATTACCATTCGACAATGACTCTTACAGCATATTATCATCGGCGAACGACCACCCCACATTGGCCAGCTAAACAACAGGTTGTAACTATTCATGTTTTAGCGGGACCACAGTGGACTGATTTTTCAGCTAATGACCAACAGCTTTTCACTAGTCAAGTGTATCAAGTAAGTAGCAATGTAGATCGAATGGGATATCGCTTGCAAGGAAATAAGTTGACAACTACCTTGCCCAGTATGCTTTCTACGGCAACCGTCCGTGGGGCAATTCAGCTTACTACTAATGGTCAACCAATCGTTTTGATGGCTGACCGGCAGACGACTGGCGGTTATCCTTTAATTGCAGTTGTCGCCAGTTATGATCTTAATAAGCTGGTTCAGTGCCGCCCTGGTCAAAAAATCAAATTTAATTTAATTGATCTGGCAACGGCGACTGCTAGGCTCCGGAAAAAAGAGCAAATGCTCACTGATCTTGCTAATAAAATCAGTGATACCCGTTATATACCGCCATACGGGATTAACCGGGTTGCCAGCCAACGGATAAAGCAATTATTTTAATTGAATACTGATAACATAGAAAAATTGATTAAATTATTAAAAGAGAACGACCTTGCCGCAATTGAATATTCGCATCAAGATGAGCAGATTAAAATAACGGCGCGACCAACCAGTAGCGACCTTAAAACTATTCAACCGGTAGCGCCTGCGCCTACTCCTTCTCAAGAGAAACAACCAGTAATGGCGACTAAAGTTGCGGCAACCAGTAATAATACGATCAATTCGCCAAGTGTTGGTGTCTTTTATACTGCAAAGTCGCCCCAAGAACCGTCATACGTTAAGGTTGGCGATAAGGTAAAGAAGGGTGATGTTGTTGGCGTAATCGAAGTTATGAAGGCCTTTACTGATGTGATTGCAGACCGTGAAGGAATTGTTGAAAAAGTCTTAGTAAATAATGAAGAGGGGGTTGAGTATGGACAACCACTTATTCAGCTCAAGTAGATGGACAACCACTTATTCAGCTCAAGTAGTTCGGTCAGTAAATGGCCATTCCATAAGGTTTTAATTGCTAACCGTGGTGAAATTGCTGTTCGGATTATCCGGACTTGTCGCATCCTTGGCCTTCAAACGGTGGCGGTTTATTCGACTGCTGATAAAGATGCGCTCCATGTAAA
Organism: Limosilactobacillus reuteri; assembly: GCF_013694365.1. Lineage (NCBI taxonomy): Bacteria > Bacillati > Bacillota > Bacilli > Lactobacillales > Lactobacillaceae > Limosilactobacillus > Limosilactobacillus reuteri. The sequence continues at coordinate 1,677,368 of NZ_CP059275.1, forward strand.
GTTAGCTGACCAGGCAATTTGTATCGGTCCTGCTAATGCTAACAGTAGTTATCTTAATATTTCTGCGATTATTACGGCAGCCAAACTCACTGGTGCCGAAGCAGTTCACCCAGGATACGGCTTCCTTTCTGAAAGTGCTGACTTTGCGCAGGCCTGTGAGCAGAATCATCTTAAGCTTATTGGTGCTAGTTCTAACGTGATTAGTTTGTTGGGTGACAAAGAACAATCACGGCTGACGATGAAGCAAGCAGGACTTCCTGTTGTACGGGGGAGTCAACATGTTATTACTGATGTCGATGATGCTCTCAATCAGGCACGGGAGATTGGTTATCCGTTGATGCTCAAAGCCAGTGCTGGTGGCGGCGGTAAGGGAATGCGAATTATTAATTCAGCTAATGAAATGAAAGCTAAATTTGCTACCGCCCAGGAAGAAGCAATTGCATCATTTGATAGTAATGAAATGTACCTTGAGCAATACCTGCCTAATCCCCGACATATTGAAGTGCAGATTATTGTTGACCAGTATGGTAACGTTTTGGCCTTGGGGGAACGGGATTGTACGATTCAGGCGCACCACCAAAAGGTAATTGAGGAAGCGCCAGCGCTTGTTGTGCCAACTAGTACCCGTACTGAGATGTTACGACAAACTGAAAAGGCAGTTGCTAATTTACATTATGAAGGGGCGGGCACTATTGAATTTCTCTACAATCGCGACGGTAGCTATTACTTTATGGAAATGAATACCCGGATTCAAGTTGAACACCCCATTACCGAATTAACAACGGGGACCGATTTGGTTGAACTTCAGCTCCGGGTTGCCGCTGGTGCTAAGTTAAGCAAGCACCACGAAGTTCCACATGGTTTTGCACTTGAGTGTCGGGTTAATGCGTTGACCCCGGGGAAGATCACTGCTTTGTATCTTCCTGGTGGGCAGGGTGTCCGTGTTGATACGGCCCTTTATCAAGGCTATACAGTTCCTGGCAACTACGATGGCATGATTGCTAAAATTATTGTTTATGGCGACCGTCGCCAGCGGGTTCTTCAGCAGATGCAAGAGGCAATTGATGAAACGGTAATTGGTGGAATCAAGACTAATCTTGAACTATTGATTCAAATTTTAAGAGAGCCAGACTTCCAACGATTAAAAACAAATGTTAATTGGTTGGATGACTTAGAAAGGAGTAAGTAAGTGTTAACAGTAGATTTGAATAGTGATTTAGGCGAAAGCTTTGGGCACTACACCATCGGTAATGATGAAAAGCTGTTGCCACTGATTACTTCGGCCAATATTGCTTGTGGTTTCCATGCTGGTGATCCGCAAGTGATGGCTAAGACAGTAGCAATCGCCGAAAAAAATGGCGTTCAAATTGGGGCCCATCCTGGGTATCCGGATCTTAATGGCTTTGGTCGTCGTTACTTGGCAATGGCTCCTCGTGATGTTAGCAATATAATTACTTACCAAGTAGCTGCGCTTGCTGGTTTTACTAGCGGGCATCATCTCCATCACGTAAAGCCGCATGGCGCTTTATATAATGCCGCGGGAAAGGACTATGAGTTAGCCCTCGCTATTTGTAAAGGAATTCAGCGAGTTGATCCGCAATTACCAATCTACGGTCTTGCTGGTAGTAACTTAATTAAGGCAGCCAATGAGGTTGGCCTGCCAGCCCGTTCAGAAGCATTTGCTGATCGGGCCTACCAAGCTGACGGTAGTCTGGTGCCGCGTTCGCAAGCTGGCGCAGTTCTAACCGATCCAGCTGAAGTTGCGCAACGGGCCGTATCAATGATTAACGAACAAGCGGTAACAGCAATTACTGGTGAAACCGTTCCGTTAAAAGTTGATTCACTGTGTGTTCATGGTGATAACGAAGCAGCCTTATTAATTGTTAAGCAATTACGTAAAACACTTACGAAAAATGGCATTGAGCTAGCAGCCTGTTAAATGAAACAACAAAAGAACAGTGAACAATTAGCAGAGTCTCACCGGAATAAATTACGGGTGGCAGCAATTGGTGGCGCATTTTTAATGGCCATGTCAGCGGTTGGCCCGGGTTTCTTAACGCAAACGGCTACCTTTACGAGCCAAAGTGGCGCTAATTTTGGGTTTGCTATTTTAATCTGTATTCTTGTTGACATTGTTGTTCAACTAAACATTTGGCGAATCATTGTTGTCGCTGGCAAGCGTGCGCAGGTTATTGCTAATGAAGTTTTCCCAGGCCTTGGCTATCTCCTATCGGCCTTAGTGGCAATTGGGGGACTCTTCTTTAATATTGGTAACATTGGCGGTGCCGGATTAGGATTAAACGTTCTTTTCGGCATTTCGCCACAGAATGGGGCTATTTTGGTAGCCACATTTACAATTATTATCTTGATTATCAAGAATGCATTAACTACCGTTGACCGTACGGTACAGGTACTGGCGGTAATAAAAATTGCTATCTTAATCTATATTTTGTGGATTATGAAGGTGCCTTATGTAACAGCAGTTCGGCATTCTTTTGTGCCCACTAAAGTTAACTTTTATTCGATTGTTACTATTGTTGGTGGGACTGTTGGTGGCTATATTTCATTTGCTGGTGGTCACCGGTTATTGGCTGGAGGAGCCAAAGGAACCGCTGATATTAAATATGTCAATGAAGGGGCATTGACCGGGATCGGGCTGGCCTCAGTTATTCGGGTTATGCTCTTTCTCGCTGGCCTGGCTGTAATTGTCACTGGTTATCAGCTTGATCCAACTAACCCGGCAGCCTCGATTTTTAAGTATGCGGCTGGAAACTTTGGCTACAAATTCTTTGGCCTCCTGCTATTGGCTTCTGGGATTTCATCAACCCTTGGATCAACGTTTACTTCCGTTTCCTTTCTGAATTATGCGCTGACGGATAAAGCATCTAACAAATTTGCTAAGTATCAACGAATCTTAACGATGACTTTTATCATTTTTTCGACGATTGTCTTTTATTTTATTGGACAGCCAGCCAAAGTATTAGTGGTGGTTGGTGCCTTGAATGGCTTTATTCTCCCAATTGCGCTTGCCATTCTTTTACTAGCAGCTCATCGGCAAAAAATAGTGGGAGCTAATTATCACCATCCTCTGTGGCTAACGATTACCGGTTGGACTGTAGTTGTCTTTATGGCTTACGCCAGTGTTGAAGCAGTAATCAATATGTTTTAAAATTTATCCATAAATTTGCGAGAATACCCCCACTTCTATAAGTAGGGGATGAATCGCTCTCTTAAAGTACGTTAGTGCTTTTTCTTTTGTTCTATGATATATTTAGTATATATCTATAAAATGTGGTGATAACAATAGAATTAGATAGAAATCAGCATTCAGTATACTTACTTAATTACCATTTGGTAATGGTGGTTCATCGGCTACTTACCGCAAAACATCCAAAGGGTACTTAGAGTGGCTGTCTAAAACTAATTTAAGGCCAACAAAACCAGAGCTGGCGTGGGCTCTGGTTCTTTAAGGTGCTTTCAAGTTTCAGTTAATGTCTATGTATCTTATTATCAACATTATTGGGTTGATTGTCTTTCTTGGAATTGGATGGCTTTTCTCCAAGAATCGAAAGGAAATCAACTGGAAGACTGTAGGAATCATGGTAGTATTGAACTTACTTTTAGCATGGTTCCTAGTAAGTTCAGCAGCTGGTCGTGCTGGGGTTAAAGCGGCCGCTGATGGTTTTGCTTGGATTGTTAACGTCTCTGCAAAAGGAACTGTGTTTGCATTAGGTGATTGGTATACACCAAAGAACCTTAACTTCATTTGTTCTGCATTGATGCCAATCCTTATGATTGTTCCATTGTTCGATATCTTAAACTATATTGGTGTATTACCATGGATTATTAAGTGGATCGGACGTGGACTTTCATTCATTACTGGTGAACCTAAGTTTGAATCATTCTTTGCCGTAGAAATGATGTTCTTAGGTAACACCGAAGTTTTGGCTATTTCTGGTATGCAATTACGTGCCATGAACAAGGAACGTAATTTGACGATTGCCATGATGTCAATGTCTTGTGTTACTGCTTCAATTCTTGGTGCATATATTGAAATGATGCCAGGACAATATATTCTGACTGCTGTTCCAATTAACATTATTAACTCATTGATTGCTGTAAGTATGTTAAACCCTGTTAAGGTTCCAGCTGAAGATGACACCATCGAAAAGGTTGGTGCTGAAGTTGACTCTGATAAGCGTGAACCATTCTTCAGTTTCTTGGGAGACTCAATTTTAGGTGCTGGTAAGTTAATCCTTATCATCATTGCTAACGTTGTTGCCTTTGTTGCTTTGGCAGCCTTGATCGATGCTATCTTAGCATTATTCTGGAAGGACCTTTCACTTGAAAGTATCTTAGGTGTTATCATGTTCCCATTCTCATGGTTACTTGGTTTACCTGTTCACCAAGCATGGATGCTTTCCCAAGATATGGGTATGAAATTGATTACTAACGAATTCGTTGTTATGGGTAAAGTTACTGGTGAAATCAACAGTTACGCACCTCACTTGCGGGCTGTCTTGACTGTCTTCGTAACTTCATTTGCCAACTTCGGTACTTTAGGTATGATTATTGGTGCCTTCAAGGGATTAGTTGACAAAGAAAACAACGATTACATCGCTTCAAACATTGGTTACTTAATGCTTTCTGGTATTTTGGTTTCATTATTATCAGCTGCATTTGTTGGTCTCTTTGTTTGGTAGATGACTACAAAGATTATTATGGATACTGATCCAGGTATTGATGACGCAGCTGCTTTAACAATGGCTATTAATGACCCATCATTAGACTTGAAATTAGTTACTACAGTTGCCGGTAACGTTACTGCTGATAAGACGACTGCTAACGCCTTGAAGATTATTCACTTCTTTGGTAAGGATATTCCAGTTGCCGCGGGTGCCAAGCAACCATTGATTAAGCCTTTTGAAGATGCTGCTCGAATTCATGGTGAATCGGGAATGCCTGGTTATGATTTCGGTGACGACTATGGTAAGCCACTTGATAAGACTGCTGTTGAAGCGCTTCATGACGCAATCATGGCTGAAGATGAAGTCATTCTGGTGCCAACTGGTTCATACACTAACATTGCATTACTCTTTAGCGAATACCCAGAAGTAAAGAGTCATATTAAGCAAATCGTTACGATGGGTGGTTCGTTCTCCGGTGGTAACATGACCAGTGCTGCCGAATTTAACGTCTTCACCGACCCAGACGCTGCTAAAATTATGTACAATGCAGGTGTTCCAATTGTAACTGTTGGATTGGATGTTACCTTAAAGGCGCTCTTGACTGCTGATACAATTGAAAAACTCGGTAGCCTTAATAAGACTGGTGAAATGTTGCATGGATTAATTACGCACTATAATGATGGTAATGATCAAGGTCGTCCAATGCACGATGTTAATACTATCTTCTACCTTCTTCATCCAGAAGCATTTACTACAAAGGATATGTGGGTTGATATTCAAACGGATGGTCCGGCCATCGGTGCTACTGTTGGTGACATTCGTGCTGCTTATCATGATGGTAAGACCAACGCAAAAGTTTGCTTAGACATTGATGCTGAATACTTCAATAAGTGGTTCTTAGAAGAAGTAAGCAAAATGAAATAAATGAAGAATATTATGATTGCTGGCGCTGGTGTATTAGGTAGTCAGATTGCATATCAAACGGCTTTATCTGGCTTTAATGTTAGTGTATATAACCACCATATTGATACCGCTGAACGACGGATTAAGGCGTTGAAAAGTGATTATGAACGTGACTTGCATTTGACTGATAAGGAATTTCAACAGGGCCTTGATAATATTAAAGTTATTACCGATGATATTGCGACTGCAGTTAAAGATGCTGATTTAATGATTGAAGCTTTACCAGAATCGTTAGAGTTAAAGGAACAGTTTTACGAAGAGGTTTCAGGATTAGCCCCTGAAAAAACAATCTTTGCTAGCAACTCCTCTACATTTATCCCTAGCCAACTAGCTCCTTATACTGATCGGCCAGAAAAATTTCTTAATATGCACTTTGCTAACCAAATTTGGAAATTTAATGTGGTCGAAATTATGGGCACCTCCCAAACAAGTCCAGAGGTGATTGAAGAAGCTACAAAGTTTGCCCGGGAAATAAAGATGGTTCCTGTTATTCTTAATAAAGAACAACACGGGTATATTCTGAATTCCCTTTTGATTCCGTTACTTGCATCTGGTCTTAGCTTATGGGCTAAAGGAGTTGCTGATCCAGCGATGATTGATAAGGATTGGATGATTTCGACAGGTGCACCAATGGGACCATTTGGCATTTTAGATATGGTTGGTTTACGGACGGCAGCGCAAATTGAACGGAATGCCTATGCCCAGACTAAGGATGAAAGTCATAAGGAAATTGCCGATAAGATGGAACAGATGATTCAAGAAGGGCACGAAGGAAAAGAATCGGGACAAGGATTTTACAATTATCCCAATCCAGCTTTCATGGATCCAGATTTTCTGAAGCATTAAATGAATCCTGAACAATTTCAACAAGCATTAGCTGATCATGGTATCACCTTATCAGCAGAACAAATGCAACAATTTGCTGACTATTATCAATTATTAGTTGAAACTAATGAACATGTAAATTTGACACGAATTACTGAAAAGGATGAAGTGTATTTAAAGCATTTTTATGACTCAATTACAGGAGCGTTTGCTGAACCACGCTTAGAGAGTGAAGAACTGACATTATGTGATATCGGTGCTGGTGCCGGCTTTCCTTCCTTACCGTTGAAGATCGCTTTTCCGCAATTAAAGGTAACAATTGTTGATTCGTTAAATAAGCGGATTGCTTTTCTTGAAGCCTTAGTTGCCAAACTCGGTTTAACCGATGTTACTTTGATTCATGATCGAGCAGAGACTTTTAGTGCCAAGAACAGTCCATATCGGGAGAAATTCGATATTGTTACTGCCCGTGCAGTTGCCCGCCTATCAGTTTTAAGCGAATTATGCTTGCCTGCCGCTAAAATTAGCGGGGAATTCATTGCTTATAAGGCAAGTGCAGCTCCGGAAGAACTTCAACAAGGTGGGGCAGCAATTAAACAGCTTGGTGGAAAAGTTCAAAAAACGGTGACATTGACTTTACTGGAAACTGATGAAGAACGTAATATTATTGTGATTGATAAGATAAAGGCGACCCCTAATAAATACCCACGTCGTCCAGGATTACCAAGCAAAAAACCAATTCAATAAATGGCTTTTTCATTATTTGGCATTGGAAAAAATAATTCCGATAATACAAAAAATAAGGTCGTAGAAGTAAAAATTGATCAAATTATTCCTAATCGTTACCAGCCACGGAAAGTATTTGATCAAGACGGTATCCGTGAATTAGCACAAACAATTGACGAACATGGGTTGTTACAACCAATTGTTTTACGTGAATACGAACCAGCAAAATATGAGATTATTGCTGGGGAACGTCGATACCGGGCGATGAAGCTCTTGAAGTGGGAAAAAGCGCCAGCAATAATTGAAAAGATGAGTGATCAAGAGACGGCTTCACTTGCCCTCATTGAAAATCTGCAACGGTCGCAATTGAGTCCAGTCGAAGAAGCGCAGGCCTACCGACAATTAATGGATCTGAACCATCTTACCCAATCGCAATTAGCAAAGGGAATGGGGAAGAGTCAGTCCTTTGTTGCTAACAAATTACGGTTGCTGCGTCTGATCACCCCAGTCCAAACAGCTATTTTAGATCACCGGATTACGGAACGTCATGGTCGAGCATTATTAGATTTAGATGAAAAACAACAACGTGATATGTTAATGCGGATTGTTAATGAACGGTTAACAGTTCGGCAGACAGAAGATGAAGTTGCTCGCTTATTAGGGCGTCCGTTACCTTCAGAAATTGCAGAATTAAAAGCAGCCGCTAAGCGCAAAGAATTAGCTTCTATTGAGGATCATGCTGAAGAAACAGCAGACGTTGAAGAGGTACCAGTAGAAAAGCCTGCAGAAAAGAGGCGCTCTCCTAAACGAAAGACAGCTAAGAAGGCCCGAAGCAAAAAAACTCAGCAGGCTAATGATGCGCGTTTAGCTTTAAATACGATTAAAAAGTCAATTAAGCTGGCGACAAATGAAGGCTTTGAAATTAAAATGCATGAGAAGGAAAACGGCGATACTTATCAATTAACAATTGAGATTCCGAAGAAACAGTAGATGGGTTCTGTAATTGCCCTTGCAAATCAAAAAGGCGGTGTTGGTAAAACAACAACGAGTGTTAATTTGGGTGCATGCTTAGCTGAGACTGGCCAGCGCGTCTTATTAATTGATCTTGATCCTCAAGGAAATGCAACGAGTGGTTTGGGCGTTGAAAAACAGAATATTAAGCAAAGTATTTATGATGTTTTAATTAATGAAGTGCCATTAGAGGATGTTATTCAAAAGACAAGTCACGAGGGAGTTGACATTGCTCCAACGACGATTGCCTTATCTGGAGCTGAAGTAGAATTAACTAATTTAATGGCCCGAGAAACACGGCTTAAGGATTCTTTTGGGGAAATTCGTCAAAAATATGATTTTATTTTAATCGATTGTCCACCATCCCTGGGGCTCCTGACGATTAATGCATTTACTGCTTGTGACTCAATTCTGATTCCTGTCCAAAGTGAATACTATGCATTGGAAGGTTTAAGTCAGCTTTTAAATACCATCAAGCTTGTTCGTAAACACTTCAATCCGCAACTTAAGATTGAAGGGGTTCTTTTGACAATGTTTGACCGGCGCACAAATCTTGGACAACAGGTAAATTCTGAGGTCAAAAAGTTTTTTGGTGACCAGGTTTATGATACGATTATCCCTCGTAATGTCCGTTTATCAGAGGCACCAAGTCACGGCTTAGCAATTATTGATTATGATAAAAATTCAACGGGGGCACACGTCTACCAACAATTAGCAAAGGAAGTGTTGGCTAACCATGGCAAAGAATAAATGGCAAAGAATAAAAAAGGTGGGCTTGGTCGAGGTATTGAGGCCCTCTTTGCGGAAAATGAAGTAACTGAGCTTACGGATGAAACGGTTCAAGATATCAAGTTATCGTTAATTCATCCTAATCCCTATCAACCACGGCGAACGTTTGATAAAGAGGCGTTGGCAGAGTTAGCTTCATCGATTGAAAAATCAGGGGTGTTTCAACCAATTATTCTGCGGCAAACGGATCCAAAAATTAACCGTTATGAGCTAATCGCTGGGGAGCGACGGTTTAGAGCTTCTAAGATCGCCAAACAGAAAACTATCCCAGCAATTGTGCGTAAGATGAGCGATGACCAGATGATGGAAATCGCGGTTCTCGAAAATCTTCAACGTGAAGACCTTACACCACTTGAAGAAGCGCAAGCCTATCAGATGTTAATGGATAAATTATCATTAACGCAGGCACAGGTGGCAAGCAGATTAGGAAAGAGTCGGCCTTATATTGCCAATTACTTGCGATTACTAGGGTTACCAAAAATGATCAAAGAGTTTCTTAATACTGGCAAACTATCGATGGGTCAAGCACGGACAATTCTCGGTTTAAAAGATAAGACAAAACTTGTTCCGCTTGCCCAACGAGCTGTCGAACAAAATCTTACAGTGCGACAATTGGAAGAGATTGTAACGCAGACTAATGGAACGGCCAAAAAGAAAGAAGAACGGCGGACACAACGAAAACCAATCTATATTCGAGAAGCTGAATCACAGTTGCAGAGTAAATTTGGTACAAAAGTTGCTGTCGCGCAAAGTCGGAAAAAAGGCGCAGGAAAGATCGAAATACCTTATACGTCAAATGAAGACTTTACTCGAATTCTTGAATTATTAAATATAACCTTAGATTAAATGACAGCATATGATAAAGGTGACATTGTAATGATGAAAAAGGCTCACCCGTGTGGAACTAACCGCTGGAAGATTACACGAGTGGGTGCAGATATTAAAATTGAATGCCAAGGATGTGGTCATATTGTCATGATGACCCGTCAAAAATTTGATAAGGGATTAAAAAAGGTTATCGAAAAAGCGGATCAAGATGATTAAATGTCATTAACTGCAGGAATCGTTGGCTTGCCAAACGTTGGTAAGTCAACACTTTTTAACGCAATTACTAAAGCTGGTGCCGAAATGGCTAACTACCCATTCGCAACAATCGATCCCAATGTGGGGATGGTTGAAGTTCCAGATAGTCGCCTTGACCGGATCCAGGAATTAATTCCAGCGAAGAAGATCGTCCCAACTACCTTTGAATTTACCGATATTGCCGGAATTGTTAAGGGTGCTAGTAAAGGTGAAGGACTAGGAAACAAGTTCTTGGAAAATATTCGGCAAACTGATGCAATTGTTCATGTTGTGCGGGCATTTGATGATAATGATATTACTAGTGTTTCTGGTAAAGTGGATCCAATTGAAGATATCGATACTATCAACTTGGAATTAGTAATGGCTGACTTAGATGCTGTTAATAAGCGCTTGGCAAAAGTACAGCGGGCTGCTAAGGGTCGTGATAAGGATGCTTTAGCGGAATTAGAAGTACTCAATAAGATTAAGCCAGTTCTTGAAGATGGCAAGGGTGTTCGCTCAATTGACTTTAGCGATGATGAACAAAAGATTGTCAAAGGGCTTTTCTTGTTAACAAGTAAGCCAGTCTTATACGTTGCTAACATTGCTGAAGAAGATATGGCAGATCCAGATAGCAACAAATACATGGATGCAATTAAAGAACACGTAAAAGATGACGGAGAAGTTATTGGCGTTGCAGCAGCTGCTGAAGAACAAATTGCCGAAATGGATGAAGCAGATAAAGCGGATTTCCTTGAAATGGAAGGCGTTACTGAACCAGGGTTGAACCGGTTGATTCGGGCAGCCTACAAGCTCTTGGGTCTTGAAACATTCTTTACTGCTGGTGGTCCTGAAACGCGGGCCTGGACTTATAAGAAGGGCACAAAGGCTCCACAAGCAGCAGGAATTATTCACTCTGATTTCGAACGAGGATTTATTCGAGCAGAAGTAATGAGCTTTGAAGATCTTGATGAATTAGGTTCTGAATCAGCAGTAAAGGAAGCGGGGAAGCTCCGTCTTGAAGGAAAAGATTATGTAATGCAAGATGGTGATATTGTTGAATTCCGGTTCAACGTTTAAGTGAGTGAAGAACAACCACGGAATGCACAAGCTGGTCAACGTCAAAAACAATTAGAAAAAGAACGGCGGCAAGCGAATGGGAATGCCTTTAGCAACTATGATCTAACACGAAAAAATGAAGATTTTATGTATCAATTAAATAAACAGTTGGATCGTCTCGGTGTTCCTTCAGATAAGAAAGACTCGATGCTAAAGGAAACCATTGATAAATTGCTAGCAGGACAAAAGAAGGGGCAAACTGCGCGGGCATTATTTGGTACGCCAACTGAATATGCTAAAGAATTGAAGAACCCAAAGCCAACTCCTGCTGAAGCAAGTAAGCAATCAATTAAGTTGTTAGCAATTGATAATATGCTGATTTTCTTGAGTATCTTTACTTTTATGTTTGGCTTAATGTTCTGGTTATCACCAGCTGCAATGCAAACAAAGAATGCTGGAAGCAGTGGTATTACTGCAATCTTAATCGTGGCGATCACTGGAGGATTGATTTTTGGTTATGTGGCTACCCAAGTTCAACCGCAAATTGATAAGAACGGTAAGCGGGTAAGTAAGAAGCCATTATGGCAACGAATCCTTTTGATAGTTGCTGGATTAGCAGCTTGGTTGATTATTTACATGCTTGTAAGTATGTTGCCAAATGTAATCAACCCGCGGCTTAATCCATGGGTCTACATTGGCATTGGGGTTATTACGTTCATTGGGGATATGTACTTCAGGTCCAAATTTCATGTTACAGGTTCCCTTTACGGTAATCGTGCGCCACGACGTTAAATGAAGTTAACGCAAGCGCAATTAGCAAAATACATGGATCACACAATGCTTAAACCAGAAGCTACCCCCGAAATGATTGATAAGACAGTTGAAGAAGCTCGTAAATACAATACAGCTTCAGTTTGTATCAATCCTTACTGGGTTAAGCGAGTTCATGAAGGATTAGAAGGTACTGATATTAACACTTGTACAGTTATCGGCTTCCCTCTCGGTGCAACTTCAACAGAAAGCAAAGTTTTTGAAACTAAGCAGGCAATTGAAGATGGCGCCGATGAAATTGATATGGTTATCAATATCGGTGAATTAAAAGCAGGAAATGATGATGCGGTTGTTGCTGATATCAAAGCGGTTGCTGATGCTACTCACGAAAAGGGTAAACTTCTTAAAGTTATTATTGAGAATGCTCTTCTTACTGACGAAGAAAAAGCACGTGCAAGTAAACTTACTGTAAAAGGTGATGCTGACTTTGTTAAGACTTCAACTGGTTTTTCAACTTCAGGAGCGAAGGTAGACGACGTTAAGATTATGCGTGAAGCAGTTGGACCAGACTTTAAGATTAAGGCAGCTGGTGGAATTCACAGCCTTCAAGAAGCTTACGATATGATTGAAGCTGGTGCTAACCGTTTAGGTGTTTCCGCTTCTGTTCAAATCTTAGAAGAAGCCGCAAAACAATAAATGTCATATAAACGTGTTTTTGTTATTGTAATGGACTCAGTTGGTACAGGTGCCGCTCATGACGCCGCAAAGTTTGATGATGTTGGATCAGATACGCTTGGCCACGTTGGTGAGTATTACAAAGGTGCCTTGAAGTTACCAAACCTTGGTAAATTAGGGATTAGTAATTTACGTGATACTCCGATTGAAGGTGTTCTAGTTGCTGATCCAGCTATTGGTGATTACGGTAAGATGGAAGAAATTTCTGCCGGAAAAGATAGTATGGATGGTCACTGGGAAATGATGGGTTTACCAGTAATGAAGCCATTGTCAACGTTCCCTAATGGTTTTCCACAAGAAATTGTTGATAAGCTTGAAAAATTCTCAGGACGAAAGGTTATTGTTAACAAGCCATACTCAGGGACAGAAGTAATTCATGACTATGGTGAACGTCAAATGGAGACCGGAGAATTAATTCTCTACACGTCTGGTGATTCAGTAATGCAGATTGCTGCTCATGAAGATGTTATTCCTGTTGAGGAACTCTACAAGATTTGTGAATATGCCCGGACACTTGTTAATGGTCCAGAATATACTGTTGGTCGGATTATTGCCCGTCCATATGTTGGTCCCGATAAAGATCACTTTACCCGGACTGCTAATCGACATGACTTTAGTTTGAAGCCAATTGGTGAGACTGATATGGATCGTCTTCGTGCAGCAGGGTACGATGTAATTGGTGTTGGTAAGATTAATGATATCTTCTCTGGTGAAGGGATCGATAAAGGATACCATAACGAAAGTAACATGGACGGAATGGATCATGTTGATGAAGTAATGAAGCAAGACTTTACCGGTTTCTGCTTTACAAACTTGGTTGATTTTGATGCAATGTACGGTCACCGTCGTAATCCAAAGGGCTTTGGTCAAGCATTAATGGACTTTGATAAGCGTCTAGGCAAAGTTCTTGATGAAATGAAGCCAGATGATCTTTTAATGGTAACTGCTGATCACGGTAATGACCCTGGCTTTAAGGGAACTGATCATACTCGTGAAAATGTTCCATTGCTGGTTTACTCTCCTTCAATGAACAAGCCAAATCAATCCCTTGGGTTGCGGAAGACATTCTCAGACCTTGGTGCAACTATCTTAGAGAACTTTAACGTTGAACCAGTAAAAGGTACCAGCTTCTACAAGGAAATTAGTAACGATTAAATGGTTGATATCATTGACACCAAAAGAAATGGCGGAGTCCTAAGCGATGAGCAATTACAATTCTTTGTTGATGGCGTCGTTAATGGAACGATTCCTGACTATCAAATCAGTGCTCTCCTTATGGCAATCTATTTCCAGGATATGACCAAAGAAGAACAGACGAGCCTAACAATGAAGATGATGGAGTCTGGTGAACGATTAGACTTGAGCCGAATCCCTGGAATTAAGGTTGATAAACATTCAACAGGTGGTGTTGGTGATAAAGTGAGTTTGCCACTTGCAGCAATGGTTGCCGCTACAGGAATTCCGGTTCCGATGATTTCAGGTCGTGGCCTTGGTCATACAGGAGGCACGCTTGACAAGTTAGAAGCAATTCCGGGATTTCGAGTAGAACTTTCTGAAGATGAATTCATTAATCAAGTTGCTAAAGAAAAATTAGCAATTGTAGGTGCGACTGGTGAGGTTGCGCCAGCAGATAAGAAAATTTATGGATTGCGGGACGTTACTGATACTGTTGACTCGATTCCTTTAATTGCTAGTTCAATTATGAGTAAGAAGATTGCTTCTGGAACAGATGCGCTTGTAATTGATGTTAAAACTGGTACTGGTGCCTTTATGAAGACGCTTGATCAATCAAGACTACTAGCTAAAGCGTTAGTTGAGATTGGTAAACAAGCAGGATTAAAGTGTATGGCAGTAATCTCAGATATGAATCAGCCGCTTGGGAATAAAATTGGTAATGCCCTTGAAATTGAAGAATCAATTGATGTCTTAAAAGGAAAGGGACCAAAAGATCTTACTGAATTAGTCTTGGCGCTTGGTAGTTATATGGTTGTAATGGGTGAAAAAGTACAAAATACTACTGAGGCACGAAAGATGTTAGAGCAAACTATTCAGGAGGGATCAGCCCTGGAAAGGTTTGCGGCAATGATAGAAGCACAAGGTGGAGATCCTGCTGTTGTTGATAACTACCAATTAATGCCGCAAGCTAAATACAAGATTCCTTTCAAGGCTGATCGGGATGGCGTATTGACAAAACTTTCAGCAGATGAAGTTGGAACTGCTAGCATGTTATTAGGTGGAGGTCGTCAAAAGGCAGATGACACCCTTGACTATAGTGTAGGAATCGAATTGCACCATAAACTGGGTGACCATGTTAAAGATGGCGAACCAATTTTAACTATCTATAGTAACCGCCAAGAAATTCCAGACGTAGAACAGTTATTAAAAGAAAGTATTAAAATTAGCGATGATGGCAAAGTACCGACGCTAATTCATGAAATTATTGAATAAATGAGTACACATATTAATGCAAAAATGGGTGATTACGCAGACACTGTATTACTTCCAGGGGATCCGCTACGTGCAAAATATATTGCAGAAAACTTCCTGGAAAATGTTAAACAAGTAAATTCAGTCCGGAATGCCTTTGGTTATACTGGTGAATATAAGGGTCACCGTATTTCAGTACAAGGATCTGGGATGGGAATTCCTTCGATGTCAATTTATATTAATGAGTTAGTACGCGAATTTGGTGTTAAAACCATTATCCGGGTTGGTTCTTGTGGCGGAATTGCTCCAGATGTTCATGTTCGCGATGTTCTTCTTGCCCAAGGGTCTTCAACTGATTCAGCGGTAACGGTAAATACATTTGGACCAGGATTCCATTACGCACCATTAGCTGATTTCAAGTTGTTAGATACTGCCTATCATGTAGCTGGTAAATTAGGTATTGAAACAAAAGTTGGGGATATCTTTGCTGCCGATCGTTTCTACAATGATGAGCTTGATATGGAAAAGCTTCGTGACTATGGAATTTTAGGAACAGAAATGGAATCTGCCGGACTTTACTTGTTAGCGGCTAAGCTTCATTTCCGGGCACTTTCAGTTTTGACTGTTAGTGACTTAATCTTTGGTGACGAAAAAGCAACCGCTGAAGAACGTGAACGAACATTTAATGATATGATTAATATTTCGCTTGAAACGGCAATTGCTGGAAAGTAAAAAGTGAGTGGGAATTAACCTTCTCGACAAGGCGGTGGGCTAAGGATAGAACGGTGATTAGCACGGCACGGGTTGATTATCGTTCGAACTTAGCCTCGAGCCTTGTGGTTAATTTCCACGATATCGTAACAATATTAGTATAAAAAACGAGGCTGTTGAAAAAACAAAAGTTTTTTCTCAGCCTCATGAATGATAAAAATAAGATTGAATTAGCGCTAAAAGTAGCAACCTTATATTATCGTGATGGATGGAACCAAAGCGATATTGCAACTGAACTAAATATTTCCCGGGCAACAGTGTCACGATTATTACAATTTGGTCGGGATCGAGGATTAGTAACCATTAAAATTCATAATCCGGTTGCTCCGCTTCACCAGTTGGAAGTAGACTTACTCGCTAAATATCCATCATTGCATAAAATTATTATTGTTCCAGGCACGGATGATCCACTTGAAGAAGTTGGCGCAGCGGGTGCTAAATATATCGAACAAGTCGTAGAAGATAAAGACATTATTGGCTTAGGCTGGGGAAAAACCGTCTATCAAGTAGGATTGCATTTGAAACCTAAAGACGTTACTGGTATTACTGTTGTTCAAATGAAAGGCAGTATGGCAAATACTAATACGCGAAATTATGCGTTTGAAACGGTTAATATCTTTGCCAATGCTTTTAATACCGTTCCACAGTATTTGCCGTTACCAGTTATCTTTGATCATGCAAAGACACGTGAATTAGTTGCTAATGATACCCACATCAAACATATTTTGAAATTAGGGGAGCAGTCTAATATCGCTGTTTTCACAGTGGGGACAGTACGTGACTCAGCATTGTTATTTAAATTAGGTTATTTCACCAAGCAGGAGCAATTAACGTTGCAACATGAGGCGGTAGGGGATGTTTTCTCTCGTTTCATTGATAGCAAGGGCCAGATAGTAAATGAAGATATTAATCAACGAACAATTGGGATTGCGCTCCCAGAGTTGCGAAAGAAAAAACACAGTATTTTAGTAGCAGCAAATGTTGCTAAGGTACCAGCAGTGCATGGTGTTTTAACTGCTGGTTATGCAAATACATTGGTTATTGATCAGGAGAGTGCGAATAGCCTAGTTAATTTTTTAAATTAAATGTCAAATTGGGACACGAAATTTGCCAAGAAGGGCTTAACCTTCGATGATGTATTACTTATTCCAGCTGAAAGTCATGTATTACCAAATGAAGTTGACTTGAGTACACAGTTAGCTGATAATTTGAAGCTTCATATTCCGTTGATTAGTGCCGGAATGGATACTGTTACTGAAGGACCAATGGCGATTGCAATGGCCTTACAAGGTGGCTTAGGGGTTGTTCACAAAAACATGTCAATCCAAGCCCAAGCAGGAGAAGTAGCTAATGTAAAGAGCGTAGTCGTACCTGCAGGAGCAACTAAGGCTGCAGTTGATGATAATAATCGTTTATTAGTTGCTGCAGCAGTTGGGGTTACTAGTGATACTTTTGAACGTGCTGAAGCCCTTTTGAAGGCGGGCGCAGATGCTATCGTTATTGATACAGCTCATGGACATTCAGCAGGTGTTCTTCGTAAGATCGCAGAAATTCGCGAACACTTCCCAGACGCAACTTTAATTGCCGGTAATGTTGCTACTGGTGAAGCTACTCGCGCTTTGTTTGATGCTGGTGTTGATGTTGTAAAAGTTGGTATCGGTCCTGGTTCAATTTGTACTACTCGGGTGGTCGCTGGAGTTGGTGTTCCGCAAATTACTGCTATTTATGACGCTGCTAGTGTTGCTCGTGAATATAACAAGCCAATTATTGCCGATGGAGGTATTAAGTACTCTGGTGACGTTGTAAAAGCTCTTGCTGCTGGTGGTAATGCAGTAATGCTTGGTAGTATGCTTTCTGGTACTACGGAAGCACCTGGCGAAGTTTTTGAAGACAATGGCAAGAAGTACAAGGCTTATCGTGGAATGGGTTCTGTTGGTGCAATGGCTCAAGCACATGGTTCCTCCGACCGTTACTTCCAAGGTGGGGTAAATGAAGCTAATAAGCTTGTTCCGGAAGGTATTGAAGCTCGGGTAGAATACAAGGGCGATGTTTCTGATATTGTTTTCCAAATTGATGGTGGCCTTCGTTCAGGAATGGGTTATGTTGGTGCTAGTGATATTCCAACATTGATCGAAAAAGCCCAATTTGTCCAAATTACTAATGCAGGACTTATCGAGTCACATCCTCATGATGTCCAAATTACTCGTAGTGCACCTAACTATAAATAAATGAAAATTCTAGTTGTTGATGATGATAAAGAAATTGTTCAATTACTTGAAATTTACATCCGAAATGAAGGATATGAGCCAATTTCTGCTTACGACGGAAAAGAAGCGTTGACAAAGCTAAATACTAATCCTGATATCGGTCTGATTATTCTTGACTTAATGATGCCAGAAATCGATGGAATGGATGTAATTAAGCGGGTGCGGAAAGATTCTGATATTCCAATTTTAGTGCTTTCAGCTAAGACGGCAGATATGGATAAGATACAAGGTTTAATCACTGGTGCGGACGATTATGTTACTAAGCCATTTAATCCGCTTGAAGTAATGGCACGAGTTAAATCATTACTTCGTCGGAGCCAAGGAGAAGTGACAAATGATCAACCAGATATTCTTAATGTTGGCCCATTATTAATCAATAAAGATTCTCACGAGGTTAAGACGATTAAAGGGGATGTAATTCAATTAACAGCCCTTGAATTTGGTATCTTATACTTACTCGCCAGTCACCCTAATCGTGTTTTCTCAGCAGATGACATTTTTGAGCGGGTATGGCAACAAGAAAGTGTCGTATCAGCCAAAACAGTCATGGTTCACGTGAGTCATTTGCGGGATAAAATTGAAGAAGCAACTAACGGTGAAAAGGTTATTCAAACTGTTTGGGGTGTTGGTTATAAGGTGGAAGACCACTAAGTGAAGTTAACGGGGCGTGAAAAGAGTTCGCTTATTTTAGAAGGGGTAGTAACGGTTATCTTATTGTTATTGCTGAATATGGCGATTATCGTAATTATTCAAGATGCCATTCAGTCAAATCCGGGAGTAACCAATGGAATCTTTATGATTAAGCAATCATTGAAGATTGGTCCTCTTCAAGCACAAATATGGAGCTATCAGCGGATCTTAATTGCCTTTTTAGTAATTATTGATGTGTGGGTGGTATGGTGGCGATTGCGTCGCCGATACCACCTTTATCAGATGGATCATATTATCGCGGAATTACACTATATTGCGCAGGGACATTTGGATCATCGGATTCCGTTTCGGCTAAAAGGGAATCAACAGCATGTTATTACTAGTGTAAATGCATTAGTTGATAGTGCGGTGCGTTCAATGGATGATGAACGGAAGATTGAAAAGTCAAAAGATGAACTGATTACTAATGTGAGCCATGATTTACGGACGCCATTGACTAGTATTATTGGCTACTTGGGATTGATTGAAGATAAGCAGTATCGTAGTGAGGAAGATATTCTAAAATACACCCATACTGCTTATGAGAAAGCTAAGCAAATGAAGACCTTGGTGGATGATTTGTTTGAATATACAAAAGTTCAGCAACATGGGGCACCAGTAAATATTATGAAAATCGATCTTAACCAGTTAATTGAACAGTTAACGGCAAGTTTTGAATTAGAAGCCCAGCACCGCGGAATCGAAATTACTTCCTCAGTTATTCCTAATCCTTTAATGATTGAGGCGGATCCGGAGAAGCTTGGTCGAGTTTTTAATAATTTAGTTTCAAATGCCTTTAAATATGGCAATGGTGCAAGTTACATTCGGATCAATGCCCGGCAAGAAAATGATATGGTGGTCGTCAAAGTTGCTAATGATGGTACACCAATTCCTGAAAAAGCACTTGACCACCTATTTGAGCGTTTCTACCGCGCAGAAGCTTCCCGTTCACGAGCTACTGGTGGAACGGGATTAGGTTTAGCGATTGTCAAAAGCATTGTTGATCTTCATCATGGGAGCGTCAAGGTTACTTCAAATGAAGACGAAACAGCATTTATTGTTACATTACCTTTAAAACAAGAAGTTAAAGAAACCAACCAAAAATCGAGTAGGAGATAAAAAATCGAGTAGGAGATAATTGATTAGTTCAATTATCGACCTCTCACACCACCGTACGTACGGTTCCGTATACGGCGGTTCGACAACTTAATCACATTGAATTGACTGGAGCGTCTTGGACATATTCATTGAAGTTATTAACTAAACGTAATCGTGGAATATCTCTGACAAGAATGTTTGAAGAAATTCATCGAAAAATGCGTGGGTGGCTTCAGTACTACTCAATTGGGAAACTAACTAACTTTATTCAACGCCTTGACAAGTGGTTGAGGGTCCGAATAAGGCAGTATATTTGGAAGCAATGGAAAAAGTTTAAAACTAAGGTAACTAACTTACAGAAGTTGGGGCTGTCCCAGCATGATGCATATGTCTTCGCTAGTACCCGCAAGGGCTACTGGCGAACTGCACATAGTAAGACCTTGAGCTATTCTCTAACTAATAGAAAACTGGAACAACTCGGACTTATGAATATGTCCAAGACGCTCCAGTCAATTCAATGTGATTAAGTTGTCGAACCGCTGTATACGGAACCGTACGTACGGTGGTGTGAGAGGTCGATAATCGAACTAATCAATTATCTCCTACTCGATTTAAAAGTTATTAACTAAACGTAATCGTGGAATATCTCTGACAAGAATGTTTGAAGAAATTCATCGAAAAATGCGTGGGTGGCTTCAGTACTACTCAATTGGGAAACTAACTAACTTTATTCAACGCCTTGACAAGTGGTTGAGGGTCCGAATAAGGCAGTATATTTGGAAGCAATGGAAAAAGTTTAAAACTAAGGTAACTAACTTACAGAAGTTGGGGCTGTCCCAGCATGATGCATATGTCTTCGCTAGTACCCGCAAGGGCTACTGGCGAACTGCACATAGTAAGACCTTGAGCTATTCTCTAACTAATAGAAAACTGGAACAACTCGGACTTATGAATATGTCCAAGACGCTCCAGTCAATTCAATGTGATTAAATGGAATATACAAAGAAGAATTACAAAAAAGCACCTTTATCATCAATTCACTTTCGAATATATTTTGCCCTCGCTCTTGGACAAATTGCTTGTGGTTTTGCTCTTGGAATTAGTGGAACTGCCCTTTCCCAAGCAACCGATTATATCAATATTACCGACTTTTGGGTTGGCCTAATTGGTGCTGGGAGTTTAATTGGACTCGCTGGGAGTGCTTTAATGGGTAAAATCGCTGACCAATTTGGCCGGCGAAGAATGTTGATGCTCGATATGTATCTTTTTTCTATATTTTCTCTTTTACAATTAGTAACAATGAATCTTATTATCCTGTTTATCTTACGGATTTTAATTGGTTTAATGATTGCCATTGACTATACTGTTGGGAATGCTCTATTGGTAGAATGGTTACCAGCAAAAGAAAGCGGACGCCTACAAAGCCAACTAATCATTTATTGGACAATTGGCTTTATTACTTCATACATCGCGGGAATTTTAGTAACAGGGTTTGGTGCTCATAATTGGCAAGTTATCCTTGCATCAAGTGTCGTTCCGGGACTGATGGCTGCAATCTATCGGTCAATCTTCCGAATTCCTGCATCTCCGAGCTGGTTAGCAAGTCAAGGGAAAAATAAAACTGCTCAAAAACTAATTCAAAAACATCTCGGGAAAAAATGGGGATTATCATTAAAACAAATTCGTAGTAAAAAGCCAAAAGATGTCTCTCTTAAAACCCTATTTAATCCCCCTTATCGCCGAAAAACCATTGTTGGTGGCTTATTCTATGCTTGTCAGGCATTTTCATTTTTCGGTATCAGTATCTTCTTACCAATTCTCCTAAAAAGTATGAATCTTGGTAATAACAACCTCTCTGGGATTATCTATAATAGTTGCGTCCTTATCGGCGTAATTTTCGGTAGTTTAATCTTCAAGATTCTTAGCAGGCGGATGTTTTTGGTAAGAACATTTTTCCTTTCAGCAGCAGCCCTTATCTTATTAATAATTGGCAATAACTTTTCACCTTTCTTCCAAATTAGCGTTTTTGCGATCTTTGCGATAGTCTTATCTTCAGGACTTGTCCTTGATTATCCATATCCAACAGAACTATTTGATGTTAAGGTTCGAGCCAGTGGAGTTGGTACTTGTATCACTATCAGTCGTTTTGGGGCTGCTAGTGGAACATTCTTATTACCAATCTTAACTCATCTTGGTGGTCCCATTTTAGCAATGCTAGTTTGTACTCTTGTTTTACTTATAGGTGGTACTATCTGTCTTTTATGGGCACCTGAAACTTCACCAAAATATATTTAAATGAGCTTAAACATTATGCGAAAAGAAAGTCTCGATCGGTATCTTGGTGAAGACAAGCTTTTCGTTAAATCAATGAATGCTCGTGATCTCATGGCAATTGGGATCGGTACTGTTATTGGTACTGGGATTTTCATTCTTCCTGGAACAATTGCCGCAAATTCAGCTGGACCAGGAGTGTCATTGTCATTTCTGTTTTCAGCGATTGTCTGTGCGCTAGCTGCAATGTGTTATGCTGAGTTTGCTTCTGCATTACCGGTTGCTGGGAGTGCCTACTCATACGGAAATGTAGTGTTTGGTGAATTCCTTGGCTGGTTGCTGGGATGGGCATTAGTTCTTGAATACATGTTAGCTGTTGCTTCTGTTTCAACAGGTTGGGCAGCCTACTTCAATACATTGCTTGAAGGATTTGGTATTCATCTCCCTAAAGCGCTATCGGGTCCATTTGATCCAGCCCATGGTACCTACATAAATATCGTGGCGGTTGTAATTGTTCTTTTGATTACAGTAATGCTTGCACGGGGGATGCAATCTTCACTGCGTATCAACAACATTGCTGTTTTCCTTAAGATTGCAATTATCTTGATCTTTATTATTGTTGGTTTCTTCTTCATCAAGCCCAAAAATTACCATCCATTCCTTCCATACCACATGAAGGGTGTGATTCACGGGGCAACGATCGGTTTCTTTGCTTACCTTGGTTTCGACTGTGTTTCCAGTTCGGCTGCCGAAGTTAAGAATCCTAAACGAAATATGCCTCTAGGAATTATTGGGACACTTGCTGTTGCAACAATCTTATATACTGGTGTTGCCGTAGTCCTAACTGGGATGGTTAAGTACACCAAACTTGACGTTGCCAATCCAGTGGCGTTCGCCTTACAGATGGTTCATCAAGACTGGTTGGCAGAATTATTGTCAATTGGGGCTTTGATCGGAATGTTCACAATGATGGTTTCAATGATCTATTCTAGTTCTCGTTTGATCTATGCAATTGGTCGTGACGGTCTGCTTCCTTCATTCTTAGGAAAGCTTGATAAAAAGAGCCACTCGCCACAAGTTGCATTATGGATCGTGGCGATTATTATCGCTATCATGGGCGGACTTGTTTCTCTTGATCAACTTACAAGTTTAGTTAACATCGGAACTTTATTTGCTTTCATGCTCGTTTCATTTGGGATTATTCCGCTTCGTAAGCGAAAGGATATCGGTAATCGTGGAGGCTTTAAGGTGCCCCTCTACCCTGTGCTTCCAATTCTTTCTGGTCTCACCTGCCTTGGCATGATGACCCAGTTGCAAAAAGAAACATATATTGGAGCAGCAATTTGGTTTGGAATCGGAATTATCATCTACTTCACTTACGGCTACTGGCACAGTAAGTTAGCAGATAAGAATTAAATGGCAATTGAAGTTACTAGTGGCGCAGTTGTATATCGTCAAGGCGAAAATGGAATTGAGTATTTACTCTTAGAAAGTCAAAATAAGGGACACTTCTGGGGATTCCCGAAAGGTCACGTTGAAGGCAATGAATCACTAAAAGAAACAGCAATTCGTGAAATAAAAGAAGAAACGCAATTAGAATTATCGATTGATACCAGCTTTAAGGTGTATACCGAATACGACTTACCAAATGGCAATCATAAACAAATGACCCTTTATACTGCCGAATTAGATAATAAGGAAGACATTCACCTGCAAGTAGAAGAGATTAAGAATTGTGGATGGTTCAACTATCAAGATGCTCGTGAACGGTTAACCTACGAGAATTTAAAAGAACTGTTAGATCAAGTTAACGATCATTTAAAATAAATGAAAAATAATAAGTATGTGTTTATTGTGACAGGGGCAGCGGGGTCCGGCAAAACAACTGTCGCTAACTATCTTCAAAATCATTATGATATGCACCGGGTAATTACCCATACGACCCGGCTGCCACGTCCGGGAGAACAAGATGGGGTAGACTATCATTTTGAAACACCATCTTCCCTGAAGAAACTCCATTTACTTGAGCAAGTAACTTATGACCAGTTTCAATATGGTTCTTCATTAGAAGGCTTAGCAGAAGGATGGAAACAAGGGGAAAATGATGTGATTGTTCTTGACACAGCTGGTGCGATTACTTACCATCACCAACTTGGTGCCCAAGCAGTTATTATTTTCTTGACCGTTACCCATATGGCTTCTTTAGCTAAGCGAATGACACTGCGGGGCGATAAATTGAGTGCGATTCGTTCTCGTTTACATAGCAAAGAGTATCACCGTGATCTTGCTTTACCAGCGGCTTTAAAAGGGATCGCGCATGTCGTAGTTAATGACCAGTGGAAAAATACCAAACAACAAATAGATATAATTGTTAGGCAGATATTATCCAAAAAGAACTAATTGGAGAAATTAATTGATCAAGCACAGACCATTATTAAAGACCATCGTTTGCGGTGGACTAAGCAACGTAAAATGATGATTGAATCAGTTGCGCGACATCCTGATCGTTACTTTAATATTGTAGAAATTGACCAATATCTTCGAGAACAATTCCCTGGATTAAGTCACGATACTATTTATCGAAATTTTAAAGAATTTGAGAAATTGGGCATTGTCGAATTGCGTCAACAGCATGATCAGATGCAGGTTAAATATTCGTGTGATTTTACCCATCACCACCACTTTATTTGTGATATTTGCGGACGAGTTCAAGAAATTCAAATGCCACCAATTGATAAGAAATTCTTTGAGAAGCAGTTGCCAGGAGTTAAAATCACTGGGCATCGGTTTGAATTGCACGGGATATGTGCCCAATGCCAGAAAAAATCTTTACAATAAATGGGAGCAAAGATACCGCCATTAGTAACCCCATTTGCACTTGTATCATTGGTACTTGCGTTGGGTGCCACCAATGTAGTAGTTAATAAAGCAACGCATACTTCTGAGGGTGCAAAAGTAACATCAGTATCAACAAGTCGCCAATTTCAGCAATCGGGTGATGAGGAAAGCAATCAATCAAGTCGGAATTCACAAAGCGATCGTGATGATAATGATGAGAGTGCAAGTAATTCATCAACTACCCGGACAAGTAATAGCAACAATACAACGGACGATACTGGGGATACTAATCAACCTACACGGTCAGCAGGAAACACTGGCACAGAAGCATCGACAAATCGATCAGCAAATACAAACGAAAGTACGAGTGCTAATCGAAACAGTACCTCACAATCGACTGGTACAACAACTAACAATAATACAACGACACAAGACACGACTGGTGGTAATACTACCGGAACGACTACGACTGAATAAATGTTTAGTTTTCTTGATATGATTAACTCGTCATTGAGTTACTTTAACCTTGACGTAAAGTTAAAGAGTCGTATTTATATCATTATTGCTTTTCTGGGCGATATTTATTTAGTTTATGTTACGTTCCGACTCTTTATGAATCATGTTTGGCTACGGGCATTGTTATATTGCTTAGCAGTGATTGGATTAACATATTTTATCTATCTTAATTTCGTCTTTTACTTTCTTGAAAAGACTTCACGATTTGATTTTATTTCACCGCGTGTCGCAAAGATTACTGGTCAAAAATTTGAGGACGGCAAAGCTAAGACGCCTCTTGATGCACAACAACGACTAGCGGCAGAATTGGCAAACCGGTCAAATGGCTTGTTTGCTAATGCCGACACGATCCCAGCAGCAGTAGCAATTGACGAACATGAACAACATAACTTACACCGTGTTGTTGACCAACTATTAATGGAAGGTGTGTTTATTAACGGCTATGATGGTCTAAGTGAAAAAGAAATCGTTGAACAGTATCAAGCAACTGAAAAACCAGTTACGGCTTTGAATTCACAATCTGTTCCGCCATACTTTGAATTAGTTCATGATGAGTTGCAACACCGTCTTGAAATCTACATCGGGATGAACCAAATGGAACGGCGCCCAGTTGGTCATATTACCAAAATCGGCCTAACCGATGTCCATACTGCTCATGATAAGTATCAATTGTATCTTGCAACAGTAGTTGTTACTGGGGGCCCGAATAAGATTGCTGGGCGAAGCGGTTCAACAATTTTAACGGAAGAAGATTATGGACTACAAGTTCAAGTAGCTTATAAACAACGAAATAATGCTTAAAAACAACCTAAGATTAGTTCAGGAAGCGAGACAGAAGTCACTTGTGACTTCGTTTTTCGACGCGAAGCTAGCCTTTGGGAGCCCCCGCAAGCAACAATAGGCCTCCAATGTTCGGCTTTTTTGCCGGACGTTGGAGGCCATTGTTGTACTGCGTATTTGCTTTTTATGAAAGTAACTTAACTTATATCACAGTCCCTTTTTATGGCAAAAACTAAAAAACATTTAACTAAATCCAAAGATAAAGTATTTCTTGGTGTCTTTGGGGGTATCGCTGACTACTTTGGTCTTGACGAAACCCTCGTTCGGATAATCGGAATTCTCATTTTCGTCTTTACTGGCTTTTTCCCGCTAGGAGTCTTCTACCTCTTAGCTGCCCTCGTAATGCCTGAATATAATGGCAATAAGACAAACAATGATGACAATATCGTCGACGGTGAATTCAGAGAAAAATAAATGCGTGTTACGAGAACTATTCGTGACTTTGAAAATGCATTGATAACGTTATTAGAGAAAAATTCTTTTGAAAGTTTGACGGTTGATCAAATTTGTAAAGAAGCATTGATGCACCGGAGCAGTTTTTATCGCTATTTTAGTGATAAGTACGATCTCTTAGAGCAAACGTTAAATGCACAAATTAATAAATTGACGGAGAATACGGATTCTGAAGATGACATTATTAAGCAATTATTATCATACATTGATAAAAATAAAGATGTTATCCGTCATTTAGCACCTAATAGTGCACGGAGCTCTTTGTATACCGAAATTTTAAATATTTTAAGTCAGGTTCTTTTAGAGCGGCGCAATCTTGAGACTAATGATCCAATTGTAACGGCGCTGCAAAAGTCTGATAATCCCGAGATGCTTGCTTATGTATTGAGTGGCGCTATTATCGGGACCTTTTACTGGTGGCAAGGCAATAATTATGATGTACCAACTGAGGACGTTATTAAGTTTGCGAGAGCAGCTACCAAGTCATTAACAAACTAAATGTGGAGCATGATTAAAGGCGAATTTCGTCATATTATTCATAACCGTTTACTGCTTCTATCAGTAACGGTTATTTGCTTCATACCTTTCCTATATAGTATTTTCTTCTTAAAATCAGTATGGGACCCGTATGGAAGTACACGAAACTTACCGGTTGCGGTGGTAAATAAGGACATTCCGGTTGAGTACCAAGGCCGGAAAATGGATGTCGGGAAACAGACCGTTGATGAATTGAAGAAAAATCATCAATTAAAGTGGGAATTCGTATCCGCTAAAGAAGCAAAGTATGGTATGAGCCATCGTAAGTACTATGCTGTTGTTACGATTCCTAAGGATTTCTCTGAAAATGCAACGACTGTTTTACAAAAACATCCCAAGACGATGAAATTAAATTATCAAACTAATGGTTCTTTAAACTACATTGGACAGGTAATTGTCCAAACTGGGATGACACGGCTAAATGAAAAAATTCGTGCCCAAGTTACTAACGCTTACGCAACGGTAATGTTTAAGCAATTGCATGTTGTAGGTAAGGGGATGAACAAGGCCGCTGATGGTGCCCAACAAATTGGTACTGGAATGGTGACCTTAAGTGATGGTGTAAATCGTTATGTTGCCGGAGTTTCCCAAGTAAATAACGGGGTTCAAACCTTGCGTGTTAGTGTTGCACCATTAGCTTCTGGTGCTCAACAACTTGCTACCGGGAGCCAAACCTTAGCAAATGGTATCATGCAATATACTGGTGGGGTTAGTCTCCTCGGCAATGGTGTTGGTCAATTAATGGCTAATTCCGGTGCACTAAATTCCGGTGCCAACCAGTTGAGCAGTGGCTTAAGCACTTTAATGGCTAACTCTGGTGCGTTAAATTCTGGTGCTAGTCAGTTGAATGCTGGGTTAAATACTTTAATGGCTAACTCGGGTACATTGAGCTCCGGTGCTAACCAATTAAGCAGTGGTTTGAATACGTTAAGTGGTAATTCAGAGAACTTAAGGAACGGTTCTGGTCAACTAGCATCCGGTGCTAATCAGTTGAATTCAACCGTTAACAGTCAATTAGGAAACATTAACTTTAACGGGATTATGGGGGCCATGGATCAAGCACAAAATCTTCAGCAAGGACTAGGTCAACTCCAGACCGGTTTGGCAACTGCCAAGAATGCTCTTGCTGGTGTTCAAAGTAGTGCTGCTAGTCTTCAACAAGCTTCGGGAGCATTATCTGGTGCTGCCGGTGCTGGTGACAAGCTTAAAGGTATTGCAACTAACGATGGTCAAATTGCTGGATTAGCACAACAAATTCTTAGTGATGATAAAGCTAGTGATCAATCTAAGAAGGCCGCTCAACAAATTGTACAAAATGCTAGTGCTAACGTTGCTGCTATTCAAGGATTAAGTGGAACTCTTGGTCAATTAAACAATCTTCAAGGAAGCTTGAGTGGTATGCAGCAACAATTAGGTCAGCTCTCACAAATGTCTGCTGTGTTAGATAATGCAGATGGGACTATTCGTCAAGCTAACTCATTATTAGCAACCTTAAATGGCTATAAAGGTACCCTAGCGGCAATGCCAGGAGCTGTTGATCAACTTAAACAAGCAACAAGTCGGATTTCTTCTGGAGCAAGCACGCTTAATAGTGGTGTAAACCAATACACTAATGGTGTTGATAGTGCTGCTGCCGGTGCTGGTACGCTTAATTCAGGAATTGGTCAATATACAGCTGGGGTTGCTCAAGCTGGAGCCGGTGCTAATCAACTAGCTAGCGGAATCGGTCAATACACAGCTGGGGTCGCCCAAGCTGGAGCCGGAGCTGGTCAATTGGCTAGCGGAATCGGTCAATATACAGCCGGAGTTGGCCAATTGGGTAACGGAATTGCCCAGCTTAACGCTAATAGCGGGGCCTTGAATTCTGGTGCAGCTCAATTAGCTGGTGCGCTTGGTCAACTAAACGGTCAAGTTCCTGCTCTTATTGCTGGTGTAAACCAATTAGCTGCCGGAACTCAACAACTTCAAGATAATTCTCCTGCTCTTATTTCAGGAATTGCGCGGTTGAATGCTGGTGCTTCTCAACTGGCTACATCGCTTGCAGGTGGTGCAAAGCAAATCAACGGTATTAAGACTTCACCACGGACTGCCAAGATGTTTGCAGAACCAACTGCTCTTAAGCACACGGATTACAGTTATGTACCAAACTATGGTCACGCCTTAGCACCATACGTTCTATCATTAGCAATCTATGTTGGGGCACTTGTATTTAACTTTGTTTACCCAATTCGTCGGGTTGCTGAATTTGGTAAAGCTCCAATCGCTTGGTGGGCAAGTAAGGTAACAGTTGGATCACTGGTAGTAACTGCAATGGCAATCGCGGAAGATGCAATTATGATGGCTTGTGGACTTACAGTTATTCACCCAGTTGCATTCTTTGCGACAACCATATGCTTTGGGTTAGCTTCAATGGCAATTGTTATGTTCCTTTCAATGCTCTTTGATAACCCCGGTCGATTCTTCGCCATGGTTCTCTTAATGCTCCAATTAGGTGGATCTGGTGGTACCTTCCCAATGGAAATTACGATGAAGTTCTATAATGTAATTCACTGGTACTTACCGATGACTTACTCAATCTTAGGACTCCGTGATTCAATTTCTGGTGGTTTGGGAGCACATTACACGATGTTCTGTAACACTGTTCTGATCGTAATCGCAATTGTCTTCTATGCATTGTTATTAGTCGGCATGATTTGGTTACAACACCATCACTATGCTGGTCGCTCAGAATTGGATAATAACCAAGAACTACTTGGACCAGAAGGCGATTATGACGGCATGCACCTTCAACAACGTCGCCCAAACCAAGGAGACAACGGTGAACAATAAGAGCCCCCGCAAGCAACAGTAGGCCTCCAACGTTCGGTTTTACCGGGCGTTGGAGGCCATTGTTGTACTGCGCCATTTGTCTTTTATGAAAGTAACTTGGCTTAAGTCACAGACCCATGAAAGGAATGGGAAAACTGATGAAATTAATAATGTATAGCGTTCGTGACGCTGAAAAGCCTTATATTGAAGCATGGGCAAAGAAGACAGACAATGATGTCAAGATGGTTACTGAACCATTAAATGCTAATACAGTTAAGCTTGCTGAGGGATATGATGGAATTTCCTTACAGCAAACAACAAAACTTGGGGATAAACAACTGTATGAACAATTAGCAGCCATGGGAATAAAGCAATTAGCTGCTCGAATGGTTGGGGTTGATATTTTTGATTTAGATGCATGTAAAGCAAATGGCATCATTGTAACGAATGTCCCTATTTATTCACCACGGGCAATCGCAGAAATGGGTGTCACACAGGCGATGTACTTGTTACGACGGATTGGTGAATTCGAACAACGCATGAGCCATGGCGACTTTCGGTGGAGCGATGACTTGATCAGTAATGAAATTTACAATTTAACCGTGGGAATTGTTGGCCTTGGTAATATTGGTGGGGCCACTGCTCAGATTTATAAAGCATTAGGCGCAAAAGTCCTTGCATATGATCCATCATACAATGTCGAATATGAACCATACGTTGAATATACCGATTTCGATACTGTTGTTAAGAATGCGGATATTTTATCATTGCATACACCGTTGTTACCAAGTACCGAAAACATGATTGCAGCACCACAATTTAAGATGATGAAAGACAATGCTTACTTGATTAACATGGCTCGTGGAAAACTGGTAAATACCGCGGACTTAATTTCAGCATTGGAAAATAAAGAAATTGCGGGTGCTGGCCTAGATACATTAGCTGACGAAACTTCTTTCTTTGGGAAGCAAGTTTCATCAGATCAAATTCCAGATGATTACAAGAAGCTAGCTGCAATGCCAAATGTTCTTGTTACTCCCCATGTTGCATTTTTGACTGAAACATCTATACGGAATATGGTTGAAATTAGTTTGAATGATGCTGTAACAATTCTAGAAGGTAAGCATTCACGTAATGAAATTAGAATGTAAATGGCTAGCGATAAGCACGGAATAAAAGATAAGATAGCAGGGAAACTAAAAGAAACTGAAGGCAAAGTAACTAATGATAAGACTCGTGAAGGAGAAGGAAAACTTCAGAAACTTAAAGGAAAAGTAAAAGATGAGGTTAATGATCTTAAAGAGTCAATAAAAGGAAATAAAAAGGAGGGCTGAATGTACTGGATTTGGGTTTTAATTGTTGGTGGATTAATTGGTTTAGCTGCTGGTGCGTTAACCCGTCGTGGCGGATCGATGGGAGTGATCAGTAATATTGTTGCTGGACTAGTAGGATCAGCAATCGGTGAAGCAGTATTAGGCGCATGGGGACCGCAAGTAGCTGGGATGGCAATTGTTCCATCAATTATTGGAGCAGTAATCTTAGTAATGATCGTCTCCTTGATTTTCGGAGTAAAAGCAGAGAGATAGATGGAGACTAACATACAAACTCTAGAACCAGTAATTATTACTGGATTAAATACTGGTCAAGAAGACTTTGACTACTCAATGGTTGAACTGGCTGAATTAGCACAAGCAAATCACATGGAAGTTATCGATCGGATTGATCAAGTCATCGATCGCCCTAATCCCGCTACCTACTTTGGAAAGGGGAAAGTAGACGAAATTCGCGATGTGGCTGATGCTAATCACGTTCCTACTATCATTACCAATGATGAATTATCACCAAGTCAATTACGTAATCTTGAAGAAGGAACCGGATGTCGTATTCTAGACCGAACCGCTCTTATTTTAGAGATTTTCGCAACCCGTGCGCAATCTAAAGAAGCCAAACTCCAAGTACAAATTGCGGAACTGCAATATCGCTTACCACGATTGCAAACTAGTGCAAGTGAGCGGTTAGACCAGCAAACCGGTGGAGGAAGCGGCTTTACTAACCGGGGTGCCGGGGAAACCAAACTTGAAATGGATCGGCGAACTATCCAACATCAAATTTCCCACCTTCGTCAAGAACTGGCTGCTATTGCTAAATCTGAACAAACCAAGCGAAAACAACGAGTAAAGAGTGCAATTCCCACAGCTGCTCTTGTCGGCTATACCAATGCTGGTAAATCCACGATTATGAATGGCCTAGTAAGAAAATATGGAGCTGCTGAAGAAAAAACTGTTTTTGAAAAGAATATGTTATTTGCCACCCTTGATACAAGTGTCCGGCAACTAACACTTCCAGATCAAAAACGCTTCTTACTCAGTGACACGGTCGGTTTTGTCAGCAAGTTGCCTACTCACCTTGTTGAATCATTTAAATCAACACTTGCAGAAGCCGCTAATGCTGACTTACTAATCCAAGTTATTGATTATTCTGATCCACATTACAAGGAAATGATGGAAACAACTAACGAGACTTTAAAACAGATTGGAATTAATGATATTCCAATGATCAATGTGTTTAATAAAGCAGATAAAACTGAGATTGAATTCCCTATTCTTGAAGGTGACGATCAAGTTGTAATTTCAGCTAAACAAGATACTTCATTAGACCTTCTTGTTGATGTTATTAAGAAACACTTATTTAAGGACTATGTCACCACTACTCTTCTTATTCCATTTACTGATGGTCACGTTGTTTCTTACCTTAATGAACACACTAATATTTTAGATACTACCTATGAAAGTGATGGGACATTATTAACGGTAGAAATGTCAGTTCAAGATTATCAACGGTTTGGAAAATATGAGAAAAACTAAATGGCAATCAACGTTTATTTTGTACGCCACGGACAAACCTATCTTAATCTCTACAATCGGATGCAAGGTTGGGCTGATGGTCCGCTAACGCCAAAGGGTGAAGAAGACGCTAAACGAGTAGGACGGGCGCTTGCTCCTATTCAATTTGATTATGTATTTTGCAGCGACCTCGCACGAACAGTTTCAACTACCCGTTTCTTGCTTGCTGAACATCCTGGTAATAATCCAACGCCAATTCCAGAGCCAGCGTTTCGGGAAGAATTCTTTGGCTACTTTGAAGGAGAAGATGGCCAACATTTTGCTGACTTTCTTGGCGGCCCAGATGGTTATCATAGCTTTGCAGAAATGGTTGCCGGTTGGGGTCCAGACAAATTAAAAGATAAGATTGCAGCCGCGGATAATTATGGTACTGCTGAAGACCATGTTGCTTTCTGGAAGCGGGTAGATAAAGGTTTTGACCGTTTACGAGCATTGCCAGACGGATCAGAAGTACTAGTAGTTTCACACGGAGCCACTATTCGTTCAATCGTCCAACGCTATTCTGACGCTTACGATCCAGGCGATTCACCACGTAACGGAAGCATCACTAAGCTAACTTTAGATAAGAATAATACTACTGTTGATTTTTATAACAAACTTGAATTACCAGAATAAATGAGCCATATCTTTTATCTTCTAACTCATATTGCGGAAACAATTATTCCCATGTTTGAGTGGATGGGCGCTTGGAGCTATGTTCTCCTTTTTATCCTAATTTTTATGGAAACTGGATTAGTGATTTTCCCATGGCTTCCTGGTGAATCGCTTGTCTTTTTAACTTGTTCTTTTATCGCTTTTAACCCGATCTTAAAAATGGAAATTGTCATCCCCGTCTTCTTTTTTGCGGCGCTAATTGGTGATACAGTTAATTATTATATTGGCCATTTTCTTTCTCATTGGCAATGGCTCCAAAAAAGAATGGCCGGTCCCTGTTTTGAGAAAGCACAAGAATTTTTAACACAGCATGGGATCAAAGCTGTTGCATTAGGGCGATTTGTACCACTTATTCGTACCTTTGTTCCCTTAATTGCTGGAACAATGCAGTTTCCGTTTCACCGTTTCACAATTGGTAATATTATTGGCGTTACATTATGGGTAGCGATTGGTGCTGGATGTGGATATTACTTTGGAACAATTCCGTTTGTTCGTCAGCACTTCTCACTTATCATCTTAGCATTTGTTGTGTGTTCACTGTTAGGAGTTGGCTTGTTAGCACTTATCAAAGCGATTCGTCAACGAATTATTAAACGAAACCGAATGCTATAAATGTCTACGAAAACTGAAAAAGAACTAGAACAAAAGTACCTTGATAATGTAATTGATAAAGTAAAACAGGCCGAACAAAAAGCAGAAGAAAAGATTAAAACGGCTCAACATGATATTAAGGGCATCAATAAGCAAATTGATGATATCCACTTAAATACCACTACTTATTCAGGCATGATGGATACGGCCATGTCTTTTCGTGCCCAACAGCAGATGCTAGATGAACGTCAAAATAGCTGGCAACACGCTGCAGACCGGCTAGCAACTTTACAGCGACTTGAAAAGAAACCTTACTTTGCTCGCATTGATTTTCGTGAAAAAGGTGCCAATGAATCCGAAAAGGTATATATCGGGCTTGCATCCTTTACCGATAAGCCAGATCACTTTCTTGTTTATGACTGGCGAGCACCAATTTCGTCTGTTTACTATGAAGGAAAGCTCGGGAAAGTTAAGTACCAGACTCCGGTAGGTGAACAAGAGGTTGATCTTACTCTTAAGCGCCAATTCCAAATTAAAGATGGCGTGATTGTAACCATCTTTGATACCGACGAACAAGTAGGCGACCAGATGCTTCTTGATGCTCTTGGTAACCATTCAAGTACCAAGATGAAGAGCATTGTAACGACGATTCAACGGAAACAAAATGAAATTATTCGTGACACTAAAAATGAATTGTTGTTTGTTCAGGGGGCTGCTGGCTCGGGAAAGACAGCTGCAGTTCTCCAACGGGTTGCCTGGCTTCTTTACCGTTACCGGGGGAATTTGACCTCTTCACAAGTTGTTCTTTTTTCACCTAACCAATTATTTAATGACTACATTGATCAAGTTTTACCGGAATTGGGTGAGCATAATATGGTCCAGATGACTTACTTCCAGTTTGCTAATCGTCGGGTACCAAAGCTTCATGTTCAAAACTTAGAACAACGGTTTGAAAGTCACCAAGATGAAACGGCTAAGAATGCACAACAACTATTAACTAGCTTACAATATTTCAAAGCAACAGAGCGTTATGCTAACCATCTTGGTCATGCTAATATGCGTTTCCGCAACCTTATGTTTAATGGTAAAGTTTTTTTGAGCAAAGAGAAGATTAAGGAGATTTACTACTCATTTAACAATAACTATAACCTGGGAAATAGGTTAGATGGAACGAAAGAAGCTCTTATTAAATACCTTAATCACCGTGTTGGATCTGAAATGCGCAACAAATGGGTAGAGGATGAAATTCAAAGCTTGAGTAAAGAAGAAATCGACAACCTATTTAATAACCAGCCACGTGAATTTGAGGATGAAGATAAAGAATACAAGTTCCTTGCGCGTCAAATCGTTATGTGGGCATTTATGCCAATAAAAAAAGCCATCGATCATAATCAGTGGCTTAACATCAATGGACAATTTTTACACCTTCTCCGGGTAACTCCAAAACTTGTTAATATTGCTGAATACGGTATTTCTGCAGAGCAATGGAAAGGTTATGTTGATGGGATAAAAGAAGAGCTAAAGAAGGGAAATATCAGTGCAAACGGAATTACCATTTACCTGTACCTGTATGATTTGATTACTGGAAAGCGTGGTCAACGTGATATTCGTTACGTTTTTGTTGATGAAGTTCAAGATTATGATGCTTACCAGTTAGCTTACCTTAAATATCGTTTTCCCCGTGCTAAATTCACATTGTTAGGAGACCTTAACCAGGCGATTTTCACTCATGAGAATAGTCGGTCACTATTAAAGCAGTTAGGGACGATGTTTGATCCAGAAAAGACGAAGGTTGTCCAATTAACTAAGTCTTACCGTTCCACGAAACAAATTACCGACTTTACTAAGCATATTTTAATTGACGGTGAAGCAATTGAGGCCTTTGAACGTGAAGGCAATAAGCCACAAGTTTATCAAACTAAGGATGAACAAGAAGGGGTAGCGGCAGTTATTGATATTCTTAATAAGTATCAGAATGACCATGATGCCGTCGCAATTATTGGTAAAGATCTCAAAGACAGTGAAGAGTTGTATCAAAAGTTAAATGCCAATAATATCAAGACCACCGTTATTCGGACAGAGAATCAACGGTTAGTAAAGGGGCCAATTGTTGTGCCGTCATATCTAGCAAAAGGGTTGGAATTTGATGCGGTTATTGTCTGGAATGCGAATGATCAGCAATACCATGGTAACAATGAGCGACAATTGCTATATACAATTTGTTCTCGAGCAATGCATGAGTTAAGCTTAGTATCAATTGGCAGGACAACTAGTTTGCTGAACCAAGTGCCGACAGATGAATATGAAAAAGTTAATGTTGATAAATAAATGCTAACTACTACGCCGGTCCTGATGTCATTGGTTTGGGATAAGGATACCCAACGAATCTTGGGAGCACAGATGATGAGTAAACACGATATTTCAGAAACTTTAAGTCTGATTTCGTTATGCATTCAGAACCAAAATACAATTGAATTTCTTGGAATGTATGATACAATGTTCCAGCCAAACTTTGACCGACCATTTAACTATGTCAACTTGCTAGCCCAAGCAGCGGTTGTCAAGGAAGATAAGAAAGTAAGCAAATAATTTTAATGTGCGCCCGGCATGGGTATTAGCTAGGCGGTGAGAGTCCGCTATGGGCCGTAGTAGTCGGAACCATGAGCTGAGGACAAGGGTGTCCACTGCGAGGTGGAATCTGAAGGAAGTCTAAGGCAAAGTCCTTGCGACTTTAAAGTCGCAATCATCACACGTTCTTCTTTAGTAAGATGAGCATTCTTTTTATGAGTAGTCAATAAACTAGTAGACATGGTATCATTTAAGTGCGTCATTTGACGGACATCCTTTCGTATAGGTTTGGTTCACTTAATATGATACCTGATGTCACGCCGAATGGCGTTTTTTATTTACCACCAACTGGGTGGCTAACTTCATTCTATAATCCACCAAATGACGCACTTAAATGATACCATGTCTACTAGTTTATT
Source organism: Limosilactobacillus reuteri (assembly GCF_013694365.1). Classification (NCBI taxonomy): domain Bacteria; kingdom Bacillati; phylum Bacillota; class Bacilli; order Lactobacillales; family Lactobacillaceae; genus Limosilactobacillus; species Limosilactobacillus reuteri. Next base: position 1,714,648 of record NZ_CP059275.1, read on the forward strand.
GACTACTCATAAAAAGAATGCTCATCTTACTAAAGAAGAACGTGTGATGATTGCGACTTTAAAGTCGCAACGGGAAATAGCTCAGCTTGGTAGAGCACCTGGTTTGGGACCAGGGGGTCGCAGGTTCGAATCCTGTTTTCCCGAGCCGGGGTGGCGGAATTGGCAGACGCACAGGACTTAAAATCCTGCGGTTAGTGATAACCGTACCGGTTCGATCCCGGTCCTCGGCACTAAGTGCCGAGGACCGGGATCGAACCGGTACGGTTATCACTAACCGCAGGATTTTAAGTCCTGTGCGTCTGCCAATTCCGCCACCCCGGCATAATAGAACTGGCTAAGCGGAAGACGGGATTCGAACCCGCGACCCCCACCATGGCAAGGTGATGTTCTACCACTGAACTACTTCCGCAGCGGAAGTAGTTCAGTGGTAGAACATCACCTTGCCATGGTGGGGGTCGCGGGTTCGAATCCCGTCTTCCGCTGGCCCGTTAGTCAAGTGGTTAAGACACCAGCCTTTCACGCTGGTATCGTGGGTTCAAATCCCGCACGGGTCAATGGGAAATATATTAACAGGAAAAAAGATCGTTGTTATGGGAGTAGCTAATAAGCGTTCTATTGCATGGGGATGTGCACAAATGATGGCTGAACAAGGTGCCCAAGTTATCTATACTTATCAGAATTCCAGAATGAAAAAAAGCTTACAACGGTTAGTAGATGATGAAGATCAATTAATTGAATGTGATGTAGCAGATGATGAAAGTATTGACCAAGCCTTTACAATTATCAAGGAACGTTTTACAAAAGTAGATGGAATTGTACACGCAATTGCTTTTGCAAAAAGAAAAGAATTAGCTGGTTCAATCCTTGGTGCTAGTCGCAAAGGTTATGCAATTGCGCAAGATATTTCGTCTTATTCCCTTATTGCTGTCGCTAAGGTTGCTAATGAGTTAAATCTATTAAATAATCCTGCAAGTATTGTTACCTTAACTTATTTTGGCTCAGAACGTGCTATCCCTAACTATAATGTAATGGGAATTGCTAAAGCTGCCCTTGAAGCTGGTGTTCGCTATTTAGCACGGGATTTAGGACAAAAACGAATCCGTGTTAACGCAATCTCTGCTGGCGCGGTTAAGACATTAGCAGTTACAGGTATTAAAGGTCATGATGAACTTTTAAAGATGTCCCAAGCAAGAACTGTTGACGGAGAAGATGTGACTATTAGCGAAATTGGGAATGTGTGTGCATTCTTAATGAGCGATTTATCAACCGGAATCACTGGTGATACTATTTATGTTGATAAGGGGGTACATTTGATTTAAATGAATGAACAATTATCAGCAAGTGAGATTGTTAAACGTGCTCGCAGCGACAATAAAATTACGGGGATGGAGATTATTCAAAACGTTTTCCCAGATTTTGTTGAGTTGCACGGCGACCGGGCAGGCGGGGATGATCCTGCAATCGTTGGTGGAATTGCTACTTTCTATCAGCAAGCAGTCACCGTCATTACCACCGATCGAGGAAAAACAACAGACGATAAAATTATAAAGCATTTTGGCTCACCAATGCCTAGTGGTTATCGCAAGGCACTCCGCTTAATTAAGCAAGCAGCTAAATTTAAGCGACCTGTATTCTGTTTTGTTAATACCGCAGGAGCATTTCCTAGCAAGGAAGCCGAAGAAAATGGGCAAGGAAGTGCGATTGCCCAAAACATTTTACAAATAAATCAGCTTGCCATTCCAATTATCACGATTATTTATGGTGAAGGAGGTAGTGGGGGAGCCTTAGCATTGGCATGTGGAGATGAAGTATGGATGTTAGAAAACAGTACTTATTCTATTTTATCTCCTGAAGGGTTTGCCTCCATCATGTGGAAAGATAGTACGAAAGCAGATAAAGCGGCAGAATTAATGCAAATGGTGCCGCAAGCTTTATTAAAACAAGGGATTATCGAAGGAATTATTCCAGAAAGCGAAGAGCATCGTAAAACTTGCAAAAATATCGAGCAGGTTTTACTAAAGCGATTAAACAAACTGCAAGAATTACCGCCAAACCAACTTCTAGCAAACAGAAAAAAACGTTATCGAAAGTTTTAAATGGATCCAACATTTATTATGGGATCCCTCGGAACTGTTACCGGTGAAAAGATAACGCGCTTATTTGAATATGCAACTATCCATCGTCAAGCAGTAGTACTATTCACTGCTTCAGGCGGGGCACGGATGCAAGAAGGAATTATGTCGCTAATGCAGATGGCTAAGATTTCACAAGCAATAAATGAGCATGCTGCTGCCGGCCTTTTATACATCGTGGTATTAACCGATCCAACAACTGGTGGAGTAACTGCTAGTTTCGCGATGGACGGAGATATTATTCTCGCTGAGCCCCATGCACTTGTTGGCTTTGCTGGCCGTCGCGTTATTGAGCAGACGATCCACCAGCAAATTCCTGTCGACCTCCAATCAGCTGAAAACATCCTGCATCATGGGTTTATTGATCGAATTGTAAAACGTCAAGATGAAAAAAAGCTGCTTGAATGGCTATTAAAAACAAGGAGCGTTGCTAATGAATGAGTGAAATTATATGATCAAAATAATACTTTAAGTGAACGGCACATCAAAGCAGATAAAAATGCTGATGAAAGGGTCCCAGATCAAATGTGGCTAAGGTGTCCACATTGTCATCAATTACTATTCACCAAGCAGTTAACACAATTTGCTGTTTGTCCTAACTGTAACTATGGATTACGAATACCTGCTCGTCATTGAATGTTTTCCAAAGTACTAGTGGCTAATCGTGGTGAAATTGCTGTCAGGATAATACGGTCATTACGGGAGCTAGGAATTAAGACAGTAGCTATCTATTCAACTGCAGACCGCGAAAGTCTTCATGTTCAACTAGCGGATGAAGCTGTATGCGTTGGAACTGCCCGGGCCCAAGATTCATATTTGAATGCGAAAAACATTTTAGAAGCTGCTCTTGGTACAGGTGCCCAGGCGATCCATCCTGGCTTTGGCTTTCTATCAGAAAATGCGGAATTTGCGACAATGTGTGAAGAATGCGGAATTACGTTCATCGGTCCCCAAGCCTCAGTGATTGACTTAATGGGAAATAAGGAGCATGCACGGGAGCAAATGAAAAAATCAGGGGTGCCTGTGATTCCTGGAAGCGATGACTATATTACCAATGTTAATGACGCTGTTGATGTTGCAAACAAGATTGGGTATCCAATTTTGTTAAAAGCAGCTGCTGGTGGTGGCGGTAAAGGGATCCGACGAATTAACGATCATAACCAGATGCGGCAAATATTTAGCGAGGCCCAAAACGAAGCCCGTCTTTCGTTTAATGATGACCGAATGTACCTTGAAAAGATTATGGAGAATGTTAAACACATTGAGGTTCAAGTATTTCGTGATAATTTTGGCAATGCCGTTTTCTTTCCTGAACGTGACTGCTCGATTCAACGAAATAAACAAAAATTGATTGAAGAAAGTCCTTGCGTCCTAGTAAATGAACAAGAGCGAAAAAAGCTAGGGCAAATCGCCATACGAGCCATTAATGCGATTAACTATCATAATACGGGGACAATAGAATTTCTAATGGACAAAAACCATCACTTTTACTTTATGGAAATGAACACTCGTATCCAGGTTGAACATACAGTGACGGAGATGGTAACTGGGATCGACTTAGTGAAGGCACAGGTTATTGTCGCTGCGAATGAACCACTTCCCTTTACCCAACAGGATATTCAGGTTAATGGACATGCAATTGAGTGTCGGATAAATGCTGAAAATCCTAAACAAAACTTTATGCCAGTGACTGGGACGATTAATTACTTGTATCTTCCAGTTGGTAATTTGGGGATGCGCATTGATACTGCTATTTATCCTGGCAGTAAGATCACTCCTTATTATGATTCAATGATCGCTAAGGTAATTGCCCTTGGTCAAGATCGCCAAGAAGCTATTGAAAAAATCAAACGACTTTTGAATGAAATGGTAATTACGGGCGTAACAACCAATCAAAATTTCCATTTAGCAATCCTAAATAATTCTAAATTTCTGGCAGGAACAGCTTCAACAACGTTTCTTGAAGACTCTTTCTTGTCGCAATGGAAGGAGGGGCTGACAGCGTGAATGACTAATAAAACTTTAGATATAACTGAAATTCAAAAAATCCTTCCTCATCGTTACCCAATGTTACTAATTGACCAAGTTGATGAATTAATCCCCGGTAAGAAGGCAATCGCACGGCGTAATGTCACGATCAATGAAGAGGTTTTTAATGGCCATTTCCCCAAAAATCCAGTTTTACCAGGAGCATTGATTGTTGAATCATTGGCGCAAACAGGTGCCGTCGCTCTCTTATCACAAGAAGAGTTCCAAGGAAAAACAGCCTATTTTGGTGGAATTCGATCAGCAGAATTTCGTAAAGTAGTTCGCCCTGGTGACACATTAAAGTTAGAAGTCAACCTAGAAAAAGTGCACAAAAACATTGGAATTGGTAAGGGAATCGCAACAGTCGATGGTAAAAAAGCCTGTACAGCCGAATTAACTTTTATGATTGGGTAGTTGGAATTTAAAGAAATTCAAACATTAATGCAAAATTTTGAAGATTCTGATATTCGTGAATTAGAAATAAATCAAGATTCCTTTCAGCTCTATTTAAGCAAAAATAAGCAAACTCACAAGCATGAAGATCTTATAACAACCGAAAAAACAGAGCAAATACCTTCAGTTAAGAAAAAGGCAAACGAACAGCCAACTCAAAATATAACTGCGCCCCTAGTCGGAACAGTCTATCTCCAACCAACCCCCGATGCAGATCCCTATGTTAAAAGTGGCGACCATGTAAAAAAGGGGGATGTTGTTTGTGTGATTGAAGCAATGAAAATGATGACAGAAATAAAAAGTCCTTTTAACGGAATCATTACTTCAATTTGTGTAAGCAATGAAGAATTAGTTGAAGTAGAACAACCACTTTTCTCAGTTCAGGAGGATAAAGATAATGACTAAATGAGAAGAGTTGTAATAACAGGAATGGGTGCTGTTACTCCTAATGGTAATGGTATTCAAGAATTTATAAGTAATAGTTTTGCCGGCAAAGTTGGAATTAAAGCGATCAAGAAATTTGATTCCAAACCGACAGGAATTACCGTCGCAGGTGAAATTGACGATTTTGACCCTAATGATGTCATCGGGAAAAAAGCCGCGCATCGAATGGATCTTTATTCTCAATATGCCTTACAAAGTGCTATTGAAGCAATGGAAATGGCAGAGATTAATGAAACAAATACTAAGCCAGTTGACATGGGTGTTATCTATGGATCTGGAATTGGTGGTTTGACAACTATTCAAGAGCAAATTATCAAAATGCATGATAAGGGTCCTAGACGGGTATCACCAATGTTTGTTCCAATGTCAATTGCTAACATGGCAGCCGGTAATATTTCCATTCACTTTAATGCGCAAAATATTTGTACATCAATTGTGACTGCTTGTGCCACTGGAACTAATGCAATTGGAGAAGCCTTTCGTCAAGTTAAAGAAGGACGCGCCAAAGTAATGATTGCCGGTGGATCAGAGGCTTCGGTGAATGAAATCGGGATTGCTGGTTTTGCGGCATTAACAGCATTATCACAAGCAACTGATCCGCTTAAAGCTTCTTTGCCATTTGATAAAGCACGCCAAGGATTTGTTTTGGGCGAAGGCGGTGCAACACTTGTTTTAGAGGATCTTGAGCATGCGCAAAAACGTGGTGCTAACATTCTTGGTGAGATTGTCGGTTATGGTGCTACCTCGGACGCTTACCATATTACATCCCCTGATCCAACTGGTGCAGGGGCGGCAAGAGCAATGGAACTGGCAATTAAAGAAGCTGGAATTAGTCCTAGCGAAATTTCCTATATTAATGCCCACGGAACCGCTACTCATGCTAATGATGAAGGCGAATCCAAAGCAATCAATCAGGTATTTGGTTCCGATAGTAATGTTCGCGTTAGTTCAACGAAGGGAATGACCGGCCATTTGCTTGGGGCTGCGGGCGCAATTGAGGCAGTCTTAACAGTAGCCGCTTTACAAAAGGGACAATTACCGTTGAATATAGGCTGTTTTAATCAAGATCCGAAGTGCTCAGTTAACCTTGTAACGTCAGAAAATAGGAACGCCTCAACCGCCCGTTACGCAATTAGTAATTCTTTTGGTTTTGGTGGGCATAATGCTGTTTTAGCCTTTAAGAAATGGGAGTGAATGGAACTGACAGATAAAGTCGTTTTTATAAGCGGAAGCACACGCGGGATTGGGGCGGCTACTGCATTAGAGTTTGCTAAGGCTGGTAGTCGGCTAATCCTCAATGGGCGGCAGGATAACTTACCAAAAACGTTTAAAGAAAAGCTAGATCTACTAGGGGCGGATTATCACTATCTTAAGGGCGATATTGCAAATGAAGAATCAGTTAGTGAATTAGCAGCAGCGGCTTGGCAAATATACGAGAAGATCGACATTCTTATCAATAACGCGGGAATCACGAATGATAAGTTAATGATGGGAATGAAAGCGAGCGATTTTGACCAGGTCATCAATGTTAATTTACGCGGAACATTTATGTTAACGCAACCTATTTTTAAGAAGATGCTCAAAAAAAGAGCCGGTTGCATTATCAACCTTGCTAGTATTGTGGGTCTCCATGGTAATACGGGACAAGCTAATTATGCAGCAAGCAAGGCAGGTATAATCGGCCTTACTAAATCTATTGCCCAGGAAGGAGCGCGCCGCGGAATTCGTTGCAATGCGATTGCTCCCGGAATGATTACTAGTGATATGACTGAAAAATTATCTGAGCGAGTAAAAGAACAAATTCTCAGTCGTATCCCCCTCAACCGCTTAGGGCAGTCAGAAGAAGTTGCTAAGACCGCAAAATTTTTAGCAGAAAATGATTATTTGACCGGTCAAACCATTGTAGTTGACGGTGGGATGACAATTTAGATGTACTACGGAATATTATTTAGCGGTCAAGGTGCACAGCGATCGGGAATGGGAGTCGAGCTTATGGCCGACTCCCTTTTTTCAAGGATTGTTAGTCAGGCAAGCGCTGTTTGTGAACTTGATTTGCTCAAAATTATGAAAAACGAGCATAAGGAGTTGAATAAAACAGCATATGTTCAACCAGCAATTGTAACAATTAGTTATGGAATCTACCGAATGTTAAAACGGGATTTACCTCAACTACCAATTAAGGGGATGATTGGCCTATCTTTAGGCGAGTACGCCGCTTTAATTGCTAGTAATGCACTTTCATTTGAAGAAGGAATTAAATTAGTTGCGGACCGTGCTCACTTTATGCAACAAGACGCGGATAGAGAAATAAGTACATTAGCAGCTGTCCTTGATCCTCAACTTCAAGAGATACAAGAACTAATCACCGCTCAACAAGAAAATAATCAGCGGGTTTATATTGCCAACTATAATTCACCACAACAAATCGTAGTGGGCGGGACATTAACCGACTTAAAGGCTACCCTTAAAAAGATTGAAGAGGATAATCTTGCTAAAAGAACGATCTTGCTCAAAGTTAATGGTGCATTCCATACTCCCTTCTTTAACGGTGCACGTCAACAGATGCATAACCGGTTACAAACAGTCGACTTCCATGAGCCACAGATTGAAGTTATTAGCAATACTACTAACAGCTTGTTTCATTGTGAGGATCTTCCAGGAATTCTTGAAAAACAATTAGCTGTTCCAACACACTTTGGAGCTAATGTTAAGGAATTAGTCAAGCACGCGAAAATTGACACAATATTGGAAATTGGTCCTGGAAAGACGTTATCTCGCTTCGCTCACCAAGTTGACCAGCACTTAAATACCCAACACATTGAAAATCTTGCTGATTATGAAAAATTTATAAAGGAGCAAAAAGATGGAACTGACAGATAAATGGATATGACTAAAGAGGAAATTTTTAATACTGTAAAAACTATTACTGTTGATGAATTAGATGTTGACGAAAATCGTGTAACAATGGATGCACGAATCAAAGATGATCTTGATGCTGATAGTCTTGATGTTTTTGAAATTATGAATGAGCTTGAAGATAAATTTGAGATTGAATTAGATGCCGATGAAGGAATCGAGACTATTAGTGACGTTGTTGATTTCGTAAAGAAACAGTTGGATGAAAAATAATTGCAAAATTTAAGAATTACTAGTACTGCGAGTTATCATCCACCCCTTAAAATTACTAACCAGCAATTATCAACTATTATGAATACTTCAGATGAGTGGATTAAGACGCGGACTGGAATTCATCAACGTTATATCAGCAACACTGAAAATACTTCAGATTTAGCTGTCAATGTTGGTACCCAGTTATTGACTAATGCCAATTTAAAGGCAACTGAACTTGATTTAATCATTATTGCAACGATGTCTCCTGATGCCTATACTCCTTCAACTGCTGCTATTGTTCAAGGAAGATTAGGTGCGAAAAATGCAATTGCGTTTGATATCTCAGCAGCTTGTACTGGTTTTATCTATGCCATTAATACAGCTGAATTAATGTTGAAAAGCTCTCATTGGAAAAATGCAATGGTAATTGGTGCAGAAGTATTATCAAAACTGATTGATTGGCAAGATCGAAGTACTGCCGTATTGTTCGGCGATGGGGCTGGCGGAGTGTTACTTCAAAAGACAACTACAACAACCCCTTTAATTCTCGGCCGTGATCTCCATACATTTGGTGACTTAGGAGATAAAATTATTGCCGGAAAAACAACGCCTAAAACTGGCTTCCCTAAACAACTAACATCCCTTTCACCATTTACGATGGCCGGCCGTGACGTATACCGCTTTGCCACTCATGAAGTACCACGATCAATCACTTCTGCCGTTCAACAAGCTAATTTGAAATTAGACGATATCGATTATTTTTTATTACATCAAGCAAATGAACGGATAATTACCCAAATTGCAAAGAGACTGGCGCAACCAATTACAAAGTTTCCAATGAATATTAGTGAATATGGGAATACAGCTGCCGCTAGTGAACCAATTTTATTGACTCAAGCTATTGCTCATAAATTGATTAAACCAGGTAACATTATTGCAATGAGTGGCTTTGGTGGCGGGTTAAGTACAGGAACAATAATTTTAAACTATTAAATGAGTAAAGATAATGATTACGAAAAAATTAATAAAGGATTAATCAAAGTTTATTCCGGAATTCTATGGATTGAAGAAAATGAATTGCGGAAAAGTACATTCAATGATTTAACAATTAAAGAGATGCATGCAATTGATGCAATTACGATGTATAACCATCAAACAATTTCTCAAGTAGCAGAAAAGCTTCATCTAACTCCAGGAACAATGACTTCAATGGCTGATCGTTTAATTCGAAAAGGATATGTGGAAAGAATTCGTGATAAAGATGATCGCCGCATTGTTCGGTTATGTTTAACCAAAAGAGGCCGGGTACTATATCGTGCGCACCGGGCCTTTCATAACATGATGGTTGAACGTTTTCTTAAAGGAATGAATGATGAAGAAATGAAGGTTGTTAAAAAAGCCTTGCAAAACTTAGAAGATTTTGTGGATGAGCATGCTTAGTTGGCAATAATGAATGCGCAGGAGATTATGGAATTAATTCCTAATCGATATCCGATTTGCTATATCGATTATGTAGATAAATTAGTTCCTGAAGAAAAGATTACCGCAACAAAAAATGTCACAATTAATGAATCATTTTTTCGCGGTCATTTTCCTAATAATCCTGTTATGCCTGGAGTTTTAATTATCGAAACATTGGCCCAAGCTGCTTCAATTTTGATATTAAAATCACCGCATTTTTATAAGAAAACAGCTTATCTTGGCGCAATTCATAAAGCAAGGTTTCGACAAATGGTCCGTCCTGGTGATGTATTAAAACTAAACGTTGTTATGAAAAAAGTTCGATCATCAATGGGGATTGTAGAAACACAAGCGCTTGTGAACGGCAAATTAGCTTGTAGTGCGGAGTTTGTCTTTATCGTTGCTGAACGAGAAGAAAAGATTTAGCGGGAAATAGCTCAGCTTGGTAGAGCACCTGGTTTGGGACCAGGGGGTCGCAGGTTCGAATCCTGTTTTCCCGAATGGAAGCAGATAAATATTTAAAGCTAATTCAAGAGGAGCTTCAGAACCTTCCTGATTATGTTAACGAGTATTATTTAGGGACCAACCATGCAGTCACAACAACCTATCAGTACTTAACTGAAATCCGTCGATTCTTTGATTGGTTACGGTCAAGTGGACTCGTCTCTGTTAATTCTAATAAGGACTTACCAATTGATACACTGGCGAATCTACGGCGTAGCGATGTAATGTTGTATATCGATTATTTGCAGCATACTACCAATGCACAAGGACGGTTAAATTCTCCTACTTCAATCAATCGATCTATTAATGCATTAAGGTCATTGTATAAATTTTTAACAGTTACCGCAGATAACAATAATGGTGAATCTTATTTTGACCGTAATGTAATGCTGAAAATTGACTCCCTTAATGATACAAAAACATTAAATTATCGGGCTCATACGCTGGCTTCACACATGTACCGGGGACAAATGAAGTTTGATTTTATTACTTTCATTGAAAAAGAATACCCTAATAAATGTGATAAAAGAGCTCTCCCCTCTTATAAAGTCAATAAGGAACGAGATATTGCAATTATTGCTCTTATTTTAGGAACAGGCGTCCGGGTATCCGAGGCGGCAAATGTAAACCTTGGTGATTTAAACTTAAAACAATCGCTGCTAGATGTAACAAGAAAAGGTGGTCAGAGGGATTCGGTACCAATTGCTCCTTGGGCTATTACTTATATCCAAACTTACCAAGCGATTCGTACACAACGATACCACGCTTTAAAAAAGGATACTGCTTTCTTCCTAACCGTTTATCACAAGCAAACTCGACGGATGACAGCTAATGCAATTGAAAAAATGGTCAAAAAGTATTCAACCGCATTTGGCCATCCTCTTACTCCCCATAAATTACGGCACACCCTTGCTTCTGAAATGTATGAGGTAACGAAAGATCAAGTATTAGTGGCCCAACAGTTGGGACAAAAAGGAACATCTGCTACCGATTTATATACTCACGTTGACCAGAAACAGCAGCGTGATGCTCTTAAAGAAATTAGTGAAACTTCATATAAAAAAACAAATGAATAATTGGGCTTTATTACCTCACTATTTGGGAAAAAGCAATATGTTTGTCCATTTTGTCATGAGCACTATACTTTTTCTGCAATGCATGCACGGAAGTTAGCTGACAAAGATGGGCAAATCCACTATTATTACTGTCGCAAGGTTTTACAACAATTGCATTAAATGTATAAAAGCGGTAAAAATTGGGCAGTTGTTACACTTTCTACGGCTGCACTGATGTTTGGTGTAACAACTGTAAACGCATCCGCAGACACGAATACTGAAAACAATGATTCTTCTACTGTACAGGTTACAACAGGGGATAATAATATTGCTGTTAAAAGTGTGACACTTGGTAGTGGTCAGGTTAGTGCAGCTAGTGATGCGACTAAAAATTCTGCTAATGCAAATAGTGCTTCTTCTGCCGCTAATACACAAAATTCTAACAGTCAAGTAGCAAGTTCTGCTGCAACAACTTCATCTACAAGTTCAGCATCTTCATCAACTAACACAGATAGTAAAGCAGCTAAAGAAAATACTAATGTAGCCAAAGAGGATGATACACAAAAAGCTGCACCTGCTAACGAATCTTCTGAAGCCAAAAAAGAACCAGCTGCAAAAAATGATGACCAACAATCCGATAAAAAGAATACTGCTGCTAAGTTAAACAAGGATGCTGAAAACGTTGTAAAAAATGCAGGAATTGATCCTAACAGTTTAACTGATGACCAGGTTAAAGCATTAAATAAGATTGACTTCTCAAAAACTGCTAAGTCAGGTACCCAGATGACTTATAATGATTTCCAAAAGATTGCAGATACGTTAATCAAACAAGATGGTCGATATACTGTTCCATTCTTTAAAGCAAGTGAAATCAAAAATATGCCTGCCGCTACAACCAAGGATGCTCAAACAAACATTATTGAACCATTAGATGTTTGGGATTCTTGGCCAGTTCAAGATGTTCGGACAGGACAAGTTGCTAATTGGAATGGTTACCAACTTGTTGTCGCAATGATGGGTGTTCCAGGCCAAAGCGATAATCATATTTACCTTCTATATAATAAGTACGGAGATAACGAATTAAGTCACTGGAAGAATGCTGGCCCAATTTTTGGATATAACGCAACTCCACTTTCTCAAGAATGGTCAGGATCAGCTGTTTTGAATAGTGATAACTCTATCCAATTATTTTATACGAGGGTAGACACATCTGATAATAATACCAACCATCAAAAAATTGCTAGTGCTACTCTTTATCTAACTGATAATAATGGAAATGTATCGCTCGCTCAGGTAGCAAATGATCATATTGTATTTGAAGGTGATGGCTATTACTACCAAACCTATGATCAATGGAAAGCTACTAACAAGGGTGCTGATAATATTGCAATGCGTGATGCTCATGTAATTGAAGATGATAATGGTGATCGGTACCTTGTTTTTGAAGCAAGTACTGGTTTAGAAAACTATCAAGGCGAGAACCAGATTTATAACTGGTTAAATTATGGCGGAGATGACGCCTTTAATATCAAGAGCTTATTTAGAATTCTTTCCAACGATGATATTAAAAGTCGGGCTACTTGGGCTAATGCAGCTATCGGTATCCTCAAACTAAACAACGACGAAAAGAATCCTAAAGTGGCAGAATTATACTCACCATTAATTTCTGCACCAATGGTAAGTGATGAAATTGAACGGCCAAATGTAGTTAAATTAGGAAATAAATATTACTTGTTTGCCGCTACCCGTTTAAATCGAGGAAGTAATGATGATGCATGGATGAATGCCAATTATACGGTTGGTGATAATGTAGCAATGGTTGGATATGTTGCTGATAGTCTAACTGGACCTTATAAGCCATTAAATGATTCTGGAGTAGTCTTAACTGCTTCTGTTCCTGCAAACTGGCGAACAGCAACTTATTCATACTATGCTGTTCCTGTTGCTGGCAAAGGCGATCAATTGTTAGTTACTTCATATATGACTAATCGAAATGGAGTAGCGGGTAAAGGAATGGATTCAACCTGGGCACCGAGTTTCTTACTACAAATTAACCCGGATAACACAACTACTGTTTTAGCTAAAATGACTAATCAAGGGGATTGGATTTGGGATGATTCAAGTGAAAATCTTGATATGATTGGTGATCTAGATTCTGCTGCCTTACCTGGTGAACGTGATAAGCCTGTTGATTGGGACTTAATTGGTTATGGATTAAAGCCGCATGATCCTGCTACACCAAAGAATCCTGAAACGCCAACTACTCCAGAGACTCCAGAAACACCTGAGACGCCTAATACTCCAGAAACACCAAAGACTCCAGAAAATCCTGGGACACCTCAAACCCCAGAGACACCTAACACTCCAGAAGTGCCTTTAACTCCAGAAAATCCTAAGCAACCTGAAACCCAAACCAATAGTCGTTTGCCACAAACTGGAAATAACGCTAATAAAGCCGTAATTGGCCTAGGTATGGGAACATTGCTTAGTATGTTTGGCCTTGCAGGAATTAATAAGCGTCGATTTAACTAAATGTTATATAATGCAGCATTAGTTTTAGAAGGTGGCGCATTCCGTGGACAATATACTGCCGGAATTGTTGATACATTTCTCGCTCACCATATTGAATTTCGAAGTGTAATTGGCGTTTCTGCTGGTTCGCTTTGTGGAGTTAATTTCGTCTCTAAGCAATACGGACGCGCTGCCAATATTAATATTGATCATCGGCACGATCGCCAATATATCTCGATGGCTCGCGTATTTAAAAAGCAAATAATTAATCTTGATTATCTTTTTGAAGATCACGGATATTCTTGGCAGAATTTTAATGAAGCTGCATATCGACGGTCAGCATCTCATTTCACAGCAGTTGCTACTTCTGTGAAAACAGGAAAAACAGTTTTATTTACGGATCCTGTTGGTGAGGAGCTAACCAATGCCCTCAAAGCTTCCTCATCAATGCCATTTCTTTCAGATCCACAGGAAACTTCTCAAGGGCCTTGCCTTGATGGTGGGATCACAGATTCAATTCCATTTGATATTGCACAACGACAAGGCTATGACAAGATTGTTGTTGTACGGACCAGGGATATTAACTACCGAAAGAAGCCATCTAGTTCTGCTGTAAAGAAGTTGTACGACATGGTATATAAAGATTATCCCGAATTTGCTAAAGCGGGGATTGATCGTCCCCTTCTCTACAACCAACAGACTGCTGAAATTAATCGTTTGTCTTGTGAAGGAAAGATCTTTAATATTGCTCCCTCTAAACCAATTAAAATTAAGCGGATTGAAGGAAATATTAAGAAAATTCGAGCACTTTATGAAACTGGGCGGAAAGAAGGAGAGGAAATCGTCCCTGCTTTAGTTGATTACCTCGCAAATTAAATGTCAACTAAAAAACGAGTTTATATTCCCAAAAATAAAACTAATGGTCAAATCAAGGGTAAACGGAAAATATGGGTAGAAAATGTTAAATTCTTGACTCTCGAAGAATATGATCAGTTACGTGAGACAATTAAGCTGCATTCGCGTCCTGAATTGGTTAACCGAAACCTATTACTAATTGCAATTGCCCTTAATAACGGATTGCGAGCATCAGACGTTGTAACGTTAAGGGTTGGTCATGTTCTAAATAAAACTAAAACCCGTGTTATTGAGCAAAAAACAGGTAAGGCTAAAACGCTCTTTTGGAATAATTGTCTTGCCGAAATTATTGATTATCTTAATGACTTGAATTATAAAGACGAGAATGATTATCTTTTCCCTGGGAAACAAGAAGGTCATTTTTCAGTACATGGCTTTTACGAAATGTTGCAACGAATGGCTAGAAAAACGGAAAATAATAAAATCGTTGCTAAAATTGGAACACACTCTTTTAGAAAAACTTTTGGTCGACAACTCTATAAGAAAGGTGTTAACGTTGAAATCATTTCGCAGTTATTTAATCACTCCTCTGAACGAAATACGCGCCACTATCTAGGGATTGAACAAGAAGACCTTGATAAAGTTGTTCAAAATTTCAAATTTGAATAGATTAGACGCGGTTTGTAAAATTAAGTTAGAAAAATAAAAAGCCATTTGTGGTAGACTTTTGAATACCCATACATCAAAAGAAAGGACACCACAAATGACCTACCATCATCTTACCATAGACGAACTAACGATAATTGGAGCAGTACAAGGAATAATTCCGATTAACACGGCCACAAGTAGACCAATGGGACAACTTTTTAAGGCACTAACCCACTAAAACTGTATATTTAAAGGCTACCTATGAAAACTTGACAGATACAAATTTATGAGTCAAGAAAAGTCCACGGGGGCTGGATTACCTACTCTATCAAAGAGTACTATCTGGATGATCAACTTTGGATTCCTTGGTGTTCAGACAGCTTTTACTCTGCAGAGTTCTCAAATGAGTCGGATTTTCCAAACTATTGGTGCCGACCCTAACAACCTTGGCTGGTTCTTCATCTTACCACCATTAGCTGGTTTGATTGTTCAACCAATCATTGGTTATTATTCAGACCGTACATGGGCACCAAAATTAGGTGGTCGGCGGTTACCATACTTACTACTGGGAATGATTGTAGCTGTTATCGTTATGATTTTGCTTCCTAATTCAGGAAGTTTCGGTTTCGGGTATGGTTCGCTCGCTGCCCTTTGGTTCGGTGCAATTACTGTTGCTTTACTTGACCTTTCATCAAATGTGGCAATGCAGCCATTTAAGATGATGGTTGGTGATATGGTTAACGATGACCAAAAGAGTTATGCCTATGGGATTCAAAGTTTCTTATCTAACACAGGTGCTGTGTTAGCTGCCGTTTTCCCATTCATTTTAACTGCTTGGTTTGGGGTTCGTAACACTGCAAAACGAGGCGTTGTTCCAGATTCAGTTATTATCGCCTTCTACGTTGGGGCAGCCTTGTTAGTTGTTACTAGTTTATTTACAGTTTTCCGGGTTCATGAATATGACCCAGCAACTTACGCAAAGTACCATGGTATTTCTGAAGATGATAACAAAGAGGGTGGAAATTGGTTCACACTCTTAAAGCATGCACCAAAGGCATTCTGGACAGTTACCCTTGTTCAATTCTTCTGCTGGTTTGCATTCCAATACCTCTGGACATACTCAGCTGGGGCTATTGCCAAAAACGTTTGGAATACTGTTGATGCTACCTCTGCTGGTTATCAGGCTGCTGGTAACTGGTACGGTGTACTTGCGGCTGTTCAATCAATCGCTGCTGTTATTTGGTCATACGTTTTAGCTAAGGTGCCAAACAAGTACCACAAGCTTGGTTACGGTGGTAGTTTACTTCTTGGTGCTCTTGGGTTCATTTCAGTGTTCTTTGTTCATGATCAATGGACGTTGATTGTTTCATACACCCTTGTCGGAATTGCTTGGGCTGCGATGAACACTTACCCATTAACAATTGTTACAAACGCATTGACTGGTAAGCACATGGGTACATACCTTGGATTATTCAACGGTTCAATTTGTTTACCACAAATTGTTGCTTCATTATTGAGTTTTGCTTTATTCCCATTATTTGGACACTCACAAGTTCACATGTTTATCCTTGCTGGTATTGTAATGGCTCTTGGTGCTCTTTCAGTTGCCACAATCAAGGAAACTTATGCTGAATAGATGAAACGTACATTTGATATTGCCCCTTGGCATGTTGCTACTCACAAATGGGACCCACAAGACAAGCGTTTACAAGAATCAATGACTAGTTTAGCCAATGAGAATCTTGGTATGCGTGGCTTCTTTGAAGAAGGTTACAGTGGTGACCATATGGAAGGTATTTACCTCGGTGGAGTTTGGTTCCCTGACAAGACTCGTGTTGGTTGGTGGAAGAATGGTTATCCTAAGTACTTTGGTAAGATGATCAACGCTGTCAACTTCATGAAGTTAATCATTAAGGTTAATGGTGAACAACTCGACTTAGCAAAGCAAACACCAAAAGACTTTAAGCTTGATCTTGACATGAAGCGTGGTGTCTTAGAACGGTGTTTTACTGTTGAAATTGGTGGTACTGAAATGTACTTCAATTTTGAACGTTTTGTTAGTGTTACCCAAAAAGAATTAGTTGGTCAACGTCTCCACATTAAGAACCGTGGCGACAGTGATGCTAAGGTTGAAATTACTAGCATGATTGATGCTGATGTATACAACGAAGACGCTAACTACGATGAACAATTCTGGAACGTTTTAGGCAAGTCTGCTGATGGCGAACATGCTGAATTAACTTCTATGACTAAGAAGAATGATTTTGGCACTCCACAATTCATCGTTGGAATGAAGACTACTTCAAAGACTAACCTTGACCACGTGGATGACGGCACTGACGAAAAACACGCTTACAACACATTTGCTGGTACTGTAGCTGCTGGTAAAGAAGTTAACTTTGAAAAGCGCAGTATCGTAATGACTTCTCGTGATTACGACTCCCAAGCAGATATTGAAAAGAACTTGGATGTATTAGGCGATCAACTTGATAATCAAAGTTTTGACGACTTACTCGATCCACATATTAAAGAATGGGCAGATCGTTGGGTTAAGTCTGATGTTGAAATTGAAGGTGACGAAGGAGCTCAACAGGGTATTCGTTTCAACCTCTTCCAACTCTTCTCTACTTATTATGGTCAAGATTACCGTCTTAACATCAGTCCAAAAGGATTCACTGGTGAAAAGTACGGTGGTGCTACTTACTGGGATACTGAAGCTTATTGTATTCCAGTTTACCTTGGGGTTGCAAACCCAGAAGTTGCACGTAACTTATTAATGTACCGTTACAAGCAATTAGATGGTGCCTTTGTTAACGCTAAGGAACAAGGACTTGATGGTGCATTATTCCCAATGGTTACCTTCAACGGTATCGAATGTCACAACGAATGGGAAATTACCTTTGAAGAAATTCACCGTAACGGGGACATTGCCTTTGCCATTTACCTTTACACTAAGTACACTGGCGACAAGTCATACGTTCTTAACGAAGGGGCAGAAGTTCTTACTGAAATTTCTCGTTTCTGGGCTGACCGTGTTCACTACTCCCAAAACAAGAACAAGTACATGCTTCATGCCGTAACTGGTCCTGATGAATACGACAACAACGTAAACAACGACTGGTACACTAACCTTCTTTGTCGCTGGACTCTTCAATACACCCTTGACATCTTAGACCAAGTAGATGAAAAGGTAGCTAAGAAGCTTAATGTTTCAGAAGACGAAAAGCGTAAGTGGAAGGGTATTGTAGACAACATGTACCTTCCTTACGACAAGGAAAAGGACATCTTCCCAGAAAACGATGGCTTCATGGACAAGGACTTGACTCCAGTTTCTGAAATTCCAAGTGACCAATTACCACTTAACCAACACTGGTCATGGGATAAGATCTTACGTTCACCATACGTAAAACAAGGTGACGTTATCCAAGGCCTCTGGGACTTCATCGATGACTTTACTAAGGAAGAAAAGAAGAACAACTTCGACTTCTACGAACAATTTACTGTTCACGAATCAAGTCTTTCTGCTTCAGTTTACTCAATTATCGCTGCTGATATTGGTTACGAAGACAAGGCCGTTGAATTGTATGAACGTTCAGCACGTCTTGACCTTGATAACTACAACAACGATACTTCTGATGGACTTCACATTACTTCAATGACTGGTTCATGGCTTGATATTGTTCAAGGATTTGCTGGTATGCGTGTTCGTGATGGTCAATTACACTATGCACCATTCTTACCTAAGAAGTGGGATTCATACCAATTCCGTCAAATGTTCCGTGGCCGGATCTTGAAGGTTAAGGTTGACAAGCATGGTACTAAGATTGATCTTGTATCAGGTGACCCAATTACCATCGATCTTGACGGTAAGAAGCTTGAATTAAAGTAAATGAAGTTTGAAGATTTGAAAGGTTTTGCATTTGACCTTGACGGTGTTATTGCTGACACTGCTCGTTTTCATGGTCAAGCATGGCACCAATTAGCTGACAAGGTTGGAACTGAATGGACTCCAGAATTGGCTGACGCATTAAAGGGTGTTAGTCGGATGGATTCTTTGGAATTAATCTTGAAGGCTGGCGGCCATGAAAATGACTATACTCAAGAAGAAAAAGAAGCTTTGGCAACTGAAAAGAATGATAACTATATTAAGTTAGTTGAAACTCTAACACCTGCTGATATTCTTCCAGGAATGAAAGACTTCTTAGATGAATTGAAAGCTAACGGTTACCACATTGTATTAGCTTCTGCTTCTAAAAATGCGCCAAAGGTTCTTAAGTATTTGCAATTAACTGATTACTTTGAAGGAATCGTTAATCCAGCAAACTTAAGCCATGGTAAACCAGATCCAGAAATTTACCAAGAAGCAGCTAAATTAATGGATCTTCCAGCTGACCAAGTAGCAGGACTTGAAGATGCCCAAGCCGGAATTGAATCAATTAACCGTGCTGGTGAATTATCAATTGGTTTTGGTGCTGATTTGCAGGATGCTGATGTTAAGTTCGATAAGACTGGTGACGTATCCTTAGCTGCTATTAAAGCGCAAATGAATTAAATGCGTGAAATTATGAAAAGAAAAATCGTTATAATAACAACCATCATTCTAATTAGTTGCTTATGGGTAGTAGTTGCAATTAACTTTAATCGGCCGTCCTTTCAGCCAGTTCAAGATGAAACACAGTCAAGTCAACAACCGCGACCAAAATTTACCGACCAACAAATTGGGGTTTTGGCGGGATTGGCAATATCTCCCGACTGGTTAAAACAAAATATTGCTGCAAATCAACTCGTTTATGGAATTGTTAAGCCCTCTGATACCGTTCCAGCAGGAGTAAATGATTATAGCTATTTAGTAGCCGCTGACGACCAAGATGGAACGGCAATTTTCTTTAAAGTTGAAGGCCAGACTGTGATCATAAAATATACTTCTCAGCGAAATGCAAAATTAAAAACAAAGGACTTAACCTTGGCGCAACTAAGAAAAGAATTCTACCAAACGAGGTCACAAAAAAAGCAAGTAGATAACTATGTAGCAGGATTGCGGACCGAGTAAATGTCAATTTATGGCCCATATGAGCAGATTTTGTCAAATATTCTTTCCCTCACAACTGATCGGATCAAAGAACTAAATCAGCAAACAGTGCAGGATAAGCAACCAAAACTTTATGAACATTTAATTGCTCGGGTGAAGACTTCCGAGAGTATGGCGGAAAAATGCCAACGAAAAGGCTATCCGGTCTCTACTGAATCGGCCTTACGAAAATGTCGCGATGCAGTTGGAATCAGAATTGTTTGTAACTTTATCGATGATATTGACCGTTGCCTTTGCCAATTACGTCAAGCTGACTGGTGTGAGGTTATTAAGGAAAAGGATTATATTACAAATGCAAAGCCAAATGGATATCGGAGCTATCATGTCATTATTGATGAAAAAGTTCCATATCAAGATATCGAAGGAAATAACCCGGGACATTTTTATGTTGAAATTCAGTTACGAACGATTGCAATGGATTCATGGGCAAGTCTTGAACATGAGATGAAATATAAACATAATATTAAAAATCCAGAGCGAATTGGTCGCGAACTTAAACGTTGTGCTGACCAATTAGCATCATGCGACGTTCAAATGCAAACAATCCGGCAATTAATTAATTCTAGTGAGGAAGGCGAATAAATGCGAATCCTTGTAGCAGAAGATGAACAGCAGCTATCTCATGTATTAAGTTCAGCGATGACAGCGAGTGGTTATCAAGTTGATATTGCTAATAATGGCCAAGAAGCCGTTGAGCAGGCGAAAGAAAATGCCTATGATGTCATAATTTTAGACATCATGATGCCTGTTAAATCTGGACTGGAAGCATTAAAGGAAATTAGAGCAACTGGTAATCGAACATATATTATGATGTTAACGGCTATGGGTGAAGAAGATGATAAGGTAACTGGTCTTGATGCCGGTGCTGACGATTATTTAACTAAGCCCTTTTCCTTAAAAGAACTACTTGCTCGTTTGCGCTCCCGTCAACGCCGAGATGATTCTTACCAAGTAGATGTTCTTGAATTTGGTGATTTGACCCTTAACGGTAACGATCAATCGCTTGAAAGCCATAATTCGATTAGTTTAACGAATCGGGAAAATCGTTTACTTCAGTATTTTATTTTGAATGCTAATAAAGAATTATCAGCGAATGAACTTATTAACCACGTTTGGGATGAGAATGAAACCGCTGATCAAGAAGATCTCTGGATTAATATCTGTTATTTACGGCAAAAATTACAGGCAATTCAATCTCAAGTAACAATTAGTGGTGAAAAAACTGGACCGTTTATGATTGCATGCTAGATGATTCAACGTTTTCGCTATAAATTTATTGCAATCTCAACTGCGGCATTATTATTTGTAATTTTGACAATTGTTGGCAGTATTTGCACCCTCACTTACTATCAATCGCACCAAGAAATTGAACGGGTATTGACGATTTTGGTAAATAACGACGGCCAAATTCCCCGAAAAGGGATCCGGACTACTGACAATAGTCAACCTCAATTTTCACGTGAGGGCCTTCATCAATATCGTTATTTTGCTGTACTGGTTGATAATAAAAATCAAGTAACGGAAGTGCAAGATGATCATATTGCAACGGTTACGCCGCAGGATGCCCGAGCAATGACAGACCGTCTTGTAAGAAGAAAAGTGCATAGCGGGCAGTTGCTATATCGAGGGGTAAATTATGCTTATAAGATTCGGAATAAAAACGGCGAGAAAGTAATTGTCTTTCTTGATGAATCACTCCTCATGGCCCGGACACGATCACTAATGCATACAGGGTTGATCTTAGGGATAATTGTTTTAGTTCTGTATACCATTGTTTTAACCCTTTACTCGCGTCGTGCAATTCGGCCAATTATTGAAGCAGAGCAGCGGCAAAAAGAATTTATAACTAATGCTAGTCATGAATTAAAAACGCCATTGACAGTTATTTCAGCGAATAATGAAATGCAAGAGATTATCAATGGTGAGAATGAATGGACAACAAGCACCAAGCAACAGGTTACTCGCCTGACAAAGTTAATTAATAACCTGGTGTCACTTGCACGCATGCAAGAACAACCGACATTAACGATGTTGCCGGTAAATGTAAGTCAAATTGCCGGGGATGTGGCTAGTAGTTTCAAGAGTGTGATTTCAACCGAACAGAAACAATTCAATGTACAGATTGATGAAGGCTTGGTAGCAAACGCTGATGAAAATACACTACGGGAACTGTTGAATATTTTGCTTGATAATGCGAATAAGTATTGTGATCCTCAGGGTGAAATTGATTTTACAGTGTCCTCGTCTAATCATAGTAAAAATATAGTTATTACGATTGCGAATAGCTATAAAGATGGTAAAAGCCTGGATGCTAAAAAATTCTTTAACCGCTTTTATCGGGTTGATGAATCGCATACTCAAGGAAAAAAGGCAGGCTTTGGTATTGGGCTTTCGATGGCTCAATATATCGTTAAACAATTCAAAGGGAAAATTACGGCGAAGTATACAAATGGTAAGTTAGCTTTTATCGTAACGTTAAAAGAAGTAGGAAAGTAAATGAAATTTTGGCGACTTAAGATTGGAATATATGCAGTTGTTTGGAGCCTAATAATTGGTATGCTGACAGCGGCGTATTTAAACTTAGTTAACTGGGTAATTGATTTAGTTTGGCATCAATACCTAGATCCGGCAGTTAGTAGTAAATGGTATCCGTTTTTAGTATGTATTCCATTGGGATTTTTGATTGGTTTCTTGAATGAGCGATGGGGTAATTACCCGTTAACGATTGAACAAGTGCTGACGCAAGTAAGGTTGAAAGGGCAATTAAATTATCATAATTGGTGGAAGTCTTTTATTCTTGGCTTATTGGCCCTCGGAGCAGGAGGGAACATCGGGCCGGAAGCTTCTACAACAGTCTTAACTAGCAGCATGATTAATTGGCTTGGTGACCGTATGCGCTGGGCAACTTCAATGCGCCAGAAAGTTTCTCTTTGGTACGGTAAAATGCAAACGCAAGATTTAGCCCGTGCTCCTAGATTCAGTCAGCTTTTTAAAAATAAATATCAACGAGTCTTTGTTATTTCAGGATTAGTTGGAATTGGAATAGTAGGCGCGGCGATTGTTTTTAAGCTTTTTCCTGAAGAAGGTGTTTTTGGGATGCATCACCGGATCATTAATTGGGAGTGGATCAATTTATTAACGAGTATTCCAACGATTATCATTGGGATTGCTTTTGGGTGGCTGTTTGTTCACTTAGAAAATTGGGCTGCACTGATAATTAATGCAAAAATAAGTAAGATTTGGCAAGGTGGGATTTTTGGGTTAATTTTAGCGATCAGCTCGTTGATTACAAGCGATATCTTATTTTCTGGTGAGTTTAGAATTGTTCCTTTTACCCACGAAGCCTTCAATCATTCAATCATCTTCCTATTAGTTGTAGCACTCGTAAAAGCCGTAATGAGTAATCTGGGTTTTGCAATGGGATGGCGGGGAGGAACTATTTTCCCGGCTATCTTTTCGAGTGTCGCGGTAGGAACTGCCTGTGCGATGATGTTGCCTGGAGACGTACGGATAAATGCAATTGTTGTAATCGCGGCAAGCCTTACCTTTATTTTAGAAAAACCGTTATTAACAATTATCCTGCTGTTATTATTGGTACCGATTGAACTAGCGCCGGTTATAATTGTAGTTGCATTTTTAGTAGGAAGGATTATTAAACTTTTTCCTGCTAGTGAATAGGTGTTTAGCAGAATTGGTCAATTAATATTCGATAATGAAGCTGTTGCAAAGACTTCTGATTTTACAATGGGTCTTGAGATTGAAATGCAACGAGTAGACGAAGATGGCAACCTAAGCCTTGAGCCATATCCGTCAGCGATTGGGGATGAGAAGACTAATCCATGGATTACCAATGATTTTTTAGAAACAATGGCTGAAATGGTAACTCCTTCTGCCCAACATGCTCTTGATGCAATGCATTATTTGTATGTTATCAATAATACATTGCGATCAGCTCTTGCTCCCGGCGAGTTATTATGGCCGTTATCCATGCCCCCACGACTTCCTAAAGATAAGACTAAATTACGGTTAGCTAAAATGGGACCGAAAAAAGAAGCTTATTTGAAGGAATGGGCAAAACGTCATGGGTACTCGCAAGGAACGCCCTGTGGAGCGCATATTAATTTGAGTATTGATCAGCACATTATTGAGCTAGTCCTTAATGCTTTCCCGGAACGCTTTAATAGTAAGCGTGAAGTGCGGAATTATTTATATACTATCTTGGCACAAGGTTTTGTCCGATATCGATGGCTTCTTACGTATCTTTATGGTGCAAGCCCAATTGTTGAAGAAAATTATTTTGAACCGGGAAAAGAGTTGCCTCATCCGATTCGGAGTGTGCGGCAAAGTCAATACGGTTTTGGGACCAAATTTACCGGTGATTTTACTAATCTCGATCGTTACATTGCACGGATTGAAGAAGGAGTTAAAGCAGGGATCTTAACATCGGATTACGAATTTCATGGTCCGGTGAGGTTCAAAGGAAACACGGATTTAAAAAAGTTGCCTGAACATGGAATTGAGTATTTAGAATTACGAATGCTCGATTTAGATCCTAGCAGTTCAGTAGGAGTTCGAACTGGTACACTAAGATTTATTCGTTTATTAGCAAGTTACTTGATCATGCAGCCGCCATTAAAAGAAAACGAAGTAGAAGAAATGTTGGTGACTGCCGATAAAATGAATGAAGTTGTAGCCGAGGAAAATCCCCAAGCAACTTGTAGATATCAGGCCAAAGCTCGTGCTGTCCTCAAAAGTTTAGAGCGGTATGCCAATCAAATCCAACTCGGTCCAGAATATTCCGAAGTTCTGGAAGACTTAGAAGATCGGGTCGAAAATCCGCTAACTACCCCGAGTGCTAAACTCTTAAACTATGTAAAGAATGGTTCACTCACCGAGTATGCGTTGCGTCGTGCCAAACGTTACCAACAAGCGGCACAGGAAACAATCCATCCTTTTAAAGGGTTTGAAGATGGACGAATCTATACTGCTGATGAGCTTCGAAAAGAATTAACATTGTAAATGCATCCACGAATTGCTATTCCTGCAGATACATTAACTGAAGCTACAAACATCATTAACGAGCGAAATGCTGCCTTCGCACCTCGCCCATTAATCGAAGCCATTATCAAGTCAGGAGGATTACCCGTTATTCTTCCTAGTGTTGCTGCTTCACTAGCACCATCCTACCTTGATCTTTTTGATGGGATTATCTTTGCTGGAGGAAGTGATGTCGATCCAACCTTTTTCAACGAAGAGCCGCATCAAAAATTAGGTCCCACATATCTTAAACGAGATCAATTTGAAATTAGTCTTGCTACAGCTGCATTTAATGCTGGAAAACCAATGATGGGGATCTGTCGTGGAATGCAGGTATTAAATGTTGCGCTTGGCGGGACTTTATACCAAGACCTTTCGGAAAATCCCCATCAAACCCTTAAGCATTCCCAAGATGCCCCAGGAAATTTTCCTTCCCACCACGTTAATACAGACAAGGCAAGTCGATTATTTAACTTAGTAGGACCCAGACCATATGTTAATTCACGTCATCATCAATCACTAAATCAGATTGCTGAACCACTTCATGTAACGGCATGGGCTGATGATCAGGTACCAGAAGCCGTGGAAACCATTAACTCTGATCAAATTTTAGCAGTTCAATGGCATCCAGAAAACATGTTTAAACATTACGATTATTCGCGCGCTATTTTTGCTGACTTAATTACTAGAGCGAAAAAAGCGGCTAAATAAATGCTTGAATTAACTAATATTAACTCAACGTTCAACTTAAATAATGAGGTCAAGATTCCCTGTGTGGGATATGGTACATTTAGGACTCCGGCAGATGTAGCTGAACAGGCCGTGAAAGAAGCAATTGAAACTGGTTATCGACACATTGATACTGCGGCTGTTTACGGAAACGAAGAAGCAGTAGGCAAGGGGATTAAGGATTCGGGAATTAAGCGTGAAGACCTTTTTGTGACTAGCAAGTTATGGAATACTAATCGTGGCTATGAACAAACGAAGAAGGCTTTTCAAGAGACGCTTGATCGTTTGCAGATGGATTATTTAGACCTTTACTTAATTCACTGGCCCGCCAATGAAAAGCAGTTTGGAGATGATGCTGCCAAGATTAATGCTGAAACGTGGCGCGCAATGGAAGACCTTTACAATGAAGGTAAAATTCGGGCAATTGGGGTAAGCAATTTTATGCCTCACCATATTGCGGAATTAATGAAAACGGCCAAAGTAGCGCCAGCAGTTGATCAAATTGAGGTTCATCCGGGTTGGCCACATACGGAAGAAATTAAATACTTACAAGCACACAATATCTTAGTTGAGGCATGGGCTCCTTTAGGTGGTCAAGGTGCTAAAGTATTAACTAATCCAACAATGATTCAAATCGCTGATAAGTATCAAAAGACGCCAGCGCAAGTCTGTTTACGTTGGATTCTCCAACAGGGGATTCTTCCATTACCGAAGTCTGTCCATAAAGAACGGATGATAAGTAACCAAAATATATTTGATTTCGAATTAACTGATGAGGATATGCGCAAGATTAATTTATTGCCAAATCTTGGCGGTCAATGTGCTGATCCAGATGAGGTTGATTTTTAAATGAAAAATGCTTATCGCGCTTTTCGCCAATACTCTTGCCAGTTCAGGAAAAATTGGCTTGAATATTTAATATTATTTGGCGGTCTTGATATTTTAAACCAGTTTCTGGTAATTCCATTTTTTCGCTGGATAACTACCTTTGTCCTGCAGGCAGGAGAAATTCCGTTTATTTCATATCAAAATATTGTAATTATTCTGACCCATCATCCATTAGTTGTAGTGATCCTTTTAATTGAATTAATATGCCTAATGGTAATTATCTATGGCGAATTTATGCTCTTGTTGAAGGGCTTTTGTGGAATTGGCTTGCCAGAGTTTAGCTGGCGCCGAATGTTTAGGCAAACAAAAGAAACTTTATCGTTACTAAATTTTGGATCGTTAATTCTATTATTAGGTTACTTTTTACTTATTATTCCATTTGCGGATATCATCTTTCGAACTCCCCTGCTGGCGAAAATTCAAGTTCCTCAGTTTATTGTTGATTATCTTACCCGTAATGCATGGCTTATTGGTGGATTGACCTTGTTCTATCTTTTGATGACAATGATCGGTATTCGTTTAATATTGACAATGCCGTTAATGGCTTATCAACATTTACGGTTAAGAGCTGCTATGTCTCAAAGCTGGCAAATGACAAGTAAGCTAAGATGGTTGAAGTTTTTAATTCAAATTGTGCTGATGACAATAATTGTAGGTAGTATAACGGTTGTTTTTTACCTCATGATTTACATTCTCCAGGTTGTTTTGGATTTATTACCCGGGAAATTATCTTTGATTACTGCTATCTTTAACTTGTCGATCTTACAGCTTGGTGGGGAAGTACTAGCAGTATGGGCAGGAACAATTATCTTACTGGTAGTCGTTAACCCCTTAACTAGCATTAGTGAACTAGCGACAACTCCTGAACATCCATCACGAGGATTGCTAACTTCCTTTATGCTTGTCTTCCTTGTAATCGGCTTGGCGACTCTTGCAAATAATACTTTTTACATGATGGGAACGGGGATTAAACGCCCAATAACTATCTCTCATCGGGGAGTTACTGAAAAAAACGGGGTGCAAAATACTATTCCAGCAATGGAAAAAACAAGTAAACTTAAGCCTGATTATATTGAAATGGATTTGCATGAAACAAAGGATCACCAGTTTGTTGTGATGCACGATGAAAATCTTAAAGACCTAACAGGAGTAAATAAAACACCTCATGAACTAACATTGAAGCAATTAACACGACTAACAGCACGCGAAAATGGCTATCATGCTAAGGTTGCGAGTTTTGATCAATATTTAGCAGCGGCTGAGAAATATCATCAGAAACTTCTGATTGAGATAAAAACAACACCCCATGATTCAAAACAGATGCTCCAGAATTTTAATCGCCGGTATGGGAAAAGGATTTTGCAAGATCATGACCAAGTTCACTCGCTCGATTACAGTGCTGTGACTAAGCTAAAAAATATTAATCCGCGGTTAACAGTTTTGTATATTCAACCCTATAATTTGGGTAATCCCCAGGGAGTTGCTGACGGTTTTTCGATGGAATATTCAACATTAAATCAGGACTTCATTACTCAAGCCCAGTGGCAACATAAACCGGTATATGCATGGACGGTTAATGACACCGATTTAATGAAACAGACTATGTATAACCACGCTAATGGGATAATTACCGATAATTTAGGGGAATTAAATGCGGCAATAAAAGATTTTACTGGAAAGCAGAGTTATGCTAATCGAATTCTAAATTATATTATTGTCGTTCCTACAAGTGGGGGAATTGAACCGTAAATGGAATCTACTTTTCGGTTACGCCGCTCAATTATTGCCGCAATGTTATTAGCATTAACTCTTGTCCTCGGCCGCTTCTTTCTTATCCCTATTCCATGGACACATGGTAACGTCAACTTATGTGATGCTGGTGTATTCATTGCTGCCATGCTTTTAGGACCAGGAGCAGGGACAATTGTTGGTGGCTTTGGCGGAATGTTCCTTGACCTTATTTCCGGCTTCCCCCAAGATGCCTTATTTTCCTTTGCCGCTCATGGTTTAGAAGGATTTATCAGTGGCTGGATTTATAAAAAATATGGCAACACCACCTGGGGCAAATGGACCGCAATCTTGGTCGGAACAATCGTAATGATTGCAATCTACTTTATCTGCAATACCGTTATGTACCATGTAATTACTGGTTTTTTAAGTTTAGGTTCAAACTTTATCCAAGGAATGATCGGTGGAATAGTGGCGTTAATTGTTATTAGGCAATTGAAGAAGCATCACGTTGGATAAATGAAGGTTATTATTGTTGGTTGTACACATGCGGGAACAATTACTGCCACTCAAATTTTACAGAATCATCCAGAAACAGAAGTCACAATTTATGAACGGAATGATAACGTTTCATTCCTCTCATGTGGGATTGCGGTTTACTTGAGCGGTGATGTTGGTGATCCAGATGCGATGTTTTATTCGAGCCCTGAACAACTTGCTGCCATGGGTGCAACAGTTCATATGCAACATAATGTAACTGATATTGACCCTAAGACTAAGACAGTCACAGTGACAGACCTTGTGACAGGCGAAACAAAGACCGACCATTATGATAAGTTAGTTGATACTACTGGTTCTTGGCCAGTAATTCCACCAATTGAAGGTGTAGATGGCCCTCATGTTTATTTGTGCAAGAATTACCATCATGCTAAAGAATTATTTAACGTTGCTAAAGATGCGCAACGAATTGTTGTGATTGGTGGAGGTTATATTGGGGTTGAATTAGTAGAAGCTTACACTCGTCAAAATAAGGACGTTACATTGATTGATGGGTCTCCACGGATGCTTCATAAATACTTTGACCGCGAGTATACGGATCGGATTCAACAGGAATTTGTAGATCACGGCGCCCACTTTGCTTTTGACCAACGCGTAACTGGATTTGAAAACCACAAAAATGGTGTAACCGTTAAGACGGATAAGGGCAACTACGAGGCAGATATTGCTATCCTCTGTGTTGGCTTCCGTCCTAATACTGATCTCTTAAAAGGTAAAGTTAAGATGCATGATAATGGGGCAATCATTACAAACGAATACATGCAATCATCTGATCCAGATATTTACGCTGCCGGAGATTCAACGGCTGTTCACTATAACCCAACTGGCAAGGATGCATACATTCCATTAGCTACTAACGCTATTCGGCAAGGAACAATTGTTGGAACAAATCTCTTTGGTAATACAATGCACGATATGGGAACCCAATCTAGTTCTGGCTTAAACTTATATGGAACAACGATGGTATCATCTGGCTTAACTTTGGAGAATGCCAAAGAAGCGGGCTTTGATGCAGCTGCGGTGACAGTTGAAGACAACTACCGTCCAGAATTTATGCCGACAACAACTCCTGTATTAATGACATTGGTGTGGGATAAGAAGACTCGGCAAATTCTTGGTGGACAGTTTATGAGTAAGCATGATGTTTCTCAATCTGCTAACATTATTTCCTTATGTATCCAGGATAAGCACACGATTGATTATTTAGCATTTGTTGATATGCTTTTCCAACCACACTTTGATCGTCCATTTAACTATGTAAATATTCTTGGCCAAGCGGCGGTAAAGAAACAAGCTGAATTAGAAAAATAAGAGGCTGGGAAAAAACTCTCAGTCCAAAATGAAAGCCGGACGATGAATCAAATCTTGGTTCATCGTCCGGCTTCTTATGTACACAGGAAATCGTTCCTGATATGATGTAATTACCCCTAAAAACAAACTAATAGAAAACTGGAACAACTCGGACTTATGAATATGTCCAAGACGCTCCAGTCAATTCAATGTGATTAAGTTGTCGAACCGCCGTATACGGAACCGTACGTACGGTGGTGTGAGAGGTCGATAATCGAACTAATCAATTATCTCCTACTCGATTTTCAAATGTTTGAAGAAACTAAAAAGGGCTTTGACTGGTTTAGCCTAATTGTTGGAATCTTATTTATCATTGCCGGAATTGCATCATTCACGCGGCCAGATAAAACCCTTCACTTCTTAGCCATTGTTGCCGGAATTGCTTTTATTTTCCGCGGAATTTATGAATTATGGTTCCGTCAACGAATCGGTCGAATCTTAGGAGAATCCTCAGGTTGGTTAATTTTTTCTGCAATTTTAGATATCATTTTAGGAATTATTTTTCTTTTCCAACCAAGCTTTGGGGTACTCTTCATTGCTATCATCTTCGCTATCTGGTTTATCCTTGATTCTATCACTGAGTTGATCAGTGCGAAGTTTTTCAAGGAATTTTATCGCGGATACTACTGGTTCATTGTAATTCTAGCAATTTTGAGTTTGGTATTAGGAGTTATTCTTTTATTTAGCCCATTACTTTCCGCTATTACAGTGGTATGGTTAGTTTCAACATTCTTGATTGTGTTCGGAATCATGAAACTTATTCAAGCATTTTAAATGGAAAATGAAGATTTGCTGAAAATAGAAAAAAGCTTGTTTAGTGATACCTCAAAGTATCGTGATATTATCAACACCCCTCGGCATGTTTCTCAAGCTCATACGCCAATGACCACCGAAGATCGCGCTGCTCAGTTTTCTCCTTTTGCGGCCTTGACCGGCTACCATCAATTATTAGCAAAGGTAGGGGAAAAGTATGGTCATAAGACTTATCCCACAGCTGAGATGAGGCATCGAATTAGAGTCCAACTTGCCATGATTGAACGGGGCCGATCACATCCGTTAATAAAAGTTGAATTCTTTAATGGTAAGACAGGTTTTTATGAAGAATACACGGGAAAATTAAAACGAATTGATTACCATGCTCATCACCTAATATTTGATGACGGAACAAGGCTTATAATTCAAAATATTCGTAAAATTAAAAGAGATCAGTTTTGCTGAATGATGGGGCGAACATATATGGCAATCGATTTAAAATCATTCTATGCCTCGGTCGAATGTACTGAGTGTGGGCTAGATCCCTTAAACGCTAACCTCGTAGTTGCCGATGAATCGCGAACTAGTAAGACTATTTGTCTCGCCGTTTCACCAGCTTTGAAAAATTTTGGTGTTTCTGGTCGCCCGCGATTGTATGAGGTGGAACAACGAGTAGCATACTTGAATAATCGTCGTGCCAAAGAAATGTCTCACCAGCGATTATCACCAGTTGTTTCAATTTACCGGGATGAACTATTAAAATCACCGGAACTTAAAATTGGTTATAGGATTGCGCGCCCACGAATGAATTTTTATCTTGAAAAAAGTGCCGCCATCTATGAAATTTATTTACGCTATTTACCACCAGAAAAGATCCACGTTTATTCTATTGATGAGGTAATGATGGATATTACTGATTATCTTAATAAGTACCATGTTAGCGCCCGTTCTTTAGCTAAGGAAATCATCCAAACAATTAAAGCAGAGACACAAATTACTGCAACTGCAGGAATTGGGACCAATCTTTTCTTAGCGAAAGTAGCGATGGATATAGTAGCTAAACGGATTCCAGGGGATGAAGACGGGGTCCGGATTGCACAGATGAATGAACATACTTTTCGCCGTTGCCTTTGGGCGCACCAGCCACTAACAGACTTTTGGCGAATTGGTCCTGGGTATGCGCGACGACTAAAAAAGCTAGGTCTTCATACAATGGGAGATATTGCTCGTTGTTCTTTGGGAAAGTTATCTGATCCAATGAATGAAGAAGTATTATACCGCGAATTTGGAAAAAATGCGGAAATCATTATTGACCATGCGTGGGGATATGAGTCAGCCACCATTAAAGATATCAAAAATTATCATTCATCAGATCATGGGGTGTATTCTGGGCAGGTGTTGCCTCGACCTTATAACTTTACAGAAACCCGGTTAGTGATTCAAGAGATGGTTAATTCATTAGCTCTCCAGTTAACCAAGCAAAACTTAGTAACTGATCAAGTAGCTTTAAGGGTCGCCTATGATGTTTCTAATATATCGGAGGATTACCAAGGACCATTAGTGACAGACTTCTATGGACGCCAGGCGCCAAAGCCAATGCATGGAAAAGCTAATCTTTCCTTACCGACTTCATCTGGTACAGAATTGATGGAGGCATTTATGAAGTTATGTGATTCTGGCCTTGACCGGCGATTGACAGCTCGTAAAATTACGGTAATAGCGAACCACCTTCTCTCACCACGGCTTGCCAGATTGGCGAATTATAATGAGCAGTTAGATTTATTTACGGACTCAACGAAAAAACATAAGAATCGTTCCAAAGTTCAAGAAAAGGATCAAAAACTACAAAGACTTGTCCTTGATTTGCAAAATGAGTACGGTAAAAATGCCATTATTCGAGCGGCGGATTTGAAAAAAGGTGCTACTCTTTTGGAAAGAAATAATCAGATTGGAGGGCACCAAGCATAAATGGCTAATGAATTACAAAACCGTAATAATTTATTCGATAGTTTGATGAACATGCGTAACTGGATGAACGATGATTTCTTCTCTAACCTAACTCCGGTTGCTGATCACATGAAGACAGATATTACACAAGATGACAAAAATTATACCGTAAAGATTGACATGCCTGGATTTGATAAGAAGGATATTCACATTAATTATGCCAATGATATTTTGACAGTTACTGGTCATCGGGATACCTTTGATGATGATGGTGATAAGGATGGCAATGTTCTGCATTCTGAACGTCGGTATGGCCAAATGAGTCGGCAATATCGTTTGCCAGATGTAAATAAGAAGGATATCAAAGCTCAATACAAGAATGGTGTTTTGACAATTACTCTTCCTAAGAAGGATGAGACTGATGACGATGAAAATCATATTGATATTGAATAAATGAAAAAAGTCACAATCAATAATGTTTCAATGCCTGCAATTGGAATCGGAACATGGAATATGGGAAATTCTCTCGTCAATCGGTCCACAGAAATTAAAGCCATTCAAACTGCAATTGACGCTGGCGCACAAGCTATTGATACTGCGGAAATGTATGGCGATGGTCGTTCTGAAGCACTTGTCGCTGAGGCCATCAAACCATATAGTCGGGAAAAGCTATTCTTAATTGATAAAGTTCTTCCTTCAAATGCCAGCAAGACAAAACTTGAGCATAGTTTAGACCAAAGTTTAGCTGCCGTAGGAACAGACTATTTTGACCTTTACCTTTTACACTGGCGGGGTGGGACTCCGTTAGCAGAAACAGTCAACGAATTAGAGAGAGTTAAAAAGGCAGGAAAGATTAAAGCATGGGGAGTCTCAAACTTCGATGTCAGTGATCTTGAAGAATTATGGCGCCTTAAAAATGGCACTGATTGCGTTGCCAACGAAGATCTCTATAATCTCGATAGTCGCGGAATTGAATTTGACCTCCTTCCCTTAATGAAACAGCATCAGCTTCCATTAATAGCCTACTCTCCCCTTGCACAGGGTGACAGTCTATCTGGAAAGTTAACCGAGAATCCGCTACTAAAAGAAATTGCCGCAAACCACCATGTGACCGTTAGTCAGATCATGCTTGCATGGGTCTTAAGAATTGGAAATGTCCTTGCTATTCCAAAGAGCAGCAGCCCAAAACATGCTGAAGAAAATGTTGCAGCTGGTAACATTGAACTAAGTGATGATGAGTTACTTGCTTTACAAAAAGAGTTCCCATCACCAAATAAAAAAGTACCCCTCGCAGTAATTTAAATGATTGAAAAAGATTTATCTGTAGACTTTTTAGGCGTTCATTTTGAAAATCCATTTTGCTTGTCGTCCTCACCTGTTGGGAACTGTTACGAAATGTGTAAGAATGCATATGACGCTGGTTGGGGCGGTATCGTATATAAGACTTTATCACCAACACACTTTAAGATTGATGAAGTTTCTCCTCGGTTCGACGAATTAGCCAAGGAAGACATGCATTTTGTTGCCTTTAAGAATATGGAACAATTATCAGAACACCCCTTGGAGCAGGACTTGGCTGATATGCGACGGTTAAAAGAGGAATATCCCAATAAAGTCTTGATTGCTTCAATTATGGGTGAGACATTGGAAGATTGGACCAACCTGGCTAAGTTAGTAACTGAGGCAGGGGCTGATATGATTGAATTAAACTTCTCTTGTCCACAGATGACTTCTCATACCATGGGTTCAGATGTGGGAACTAATCCAGAATTATGTAAGAAGAATTGTGAAGCCGTTAAACGCGGGACTAGCCTTCCAGTTCTTGCGAAGATGACACCAAATATTACGACGATGGTTCCGATTGTTAAGGCATGTCTAGAAGGAGGGGCAGATGGCTTCTCCGCAATCAATACTGTTAAATCAATTGTTGATGTTGATCTGAAGAAGAAAGTTGGTTTACCAAATATTGATGGTAAATCTTCTGTTTCTGGATTATCTGGGAAAGCTGTTAAGCCAATTGCTTTACGTTTCTTACAACAATTACGGTCAGCAGCCGGCCTTGAACAACTACCGATTTCTGGAATTGGGGGAATTGAAACCTGGGAAGATGCTGCTGAATTTATTCTTTTGGGTGCCACTACTCTCCAAGTTACAACTGCGATCATGGAATATGGTTATCGGATCATTGATGACCTTACTAATGGTTTAATGCATTACATGGAAGAACAGCATGTAGACCACCTTCAAGATCTTGTCGGCTTAGCTAATAAGAATATTATTCCTACTAATCAGCTTGACCGAAATTACAAGGTTTACCCTAAGATTGATTGGGATAAGTGTATCGGTTGTGGACGTTGCTTTATCTCATGTCAAGATGGTGCTCACCAAGCATTAACTTGGGATGATGAAAAACGGCAACCAGTTTTTGATAAGAGTAAGTGTGTCGGTTGTCAACTGTGTGCACTTGTTTGTCCTGTGGGGGCTATTAAGTTAGGCCTTGTTGAGATTAAGCCGGGCCACAAAGGTAATCCAGCAGAAATCGATGTAGGATCTCAACGTCTTCATCGCTATCACCCGGTAAAGGCTAATCAAGAAAATTAAATGACTTCAAAGTATGAAACAGAGTCGAAAGGTTACACGATGACAACCGTAATGCAGGAAGCTGCACGATGTTTATTATGTCATGATGCACCATGTTCACAAGCTTGCCCAGCACATACTAATCCAGCAAAATTTATTCGAAGTGTTCTTTTTCGTAATGTCAAAGGGGCAGCTGAAACGATTCGGGAAAACAATGCGTTAGGATCAATCTGTGCGCGTGTTTGTCCAACTGAACGTTACTGTGAAAAAGCATGTACCCGGGCTAAAATCGACGGACCAATTGATATCGGTGGGATTCAACGGTATGTCACTGATATGGAGCGAAAGATGAATATGAAGATTCTTAAAACTGGTAAGCCAAACGGGATGAGTATTGCCATCATTGGTAGTGGCCCATCAGGTTTACAGGCAGCCACGACTCTTCGTGAAAAGGGCTATGCAGTTGATATCTATGAAAAAGCTGCTAAGGCTGGCGGTTACTTGACCTACGGCATTCCTGAATATCGGTTGCCGGAAGAAATTGTGGATTATGAAGTTCAACGAATTGTCGACCTTGGTGCGCACATTATCTATAACACAACTGTCGGAAAAGATATTTCAATGGATGACCTTAAAGCTCGTTACAATGCAGTAATTGTTGCTATTGGGACAAGTGAAGCAAAGATGCTTCCAATGTTTGAACACAATATCTGTACTGAATCAGCAATCTCATTCCTAGCCCGGGCAAAAGAAAGTAAGGGTAATTTAGAAGATCTTCCGCAAAATGTCCTTGTTATTGGTGGTGGGGATGTTGTAACAACCTTAAAGAAGCTTAATGTTCCTTATGTTACCGATGTTGTTTATGAGCAGTTTGATGAATTCAAAGCTTCTAAAAAGGAACTTGCCGGTGCTCAAGAAGCTGGTGTAACAATTGTTGATGGTTACGTTCCAAAAGAAGTTCATCAGAATCGTGCTACCTTTACTCACCGGAAGATTAAGAGTGAATTAACTATTACTGCTGATAAGATTATTTTAGCAGTTGGTCAAAAAGCGAATGCAGAAGGACTAGACATTGACTTACAGCATAATGAAATTCCATTCCGTGAACCACGATTCCGGACAAAAGATCCCAAAGTTTTTGCGACTGGTGATATTGTTGCCGGAGATAAAACCGTTGTGGTAGCAGTACAGAAAGGAAAAGAAGTAGCAGAAGAAATAGACCGGTTGTTAGGAGGACAAGAAAATGATTGAATGAAATTTATTTCTTGGAGTGTTAATGGCTTGAAGTCAGCCATTAATCATGGATTTGTCGAAGATTTTAAACGCCATGATGCTGACTTCTTCTGTCTACAACGTACACGATTGGATAAAGGCGAAGAACCGCTTCAAATTCCTGATTATTACCAATACTGGAATTATGCAGAAAAGAAGGGTTATTCTGGTACCGCCATTTTCACTAAATATAAGCCAGAAAACGTTATATACGGAATGAATAATTCAATTTTTGATAAAGAAGGGCGACTAATCACGCTCGAATATCCAAACTTCTATTTGATTGATGTATACGTCCCAGTTTCAGGTGAAAAGCTGCAACATCTTGATTATCGTCTCGACTGGGATCGCGCTTTCCTTGATTATGTTACTAATTTGCAAAGTAGTAAGCCAGTAATCATTGGCGGTGATATGAGCGTTGCCTATCAACCAATTGGCCTAGCAGAGCCAACAGAAGATCATCATCAAGCCGGCTTTACAAAACAAGAACGAGCTGATTTTGGTAAATTACTTAATGCTGGCTTGACGGATACTTTCCGTTATCTCCACCCTAATTTGCATGGTGCATATACCTGGTGGAGTTATCGTTATGACGCACGGGAACGAAATGTAGGTTGGCGTCTCGATTACTTCTTAGTTTCTGATGTATGGAAAGAACGAATTGAAGAAGCCAAGATTCTTTCAGATGTCAAAGGTTCAAGTCACTGTCCAATTGAACTTGTTGCTAATGTTGAAGTATAAATGAAGTTATCTAAGAAAGTAGCCAAGATTACAGCAGCGATTACTGGTGCAGTTGCATTAGGAACAGTAGCTACTGCAACGACTGCAAACGCCGACAGTATTTACACGGTGCAAGCAGGTGACACCCTTTCTGGGATTTCTTACAAATTAGGTCACGATCTAACTTTTGTAGATACATTAGCAAACAACAATAATATTGCTGATAAGAACTTGATTTACGTTGGTCAACAATTAGTGATCAAGGATGATGGTGAAGTTGCACCAGCTACTCAAGAAGAAGTTGCTACTTTACCAGCCGCAAATGTTGCACCACAAGCTACACCTGCTGAAAATCAAGCGCAACAAAACCAACAAGTACAATCAAACCAAGAAGCACCAGTTGCTCAACAACAAGTACAAACTCCACAAACACAAAATGTACAACAATCTAGTGCTCAAGCATCAACTGGCTATAACTCAAATGTAGCTGGAAATGATGCTGCTGCTAAGGCTTGGATCGCAGCTCGCGAATCAGGTGGTAGCTACAGTGCACGGAATGGTCAATATATTGGTAAGTACCAATTGTCAGCATCATACTTAAATGGTGACTACTCAGAAGCTAACCAAGAACGAGTAGCTGATCAATACGTAGCTAGCCGTTACGGTTCATGGAGTGCTGCTCAATCATTCTGGCAATCACACGGTTGGTACTAAATGTCAAAAGAGAGTAAGATTATTGATACAAAATCATTATATGTAAATCCTGACCGCGGTGTTGCAACGTTAAACTATAGTCAAAATTACTTTACTGATATTACTTCATTAATTAATAGTGATGAAGTAAAGGAAATTGTCCGTTTATATTTAGCTTCACGTAACCCTGATAATGATGATGATGCTTTTGATAATGCCACTGTTAACAAGTTTGTTGATATCTTAAAGAAAGTTCTTTTTGAGGATGATAGTGCATTTGATGAATATGACCCTAAAGATATTCTTGAGAGTGTTGAAGAATTATACTCATACTATCGTTCACTATTACGGGTATCGGTAATTAATCTTAGTGATAATAAGATTATCGGTAACGAGTTCCGGACTATTGATACCCAATTCAACGACTTAGTGCGTAAAGCATACCGGATCCTCGAAGAAAAGCTCCAAGGTTTTGAAAACCGGACTTATCGACAAGTTAATGCGGCAACTAACGCAACAATTTTAGTTCAACAACAAGATTGGAAAATTCCAGCTGGTTATGAAGAATTAAAGGATATTGATTTTATTAATACCGTGATGCTTCGTCCACCAATGATGATGCATACTAAGAGTAACAAACGGGAAGGGGTCTTTTCTGAAGTAAAAGATAACCCAATCGAACGTTTCCGTGGTGAACGTGGTAAGTGGTATTGTTACCCAGCAAAGATTGGTGAAAGTTTAGCCTTTATTTACTTCAATGTTGATTACTTGGTAAACGGAATCGCTCTTTCAAACTTATTTGAAATTGCATCCCCTGATGAGATTAAGGGGCAAAAACCTGATATGATTCTTCTTTTCGGTCTAAAAGAAACAGAAGGCATGGTTTCTCATTACTATCGTGACGAAAAGAATGATTTGTGGGTTGGTGAAGTACCTTACACAGATAAGACTACTTACTTTGGTTACATGAAGAAGATGTGCTTGACGCTCCATAACCTTCATCAAATTTACAATGGTCGCCTGCCAATTCACGGGTCCATGTTGAAGATTAAATTTACTAATGGTAAAGAAAAGAATGTTGTTTTCTTCGGTGATTCAGGTGCCGGAAAGTCAGAATCAATTGAAGCATTACAAGAATTAGCTGACGATAAGATTGTCAGCATGGAGACAATCTTTGATGACATGGGAAGCTTTACCCTTACTGATGGTGAACCAGGGGTATATGCTCAAGGAACAGAAACTGGTGCCTTTGTTCGTCTTGATGATTTGAGTAGTGCCGTGGCCTTCAATAACATGGACCGTGGTGTTTACCTTAATCCTGAACAGAAGAATGCCCGGGTTATTATTCCTGCTGATACTTACGAAAATGTAATCAAACATCACCATATTGATATGTGGCTATACGCTAACAATTACAGTGATGAAGTTGGTATTCATCGTTTTGATACAGAGGAAGAGGCCGAAAAAGTATTTATTGCTGGACAACGGAAGGCCCTTGGAACAACTGATGAAGTTGGAATGAGCAAGACATTCTTTGCTAACCCATTTGGCCCAGTTCAAGAACCAGAATTAACTAAGCCGATTATTGACAAGGTCTTTACAAAGCTATTTGACCAAGATGTATACGTTGGAGAAATCTTTACTCACCTTGGTAATGACAAGTCAAAGGATGCTTTGAAAGAATCAGCTCAAGAATTGCTTGATGTTTTGATGAATAATTAAATGAAGTTAACTAAAAACATCGCGAAAATCACTGCTGCCGTTGCAGGTGCTGTTGCCTTGGGAACATTCGCTACTGCAACTACTGCTAATGCTGATTCTGTTTACACGGTGCAAAGTGGTGATACCTTATCAAGTATTTCCTATAAGTTAGGCCATGACTTAACTTATGTTGACTCTTTAGCTTCAACTAATCAAATTGCCAATAAGAACTTAATTTATGTTGGTCAAAAGTTAGTAATTAAAGATGACGGTGAAGTAACCCAAGCAACTGCTCAACAAGCTGCTACTTTACCTGAAGCATCTCAAGCTCCAGCATCAGCTAGTGTTGAAAGTCAACAACCTAGCCAAGCTCCGGTGGTTGCTAGTCAGGCTCCTGTAGCAACAAGCCAAGTACAATCATCAGCTGCACCGGTTTCTGCTCCTGCTCAATCACAGGCTCCAGTACAATCAGTAGCTCCACAACAATCAACTGTTTCAGCTGCTGCACAACAAAGCTACAGTGCACCAGTACAAGCACAAGCTACTAGTTCAAACTACAGCTCAAATGTTAGTGGTAATGATGCGGCTGCTAAGGCTTGGATCGCAGCTCGTGAATCTGGTGGTAGCTACAGTGCTCGTAACGGTCAATACGTTGGTAAGTACCAATTATCAGCATCATACTTAAATGGTGACTACTCAGAAGCTAATCAAGAACGAGTAGCTGATCAATACGTAGCTAACCGTTACGGTTCATGGAGTGCTGCTCAATCATTCTGGCAATCACACGGTTGGTACTAAATGGCAAAAATTTGGAAGAAAGAGCCAGCATGGTTAGAGAAAAAACGTCAACTAGCAGTTATACTGCAATCACGGTTCCCAACTTTACCCGGTCAAGAAGAATGGGTAGATCCCTGGCAAAAGAAAACAACTGGTGTAAGCAGGGGTTGGCTTTCCTTACAGGAAGATAGCCTAACTGCGATGCCTCTTGAACAAGCGGTTAATGAATACTCAACACTATTACAAGAAAATTTAATGGAGAAGGCCATCTTTTGGCAGGATAACCAGTTAGCGGCCATGCATCTTGCAAATATTGACTGTGGACAGTTTATATATTTGTGTCCACAAATTACTCAGGAGCGTCCAATTGTCTTTAGTCCCCATCTTAACTCTGCAAACACCCATAATATTATTGTCATCAGTGCGGGGGCGAATGCGGTAATTGAAGAACGGATGGTTAATGATACGTTATTACCATCATATGAAGGGACGGAGATTTTAGTTGGAGCTAACGCGCACGTTACGTACCGGCAGGCAAATCGCTCAACTAGTAAAAATATCTATCGGACAATCCATGCATACCAAGCCCATGGTTCAACGCTGCAGTTTGAAGTAGCGAGTCAAGTTCAAACTAAAGCTACTGTCGATCTTTATAGTTTTCTGGATGGTCAAAATACTCAGTGGACCCCCACAATTGCTTTAAGAGGAACGCAGCAGTTAACCGCAATGGTTGATGGTTTTGGTAAGGAAACTTCTGCCACTCTTACCCAATATCGGGATTCAGAAATGGTCACTGGAGCACCTTTTAAAGTAAAAGCCGGCGAACCACTCCCAATTAGCGAAGATATCTATCCATTAAAAGAATTAGCTAGTAGTGAGCGTTGGCTAAAACAAATAATGACTGCTGAATAGATGGCAGAAACACGATTACCCCGCAATCCTAAGTCGCAAGAGTGGTTAGCAAAAGATCATTCATTACAATATATTGCAGACTATAAGCCCTTCAATTTTGTTGACGGGGAAGGGGTCCGGTGTAGTTTATATGTTAGTGGATGCCTTTTTAACTGCCCCGGATGCTATAACAAGGCGGCGCAGAATTTTCATTATGGACAGCCATATACCCAGGATTTAGAAGACCAGATTATCGAAGACCTTTCGCAGAGTTATGTTCAAGGATTGACTTTATTGGGTGGCGAACCATTCCTTAATACTCAGGTTTGTCTGAAGTTAGTTAAACGGGTTCGGAAAGAATTCGGTCACGAAAAGGATATTTGGTCTTGGTCTGGTTATACTTGGGAAGAATTAATGAAGGAGTCGAGCGATAAACTTGAACTTCTACACTACCTCGATATTCTAGTCGATGGTCGATTCTTGCTGGCTAAAAAGGATCTTACCCTTCAGTTTAGAGGGAGTTCTAACCAACGAATTATTGATGTTCCGCAATCTCTTCAAACGGGGAAAGTGGTTATTTGGGATAAGCTTGTTCATTAGATGAAAGTGCAAATAATTGATAAGAAGGATCTTCAAAGTTTAACAAGTGTTCAAGTAGTTAAACGTGATGGAACAGTAACACCATTCTATTCCTATAAGATTAACCTTGTTTTAAATGCGCTCAATGCTGATGAGCAAACTAGCCAAAGTGTTTATGTTACCTTATTGGATGCCTTGCTTAATCAAACAACTGTCACTACTAAAAAGATTGCCGATCTCTTTGTTCAAGGGCTGGTTAATGCTAATCATGAAGAATTGGCAAAAGTTTACCGTGATTATCGCCAACATGATGAAGAAGCATTTGCCGAAGCTACTAATCCCCAAAATAAGTTAGAGCAGCTTTTCGACCGAAACTCACGGATTGTTCACGAAAATGCTAATAAAGATAGCCATGTTTTTAATACTCAACGGGACCTTGAAGCCGGAGTCGTGAGCCGTGCATTGGGGTTACGGATGCTTCCTGGTATTGTAGCTAAGGCGCATCTTCGTGGTGATATTCACTGGCATGACCTTGACTATTCACCGGTAACACCTGAAACTAACTGTTGTTTAATTGACTTTGATGAGATGTTTAAGCATGGATTTAAGATTGGTAATGCTTGGGTTTCTTCACCACGCTCGATTCAAACAGCAACCGCGCAGATGTCGC
The DNA here is from genome assembly GCF_013694365.1 of Limosilactobacillus reuteri. Lineage (NCBI taxonomy): Bacteria > Bacillati > Bacillota > Bacilli > Lactobacillales > Lactobacillaceae > Limosilactobacillus > Limosilactobacillus reuteri. Next base: position 1,757,812 of record NZ_CP059275.1, read on the forward strand.
AGATTATTGCTAACGTGGCGTCTCTGCAATATGGGGGATGTTCTGCTAATCGGATTGATCAATTATTAGAACCATATGCAAAGCTAAATTACGAAAAGCATATGAAGGATGCCGAAGAGTGGATAGTACCAGAGAAACGAGAAGAATTTGCTCGTGAAAAGACAAAAAAGGATATTTACGATGCAATGCAGGCTTTAGAATATGAGATTAATACCCTTTATTCTAGCCAAGGTCAAACTCCATTTACGACCATTAACTTTGGCTTAGGGACAAGCTGGATTGCCCGGGAGATCCAAAAAGCCATTTTGAAGATCCGGATTAAGGGTCTTGGTAAGGAACATCGTACAGCTATTTTTCCTAAATTAACTTTTACTATTAAACGAGGCTTAAATCTTGACCCTGAAGATCCTAATTATGATATCAAGCAACTAGCGCTTGAATGTTCAACAAAGCGGATGTATCCAGATCTTTTGATGTATGACAAGATTAAGGAACTAACGGGGAGCTTTAAGACACCAATGGGTTGCCGTTCGTTCTTACAGGGATGGACAGATCCAGAAACTGGTAAAGAAGTAAACTCGGGACGGATGAATTTAGGGGTAGTGACAGTCAACTTGCCACGGATTGCCTTGGAGGCTCATGGCAATAAGCAATTATTCTGGGAAATTTTTCAAGAGAAGATGAATATTTGTAAGATTGCCTTGGATTACCGGATTAAGCGTACTAAAGAAGCCAAGCCAGAAAATGCTCCCCTTCTTTATATGTATGGTGCATTTGGTAAACGGCTAAAGAAGACTGATAGTGTCGATGAAGTCTTTAAGAATAGTCGGGCGACCGTTTCACTAGGTTATATTGGTTTATATGAAGTATGTACGACTTTCTATGGGTCAAATTGGGAGCATAATAAAGAAGCACATGACTTTGCAATTGCAATTACTAAGGCAATGCATGATTTATGCGCTGAATGGGAAAAAGAAGAAGGATATCACTTTAGTCTTTATTCCACCCCTGCTGAATCGTTAACAGATACATTCTGCCAAGATGATTTGAAGAAGTTTGGTCGGGTTGAAGATGTAACGGATAAGGAATACTACACAAATAGTTTCCACTATGATGTTCGTAAACATCCGACACCATTTGAAAAGCTATCATTTGAAGAGGCTTTTCCTAAGTATGCGGCTGGTGGTTTTATTCATTATTGCGAATATCCCAACTTACGCCAAAATCCAAAAGCTTTAGAAGCAGTTTGGGACTGGGCATATGATCATGTCGGTTATCTGGGAACAAATACTTCAATTGATCAGTGCTTTAAGTGTGGCTTCAAAGGTGAATTTGAAGCAACTGCTCGCGGCTTTAAATGTCCGCAGTGTGGGAACCATGACCCAGCAACCTGTGACGTTGTTAAGCGGACATGTGGTTATCTTGGTAACCCTCAGCAGCGGCCAATGGTTCATGGACGGCATGAGGAAATTATTCACCGAGTTAAACATATGAATGCTGGAATGATCAAGAATGCAGCTGAATTTGAACAACAGCGGCAAATGGATAATAAGGCTCATGCTCATATTACTGGTGATCAAATTTAATAAATCCTAAATTTCAAGAATAAGTTAGCCACTGGACTCAAATAAATAATACTGACCAATTGATTATTGGTTGATGGAGCTGTGATATCTCTTGGTAGAAGGCCTTACGATAGATATCCATTGACGAATGTCAACCAATTAAGACCCTTTTTAGTAAATAACCAAAAATGCGAACTACAATTTTTGATTAAATCAAAAATCATAGTTCGCATTTTCTTAGTTAGAAGCTAGAAAATAATAGTTAATTCCCAGCCTCTTATGACCAAAATTAGCGTTAAAACTAAACTTAAAGCTGTTGAAGAATATGCCAACGGTAATGTTACTTTAGCATCAGTTAGGCATAAATACGGGATTGCTGAACATGATTTCCAAATTTGGGTGGGAATTTATGCAAGATTTGGTAAAGGACCATTACTCAATCCACCCAAAGTAACTGGGGATTTTCGGTTAAATCTGGTAAAGTGGAAACAAGAAAATTTGGCGTCAATTTCAGAAACTTGTATTCACTTTGGATATCGTTCCCCAGGTTCAGTGTATCAGTGGGAATGTCTCTATAACAAGCAAGGGCCACAGGCTTTACTGAGATTGCGTCGGGGAAGGAAACCTAAAAATGGTCAAACGACACGACAAGAATCAAGACAAGCTTCTTCAGCTCCAAAAACAGAACCAAACCTTACAAAGAGAAAACTTATTGTTAAAGATACAACTCGATGCCTCAAAAAAATTGACAGCCTTGAGAAAGCATCCAAAAAAGAACTCGCACAAGTAATTTATGACCTCAAGGCTAAATACTTATTAAAGGATTTGATCGATGCACTTCCCATTTCCATGTCAACCTATCAGTATTGGCAAAATCGGTTTGAACATCCGGATGAGGATGAAGAAGAACTTAAAGCCGTTATTAAAGGCCTCTTTAACTACTACCAAGCTGAATACGGCGTACGCCGTTTAAGCACTCAAATTCGAGACTACTATCGCTTAATTGGTAAAAAGACACCTAATCATAAGCGCATTCAGCGCTTAATGCATGAAATGGAACTTAAATGTATCAAATATAATCGGCAAGTCCGTAAGTATGATTCCTCTAAGGGACCAAATGGCAAGAAAGCTAAGAATAAGCTAAATCGGCGTTTTATGAGTAACCGTAAATATCAGAAAATGGTTTGTAACATTACAGAATTAAAGGCTCATGATGGGCGAAAAGTGTACTTAGAAATTATTAAGGACTTGGCAACTAACCAGATTCTCACTTGGTCAATCAGTCAACATCCAAATCTTCAATTCGCATTAGATCCACTCCAGCAATTACTTAAGCAGTTACCTCATACAGGATACCAATTAACTTTACATACTGATCAAGGCTGGCACTATCAACATCGTGCTTGGCGCAAACTACTTCGTCAGGGAAACATTAGGCAAAGCATGTCGCATCGAGCAACCTGTCTGGATAACGCTGCCTGTGAAACAGTCTTTAGTAAACTGAAAGCAGAAATTGGTCCTGATACCAGTTATCGCAATCAAGAAGAATTAAGCCAAGCAATTAATGAATGGATTCACTTTTACAACGAACGCCGTATTCAGACAAAACTAGGCAACCAAACTCCACTTCAATATGAGCAGAATCTAGTTGCCTAGTTGAACAATAAAGATAATAATCAAAATAACAATAAGCGGCGACCTACGCGGGTTGAGCTTTATGACACTCCTAAGCCAGGAGAAGAAAAGAAAAAACGTTCTTTCTTTAATCGTAAACCTAAACAGACTACCCCTAACCATAAACATAAGACAGCATCCCCTAACAAGAAAAAGAATCCATATGGAATTTCACGTCGGATGTTCAAGGTCATTTTAGGCTGTCTATTAGTTGTCTTAATTGCAACCATTGTTATTTTCTTAGTTAAACAACAGGACCCTGTTAATGTTGATAGCAATGACACTACTGTCTCCACAAGCACTTCATCACGCAAGAAGCATAAAAAGAGCAGCAGTAGCAGTCATAAGCATCGTTCAAGTTCCAATGACAGTGATGACAATGATACTCAAGATACTTATAGTATTTCAACTCCTAGTCGTTCGAATAACACGCCTCAATCAAGTCATCCAACTAACCAACAACCAGCTACTAACTCTTCCTCAACTCCGCAACAAAACCAACCATCGCAGGAAGAACACCATGATCAAGGCAACAGCCAACAACAATCTACTTCACAACCAGCAAGCAACAATTCTGGGTCACAGCCTAATCAAAGTTCGCAAAGTACTAGCTCCCAGTCAAACCCGCAACCTGCTTCATCTCAAAATAATCAACATTAAATGGCTCAGGTTGCTGTTATGTCCCCAGATGGATCAGTTAAGAAGATCGATCGGGATTCACAAGAAGGTTTAGAAGCATTACGTAAGCTTTCTGCATTAATGTTAAAGGCTGCACTAAAACAAGAATTTAAAGGTATCCGACTTGGTGAAGCTGTCGCTGACGAAGATGGTTTCCACGTTGATTCTGATAAAGATAATCAACAAGTTTCTGCTGACGAATTACCAGCTCTTGAAGACGTAATCAAGGGAATGGCAAAGAACGATGTTAAGGTAGAATTTGTTGAAGTACCTGTAGAGGAAGCACTTGCCGAAGTAAAAGATGATCGTTTCTCAACTGAATTGATCAATGAAAATGCTAAAGACGGCAAAGTAGCAATGTACCAACTTGGTGATGTCAAAGCTGTTGCAGATGATGACATTCTTTTATATGGTAACGTTGTTAAAAACTTACGCCTTCTTTCTGTTGCTGGTGCTTACTGGAAAGGTATGTCTTCAAATCCAATGCTTCAACGGATTTACGGAACTGTCTTCTACAAGAAGGACGCATTAGAAGAAGACTTAAAGAAACGTCAAGAAGCTAAGGAACGTGACCACCGTGTTATCGGTAACCAACTTGACCTCTTCTTTGTTGATCCTAAAGTTGGTGCCGGTTTACCATACTGGTTACCAAAAGGTGCTACTATTCGCCGGACCATCGAACGTTACATTATTGACCGGGAAGTTGCCGATGGTTACCAACACGTTTATACTCCAGTCCTGATGAATCTTGATGCATACAAGACTTCTGGTCACTGGGAGCACTACCGCGATGATATGTTCCCACCAATGGACATGGGTGATGGCGAAATGCTTGAATTACGGCCAATGAACTGCCCAAGCCATATTCAAGTTTACAAGCACCATATTCGTTCATACCGTGATCTCCCATTACGAATTGCTGAGCTTGGTATGATGCACCGTTATGAAAAATCAGGTGCTCTTTCTGGTCTTCAACGGGTTCGTGAAATGACTTTGAACGATGGCCACACTTTCGTTACCCTTGACCAAATTCGTTCTGAATTCGCAAAGATTTTGAAGTTGATCATGAGCGTTTACGAAGACTTTGATATTACTGACTACAGCTTCCGTCTTTCTCTTCGTGACCCTAAGAACGTTAAGAAGTACTATGCTAATGACGAAATGTGGGAAAAATCCCAATCAATGTTGAAATCAGCAATGGACGATCTTAACCTTGATTATTATGAAGCTGAAGGTGAAGCTGCCTTCTATGGTCCAAAACTTGATATTCAAACTAAGACTGCTCTTGGGAATGACGAAACAATGTCAACTATTCAACTTGACTTTATGCTTCCAGAACGATTCGGACTTTCCTACGTTGGTCAAGACGGTAAAGAACATCAACCAGTTATGATTCACCGTGGTGTTGTTGGAACAATGGAACGGTTCATGGCTTACTTAACAGAAATTTACAAGGGTGCATTCCCAACTTGGTTAGCCCCAGAACAAGTCCACATTATCCCTGTTAACGAAGAAGCCCATGGTGAATACGCAGATAACCTCGCTAAGAAGATGAAGGCTGCTAACATTCGGGTTAATGTTGACCACCGAAATGAAAAGATGGGCTACAAGATTCGTGAAGCTCAAACACAAAAGGTTCCATACACTCTTGTTGTTGGAGACGATGAAAAGAATAACAATGGTGTATCTGTTCGTAAGTACGGTGAAAAGGAACAAAATGAAATGAGTCAAGAAGCATTTATGAATGAAATTCTTGAAGATATTGCTTCTTACTCCCGTGAAAAGTAAATGTCTACTATGAACGATTTATTTAAAGCAATGGGTAAAGCTACTGAAGAACATCATGCTAGCGGTCTTTTATTTGAAGCTAAAACTGATACACCTGCTGGTATTGGTCAAGGTATCCTTAACGTTCGCAAGTAAGTGAAGTTTACGAGACAACAATGGCAACGGATTTTTTATGATTGGGCAAATTCTGGTTATGGAATTTTAGTTGTGACCGCTGTTTTACCAGTCTATTTCAAAGCAGTAACTGATCATGCCGGTGTTAGTGCAGCAAACTCGACAGCACTGTGGGGGTATGCTAATAGTTTTGGTACGCTTGTTATTTCATTATTAGCGCCTTTATTAGGGGCATTGGCTGATTACCCGTATGCAAAGAAGCGCTGGCTAAATCTTTTTACCTGGTTGGAAATTATACTGACAATCGGGCTTGCCCTTGTTCCAACTAAATACTGGCAACTACTTTTAATCGTTTATATTGGGTCAATTATTGGTTACTCAGGAGGAAATCTATTTTATGACAGTTTTTTAACAGATGTGGCCGATAATAGGCAAATGGATCGTGTTTCATCGACTGGCTATGGAATGGGATATTTAGGAGGAGTAGTCGTCTTTATTATCTTTTTAGTAGCAGAACTAAGTAAGGGCTTTAGCAGTCTCTTAAGCAGTTATGGAGTAGCCCGATTTAGTTTTATTCTGGCTGCAGTTTGGTGGATTATTTTTGCGTGGCCGTTATTAAAAAATGGTCATCAACGTTATAGCGTCAGCAGTGTCGCAAATCCTTTTGTCGATAGTTTGCGTCGTCTGAGAAGAACTATGCATCATATTAATCAATATAAGCAGTTGACATGGTTTTTAGTTGCTTACTTCTTCTATATTGACGGTGTCGATGCAATCTTTACGATGGCAACGGTTATTGGTAAAGACTTAGGAATTCAAACAACGATGCTGATGGTCGTTCTGTTAGTAGTTCAGTTAATTGCTGTTCCATTTTCAATTTTATATGGTTGGCTTGCTAATAGATTTTCTACGAGACGAATTATTATGCTGGGCATTATCGTTTATTTCTTTATTTGTCTTTATGCTTTATGGTTAGAAACTTTGACTGATTTTTGGATTTTAGCTATTTTAGTTGGGACAAGCCAAGGCGGACTTCAAGCACTTAGTAGATCATACTTCGGCCGCCTTGTTCCTAAAAATGCCAGTAGCGAATTTTTTGGTTTCTATAATATCCTTGGGAAGTTTTCCGCCATTCTTGGCCCCTTTATTGTTGGAATCGTTACTCAATGGACTGGTAAATCGACGGTCGGCGCAGCTTCATTAAGTGTTCTGTTTGCTCTGGGGTTAGTTATGTTTATATTTGCTTTGGCTATTAAGGATAAATAAGTGATTTTAGGAGATCACTATCAAATTAATGTTGATAAGATGATTCATTTAAATATGTTATTTGCGCAACAAGGACTTCTTCACCCTCTTGGAAAGAAAAGCACTTATCGAAATAACTGGCAAGTCACTGCTAAAACTTGCGATGGAGAAACTTATATTTACACTCGTGGTGCCGTGGATCGAGGAAAAATTAAGCAAATGATTGCTGGTGTTGAAGGGGTTGAGCGAATCCATGATAACGCAGCGGCGATCAAACGGGAGGCAGATCCTAAGTGCACATTCCTCGTCGAAGCCAAACCAGGATACTATTTCACCGATGAGGTAAACAGACCAGCGATTGTCGAAAAAGTTGATCCAGAATCAATTGGAACTCACGATCGCTATCATGGCGTTCATGGTTACGGGCCAACACAAGCAAATTACTTCACTACCGCTATTTTTGCTGGTCTCCGAATCAAAAGTGGTGCGACTGTTGAACATGCTCGCTTGGTTGACGAAGGACCGACATTTGCTAAATTATTAGGATTACATTATCCGACTTCAACTGCCGGACAAGCAATTGATGCAATCTTTAAAGACTGAATGCCCCTCTATGATGTTGCAAAAGAAAAGGGCTTAACAACTGCTGCATTTTTGTGGCCTGTGACTGCTGGCAGTAAGATTGATTATAACCTTGCAGAAATCTTTCCTAATCGAATTTGGACAAATCAAGTACTGGTTTCGTTAAAGGCAAGTAGTCCGTTATTTCTATATGGAATGAATAAAAAATACGGTAAATTACGTCACGGGATTAAGCAGCCGTGGCTTGACGATTTTGTAACAGCCTGTGCGGTTGATACAATAAAAAATAAAAAGCCGGACTTAACATTGATTCACTTAGTTGATATGGATAGTATGCGTCACCGTTATGGGGTTTGAATGCAAAATCAGTTACCCAAGGGAAAAGAGCATGAGAAAACTCTCGGCCTCTTCGACCTTTCTATTCTAGGTATTGGCGCAATCATCGGAACTGGAATTTTAGTTTTAACTGGAATTGTCGCCGCGGAAGATTCAGGTCCAGCAATTGTTTTCTCTTTTCTGATTGCTGCTCTTGCTAGTGGTTTAATTGGTCTCTGTTATTCAGAATTAACCACTAGTTTACCCAATTCAGGAAGTGCCTTTTATTACGCGTGGGTTTCAATTGGTAAATTTATGGCGTTCCTTGCTGGATGGACGCTGATTGGGGTCTACGTTACTACAACCGCTACGGTAGCCAATGGTTGGACTGGGTACGTACAATCGTTCCTAGAAGTCCTCGGAGTTAATTTACCACATAAATTACTGGTTACGCCTGCAGCTGGTGGTTATGTAAACCTTCCTGCTGTCTTGATGATCCTTTTTATGACGATTATTTTGACGCGTGGAACTAGTGAAAGTAAACTTGTTAACAACTTCTTGGTTGGTGTCAAAATCTTTATTATTGTTCTATTTATCGTTGTTAGTGCTCAACATATCAATCTCGCTAACTGGCACCCATTTTTACCATATGGATACAAGGGGATTTTCACAGGAGCATCTGCTGTCTTCTTCTCCTTCTTAGGATTTGATGCATTAGCTACTTCTGCTGAAGATGCTAAAGATGTTGATAAAAATATTCCCCGGGCAATAATTTTATGTTTAGTTATTTCAACTGCTCTTTATATTTTAGTTAGTCTTGTTATGACGGGAGTTCTAAGTTATAAAGATTTGAATGTCTCTGAAGCTATGTCGTATGTTCTTTTAGCTAAGGGTCATAAATACGTGGCTGAAATTGTTTCACTTGGCGCTGTTTTAGGAATTATGGCTGTCGTCTTTGCATTCATCTATGCTGGCTCAAATATCATGAAGTCAATGAGCCGAAGTGCCTTTCTTCCTCAAGGCCTCGCTAAAGTCAACGGCAAAACTCAAAGTCCTAATCGTGCTATTTGGCTAGTCGGACTTCTTTCAGCTGTCCTAGCTGGAGAATTCGATCTCCATTATCTTGCATTAATTGCCAATATTGGATCATTGGTTGTCTTTGCTTTAATTTCGCTCATCGTAATTATCTTACGGTACCGTTATCCAGAATTAAAGCGACCATTTAAGGTACCTTTTGGCAACGTTATTCCTGTGCTATCAGTATTAATCTGTATTGTCTTATTAGTAAGCATCTCACTTAATGCTTGGTTAACATACTTATTGTGGCTAGTAGTCGGATTAGGAGTTTACTTCTTCTATTCCCTTCGTCATGCCAACGAATTTAATTTCCAAGATGAAAGTGATATCCCAGGTAATTAAATGAAATTTACAGTCGTTGGTGCAGGTGCAATGGGATTACGGTTTGGTGTTTTATTACAAGAAGCAGGTAATGAAGTTGATTTTGTTGAAGGATGGTTACCACATTACAATAAGATGAAAGAACAAGGAGGCGTTTATGTAACTCGCGAGCATAAAAATAGACACCTTGTTCCCGTTAATGTTTATACACCTGAAGAATACAATGCTACAGATGCTGATTTTGTTTTCTTTGAATTAAAACAAATGCAGTTAGATGATATGTTAAAACGTTGTGAACATTTCTTGAAGGATCAATATGCGATGACAGCGATGAATGGAATGGGACATGTTGAAAAATTATTGAAGTATTTCCCAAAAGAAAAAGTAGTTGCTGGAACTGCCTTAGTAGCAACTATTTTAACCAAACCTGGCGAAGTGGAATTTGTTGGAGAACGAGGGATGGGAACGACTAATTGGGCTAATTATACTGAAAAGCCTGATGAGAAGACACAAGCGTTAATGGCAGAACTTAAAAAAGCAAACTTTAATCCATCCCTTAAAGATGATTTTATGGGAACGTTGATGGCAAAAGTGGTCTTTAATTCAGTCGTTAATACCCTTTGTACTATGTTTGAAATTACAATGGGTGAATATGCGGCGTTTGATAAGGCTGATGAACTATCTCGGCAATTAATCGATGAAGCATATGATGTCTGTGAACGTGCAGGGGTACAATTAGTTAATACGCGAGCAGAAGAGCTAGAAAGTGTAAATTATGTCTCTAAAGTTGGCTGTCCGCATCATTATCCTTCAATGTACCAAGATATGAGTCATAATCGTCCAGTGGAAGTTGATTATATCAATGGTTACTTTGTTAAGCTGGGTCGCCAATATAATTATGAAGCCAAAACTCATAATTTTGTTACTAATTTAGTCCACTTAGCGGAAACAACTCGTCAGAATCGAAGTGCTAAATAAATGAGTGGATTAGCAGAGAGTCCTTGGTTGATGAAAAAGGATAACCTGCTTATAATGAAAATCACTTTGAGTGCCATGATGAAATTAGTAATTAATGGTGGGATCAGCCCATTATAGATGACTGAATTCACTACACGTACTACATCACCATTTCGTTATGACATCGTTGGAAGCTTCCTTCGTCCTCAAGAGCTAAAAGAAGCTCGTGCAAAATTTGCAAACGGCGAAATAACACAAGCAGACTTAACAGTTGTTGAAGATAAAGCAATTATTAATTTGATTAAACAAGAAGAAGCTGCCGGCCTGAAAGCAGTTACTGACGGTGAATTCCGGCGTAGTTGGTGGCACCTTGACTTTTTCTGGGGATTAAATGGCGTTAAAAAAGCTACTCTAAAGGAAGGCTATAAATTTGCAGATGAAGAGACTCGTCCTGAAACTGCGCAAATCACTGGAAAAATCTCCGGCGAAAACCACCCCTTTGTCGAACACTTCAAATTTACCCAAGCTCATACCTCTGATGGCGTTCAAGTTAAACAAACTATCCCTGCGCCAGCACAATTTTTAGAAGAATTTCTTCGTCCCGAAAATCAAGCTAATGCTAAAGAATTTTATCCCAACCAAGAAGATTTAGATCATGACGTTGCCACTGCTTATCATCAAGTGATTGAAGATCTTTATGCTGCTGGTTGTCGTACTCTTCAACTAGATGACTGTACATGGGGAATTTCTGTTAACGCCTTTGCTAACCTAAGGAAAAAAGACCCCAATGCTGATGTATCTCAGCTTAAAGCCCTGCAAAAGCGATTTTTAAAAGTAAACAATGAGGCAATTGCTAATTTACCCGCCGATTTAACAATTAATACCCACGTTTGTCGCGGAAACTATCACTCAACATGGGCTGCTGCCGGTGGTTATGGACCAGTTGCCGACACACTATTTGCTAAAGAAAACGTCAATGCCTTCTATCTCGAATACGATAGTGAACGTGCTGGCGGATTTGAACCACTTAGCAAAGTTTCTGATGATAAATATGTTGTCCTTGGTTTAATTACTTCAAAATCAGGTGAACTTGAAGATAAGGCAGCAATTATCAAACGAATCCATGAAGCTGCGCAATTCCATCCATTAGATAAGCTCTGTCTTAGTCCTCAATGCGGCTTCGCATCAACTGAAGAAGGAAACATTTTAACAGAAGAACAACAATGGAAAAAGGTTGCACTTGTTAAAGAAATTGCTACAGAAGTTTGGGAATAAGGGAGCGAGGCAGAAGTCACTTGTGACTTCGTTTTTCGACGCGAAGCTAGCCTCTGGGAGCCCCCGCAAGCAACAATAGGCCTCTAGCGTTCGGTTTTGCCGGACGTTAGAGGCCATTGTTGTACTGCGTATTTGCTTTTTATGAAAGTAACTTAACTTATGTCACAGTCCCATGGCAAAGACATTTACAAGAGAAGAATTGAAAAAATATGATGGGCAAAACGGGAATCCAGCTTATGTAGCAATTAATAATCGTGTCTATGATGTAACTCATATTCCTGCATGGCAAGATGGCACCCATCATGGAAATAAGGCAGAATTGGCTTTGACAGATGTTCTGTTTGATTACTCTCCGCATAAAGACCGTGTATTGGCAAATCTACCCAAGGTGGGAACTTTAGTGGGAGAAGAATAAATGAATGTTGAAGTAAAAACGCTAAGTGAAATGACCGCTCAAGAATGGTGTAGATTAGCAGAAGAACGGATAAAAGTATTTGTTGTTGAGCAAGAATGTCCTTATCAAGAAATTGATGAACAGGATTATCAAGCTCACCATTTAATGCTGAAGGATGACCAGGGAGACTTAGTAGGTTATACGCGAATTATGGCTAAGGACAGCTCTCATGCGACTTTTGGCCGCGTATTAGTTTTAAAACAATTTCGTGGACATGAATACGGACGTCAGCTAGTTCAGGCAACGGTCGATGAAACTAAGCGTCTTTTCCCAAATAAGACAATTCAAATTCAAGCTCAAGCATATCTTAAAGAGTTTTACGCATCGTTTGGATTTAAGCCGATTTCAGATGTTTACCTTGAAGACAATATTCCGCACTTAGATATGATATTAGATTAAATGGCAAGAGAAGTTTTGATTCTAGGTGCAACGGGAAAAATTGCTGGACACGCAATTGATGCATTGTTAGCAAATGGCAATGATGAATTATTACTATTTACTCGGCACCCACAAAATATGAATGTTGTCGATGAAAATCGTGAAACAGTTATTAAAGGGGATGTCCTAAATATTGGCGATTTAGAGCCAGCGATTGAACGAGCAGATGTAGTTTATGCTAATCTACGAAATCCTGAAATTACGCAACAAGCTAAAAATATTGTCAGCTTAATGGAAAAATATGCTGTAAAGCCGTTAGTCTGGATTTCCTCGATTGGAATCTATGATGAAGTTCCAGGTAAATTTGGTGAGTGGAATAATGAAATGTTAGGTGGCGGCCAGAAAGATAGTTATTTAGGAACTTATCGCAGTGCTGCCGATGTAATTGAAAATTCAACCCTTGATTACACAATCATTCGACCAGCATGGTTAACAGATAAGGATGAAGTGGATTACGAAACGACTGCAAAAGGAGAACCATTTAAAGGTACCGAGGTCTCGCGAAAGTCAATTGGTAATTTTGTAGCAAAAATTATTGATGATCCGGCACCATATGCACGAAAAAACTTTGGTGTGAATAAACCAAATACAGACGGAGATAAACCTGCTTGGTATTAAATGGTCGAAAAAGATTGTCCGATTGAGAATACGCTTAAGTTAATAAACGGAAAGTGGAAAAGCGTAATTATATATCAAATTAGTGAATATGAGCCTTGTCGTTTTTCGGAGTTGCAAAAATTAATTCCAGATTGTTCAAAGAGAATGTTGGCTCTTCAACTAAAGGACTTAGAGGGAGCAAATATTATACAAAAGCGTGTTTATTCGACAGTGCCGCCTAAGACTGAGTATTCATTGACGGAAGTAGGAAAAAGTTTGGTACCAATAATTAGGTCAATTAACCAGTGGGGCAAAAAATATACTAAAAAATAAATGAATTCACAATTTAACAGTTTAGCTGCAAATCGTCGTTCAATCTATGCGCTTGGTGATAATCTTTCACAAACACCAGAAGAAATTTTTGACTTAGTGAAGCAAACAATCAAAAACTCACCAACTGCTTTTAATAGTCAAACAGTACGGGCAGTCGTATTATTTGGCAAGTCATCAGATAAAGTATGGGAAATCGTTGAGGATGCTTTACGCAAAATCGCTAAGAGTCCAGATGCTTTTGAACAAACAAAGTCAAAAATTGATAGTTTCAAGGCAGGCTATGGAACGATCCTCTACTTTACTGACACTACAATTGTGCATCAATTAGAGAATGATTATCCATCATATGCAGCTAATTTTGCAAACTGGGCTGAACAAGGCCTCGGTGGTGCTCAACAAGCAGTTTGGACAGCACTCGCAGAACAAGGAATCGGTGCCAGTCTTCAACATTATAACCCATTGATTGATGATGCAATTCATCAAGTATTTAATCTTCCAGCTGATTGGCAATTGCGTGCTGAAATGCCATTTGGTTCAATTGAGGCACCAGCTGGAGAAAAGGCTCAGCTTGATGACGAAGAGATGTTCAAATTAATCAAGTAAATGGAACGGCAACCTAAAATGTATAATACTGGAGCAGATTATGCTTTAGCAATCATTGGTGGTAAATGGAAGTCCGTTATCCTTTATCTCTTAGCTGGTCATCCCCGACGAACAAGTGAACTAGTTAAGCAGCTAGGCACCTCATATAAAGTCTTGAGTGACCAGCTTAGTGAAATGATAGATGCCGGCCTCGTTATCCGAAAAAGTTTCAATACGATTCCTCCACATGTTGAATATCGCTTAACTCCTGAGGGTGAAAATCTTTATGCTGCCCTTCGTTATTTAAATTACTGGGGTGAAAATAGAGCAAAACAAACTGGTGACATTAAAATCATGTGTACTGACGAAATGAAGCAGGTCGGCGATGATGGTCTATGTGTCATCACTAAAAAACATCTTAATCATTGGCGCCAAGAAATTGTAAAAAGCAAGGACAAAGATATTTCTATCTAAATGGCTTTTTATTTTTCTAACTTAATTTTACAAACCGCGTTTTTGCTGGAACAACAGGAATTAATAGAATTTTTGGTGCGTTTTCGGTGGGAAAAACAAGTATTCAAAGCTTTCCAATTATCATGAACGCGGTTTGTAAAATTAAGTTAGAAAAATAAAAAGCCATTTGTGGTAGACTTTTGAATACCCATACATCAAAAGAAAGGACACCACAAATGACCTACCATCATCTTACCATAGACGAACTAACGATCTTAGTATTCGACACACTAAAGGCTACTGGTCTTTTCTTTTTTTGTAAATAAGTAAATTGGTCTACAAAAAAGATTTCCACGACCAGATGAATTATTCATCCAACCTATGAAAATCTTACACTAACTATGTCTAAATTTCGCTTGCAGTCCGTTGTTTTTGTCTTAACCGCATTTTTATTAGGATGTAATGAATTTATGGTTGTGGGGGTTATTTCTGATATTGCCAAAAGTTACCATGCTTCATTATCAACGGTTGGCTTTTTAGTTACTAGTTTTGCAATTATTTATGCTATCTGCACGCCTTTAATTACCACTTTGACAGGTAAGTTTGATCGTTTTAAGGTTTTGATGGTACTAATGCTGATCTTTTTAATCGGTAACACTTTAACCGCAGTTGCGCCTAACCTATTTTGGCTATTTGTTTCGCGGATTGTAACAGCTGCGGTCGCGGGGACAATTATTTCATTGATTCTTGTATTTGTAAGTATGATTGCGCCAATTGAAAAACGGGCAATGCTGGTCGCTTCAACTTTCGCTGGTTTTAGTATTGCTACGATTGTAGGGGTCCCCGTTGGAACAGCAATTAGTAATGCCTTTTCTTGGCGGGATAGTTTTGCCCTCATTTCGGTTTTAACCGTAATTATTTGTGGCTTTTTATATTGGCTGATACCACGGGACAGTCGTCAAGAAAATGCTTCGTTAAGTAACCAAGTTCAACTTTTTAAGGATCGGCGAATAATTTTTGGGGTTATCGTAATGGTAACATTAATGTCCGCTGAATATACCTTCTATACTTATGTTCGCCCAATTATTACCAATGTTCTTGGGTTTAGTACGACTAACTTAACATGGCTATTAGGACTTATTGGAATTACGTTTATTCTTGGTAATATATGTGCCGGCGTAATCGCAAATCGTTTTGGGATCACTAAACTTACTGTTATTAGTAGCACCGTCCTTATTTGTTTATTGTTGATGAATGCAATGTTCCATGTTGCATGGTTAGGGATCCTGTTATTGTGTGTTATTTGTTTTGTCCTAGGAATGCCCGGTTCAATTCTGCAAGTAATGTTTCTGAATATTGCTGATCGAGAGTATCCAGAAGCAATGAATTTGGCTTCTTCATTAAACCCGATTTGTACTAACGTGGGGGTATCGATTGGCTCCTTGACCGCCTCAATCAGTATTAATTTTGTTCAAATTAACCAGATTGGATACGTTGGAGCAATCTATGCCTTGATTGCAGTTTTTGGTTCGCTTTATCTGATTAAAACAAGCGCCAACTAGATGATGAAGATGTCAATAAAACCAGTTTCTGCTTTACGTGATTACAATAAACTACTAAAAGAAGTAGATGCTGATAATCCAGTATTTTTAACTAAAAATGGTTATGGAAAGTATGCGATTGTTGATATTGAAAGTTATGATCGATTTGTAAATGGCATGAAAGTTCTTAAGGATCTTCAAGAAGCCTCGGCTGAAAGTGGATTATACACGCTAGACGATGTATTTGGAGAGCTTGATAAATGAATGAAAAATTATCAAATAGGATTTAGAGGTGCAGCAAAGCGAGATGTTGATAATCTGTATCAATATCTTATTCATAAGTTTAATAAGCAGACTGCTGATAAGGTGAGTGGTTCTCTGAAACATTCAATTGAACGTTTATCGGCAATGCCAGGATTGGGTAAAGATGCTGCAGAGTTATCTGAATTATTAGCTGGCTATCGTTTTTTACCATTGAAGCGCAACACGGTTTTTTATCGTGTTCATGATGATGAACAATTAGTTGAAATTTTGCGCATTTACGATAATCGTATGGATATTATTGCGCATTTATTGAATGACAGATAGATGACAGTAGATGGAATTAATCTTGATAAAATTAAAGAACAAACAGCAACAGGTTTAACCGAATTATTGGATCAAGCTCAGTTAGAAAAAGATGACCTCGTAGTGTTAGGTCTTTCAACTAGTGAAGTCCATGGCGGAATAATCGGAAAGGACTCTAACATTGAGATTGCCTGGGCGATTGTTTCGACAGTTGTTAATATCTTACGAAAACACCAACTCCATTTAGCAGTCCAAGGTTGCGAGCACCTTAATCGGGCACTTGTTGTCGAACGAAATGTAGCTAAGGAGCGCGGCTTTGAACAAGTTACTGTCTTCCCTTCGCTCCATGCAGGTGGTGCAGGACAAATTGCTGCTTTTGAAAACTTTAACGATTCGATTGAAGTTGAACACATTACTGCTGAAGCCGACATGGACATCGGTGATACCTCGATTGGCATTCATGTTAAGTTTGTCCAAGTTCCAGTTCGCACTTCGATAAAACAAATCGGACTGGCTCATACGACTTATCTCCGCAACCGACCAAAATTGATTGGTGGTGCGCGCGCAAAATACGAATGGGATCCGTTTGACAATAAATAAATGCATAATTTAATTTTTCTTACAGATCTTACAGGATCAGATTTAGATCCTTATATGCGACTTAATGAAGCACAACTTTTTCATGCTCTTGAACCTAATCCGGGTTTATTTATTGCGGAAAGTCCCAAAGTGATTGAACGAGCTTTACGAGCAGGTTATCGGCCAGCATCTCTTTTAATAGAAGAAAAGGAACTAGAGCGCGACTTGGCTGATTTGGATCATGAGATGGCAATTAACCAAACTAGGGGATTAGAACAAACGCCAATTTATGTAGTTAATAGTAAATTACTTCGGCAGTTGGCTGGTGGTGGTTATAATCTTTTACGAGGAGCATTAGCAGCTATGCACCGCGTCGAACGGCCAAGTTTAAATAATTTTTTGGCTACTATGCCCAGTGACCATCCGCGTATCGCAATCCTGGAAAGTGTTGTTAATCCCACCAACATTGGGGCGATTTTTCGCTCAGCCGCAGCTCTCGGAATTGATGGGGTAATTGTGACGAGCGACTCAGCTGATCCCCTTTATCGCCGGGCCTCACGGGTAGCTATGGGAACGGTTTTTCAAGTACCATGGACCTATGTTGATGCTAAAGTTTGGCAGTCAGAAGGAGTTGATCTTCTTCATCGAGCTGGCTACAAAACAGCCGCGATGGCGCTCCGTCATAACACGGTTGATATTGATGATCCTCAGTTAGCTAAGGTGGATAGATTAGCCATTATCCTTGGTTCAGAGGGGCCGGGATTAAGAGAAAATACAATTACGCAGAGTGATTTTACAATTAAGATCCCGATGGCTACAGGCGTTGATTCCTTAAATGTGGCGGCTGCCTCGGCCCTCGCTTTTTGGGAATTGGGTAATCGGAAAGTTAAATAAGTGATTCCGGCATATCTCGGTGACGTTTTTGGGACAAAAGAACTTGGAGCTATTCATGGCTATATCTTAACTGCCTGGGCAATTGCTGGGATGGTGGGACCCCTTCTTCTTTCTTACACACACCAAGTTCTCCACAATTACTATGTCACCTTAATTGTTTTCATAATTATTGATGCTTTAGCAATGATTGTTTCTCTTTTGATTCAACGTGATTTTATTACTAATCGGCAAACGAAACTCGTTATAAAATAAATGATTAATTTATTTAATTTTTACACGGTCGAAAGCAAGGACCTGCAATTTTCCCAGTTGGTGGCTGGCCAAAAGTACCCGACGGTCGTCTTGCACGATGATGGTTTCTTGCCTGACGACGTGACTTCCCCGCTGAAGTACTACCTACAGCTGGCCGGGGAAGAATTAGTCGGCAAACCGCGCTACTTTAACCAGATTGATTTACCGCGCTACTGGGCGATTGAGGCTAACAGCAGCGGTGGCAAGCTAATGGACATGGGGCTCCAACGGGGGCGGATTACCTTTGCCACGACCGATAACTCCCGACCGGTCAAGACGGTGGAATGGTTTGACCGCAACGGCCAGGTCCGGGTGGTTGATCACTACAATCAATGGGGCTTCAAGCACGCCGTGACCGACTACGATGAAGCCGGTCACCCGACGCTGACCACCTACCTGACCCGGGCCGGTCAAGAAATTGTCGTCTCTAACCACCTGACCGGCCAACTGGTCTACTACCAACCTAACGGCCAGCCACGCTTCTTCAACAATCAGACTGAGATCATTGCTTACTACCTGCAGCAAGCGGACCTGGATATTCGCCAAATTAACTTTAACTCCCTGTCCACGCCGCTGTTTGTCGTCCAGAAGCTCGGGGCAGCCGTTAAGCACCCGCGTCTCTTCTGGCAAGAACCGCTCCAAGATGCGATTCCGGGCAACATGCAGTTTATTTTAAACGGCAACCTCGGGCCTAACGCCGAAATTGTCATCCAGACCAAGGCCGCTTACGACAACTTGCGCCGTTTGGTAGCCGACCAGCCGCAGCAACAAGTCCAGCTGAGCTACCTCGGCTACGCTTATCCGTTCCAACGACTCAACAAGGAACGCAAGGAAATCTTGATCCTGACTAATTCTGATCAGTTGGTGGAAATTGAAAGTCTGATCAAGGGCTTGCCGGACTTCCACTTCGCGATAGCGGCGGTGACGGAAATGTCCAGCAAGCTGATGAGTTTGGACCACTACGCTAACGTTGACCTCTATCCAACTGTCGCAACTAAGACGGTGCGGAAACTGGTGGCCCACGCCGACGTCTATTTAGACATCAACCGTGGCAACGAAATCCTCGATGCCGTGCGGGGCGCCTTTGAAAACAACATGTTGATCATGGGCTTTGAAGAAACCCTGCACGCGCCGCGCTACGTGGCCCCGGTCAACCGTTACCAACCAGCACAAGTCGACCAAATGGTGGCGGACTTGCAGGCGGTCTTTGCCCCGGGCGACCAACTGGAAAACCGGCTCCAGGCCCAATGGCAAGCGGCCGACCGGGTGGTCCCGGACGTCTACCGCGACTTCTTTGCAAAGCATCATTGGTCTATTTAAATGACTGTTTATAATTTTAACCAAGGAATCGGCTGGGCCAGCAGCGGGGTCGAATACGCCCAGGCTTACCGAGCCCAAGTCTTCCATCACTTAGGGGTGGATGCAAAATTTATCTTTACTGATTTTATTTCGGCCCAAAATATTGAGCACTATACCGCCAACCTGGGCTTTAAAGATGAAGAAGTCATCTGGCTCTACCAAGCCTTTAGTGACTTTAAAATTGCGCCGACGACCTACACTTTGGCCGATTTAACCGCGACCTTTGCCGAGCAACCAACGAAAGTGGAACGCCAAGGCAACGTGGTGACGTACATCTTTAATGATCAATACTACGTGCGGGTCATTTTACGGCGCGCTGGCAGCGAGCAAGTCCTGCGGGCCGAATACGTCCGTAGTGGCAACCTCTTTCACCGGGATTTCTTTAGCTACGGGCGCTACATGAGCGAATACTACGCCCCAATTGATGGCAAGGCCAAACTAATAGTGCGCCGCTTCTTTAATGAGGACGGCTCCGTGGCGATGGAAGAATTGCCGACTGGTGATAACGCGACTTTCCGTTTGCCGGGCCAGCTGTTATTGTCTAAGGAAGAATTGATCACCGCCTTTTTGGAACGGCTGGCGTTTCAAAAGGGGGATGTGATCATTGTCGACCGGGGCACCGGGATGGCTCAACAAATCTTAGCTCACAAGGGACCGGCCAAGGTCGGCAGCGTCGTGCACGCTGAGCACTTTAGCGTCAATAACACCAATGATGATCATATCTTGTGGAACAACTACTACGAGTATGTCTTCCAGCACCACCGCGACATTGATTTCTACGTCACGTCCACCCAGGTCCAGACCGAGCTGTTGGCGGCCCAATTTGCCAAGTACAACCAGGCCCACCCGCAAATCTTTACGATTCCGGTCGGCAGTTTGCTGGAATTAAAGCACCCAACCACGCCGCGGCGGCCGTTTAGTCTGATCACGGCTTCGCGGTTGGCAGGGGAAAAACACCTCGATTGGGTAGTCCAAGCCGTGATGGCCGCCAAGGCCCAATTCCCGCAATTGACCCTTGATATTTATGGGGAAGGGGGCGAACGGGCCAAGTTGCAACAGCTGATTAAGGACGGGCAAGCGGAAGATTACATCCACTTAAAGGGACACCAGAACTTAACGGATGTTTATCAAGGCTACCAAGCCTACATTTCGGCTTCCACCAGTGAGGGCTTTGGGCTGACCTTGCTTGAAGCCGTGGGTTCCGGACTGGCGATGATTGGCTTTGACGTCCGCTATGGAAATCAGACCTTTATTCGCAACGACGAAAATGGTTATTTGATTCCGTACGAAATCGGCGAAACGGGCGAGCAAGCGATCCACGCTTTGACGACGACGTTAGCAGCCCTGTTTGCCAAATTAGACTTAGAACGGGCAGAACAAGTATCCTATGACTTGGCGGCGGACTACTTGGAACCAGAAATTGAGGCCAAGTGGGCCCAATTGTTGAAAGAGGTGCAAGCGGATGATTAAATGAGCGAACATAATAAACACGATGATCCGCTGGCAAACGATATTGCCAAGCGCCTAGCTAAAGAGCAATTCAAACCGACCAAGAATAAAAAGGAGAAATCCTTTGACCTCCAGCAAAAATTAATGCTGATCATTGCCCTGTCGGTAATCCTCGGGGTCGTGATGTCGGTGATGAGCCTCTTGCGCTAGATGAAAAAGCCATCATTAAACCGGGCCCGGGTCAAGAAGCTGCGCCGGATTACCAACCAAATTAATAAGCTGGCGCCGCAGATGGCGGCCTTAAGTGATGGCCAGCTCAAGGATTATACCCGCAAGTTTCGCCAGCGCTTACAGGCGGGGCAAACACTCGACAGCCTGCTGGTCGAAGCCTTTGCGGTGGTCCGTGAGGCCGACCGGCGGGTATTAGGGATGTTTCCCTACGATGTCCAAGTCATGGGCGGGATCGCTCTGTACCAAGGCAATATTGTCGAGATGAAGACCGGGGAAGGTAAGACCCTGACGGCGACGATGCCCCTGTATTTAAACGGCCTGAGCGGAGACGGGGCGATGCTGATTACCCCGAATGAATACCTGGCTTACCGGGACGGAACCGAAATGGGCCAGGTCTACGAGTGGCTGGGGCTGACCTGTCGGGTCGGCTTTGCTGCGCCGGGGGCCAACGAATTTACCACTAAGGATAAGCGGGCAGCCTACGGGGCGGACATTACCTACACTACTAATGCAGCCTTAGGGTTTGACTACCTGTTTGATAATTTAGCTACCAACGTCAAAAATAAGTTCATGCGTGACTTCAATTACGCGATTGTCGACGAAGCGGATGCCGTCCTCTTGGACAGCGCCGTGATGCCCTTGGTGATTTCTGGTTCCCCCCGGGTCCAATCCACCTGGCTGGGGGTCGCCGATGAATTTATCTACACCCTTAAGGAAGGCGAAGAATACAAGTACGATAAAGAGGACAAGGCGGTTTGGTTTACGGATCCGGGGTATGATGCCATGAGTCACTACTTTGCCGTTAAGGATCTGTTCAATGGTCATCATACGGCTCTGCTGCGGGCAACTAACTTGGCTTTAAAAGCCCACCGGTTGTTTGAAAAGGATAAGGATTACGTGGTCAATCAGGACCAAGAGATTGAACTGCTGGATAGTGCCAACGGCCGGGTGATGCAGGGGATGAAGCTGCAAGCCGGCCAACACCAGGCGATTGAAATGAAAGAGCAGGGCAAGATTTCTCCCGATACCCGGACTTTGGCTTCGATTACTTACCAGAATCTCTTCCGGAAGTTTAAGAAGCTCTCGGGGATGACCGGGACGGGGAAGGTCGCCGAAAAGGAATTTATCGAGACCTACTACGACCGGGTAATTCAGATTCCGACCAACCGGCCGGTCGCCCGGGTGGATTTGCCCGATAAGGTCTACACCACTCTGCCGGAAAAGCTGATGGCTTCCTTGCAGGAAGTCTTGCGTTTGCACAAAATTGGCCGGCCAATTTTGCTGGTGACGGCCAACGTGGAAGTTTCAGAAATCTATTCGGAATTGCTGTTGCAACAAAAAATTCCCCACAGTGTCTTAAACGCTAAAAATGTTGCTAAAGAAGCCGCGATCATTGCCGAGGCCGGTCAAAAGGGAGCGGTCACGGTCGCAACGACGATGGCTGGGCGGGGGACTGATATTAAGCTTGGCCCCGGGGTCAAAGAACTCGGGGGCTTAGCGGTGATCGGGACCGAAAAAATGGCCAGCAAACGGATTGACCAGCAACTCCAAGGCCGGGCCGGCCGGCAAGGCGATCCCGGGACTAGTCAGTTCTACGTCTCCTTGGAAGATGATGTGGTCATCAAGCACGGGGCCCGCTGGCTGCAAAAATACTACAAGAAACGCCGCCGGCAAATGGATCCCGCTCATCCCAAGGAAATTACGACTGCCAAGTTCCGCCGGGCGATTGCCCAAGCCCAAGATGCCAGTGACAGCGAAGAACGCCAGCAACGGCGCAAGTCCCTGGAAATGGATGAAAGTGCCCAGATCCAACGCCAGTTGATTATTGGCGAACGGAACCGGTTGTTGTACGGGGAAAAAGTCGATCTGGATCTAACCGCCATTATGCGGACCGAATTTATCCGCTTTTTTACAACCCATCCGGAGCTAACGGTGGATCAGCTGGTCCGCTACATTTTAGATAATATGACCTACCAGTACTTTGAACGACCAACGACGCTAGACTTAAGGTCACAAACCGCGGTGGTGGATTACCTGATGCAAATTGCCCAGGCGGAATTGACGCGCAAGCAAGCGGGCTTTGCCGACGCCGAAGAAGAAAATAACTTTTATCGCATCGTGGTCCTCAAGGCGATTGATGAATGTTGGGTTGAAGAAATCGACGGGTTGTCGCAGTTGCAATCGATTGTCGCCAGCCGCTCGACGGCCCAACGTAACCCCTTGTATGAATATCATAAGGAAGCCTTACGCTCGTACAATGAAATGCGCCACGACTTATACCACCGGATTACCCGGCACCTCTTGATGAGCACGATTGATGTTAATAAGCAGGGAGAAAAGCAGATTTACTTTGTCTAAATGCAAAGTGTCTATCTTCAATCCCCAGCAGACCTTTACTTTAATGGTTTAAGTGGTAGTGATCGGGACCGAATTTATCATTCGTATAAATACTTCGGCAGTTCTGTCCAATCGGGGACCCATGCCTACCTGTTTGGTACCCGGATCAAATTTTTAGCCCGGGACCATGTTGAAATGCGTAACCCCTTTTTGCCGACGGGTTCGACGATTTACCACTGGGATGAACTATACTTGTTTGTGACCAGTCATGCTGTGCCGCAGTTGCCTTTGCTAGAGCACGGTCACCATTATCAGTTGCATCTGGTAGCCGAAAGCAATTACGAGCGGGGATTGTATTTGCGGGTCTTGATGTTTGACTACGAAAATAAACTGATCAAGATGAAGATTATTCGGGAGGCAACCGGGATCTTTACCTTCGAGCCAGCGGCCTACTTCTACGCGATTGAATTGGTCAGTGGAGGTTGTACGGAACTGACCTTCCATCGCTTAGACATCACGGACGTAACCGATCAGGTGCAAGATCAAGTAGAAGCGGCGGCCGCGGAAGCCGAAGATGAAGTCGAAGATGCAATTGTCAATGAAGACTTACACGCTGAAGTTAATTACCAGCAACAGCTGGCTCGTAACGCCACGCAAAAAGCGCAACGCTTGGCGGTCATTGATCAGTATTTGGACTGAATGGAACACTATTTATTAATTGGGCCGACCGATTTAACGGCCACGTTGGCACCGGATAAGGAGCACCAGTGGCACTATGCCGCTCCGGGGGAAGTGGCGGCCCTGCTGGCTAAGTTGGCGCCAAAGCCGAAACAAAAAAAGAAGGCTCAGTCGGAACCAAGAAAAATCCAGCAACCTAAAATCAAGCCTAAGCCACCATTGCGTAGCTTTGCGGGGGCTTATTTTGCGACGTGTCCGACTGATGAAGATTTGCGGGCCCTCTTTAAGTTTGTTGATAGTTACCGAGTGGCTTGTGCACCGGCTGTCTTGGCCGCGGCGACTACACCACTGGCCCAGGATTACTTTAAGGGCAAAGTTGTCCGGCCGCTCCAGTTGACGGCGTGGCCGCAGATCGTGGAATGGCTTCAGACCCGGCTCTTTGAGCATCAAGGAGGTGCGAAAGTCAACCCTTCAGCATTTGAACCAGCGCCAGGGTATCACGGAAGTTTAGAATTCAACGGGTTTGTGGCTGTAGAATTAGAAGCGGATTTTGGGGCTGATTTTCAATCAGTTGGCACCTACCGTTGGGGAGGCTATATCGACCCGGGCAAATTACTAAAAGTTTGGCCAGAGTACTCCCACAGCGCTGGTGTGGCCCTGCGAATGGTAGTGTATGAGGCGCCACCGGGCGAACCCTACCGGTTTAAAAAGCGTTGGGTCTTTGATGAGGCACAAATGGTTGACCAAGTGCCAGTCCCAGAAGCGCCAGCAACAGGAACCCTGTGTGTGACCTTTGAAGCTAAGGGGCAGGGCTGGCTGTCACTGGGCAACGTCCATTTTCGATGGTCACGCCACGAAATGGGCGAATTCTTGCCGGGTGGGGGCCGGATTGTGGACCATGATCGCCGCGAAGTGAATTATTACTTTAATCCGGGTGATCTCAAGCCACCGCTGAACGTCTATTTTTCAGGTTACCGGACCGCTGAAGGCTTTGAAGCTTTTTACATGATGCGCTCGTTTGGTGCCCCCTTCTTACTCTTTGCGGATCCACGGCTTGAGGGGACGGGCTTTTATCTAGGCAGCTCAGAATTTGAAGCCCAAATTAGGGACCAAATTAAACAAACCTTGGACTGGCTGGGCTTTGATCGGCATCAATTAAATACCTCAGGCCTTTCGGCGGGGACCTTTGGGGCCTTGTACTATGGTACCCAGCTGGGCGCGCATAGTATCATTATTGGGAAACCCTTGGCAAATTTGGGTGATGTCGCACAAAAAGAGCAATCAATTCGCTACGGGGGATTTCCCACTTCATTAGATATCGTTAACTTGCACACGTCACGGGAAGTTCAACGGGCGGGACGTAAGGCGATCGTAAAGACGATGAATCAACGGTTCTGGCAGGCCTTTGATCAGGCGAATTTAGATGATACCCAGTTAATGTTGACTTACATGCACCAGGATGATTATGACGATAAGACCTATCACGACATGCTGGCACACTTGGCTGCGACGGATAAACATCCCTATTTAATCAGTCGGGGGCTGAATGGGCACCACAATGATGGTAGTTATGAGACGGTCATCTGGTTTAAAAAGCAGTACCTGACGATGTTGGAACGGGATTTTAACCGGAGGAAAAATTAAATGTATTATTTTTTACCCGCTTGGTACCGGGGCGATCAATCTTGGGACAGTCACGAGCAAGTCTGGTTCCATCAGTCCCAGCACGGCTTTGATGATACGATCAATCAAGTCCGGATGTTTACCAGCAGCGGTCAGGCAGCGGCGCTATTAGTCCCCGTCTTTTTCCCCAATTTACGGCATTTTGCCTACCAACAGGGGATTTATGAAGTGCCGCGTTTGTCGGTCTTTGATTACTTACAGGGGATTCCCGCCGATTTGCCGGTCGTGAACCTTGATTACCACGATTTTGCCTGGCCGGCGGATGCCAATTATGTCTACAATCCCTTTACCGTCACCGTCTTTAGTAAGGGGCAGCGCTATGCCCAAATTTCGATGGGCCCGGAAGGCAATCTGATCGTGATGGACCTCTTTAAAAACGATCAACGGTACCGCCAATTAGACTTTGACGACCGGGGGTTTGTTTCGCGGGTCAGTGAGTATAACGAACAGCAACAGTTGGTCCGTCAAGCCTACCTCGATCACTTGGGCAACGAACAGTTTTACGTGGCCGCCGATGGGCAGGTCCACATCGTCGGTGGGGTCCACTTGGCCCGCCATCAGGGCATTTACCCCGACCTGCGCAGCTTGATTACCGAGCAGTTTACCCAGTTTGTCCAAGAAAAAATCCAGCCAGCTGATCTGGTGGTCGCTGCGGCGGATCCTTTCCATGACCAAATGTTGGGAGAAGTGGTGCCCAACGAGCAGTTGGTACTGTCCTATTTTGGCGACCGGGCCGATTTGGCCACGGCCGCTGAGGCGGAATTGGCCCAGCGGGCAATTTTAACCATTGCCGATTCGAACCACAATCAACAGCGCTTAGAAGCGCTCGGGGCCCAGACCTTGCAATTGCCACCGCTCGACACCCGGTTGAGTTTAGGGATCAGCAACCAAGAGCGGTTATTGAAGATCATGCTTTTGATCGATGACCTGTCAACGGCGGCGTTACGATCCGCTTTGGCAATTATCATGACTACGATGAACGAAAATGATTTGATTGATTTAACCCTATTGACCTTCCAACCTTTCCAGCGCCAAGAAGAAATTGCGACTTTGGTTGCTGAATTGAATAATCAATTAGGGTTGCGGGATCAGTATACGTTCAATCAAATTGAAGCGGCAGAAGCGGAAAACCAGTTGGCGGATAACTTAGACGCAGCTCAGGAAACGGCCCGGGAGCGCGATATTCACCTGGTGACCGTTAATTCCGAACCCCAGCTGATTCAAGCGGTCCACACGACCCGGCTGTTGATCGATCTGTCAGCACAACCGGATGTCTTCTTGCAAATTGCGGGGATCAGTGCCGGAATTCCGGAAATTTTACGGGCGGAGTCGCTTTACGTGGAAGATGGCAAGAACGGCCGCTTATTGCAAAACGTCACCACCGATTTGGCCCCGGCGATTCACTTTTACTTAGACGGGCTGAAAAATTGGAATACCGCCCTGGTCCACGCGGCCAATAAGATTGCTGATTACACCAGCAGGCGGATCGTCAAGCGGCTCCAAGCCGCGATTAAAGAGGCGAGGTAAGTGCACGCTTGGCAAAAATGGAAATTCAACCACCCGGTTTTTCATAAGGCTTGTTGGTCGGTTTTACTTGTATTCATCTTTCTCTTGGGAAAGTCAATTCCGCTCCCGTATACGGACGCCAAATCATTGGTGATTGAAAATGCTGGCCTGCACTTCGCCAGTGTGGCGACCGGGGGGGATTTAACCCGGCTATCGCTGTTTAGTCTAGGAATTTCGCCCTGGATGTCGGCGATGATTATTTCAAATTTGCTGACCCAAGCTCGCGGTTTTGGCCTGGACCGGCTGTCGGAAAAGCGCAAGGATTGGATCTCCAAAGAGATTACCCTCCTCTTGACGCTTTTGCAGGGCTTCGTGGTGATCAGTTCAATGCAACTGACGACGCCAGGCTGGGCCGCCAAGGGGGCGGTGCTTTTAACCTTGACGGCGGGAACGATGTTTACGGTCTGGCTTTCGAATACCAACGCCCAGTTTGGGATTGGCGGGCTCACGCTACTGGTCTTAGTCAACATGCTGCAAATTGCGATGAAGACCGGCCTGGCCGCAATTCTGACCTTAGCGGGGTATTCCGAAGTTAGGCTGGTCCTGATTATCGCGGCACTGGTCGTGGGGCTGGTCCTTTTTGCGGCCTTAAATGTTTTAACGGACCGGGGCGAATACCGCTTGCCCGTCGTACGATTACTGATTGACAATCGCTATGCGTCACGTTCCTATCTGCCAATTAAGCTGAACCCCGGCGGGGGGATGCCAGTGATGTTTGCGATGGCGATTGTGACCCTGCCAACTTATTTTTGCATGTTTTTCCTGACCTTTTTCCCGCAAAACCATTGGCTGATGTGGGGGGCAACCAGCCTGAGTCTGACGAAGCTCCCGGGGATTGTTCTCTACATCAGCATGCTCTTTTTGCTCTCCATCGCCTTTGCCTTGGTGAACGTCAATGCGGAACAACAAGCTAAAGCCTTCCAACGGGCTGGCGACTACCTACTGGGAGTACGGCCCGGCAAAGCAACCGAACGGCGGATTAACCAGTTGGCGTTGATTTTTGGCTTCGTCGGGGGCTTGTACAACGGAATTTTTGCCGGCCTGCCGATGCTGATGATTGTCAGTCACCCGCACCAATTAGGGGTGTACATGCTGCCCGGATATGTTTTGATGATTGTCGGGTTTTCAATGGGGATGATCGATCAGATCAATATTTTGTCAATCCGCAAGCGTTATCGGCCACTATTTGACCACGCAAAGGAGGCATAAATGTTTTTTTACACTGACCCATATTCTCCTTGGGAACGCGGATTCAATGAAATCAATAATCGTTTTCTCCGGAAGGAGATTACTAAGGGCCAAGCTATTAATGATTATAGTAGTGCCCAGATTATAGCGACCAATAACTGGATGAATCACTATCCACGAGCCATATTTAATGGACGTTCTGCAATGGATGTTTACTGTAAAGCATTCTATCAAGAGATGTCACGTTCTCATCAACCAATAATTAATTGGTCAGTGCTATTTATTTCAGCTTAGAGTAAAACTGCATATGCAGTGAATCATTTTTTTGTTGAGTTGCGTCAGAAGCTTGGCAAGAATGCTTACTATCGCATTTTTAAAACAATTACTTCTGATAATGGTTCTGAATTTAGTGAGTTAACACGAGTTCATGACCATGTTTTTTTACACTGAGTTAGTGTGATTAATCTTTTTATCATGTTCAACGTGCTTTTGAATGCCAGAATAACCGTTCTTATCCTTGGCTTGTAAGTCAGTTGTTACCGTGCATTTAATCGACATATTATCATCACCCATATCGATGGGTGATGATAATATGTCGATTAAATGCACGGTAACAACTGACTTACAAGCCAAGGATAAGAACGGTTATTCTGGCATTCAAAAGCACGTTGAACATGATAAAAAGATTAATCACACTAACATGATGTCTCCGAAAAGCATCGCCCGTTGGCAAGAACTGAAAGCCAAGAAATTAAGTGGCCGCACGGTTCCAGAAGATATGGAATATAAGAAATTACAGATGAAGCATGACGCTGATGTTTTAGCCTTAAATGAACTAAAATGGAAAGCTGAATTAGCCGAAGCTATCATGCTTTCATCAATGAATAACAGCAACACTAAGTCTGTGTTAGATGATGTTATTCAATCCGAAATTGGCGAGGAACAGAAGCCATATTCTCGGAAAGATATTGCTGATTTTGTGACCGACTTTTTAGCAAAAGCTAAACAAGAAGTGACTACACAAAATCACAAGCAGCCATTGGGAAGTAATCCATTAAATAATAATGAATTACCTAATGGCTCAAAACACAGCAACTAAATGGCAGGTAACGTTAACTTTAAGGATTACTTGAATCAACAACTTCAAGACCCACAATTCAAGCAAGAGTTTGAAAATGAAACTACCAAATTAGAAAGTGCCATTGCTGTAACCCATGTTCGTAAGGAAGCAGGTTTAACTCAACGAGAATTAGCTAATGTTTCCAAAGTTCCGCAATCTACTATTGCTCGGATTGAAACAGGAGCGAACACTAGCGTTGATACTTTAACTAAGATTGCTAATGCTTTAGGTAAGAAATTAACTGTTAGTTTCTCGTAAATGGAAGAACTAAATTTTGAATTTTATACTCGTCCTAATGGTCATACAGAGTTTCAAGAATATCTTGATGGCCTTAATACCAAGGCTCGAGCAAAATTATTAGCAAGAATTTATATGATTGCAACTCATGGTATCAGTGTCGGGATTCAGCACGATTGGGTAAAACAATTGGATTGTAACCTATATGAAATTCGCTCACGAGTTAGTAATAACCAACAACGTGGCCTTTATTTTCATGTCGAAGAAAATCACTATGTAATTACCCATGGCTTTACCAAAAAGACACAAAAAACTCCTCAACGTGAAATTAATCACGCTAAGAAGTTACGTGCTGAATATCTAGAAAATCGAAAGGAGCAATTATAAATGACACAAACTTTGGAAAGCTATATTCAAACGAAGGCAAATTTTATTGCGGACTATTTATTTAGTAACAGCCTTTCGCCGTTTAATGGTGGTAAAAGCATTACAACACCGCTTCTTGGAAAAGTGGTTGGCTTCATTTTTCAAAAGACACCCCAGTGAATGAACTTTAATAAAATTGATTTAGACAATTGGAAGAGAAAAGAGATATTTAATCATTATTTGAACCAACAAACGACTTTTAGTATAACCACAGAAATTGATATTAGTGTTTTATACCGAAACATAAAACAAGAAGGATATAAATTTTACCCTGCATTTATTTTCTTAGTGACAAGGGTGATAAACTCAAATACAGCTTTTAGAACTGGTTACAATAGCGACGGAGAGTTAGGTTATTGGGATAAGTTAGAGCCACTTTATACAATTTTTGATGGTGTATCTAAAACATTCTCTGGTATTTGGACTCCTGTAAAGAATGACTTCAAAGAGTTTTATGATTTATACCTTTCTGATGTAGAGAAATATAATGGTTCGGGGAAATTGTTTCCCAAAACACCTATACCTGAAAATGCTTTTTCTCTTTCTATTATTCCATGGACTTCATTTACTGGGTTTAACTTAAATATCAATAATAATAGTAATTACCTTCTACCCATTATTACAGCAGGAAAATTCATTAATAAAGGTAATTCAATATATTTACCGCTATCTTTACAGGTACATCATTCTGTTTGTGATGGTTATCATGCAGGATTGTTTATGAACTCTATTCAGGAATTGTCAGATAGGCCTAATGACTGGCTTTTATAAATGAACAAAAATATAAAATATTCTCAAAACTTTTTAACGAGTGAAAAAGTACTCAACCAAATAATAAAACAATTGAATTTAAAAGAAACCGATACCGTTTACGAAATTGGAACAGGTAAAGGGCATTTAACGACGAAACTGGCTAAAATAAGTAAACAGGTAACGTCTATTGAATTAGACAGTCATCTATTCAACTTATCGTCAGAAAAATTAAAACTGAATACTCGTGTCACTTTAATTCACCAAGATATTCTACAGTTTCAATTCCCTAACAAACAGAGGTATAAAATTGTTGGGAATATTCCTTACAATTTAAGCACAAAAATTATTAAAAAAGTGGTTTTTGAAAGCCGTGCGTCTGACATCTATCTGATTGTTGAAGAAGGATTCTACAAGCGTACCTTGGATATTCACCGAACACTAGGGTTGCTCTTGCACACTCAAGTCTCGATTCAGCAATTGCTTAAGCTGCCAGCGGAATGCTTTCATCCTAAACCAAAAGTAAACAGTGTCTTAATAAAACTTACCCGCCATACCACAGATGTTCCAGATAAATATTGGAAGCTATATAAGTACTTTGTTTCAAAATGGGTCAATCGAGAATATCGTCAACTGTTTACTAAAAATCAGTTTTATCAAGCAATGAAACACGCCAAAGTAAACAATTTAAGTACCATTACTTATGAGCAAGTATTGTCTATTTTTAATAGTTATCTATTATTTAACGGGAGGAAATTAATTCTATGAGTGGGAAATTTAGGCGCACAAAAAGAAAAACGAAATGATACACCAATCAGTGCAAAAAAAGATATAATGGGAGATAAGACGGTTCGTGTTCGTGCTGACTTGCACCATATCATAAAAATCGAAACAGCAAAGAATGGCGGAAACGTAAAAGAAGTTATGGAAATAAGACTTAGAAGCAAACTTAAGAGTGTGTTGATAGTGCATTATCTTAATAATTTTGTATAAATGTTTATTATTATGCCTACCAGTGGTTATGTTGGATTTCCGGTTCCACGATGTTATGACTCATTTGTAACGAGTAAGACGGAAGCTGATGAAGATAAGTTACTTGCAGATTGGAGTAAGTCATCAATTAAATTTGCAAACGATATTGCGAATAATCCGGATTATCATTCACTAGTGGCAATGGAGCATCTGAGTGACTTTACACGGCAACTGATTCCGGCGTGCAACATTTTTAATGTTATTTATCCTCATAATTTAAATAATATGAAAATTGCGGAGTTTGCAAAGGGATCAGAGACTCCGGGATCCTTTGATGGAATGACTCAAATTACAACGCATATTTATCGAACTATTCAAGAGCTATTTGCACCACAAGAAGCAATTTATATCAATGATCAATTGTGTCGAATTAATTATGTGGCCGAAAAGCACTATTTAGAGCTTTGCCTTAGTCAAACATCTAGTCTTAAGGTTAATGTTCGAAGTAAAATCACAAAGCAGATTGAAAATTGTAAGGAAGCGATTAATACTATTACTCAGGAAAATTCATTAATCATTGATACTGAGAAGCTTACGCTGTTGTAGATGAAACAGCTAGTATTACCCATCAAAGATACCAACGTCCTCCACGAAGTTGAAGATACTTTACTCCATAATTTCCGAGAAGGGCGTCGTAATTACACAATCTTCCAAGTTGGCAAGGCCACTCTGCTTCGGGTGAGTGATGTATTGGCTCTCAGACGCAGCGAAATCTATGAAAGTGATGGAGCTATCAAGAAAAATGCTTATATTCGGGATAAAAAAACTGGCAAGCCTAATGTTTTATACCTTAAACCAGTAAAACAGGACCTAATCGACTATTTTAACTGGCTAAACGAGCAAAACATTCAATCCGAGTGGCTTTTCCCCTCCTCACGGGACCATTCTCGGCATATTACAGAAAAGCAGTTTTACAAAATAATGGCTAAAACTGGCGATTTATTGGGAATTAGCTATCTTGGAACCCACAGCATGAGAAAGACGGGTGCCTACCGTGTTTACACGCAAACCCATTACAATATTGGCCTGGTGATGAGCCTTTTAAACCATACATCTGAAGCTATGACTTTAAAATATCTGGGATTGGACCAGGTTAGCCGTGAAAAAATGCTCGATGAAGTCAAGTTTGATTAAATGATGCTAAAGAATAATAATGAAATTGTTGCCGAAACTGATGAGGATTTACAATTACAAGCAGGTATGCAGCTGGATTCAAATGAACGACAATGTTTATTATCTAATGGTATGCTTTTTGTTGATACACAGCGGATTCAACCTTATCTATCATCAATCAGAGTATACTTACAAAATACTCAACCAGCTGAGCGAGTTTGGACTCTATTTAAGGTTCAGGACATAGCCAATAATCAGCTCGCAAATTACATCTTATCGGTCGCGATCACCCCGCAAAACCAGGGTGAATAAATGAAAATAATCAATATTGGAATTCTTGCCCATGTAGACGCTGGAAAGACGACCTTGACGGAGAGCCTGCTATATGCCAGCGGAGCCATTTCAGAACCGGGGAACGTCAAAAAAGGGACAACGAGGACGGACACCATGTTTTTGGAGCGGCAGCGTGGGATTACCATTCAAGCGGCAGTCACTTCCTTCCAGTGGCACAGATGTAAAGTCAACATTGTGGATACGCCCGGCCACATGGATTTTTTGGCGGAGGTGTACCGCTCTTTGGCTGTTTTAGATGGGGCCATCTTGGTGATCTCCGCTAAAGATGGCGTGCAGGCCCAGACCCGTATTCTGTTCCATGCCCTGCGGAAAATGAACATTCCCACCGTTATCTTTATCAACAAGATCGACCAGGCTGGCGTTGATTTGCAGAGCGTGGTTCAGTCTGTTCGGGATAAGCTCTCCGCCGATATTATCATCAAGCAGACGGTGTCGCTGTCCCCGGAAATAGTCCTGGAGGAAAATACCGACATAGAAGCATGGGATGCGGTCATCGAAAATAACGATAAATTATTGGAAAAGTATATCGCAGGAGAACCAATCAGCCGGGAAAAACTTGTGCGGGAGGAACAGCGGCGGGTTCAAGACGCCTCCCTGTTCCCGGTCTATTATGGCAGCGCCAAAAAGGGCCTTGGCATTCAACCGTTGATGGATGCGGTGACAGGGCTGTTCCAACCGATTGGGGAACAGGGGAGCGCCGCCCTATGCGGCAGCGTTTTCAAGGTGGAGTATACAGATTGCGGCCAGCGGCGTGTCTATCTACGGCTATACAGCGGAACGCTGCGCCTGCGGGATACGGTGGCCCTGGCCGGGAGAGAAAAGCTGAAAATCACAGAGATGCGTATTCCATCCAAAGGGGAAATTGTTCGGACAGACACCGCTTATCCGGGTGAAATTGTTATCCTTCCCAGCGACAGCGTGAGGTTAAACGATGTATTAGGGGACCCAACCCGGCTCCCTCGTAAAAGGTGGCGTGAGGACCCCCTCCCCATGCTGCGGACGTCGATTGCGCCGAAAACGGCAGCGCAAAGAGAACGGCTGCTGGACGCTCTTACGCAACTTGCGGATACTGACCCGCTTTTGCGCTGCGAGGTGGATTCCATCACCCATGAGATCATTCTTTCTTTTTTGGGCCGGGTGCAGTTGGAGGTTGTTTCCGCTTTGCTGTCGGAAAAATACAAGCTTGAAACAGTGGTAAAGGAACCCACCGTCATTTATAAGGAGCGGCCGCTCAAAGCAGCCAGCCACACCATCCATATCGAGGTGCCGCCCAACCCGTTTTGGGCATCCATCGGACTGTCTGTTACACCACTCCCGCTTGGCTCCGGTGTACAATACGAGAGCCGGGTTTCGCTGGGATACTTGAACCAGAGTTTTCAAAACGCTGTCAGGGATGGTATCCGTTACGGGCTGGAGCAGGGCTTGTTCGGCTGGAACGTAACGGACTGTAAGATTTGCTTTGAATACGGGCTTTATTACAGTCCGGTCAGCACGCCGGCGGACTTCCGCTCATTGGCCCCGATTGTATTGGAACAGGCATTGAAGGAATCAGGGACGCAACTGCTGGAACCTTATCTCTCCTTCACCCTCTATGCGCCCCGGGAATATCTTTCCAGGGCTTATCATGATGCACCGAAATACTGTGCCACCATCGAAACGGTCCAGGAAAAAAAGGATGAAGTTGTCTTTACTGGCGAGATTCCCGCCCGCTGTATACAGGCATACCGTACTGATCTGGCCTCTTACACCAACGGGCAGAGCGTATGCCTTACAGAACTGAAAGGGTATCAGGCCGCTGACGGCAAGCCAGTCATCCAGCCCCGCCGTCCAAACAGCCGCCTGGACAAGGTGCGCTATATGTTTCAGAAGATCAGGAAGAACTAGATGAGCATTAATGAAGGTAATCAAGCTTATCTTGATGGGTTAAGCTCCAATGGCAATACTTTAACCGTAACTGGTTGGCATGCTACCAACCAAGCTGCTGGTCGTCCTTACCATTACATTATTGCCTGGGACCGGAACCTTGGTCATGAAATTGCACGGCAAAAGGTAACGGCCGTTAGTCGCCCTGATGTTGCTAAAGCTTATAGCACCGTTGCTAATGCTGTAAACTCCGGATTCAGTGTTAAATTTAACCTAACTCCACAGTTCTTTAATGATAATATTCAGTTTATTTCCCGTTGGACGGACGAT
Source organism: Limosilactobacillus reuteri (assembly GCF_013694365.1). NCBI lineage: Bacteria > Bacillati > Bacillota > Bacilli > Lactobacillales > Lactobacillaceae > Limosilactobacillus > Limosilactobacillus reuteri. The sequence goes on from NZ_CP059275.1 coordinate 1,793,848, forward strand.
GCTGCCGGAAATGGGAATGCTGTAGATTATTGGTTTAAGCCAATGAATCGGACGAACCGAGCCAACCTTGATTCTGTTACACTAAGTAATGGTCAAGTAAGGGTTGCCGGATGGCATGCTACAGATCTTTCACAGCTTGAACCTAATCATTATTTGATCGTGTTTGATAATACTACTGGACAACAGGTTGCTTCTGAAAAGGTAGATCTGCTATCATCTCAGGATGTTAAGAATGTCTTTGGTGATATTCAGACTGCAGACCACTCACGGTTTAACTACACATTCAACTCACTACATTTGATTCCAGGACACAATTACTCATTAGTTAGCCGATATTCAGCAGATGCTAATGGTAATGGTAACGATGGTGCACACACCGATTCATGGTTAAATATGGGTACTTTCCAACAGTCGGCTTACTCTATTGATCATGTGGCACTCAACCGTCGTCATATGACTGTCCAGGGGTGGGTAGCTAATGACAATGCAATGACCAGACCATATGCTTATGCGATCTTATTACAAAACGGTCATGAAATTGGCCGCCAGCGTTTAAATCTTAGTGAGCGTGCTGATGTTGCTAAGGTTTACCCGCAGATTTATCGTAGTCAATACAGTGGATTTAACACCAGTTTTGATTTGCCAACTGCTTCTACTAACGGATTGCAATTGGTCTTGAGATTTACTGATGATCCAGCAGGCAATGGTAATAGCTCTGATAAGTGGATAAATCTGTAAATGTCACTACTTCAACATAATAGAAAATTATCAGACAAAGTTAGCATACAAGCAAAGAATCAAGTTACTCGTGATGAAATCGTACCCCAGACTCAATCAGTAACATTCATACGCAATTTACGAGTCGATAATCATATTACCAATCAAGTTGCTGCATTAATTGATCTAGGTATAGCAGAGAATACCAAGCAATTAATTAACGACATGGTACAATCTCGTATTAATCAACTAAACAAAGAAGACCAAAATAGATTACAAAAGATAATACAAGCATTAGAAATGAAAGACTTTTATACAGTCCAAAGTAAAGTAAAAAAGTAAATGGATACTTGTGTAATGTCTTTTTGCAATCAAAAGGGTGGAGTCGGCAAAAGTTCCACTACCGCATTAGTCAGTTATAACCTCGCTAAAATGGGATACAAATGTTTAACAATTGATTTTGACCCTCAAGCCAATTTAACTTCGCTTTTTATTAAAACAAAGTCCACACAAAATTCTGGTGTTATTTCAATTAAGACCTCATTAATGACAGCAATTAAAAATAATATTAACTTCTCAAAAATAACTATTCCAATTATTGATAATCTTGATTTGATTCCTAACGCTTCAGATTTCTTTCTTTACTCACGTTTCCTTGAAAGTATGTTTAATAATGAAATAGATAGAGTCCAGTATTTAGCTAATAAAATAAGCACTGACTTACAAAATAAATATGACTTTATTTTTATCGATGTTCCACCAACGTTTGGATTGGCTAATGACTCAGCCTTCTACGCTTGTAATCAACTAATTATTGTTTTACAAACTCAAGAACGTGCTCTTGATGGTGCCAAAGTTTTAGTCAACTATCTCCAATCAAACCTAATTGACGATTTTCATTCAAATGTTGATATTCTTGGTATCCTCCCTGTACTCTCTAAGAGAAACGCACAAGTTGATACCGAAATCTTAAATTCTGCTATTCAAGAATTTGGACAAGAAAATATTTTCAGCAACCATATTATGACCATGGAGCGTGTCAAAAGAATGGATATGACTGGAATTACCGATGGTAAAAACGATATTTGGGATAAGAGAACTCATCAAGCATACATAAACGTTGCTAAAGAAATCCTCGAACGACTAGGAGTAAAAGCATAAATGGGACAAGGGCAAGGTGCGTTTAAATTATCTGCATTGCAATTATTGATGAGCTCAGCAGCAGTATTTGCTAAGTTGATTAATGATTGCGATGGGTTGACTGAGAGAGCAATGTTCTCTTGAGATATGGGTGATGATAATATGTCGATTAAATGCACGGTAACAACTGACTTACAAGCCAAGGATAAGAACGGTTATTCTGGCATTCAAAAGCACGTTGAACATGATAAAAAGATTAATCACACTAACCAAGATATTGTGTTCAGCGAAACTCAATTTAATCAATATGATAAATCTCCGAAAACACGAGCAGCAATCGACCAATGGAACAATGAACATTTCAAAGACTATGTTGAGGAACACGATAAACATCAACGTGAAAAGGGACACGCAGAACGGCAATACGGCAGTGTTAAAAACTACCTAAAACGGAAAAAGAAGGCGACCGCTGTATTAACCATCGGTAATATGGAAGTTCAAAGTAAATTAATGCAACAATTCTGTCCTAAGACTTCCTATCAGGAAGAAAAGTTGCCGGACGGTACTACGCACTTAGTTTTCAAATTAAAGGACCAAAATAACCAACCAATCCCAGATAATATTGCGGTTGCCAAGCAGTTTTATGGCTGCTTCAATCGAGCCTTAATTAAGGCCACCAATAACAATGTTGGGTGGACACTTAAAGATAAATCACGAGTTAATGTTGGCGATTATTTACATCGAGGTCGCTACGCCACCAATAATGATGAAATGGGAATCTCTCACATTCATTATGAAGTAGCTACCTTTGGCATGACCCGAGGGGGTAAAAAACGGGCAGCACATGTCACTAATTCATTAAACCAAGCCTTAGTAAGTCTCCATCACGCCGTTACAGGTAAATACTGTTCCGGACGTGACGCTACGAAATGGTTTCGGGCCAACATGGACCAATTCGCCTTAAAATGCCTCGAAGATGAACTACATAAGACCTACAAAGTGCCTCAAAATAAAAAAATCCTCGATTTTGAACGTAAAACCAAGGAAGATAAGACCGTACAAACTGGTCTTTCCATGGAACAGTTAAAAGCTCAACATCAGGAAATCGCTGACCACCAAAAAGCAGTTCAGTCACTACAAAGCCAAGCTGATAACTTAACTAACCAAAAGAATGATGTCCAATCACAAGTTGCAACCGTCACTCAGAACCTAAAGAGCATCTACGAAGCCGCCACAGGCCACCAGGCGGTCGATAAAGACGGTAACGACCTTTCACCCCTAGCAATGGCAAACGGCATTACAAAGGCTGCTAGAAGCTCTCAGAAGGATAAGCAACAAGCTGAACAGAACGCCAATGCTGCCCAAGAAAAGCAAACAGCCGCCGAAAATCAACAGAAGCAATTAGACCAACAATTAGCTCATCAACGCCAACAATTACAAACCCTGCAAAATCAGATTAGCGACGCTGACAAACAGATTAAGCAGCGCAAGCTCCAGCGTATCAAAGCCGCTCAACAAGAAATTGACCAAAACGACTTACTCGATAACAACGATCAACCAATTACAGTAACCGAAGCTAATGTAACCCAAATGGAACAGGAATTAGATTCCTGGCGTCAAGAAGAGCGAGATAATTGGGAAACAGATAAACAAGACTATCAAGATGAACTTGATAACCTAAACCAAGAGATAACTACTGCCCGTACTACCAAGACTGAATTATCAACTACCAACCAACAATTAACCACCCAGAATCAGCAACTCCAGAATGAAAATACAACCGTACAAAACCAAATTAACGACTACAAAAACCAATTAGTCGATACCATTGCCGAAAATGCCCCTGAACACAAAGTTGACTCATCATTACTAAAGCCAAATGAAAAAGCTCAAGCGGTTATTACCAACACCGGACGACAGCAACATTTACGCCAGCCACTTAAATACCTGATGGACACCGTTACCGAAGTCCTACAAAAAGTCAAAACCGAAGCTACCAAGTTCATTGACCATGTTGTCAAAATCCTAATAGCTCCTAACGGTGATCAGTCACCTAAAAATCTACAAAACCGAGAACTAGATCCATCAAGCATCACAGCCTCAGACAAGCCAATTGACCATCTCAAAGAGAAACAATTACAAAACGACCCTGCCGTTAAACTAAAAAAAGCTATCCTGTCCGCCAATAGCGAACAACTACAAAAGGTTGACCAGCAAGTCAAACAATCACTTAAACAACAAGTCGAAGATGACATTGAATATTAAGTTAGTGTGATTAATCTTTTTATCATGTTCAACGTGCTTTTGAATGCCAGAATAACCGTTCTTATCCTTGGCTTGTAAGTCAGTTGTTACCGTGCATTTAATCGACATATTATCATCACCCATATCGTTGGCTAATAGTCGTAACCTCTGCTTGAAGGTTCGTTCAGAATCGGTAGGGTAAGTATGCGATGTTTCCAGAATCTCCCACTTCAAGCATTAAACCGTAGGTTTAGCTAAGTGGGAGTAGTTCAATATAATTGTTAAGATATCGTGGAAATCAACCACAAGGCTCGAGGCTAAGTCCGAACGATAATCAGCCCGTGCCGTGCTAATTACCATTCTATCCTTAGCCCACCGCCTTGTCGAGGAGGTTAATTCCCACTTACTTTATGGCAAAACGTAAAATGATTCTTGATTTAGATACTGGTGTTGATGACGCTTTAGCTATTGCCTATGCGCTCGCTGACCCAGAAGTTGATCTAATCGGAATTGTAAGTTCATATGGTAACAACCTATTAGATGTTTGTGCCGAAAACAGCCTTAAGTTATTGGAATTATTAGGTCACACTGATATTCCAGTATTTAAGGGTCTTCCACATTCATGCACTACTGACCACTTTGATGTAATGCAAGTTTCAAAGGATATCCACGGTGATAACGGTATCGGTGATGTTGAATTACCTGCGCCAAGTCGGGCTCTTGAAGAACAATCCGGTGTTGATTTCTACATCGAAGCCGCTCACAAGTATGGCAAGGACTTAATCATCATCCCTACTGGTCCAATGACTAACTTAGCTGCTGCTTTGAAGAAGGATCCTGAAATTGCTGACTTGATTGGTAATGTCACATTCATGGGTGGTGCCTTAACTGTTGAAGGTAATGTTACTCCTGTCGCAGAAGCTAACATTAACCAAGACCCAAAGGCTGCCGATGAAGTAATGAAGTCCAATTTGCCACTTACGATGGTTGGTCTTGATGTTACTCTTCGTACTCTTCTTACTAAGAACGAAACAAAGCAATGGCGTGAATTAGGCACTGCTTCCGGTAAGGCTTTTGCTGATATTACCGACTTCTACATCGACGCTTACTACAACCTTGATATTGATAAGCGTGGTTGTGCCCTCCACGATCCATTAGCTGTTGGTGTTGGTATTGACCCATCATTTGTTTCAACTATTAGCTTATTCATGAAGGTTGTTTACCAAGAAGGACCTTACTATGGTCGGACAATCGGTGACAACGCTAAGTTAAACGATCCTAACCCTAATGTTAAGGTTGCCGTTAACGTTGACAAAGAACGTTACCTCAAGGCCTTCATGGACCGCCTAAACAAGCTTTTCAAAGAAAATTAAATGGCAGAGAAAATTTACGATGTGACAATTATTGGTGGAGGTCCAGCGGGGATGTTTGCTTCATTTTATTGCGGCCTTCATGAATTAGATGCCCAGCTAATTGAAAGCCTTCCACAACTTGGCGGACAAGTAGGGGCACTCTATCCTGAAAAACAAGTTTGGGATGTAGCGGGAATGCCAGGTGTAACTGGACATGACCTAATTGCTAAGCTAGAAGAGCAAATGGCAGTGGCACCGATTGACCAATTCCTCGGTGAAACTGTTGAGGACGTCATTAAAAAAGACGATGGAACCTTTACCATCAAATCAGCAAAGCGGGTATCCCGGTCACGAGCAGTAATCATTGCTCTTGGTAACGGGGCGTTTACTCCGCGTAAGCTTGCTTTAGAGGGAGCAGCTGAGATTGAAGGCAAGCAGCTTTCATATTTTGTTAATCATAAAGCTGATTATGCGGACAAGCGGGTTGCCATTCTTGGTGGGGGCGACTCCGCGATTGATATTGCCTTGATGCTTGAACCCGTTGTTAAGGAAGTCCACCTTGTCCATCGGCGGGACCAGTTCCGCGGTCTGGAGCATACTGTAACTCAGCTTAAACAGTCATCTGTACAACTGGATACGCCTTTCTTACCACGCGCATTAACGGTGGAAGACGATGAAACGGTAACGCTTGATCTTAAGA